>NZ_JBIBEN010000015.1:0-160311 GCF_042955065.1 Streptomyces sp. NPDC012510
CCGATCCACAGGCCCAGGATGTCCCGGTGTCCCTCGGCGGTGACGGCCACCGCCATGCAGACAGGCCGGTTGGCGACCTGCCCGTCCCTGACCTTCACGTTCACGCAGTCGATGAAGACGACCGGGTAGACGCTGTCCAGGGGACGGTTCTGCCATTCGCTCATGCCGGCCATCACGCTGTCGGTGATCGTGGAGATCGTGGACTTGGAGATCTCCGCGCCGTAGACCTCGGCGAGATGCGCGGAGATCTCCCCGTGCGTGAGCCCTTTCACCGACAGCGACAGGACCATCTCGTCCACCCCGCCCAGACGCCGCTGCCGCTTCTTGACCAGCTGCGGCTCGAACGACCCGGCCCGGTCCCGCGGCACCGCGATCTCGACCGGCCCCGACTCGGTGATCACCGTCTTGGAGCGGTGTCCGTTGCGGTAGTTCTCCCGGCCGCCCTCGGCCCGCTCACCGGGCTCGTGGCCCAGATGATCGGTGAGTTCGCCTTCCAGCGCGGACTCCAACACCCGCTTCGTCAGCTGCTGCAGCAGGCCGCCCTCCCCGGTGAGCTTCACCCCACCGGCCTGGGCCCGGGCCACCAGCTCGGCGACCAGCCCGTCATCCACGGCGCCCGCCCCACTCACAGCGGCCTTCCCGGCCTCGGTGTCACTCGTCACGTCAGTCATCAACTGTCGCTTCCAGCTCGGGAGTTACACCACTCACCGTACAGACCCGGCGCGACTCCGGTACTCGTTCACAATTCCGGCGGATGCCCGACGAACCTCCAGTCCGGGAATAGTGCCGCTGCTTCACGAGGGACGAGAGTCCATAATGGACCCGAATGGGGAGAGCATTTGGACTCCCTTGGATATTCGCGCGGTCATCAAATCTCGCCGGGCAATATTCCAGACGGCTTTACTGCGGATGGATTCCCCGTGGAGCTCAAGCCGAATACCAAGAGTGGCATCAAGGCTGGTACTCGACAGTTGCGACGCTACATGAATGAAATGGGTGTCGATTACGGTGAGCTGTGGACGTATCGTGACACGCCCGATGGGATAGTGTTCGACCTCGTAAGGGTGCCCAGCGGGTCTCGCAGATGGACGAAGTGGTGATGTTGGATGGCTGCTAAGTCGCTGACCGCACCGGCTGTGTTGCGTGCAGCCATGGAGCTCGGCGTTGTCCCTTCCGAGGCTGAGGTGTCGCGGCGGGGTGAAGTGCGGTGGGAGTCAGAGGATCTGGCGTACCTCGGGTGGATCTCCAAGGACGCTGCGGGCATGCTGGCCTGGCACATGAACGTGGGGGACGCCAAGTTCGGCTCAGCTCTGGAGAAGTACGGGCGTATGTCTGTACCGATTCGTAGCTCAAGTAACGAGATGCCGTGGCCTCAGGCGGTAGACAGCTTGGTGGAGGAGTTTCTTCGGGAAGGGCTGGGGCGAGCGGCTCAGTTCGTAGCTGATCGCACCGACTTGTGTGTGCTGCTTTCTTCTCCCGACGATGTAAAGCGGGGCAATCTCTATGCCTGGCTTCCCGTGGCCAACTATCCAGCTCGTCTCGTACAGGCGCTGGTGTTGGCACGTGATATTGGCGCCCCCGACTTGGAGTCCAAAATTCAGGGGCAGCTGAAGCAAGGGCCGATTCGCTTGTCGAACGGAAGGTCTATGGACATTCTGGCGTCGGCCAAAGGGTGGGCGAGTCGATATTCGAGCGCGCTAGGACTCGACATCCCGATCTGAGCGATCATAAAGAGGTGCGACCTTATGGTTTCCCTCTATGAGTTGCGTCCCGCATGAAATAGGGGCCCCGCCGAATAGATCATTCGGCGGGGCCCCTATGGCGTTTGACGGCAACGCTGACGGCAACGTCAGCGGACGACGGCTGCGGAGGGCGGGTCGTCGGGGTCGTTGTCCGTCGAGCTGAGGGCGTTGCCGAGGGTGTCGATGGCTTGGCGTTGGAGGCGGAGTCGGACGTGGGCGTAGACGCCGGCGGTGACGCCGATGTGGGCGTGGCCGAGGAGTTCCTTGATCACGACGAGGTCGACCCCCTGTTCCAGGAGCAGGGTCGCAGTCGAGTGTCGAAGGTCGTGGAAGCGGATGCGACGGAGTCCGGCCCGGCCGAGGAAGCCGCGGAAGCGGCGGGTGAGGTTAGCCGGGTCGAGAGGCCGTCCTGTGGGTGTGGTGAAGACGAGGCTGTCGCCTCTCCAGTCCGGCCCTGCGGTCTCGCGCTCCTTGTCCTGCCGCTCCTTGTGTTCCTTGAGGGAGTGGAGGCATTCGGTCGGGAGGGCGATGCGGCGCTCGGACGCTCGGGTCTTCGTGGGCAGGTGAGTGAGGCCGCCGGTGCGGGTGCGCTGGAGCGTGCGGCGGATGCTGGCCGTTCCGGAGTTGAGGTCGAGGTCTTCCCAGTGGAGGCCGAGGAGTTCGCCTTTGCGGAGTCCGGTGCGCAGGGCGAGTTCGTACAGCCCATGCATCCGGTCAGTGCGGGCCACGTCGAGGAACTTGCGGGCCTCTGCCGCAGTGAGTGGCCGGAAGCGCCTCGGCTGGTGCGTGGTGGTCTTGACGTTGCGGGCGACGTTGCGGGGCAGCTCGTCTTCGCGGACGGCGTGTTCCAGTGCCGACTTGAGGACCGAGTGCACGTAGGTCACGGTCGAGGGGGACAGCCGCTTCTGGCAGCACTGGCCAGCTGTGCAGCATTTCTTCCGTTTGGTGTCGAGTCCCTGGGTGCAGCACTGACAGGTGGTGCGGAGGCGGTCGAGGAAGGTGCGGACGTCCTTGGCTGTCAGCCGTGCGACCTTCTTGGTGCCGAGGCCGGGGATGAGGTGGAGGCGGACGCAGGTGGCGTAGCGGGTGTGGGTGTTCTCGCGGAGCCGGTGGACGGCGACGCTGCCGAGCCAGTAGGTGAGGTAGTCGCTCACGGCGCTGTCGGCGGTGGCGACGGGGAGTCCGCGGTTGCTGTCGGCGATCTTCTCGGCGAGTTTGTCGGCCGCCTTTCTGCGGGTGGTGCTGTAGACGCGGACGCGTTTGCTGGTGCCGTCGGCGGCGAGGACGTAGCCGGCGGCTTCCCAGCGGCCGTCCTTGCGCTGGTAGATGGTGCCTTCGCCGTTGGCGCGGGCTGTCTTGCGCTTGGGGGCGGTCATCGGGCGGCCTCTTCCAGGTGGCGCTGGACGTAGTCGTCCAGGGCGTGGGTGGGGATGCGGCGGGCGCGGCCGATGGTCAGCGAGGCCAGGCGGCGGGTGCGCATCAGGTCGTAGAGGGCGGAGCGGCCGATCTTGAGGCGGGCCATCGCTTCGGGGACGGTGAGGAGTTCGTCGTCATGCACGAGTGGTCACCGCCGGTTCGCGCGTTGGGGCGCCGCCGATGAGGGCGGCGAGGCGTTCGAGGTCGAGGGTGAGGCCGGTGCCGTTGTAGGCCCAGTGGGCGATGACGAGGGTGGTCGGGGAGGGCGGAGGGGTGTGGCGGCGGTGCCATGCGGCGCGGGCGTTGCGGAGGGTGCCGAGGGTGGTGGAGTAGGTGCGGGTCTTGGTGGAGAAGTGGCTGCGGAAGCCGAGCATGTGGGCCCACTTGCGCAGGTTCAGGTGCTTGAGGTCGTCGCGGGCGCCGAGGGCCCAGGCGGTGCGGATCATGCGGGCGGCGTGCTCGGGCACGGACTCGAACCAGAGTTCGGTGATCTTCTTCAGCCGGTGGTCGAGGGTGCCGGTCGCGGCTTCGGTGCCCTTGGTGGCGTACTTGGCGACGTATCCCGCGACCTTGCCCTCGGTGATCGCGGTCCCGCCCTTGAAGGCCGTGGATCGGATGATCCTGGTGTCGGTCTGCTCGCCGAAGGCGAAGGAGTGGGTGCGGCCGTTGATCTCCGGCCCGTCGACGTGGGCGCGGTTGGCCGCGGTCCGGATGGCATCGGCGAGGAGTTCGGGGGTGGCCCATGCGGGTGGTGGGGTGTAGGGGCCTGCGGGGCCGTCGAGGCGGATCACGGCGTGGAAGTGGATCAGTCCGCGCTGTTGGTACTCGGCGACCTTGGCGTATGAGACCCGGACGAACATGGAGAGCAGGCGCTGCGGGAGTCCGGCTGCGGCGGCGATGGTGCGGCGCAGGTGGAGCATGAAGCGGGCCCACAGGGCGGGGGCGTGGGCGTTCCACAGCACGGCGCCCGTGTAGTCGTACCGCTCGGGGTCGAGCGGTGTGCCGAGGAGCGTGTCGCCCTTGGTGTGGGGGCGTCCGCAGCGGCAGCGGGCGGAGCCTCCGGTGCGTCGTCCGTGGACCGGTCCGTACGACGGGGCGGTGAGCGTGGCGAAGACGCGGGGGTGGGTGGCGATCTGGTCGGGGGTGTTCTTGCCGCCGCGTAGGCCGGCGGCGATGAGGTGGTAGGTGTCCTGGCGGTAGAGCTCGGCGCAGGAGGGGCAGCGGCTGGTACGGCGGTTGCCGCAACGCACCAGGAGGTGCCCGGCGGGCAGTTCCTTGGACTTCAGTTCGCGCAGGATCTCGCCGGTGAAGGCGTCGATCTCGGTGCGATGGCCTTCGAGCCGGATCGGCTGGGCACAGCCGCCGAGTGAGGACAGTTGTCGGACGAGACCCGGCAGGTTCCGGTATCCGGTGAATGACGGCTGTATGGCCGTGGCCGGTTCGGGGCGGGGGATTGTGGCGGTGGGGTTGTGCGGTGGCATGCTGGCGGGACCTCTCTGCGCTGCGGCACATGCGTGTGCCGTGGATGGATGGGGAGGAAAGGCCCCGGCAGGGGCGAGGGTTTGGCGACTACACGCCCTTGCCGGGGATCACTGCGGTACGGAAGCGGTCCGGAGCGGGGCGGGCCCGCTCGGGCGGCTGGCCGGTGCTGGTCACGCGGCTTTGTCCAGGTCGACGTGGGCGGGCAGGTCGCGGACCTTCAGCCCTTCGGTGCACATGAGGTCGTTGATCTGCCAGCAGGCTTCGGTAGGCAGGTAGACCGAGCGCAGCCGGACGGGGGTGCGCATGTCGCCGACGGAGGCGATGGAGACGCCCTGGGGCATGGTGCGGTCGGCGGCGGTGATGTCGAGGTCCCGGCCGTCGGGGAAGAGGTGCAGGAAGTCCTCGACGGTGTCGACGCGGTGGCAGATCCGGGCGGACAGGTTGGTGCGTACGGCGGTGGTGAGCACGTCGGCGGAGGGCTTCTGGGTGAGCAGCCACAGCCGTACGCCGAACTTGGCGCCCTGGCTGGCGATGGCCAGCAGCTCGGTCTCGAAGCGTTCGCGGGCCTTGCGGTCGGGGTGGCGGGTGTAGTTCGCCACCTCGTCGATCACCACGAGCAGCAGCGGCAGTTCCGGGCTGAAGTCCGTGATGCGGTCGGTGCGACGGGACCAGAACAGCTGCTCCCGGCGCTGCATCTCCTCGCGCACCCAGCGCAGGATCTCGGTCGGTTCGTCGGGGTGGATGGCGTCGGAGACCTTGTGGGCGGTACGCCACCAGGGGGCGACGGCGCCGAGGTTGGGGTCGATCACGATCAGGCGCACGTCCCGCATCAGTGAGGCGTAGGCGAGCAGGGTGTTGACGGTGATCGATTTCCCGGAGCGGGTGGCGCCGGCGATGAGGGCGTGGGCGGAGTAGGCGAGGTTGAGCACGACGGGGGTGCCGGGCGCCGAAGAGCTCGAGTCGGGATTGGAGCGTGCTCTCGCGATTCTGCAGGGGAATCCTGGAAGATTCCTTCTCCGATTCCTGGCGCGATCGTGATGTCTTTATGAGATTCTCCGGAGCGTGAGTCTGTAGCCCTGCAGTGCGTGAGCGGGTAAGTCGCGAACACAAAGATGAAGCCCCGTCAGGTGCGTCCTGGCGGGGCTTCAGCGATGGGTGACGGCAGTAGTTGACGGCAACGTCAGTGGACGGTGGCTCCGCACGGCGGCGGGTTGTCGCCGTCGTCGTCGCGGGTCGACTCGTCGCTGGCGGGGCCGTCAAGGGCGGTGCTGAGGGTGTCGATGGCGTCGCGCTGGAGGCGGAGCCTTACGTGGACGGTGGCGGTGACGCCGATGTGGGCGTGGCCGAGAGTTCCTTGATGACGACGAGTTCGGCGCCCTGGTCCAGGAGCAGGGTGGCGGTGGAGTGACGGAGGTCGTGGCGCCGAGTGGATCGACTGGCGAGTTGCAGGCGGCGGGCGCATTCGAGCAGGCCGACGCCCTGGTCGAGGAGGTCGTGGATGTGGTGCCGGCGGTTGAGGGTGGTCTGTGCGCGGGGCCCGTCGTAGATGGGCGCGTCCAGTACGGTGGCCCAGCAGGTGCTGTGCGCCTTCACTTCGTTGAGGGCGGCTTCGCACATGGCGTGAGCAGTTGCTGATCCACAGTTGCTGAGCGTCCTCACCCAGCCTCCAGGGCATGCCCCGGAGCGTGCCACCTGGCTGCGTGCCACCTGGCTGCAGGCAGAGCCGTGACGCACGGTGTACGTGGTCGGTCGGCAGATCGGATTCATCGACCTGGCCCGACTCGCCTTGTCCCGCATGGCCATGACGGCGGCCCGTCGAGCGACCCCGGACAAGTCGCGATCGAGCGATGGGACAGGGCTCGGTTGATGGCCGACGGGGCACGCCACGACCGGGGCGTGGCCCTGGTGCGGCAGGCACTGCGGGACCTCGACGACGACGGTGACCGCGCAACACGTGCCGTGCGCGGTGCGCCGCACCTGAAAGGGGCGATCCTGTCCAGCCGGAGCGGAGACACGTCCGGCGCGGACGCATGGCTTGAAGCCGCTGGAGAGATCGCTGAGCAGACCGGGGAAACGCGGGACTACGGGCTGGTGTTCGGCCCGATCAACGTGGTCATCCGTGCCATGTCGGCGTCCAGCGACCGGGACAGGCACGCCCGCGCGCTTGAGAAGGCCAGGGATGTGAACCTGCCCGAGGACCACCCCATGGCGCGGGCCGGTCACTAAAACTTCTTTGGGTCCCCCGCCAGTCTCCGCAGCACCACCCCGCACCTCCGCGCATACGCGTGCTGCAACCCCCGTGTCGCTGCGCCGCCCGCCCGTGCGTACCACTTCGCGCCGCGGCTGAAGGCGGTCACCGTCAGCCAGACCGTGCCGTCGCCCGTGCGGTCGACGATGAAGGCCTCCTCGCCGCATTCCGGGTGGCCGGGGAGCGTGCCGTAGGCCCAGCCCTTGCGACGGGGTTCGTCCACCGTCCAGACGACGCGGCAGGGGGCCTTGATGACGCCGCCGAGGGTGACCGTCACGTCGACGCCGGGGGCGGCCGCGGCGGCGTCGGTCCGGATGCCGACGCCCATGGCGCGGTGCATCTCCCAGGTGAGGACCGCGTCGGCGGCGCGGTGGAAGACGTCCACGCCCTCGCCTATCCGGGTGCGGACGTGGAGGGGGTTGAAGCCGGGTGGGCAGTGGCCCTCCCGGGTCGCGCCCACCTCGTCGTAGGTGAAGGGGCCCTCGGGGAGGGGGCCGTCGGTTCGGGGCATGGGGCACAGCGTAGAGCGGCACCCGGAGTCGCCTTCTCTCCGGGTACCGCCCGAGCTGCCCATGGCCTAGGCCGAGGTCACGCCTTGACGTTGACCGCCGCCCACGCCGCGTTCACCGCCGCGTACTCCGCGCTGCTGGAGCCGTAGAGGGAGGAGGCGGCGTTCAGGGTCGCCGTGCGGGCGCCCTTGTAGTTGGTCGTCGACGTCATGTACGTCGTGAGCGCCTTGTACCAGATCTGGATCGCCTTGTCGCGGCCGATGCCCGTGATCGTGGCGCCGTTGGAGGTGGGGGAGTTGTAGCTGACGCCGTTGATCGTCTTCGCGCCGCTGCCCTCGGCGAGGAGGAAGAAGAAGTGGTTGGCCGGGCCCGAGGAGTAGTGGACGTCCATGCTCCCGAGCGACGAGGACCAGTAGTTGGCCGACGAGCCGTCCTTGCTGGGCTGGTCCATGTAGCGCAGCGGGGTGCCGTTGCCGCGGATGTCGATCTTCTCACCGATGAGGTAGTCGCCCGGGTCCTTGGCGTTGGCGGCGTAGAACTCGACGCCCGTGGCGATGATGTCGGAGGTGGCCTCGTTGAGGCCGCCGGACTCGCCGGAGTACCGCAGGCCGGCCGTGTTGGAGGTCAGGCCGTGGGTCATCTCGTGGCCGGCGACGTCCAGGGACGTCAGCGGCTTGAGGTTGCCCGCGCCGTCGCCGTACGTCATGCAGAAGCAGCTGTCGGACCAGAAGGCGTTGCCGAAGGCGTTGCCGTAGTGGACACGGGAGTACGCCGCGACGCCGTTGTTCCTGATGCCGTTGCGGCCGAGGACGTTCTTGTAGAAGTCCCAGGTGACCTGGGCGCCGTAGTGGGCGTCCACGGCGGCGTTCTGGTCGGTGGAGGAGCTGGTGACGGTGCCGGTGCCCCACTTGTCGTCGGCGTCGGTGAAGAGGGTGCCGGCCGAGGAGGAGGTGGCGCGGGCCTTGTTGTACGTCTTGTGGCCGCCGCGGGTGGCGTCGCTGAGCTGGTACGTCGAGCCCGAGAGCGTCGTGCCGATGGTGACCGAGCCGTTGTACTGGCTGTTGCCCGAACCGGTCTGGATGGCCTCCCACTCGTACAGCTTCTCGCCGGTCTCCGCGTCGGTGACGACGTGCAGCTCCTGCGGGGTGCCGTCGTGCTGGAAGCCGCCGACGACCGTCTCGTAGGCGAGGGCGGGCTTGCCGTCGGCCGCCCAGACGACCTTGCGGGGGGCCTTGTCCGCCTCGGTTCTGGTGGAGCCCTCGGCCTTGGCGGCCTTCAGGGCCTGCTTCTCGGCGGTGGCCTTGGTGACGTCCGCCGTGAGGTCGGAGACCTTGACGGAGGCGCTGGTGGCCTTGGTGACGCTGCTGATGTCGCCGGCCTTGGACTCGTGGACGACGAGGTCGCCGCCGAGGACCGGGAGGCCGCCGTAGGTGCGCTCGTAGCGGGTGTGGACCGTGCCGTCCGCGTCCTTGAGGACATCGCGGACGACCAGTTCCTCCTTGGCGCCCAGGCCTATCTCGTCGGCGGTGTCGGCCGTGGCGGCGTCCGCCTTCTTGATGAGGGCCGTGCGCGCGGCGGGCGTCAGCAGGACCGGGGAGCCGGCCGGCTGGGCCTTGTCCGCGACGGGCGCGGGCTGGGCGGTGGCGCCGGAGGTCAGTCCGGTGGTGAGCAGCGCGCCGGCGGCGACGGCGGTCGCGATGGCGAGCGTGGTGCGCTTGTGACGCGCGTAGAGGGGAGTCACGCAAGCTCCTTATGTGGGGGAGTGCTTCGGTGCTGGTGCTGGTTGTGGTGCTGGTGCGGCGGGTGGGGGAAGAGTGACACCTAAGTCGTGTGCATGTCAGGAGGGGTTCGTGATGTTGGCCGAAAGTCAACAGTCCGGTGGTTGTTCCGGGAACATGAACGGGCGCCGCCCCGGTGGGAGTTGACCCACCGGGACGACGCCTGTGGAGAGATGTTCGCGAGGGTGCCTGCGAGGGAGCCCGTGGGGTGCCTACGAGGTGCTGACGAGGCGCCCACGAGGTCCGTGCGAGGGTGGCCTACGGGAACGTCAGCTTCCAGCTGTTGATGTACCCCGTGTCCCGTGCCGCGTTGTCCTGGACCCTCAACTGCCATACCCCGTTGGCCACTTCGGAGGAGGCGTTCACGGTGTACGTGGTGTTGATGTTGTCCGCGCTGCCTCCGGTGCCGTACGCCTTCATCGTGTACGCCGTGCCGTCGGGGGCGACCAACTGGACCTGGAGGTCACCGATGTAGGTGTGGACGACGTCCACAGCGACCGCGAGGTTCGAGGGGGCGTTCCCGGTCCGGCCGGAGACCGTGATCGAGGACGTCACCGCCGCGCCGTTGTCCGGAATCGCTACGTCGGCCGTGCTCTCGAACGACGTACCGCCGCCTCCGCCACCGCCGGGCCGCGAGCCGACGTTCACGCCCGCCCACGCGCTCTGTACCGCCGCGTACTCGGCGGACGTCGTGCCGTACAGCTCACCGGCGACCGCGAGGGTGCCGGTGCGGGCACCCGCGTAGTTGGTCGTCGACGTGAACTTCGTGGTGAGCGCCTTGAACCAGATCTGCTCCGCCTTGGCCCGGCCGATGCCCGTCACCGGGAGGCCGTCCGATGTGGGCGAGTTGTAGCTGACGCCGTTGATGGTCTTGGCGCCGCTGCCCTCGGAGAGGAGGTAGAAGAAGTGGTTGGCCGGACCCGAGGAGTAGTGCACGTCGACGGAGCCGATGCCCGAGTACCACGCGTCCTTGGACGAGCCGTCCTTGCTCGGCTTGTCCATGTAACGCAGCGGCGTGCCGTCGCCGTTGATGTTGATCTCCTCGCCGATGAGGTAGTCACCGACGTCGGAGGAGTTCGCCGCGTAGAACTCGACCGTCGAGCCGAAGATGTCCGAGGTGGCCTCGTTCAGGCCGCCGGACTCGCCCGAGTACCGCAGGCCGGCCGTGTTCGAGGTGAGCCCGTGGGTCATCTCGTGGGCGGCCACGTCGATCGAGGTGAGCGGGTTGGCGTTGCCTGAGCCGTCGCCGTACGTCATGCAGAAGCAGGTGTCCTGCCAGAAAGCGTTGACGTAGTTGTTGCCGTAGTGGACGCGCGAGTAGGCGCCGACGCCGTCACCGCGGATGCCGTTGCGGCCGTGCACGTTCTTGTAGTAGTCCCAGGTCAGCGCCGCGCCGTAGTGGGCGTCGGCGCCGGCCGACTCCAGGTTCGACGGGGTGCCGTTGCCCCACACGTCGTCGGGGCCGGAGAACAGGGTCCCGGTGCCGGAGGTGCCGCGGTTGAGGTTGTACGTCTTGTGGTTGCCGCGCGCGCCGTCGGTGAGGTTGTACGTCGAACCGGACTGCGTGGTGCCGAGGGTGACCTGGCCGCTGTAGACCGTGTTGCCGGTGCCGGTCTCGACCGCCTCCCACTCGTACAGCTTCTCGCCGGTGGTGGCGTCGGTGATGACGTGCAGCTCCTGGGGGGTGCCGTCGTGCTGGAA
Source organism: Streptomyces sp. NPDC012510 (assembly GCF_042955065.1). Taxonomy (NCBI): domain Bacteria; kingdom Bacillati; phylum Actinomycetota; class Actinomycetes; order Kitasatosporales; family Streptomycetaceae; genus Streptomyces; species Streptomyces sp. NPDC012510. The sequence continues at coordinate 10,877 of NZ_JBIBEN010000015.1, forward strand.
GCCGCCGACGACCGTCTCGTAGGCGAGGACGGGCGTGCCGCTCGCGACCCAGACGACCTTGCGCGGAGCGCGGTTGATGTCCGGGCTCTTGGCGTCCTCGGCCTTCGCGGCGCCGAGAGCCTGCTTCTCGGCCTTGGCCTTGGTGACGGTCGGAGTGAGCGAGGGGACCTGGATCTTCGCCTTGGTGGCCTTGACGATGCCCTCGGTCTCGCCCGCCTTCGACGTCTTGACGACCAGGTCGCCGCCGAGGACCGGGATGCCCGCGTACGTCCGCTCGTACCGGGTGTGCACGGTGCCGTCGCGGTCCTTGACCACGTCACGGACGACGAGCTTCTCCTTGGCGCCGAGGTTCAGTTCCTCGGCCGTCGCCGCCTTCGCGGCGTCGGCCTCACGGATCAGCTCGGCCCGCTGGGCGGGGCTGAGCTTCACCGAGATCGCGCCCGGGTCGGCCTTGCCCGCAGCCGACGGTGCCTTCTCCGGGGCGGCGGTGGCGGCGCCCGACTGGACGGCCGCGGCCAACAGGGCGGTGACGGCGACGAGTGCGCCGGCTGCCGCGCGCCGCTGGGCGGAGCGCGAACGGGTGGTGCCGGTGTGGGAGGTGCGTCTGTGGGACTGGCGTCTCAACACTGACTCCTTCTGCGTGGCCGGGGTTCACCGGCCAGGGGAGACCGGACGGCTGGTGGCCGCCCGGGCAGAACAAGGTGTGCACTGACGAACGCGAAAACCACATGCGTGAAGGATGCTTCGCGGCCCAGCCGAGGTGCTGTGGCGGAGCTTGTGAGCTTGAGCTTGTGAGCTTGCTGTGCCGCGGTTGTGGGCAGAGTGGCAGGAGACCGTAGGGTCTGTCAGGACCGCGTCAACAAGTTGGCCGGAAACGGTCCGTTGGCCGGTTGGTCAAGTTCGGTATGCGGACTACGCGCTCCGGATCCTGTTCCAGATCTGCCGCATCGCCTCGTCGGCTGTCAGGCCGGTCAGCCCTTCGGCGAGGGGCGCGTGGTCGTCGCAGAACCACACGGCGTTCTCAGGATGCCCCTCCCAGTCGTCCGGCTCGACGGTCTGCCGGAAATACACCAAGGTGAACCTCTCGCTCTTCCTGTCACCACGCGGGGGATACAGGCAGAAGAGGCACATCGGGGGCTTCACGCGACGGGGTTCCTCGTTCTCTCAGACGGTTGTCGGGTCATCATGTCGGACCACTCAGGTGGGCGTCTTCCCTTCCCCGTGCCACCGCTGCCACAGCGCCGCGTAGGCGCCGCCCGCCGTCACCAGCTCCTCGTGCGTGCCGAGTTCGGTCAACAGGCCGTCCTCCATCACCGCCACACGGTCCGCGTCGTGGGCGGTGTGCAGACGGTGGGCGATGGCGATGACGGTGCGGCCTTCGAGCACGGCGGCGAGGGCGCGTTCGGTGTGGCGGGCGGTGGTGGGGTCGAGGAGGGCCGTGGCCTCGTCGAGGATGAGGGTGTGGGGGTCGGCCAGGACGACGCGGGCGAGGGCGAGCTGCTGGGCCTGGGGGCCGTCCGTGCGGCGACCGCCCTCGCCGAGGCGGGTGTCGAGGCCGTCGGGCAGGTCGCGCACCCAGGTGTCGGCGCCGACGGCGCTCAGCGCGGCCCACAGGTCGCCGTCCGTGGCGGCGGGTTCGGCGATGAGGAGGTTGTCGCGGACCGTGCCCAGGAAGACATGGTGCTCCTGGGTGACCAGGACGACCTGGCGGCGCAGGCGTTCGGGGCCGAGACCGACGACGGGGACCCCGCCGACCGTCACCGTGCCCGAGGTCGGCGCGTCGATGCCGGCCAGGAGTCTGCTCAGCGTCGTCTTGCCGGCGCCCGACGGGCCGACCACCGCCAGCCGTTCGCCGGGGCGGACCGTCAGGTCCACGCCGCGCAGCACCTCGCCGCCCCGGTCGTAGGCGTAACGGACACCGGTCACGTCGATACGGTCGTCCGCCGGTTCCGGGGAGTCCGCGGAATCCGCGCGCGGGGCCCCGGCCAGGCCCTCGACACGGGCGAACGACGCGCCGCTGCTCTGCAGCAGCTCGACCCGCATCAGGATCTCGTCCAACGGGCCGCTCAGTTGCTGGAGGTAGAGAGCCGCCGACACGACCGCTCCCAGGCTGACCGAGCCGCGCGCGAGCAGCACTCCGCCGACCAGCAGGACCAGCACCTGGGGCACGAAGTACGAGACCTCCACGCCCGGGAAGAACACCGTGCGCAGGAACAGGGTGTGGAACCGTCGCCGCCGGGACACCTCCAGCCCGTCCCGGCTCGCGGTGATCCGCCGCCGCTCCAGCCGTAGCGCCTCGACCGTACGGGCACCGGACGCGGTCGCCGCGACGATCTCGGCGACCTCGGAGTTGGCCGCGCCCTCCGCGAGATACCCCGTGCGCGCCCGGCGCAGATACCAGCGCAGGACGACCAGGATGCCGGTCAGACCGGAGAGCGCGCACACGCCGAGCAGCGGGTCCAGCGCGAACACCGCGCCGATCAGGAACAGGGCCTGCACCGAGCTGATGAGCAGTTCCGGGCCGGAATCGCGCAGCGTCCTGCCGACGGCGTCCACGTCGGCCGTGCCGCGCGCCGTCAGATCACCGGTGCCGGCCCGCTCCACGACCGACGCGGGCAGCGCCAGCGTCCGGTCCACGAACTCCTCGCGCACCCGCGCCAGCGTCCGCTCCCCGAACCGGTGCCCGACATAACGGGCCCAGCGCGCCAGAAGCAACTGCGCCACCGCGCACGCCAGGAGCGTCGCCGCCAGCCGGTCCACCGTGCCGACGCCCGACCCGCCGCGCACCTCGTCGATGATCCGCCCCAGCAGCCACGGTCCGGTCAGCCCCATCGCGGCCGCCGCCGCGTTCAGGCCCAGCACCGCGAGGAAGGCCCGCCCGTCGGCCCGCACCAGCCGCACCGTGGCCCGCCGCACGGCGGCCGCCTCGGCGACGGGCAGCCGGCCGGAGGGGAGGGGAGCGGGGGCGGTGGGTCCCGTGGTCACCGTACGACCTCCTCGGTGGCGATGTCGTCCCTGCCGTCGATGTCGTCCTCGGCCTCTCCCGCGTCCCGTGCCACCAGCGTCCGGTACCCCGGCTCCGTCGCGAGCAGGCGGCGGTGGGTGCCGCCGGCGACGACCTTGCCGTCGACCAGGTGGAGGACGGTGTCCGCGTGGTCCAGGACGAGGGGGGAGGTGGTGGTCACGACGGTCGTACGGCCCTCGCGGGCGGCCCGTAGCCGCTGGGCGACCCGCGCCTCGGTGTGGGCGTCGAGCGCCGAGGTGGGCTCGACGGCGAGCAGGACCTCGGGGTCGGCCACCAGCGCCCGCGCCAGCCGAACGCGTTGCCGCTGACCGCCGGAGAGGTTGCGGCCCTGCGCGTCGATCGCCGAGTCGAGGCCGTCCGTCAGACCCTGCACGATGTCCTCGGCCACGGCCGCGCGCAACGCCCGCGCGGCCACCGTGTCGTCGACGTCACCGTGACCGCCGAGCAGGTCCCGCAGCCGTCCCGCGAACAGGTCGGCCTCGTGATCGGCGACCAGGATCCGCGCCCGGACCTGCGCGAGCGGGATCTCGTCGAGCGGGGTGCCGCCCCAGGTCACCGCCGTCGGAGCGTACCGGCCGAGCCGGTCCACCACGGCCGTGGCCTCGGCCGGCCGCTCGGCGGCCAGTGCCACCAGCCGGCCGGGCGGAATCCGCACGCCGGACTCCGGGTCGTGCAGTGCGGACGGTTCGGCGGGCGCGTCCGTCGTGCCGTTGTCCGGCAGCGGCTCCAGGGTCAGGAACCGGATGACGCGCCGCGCGGCCACCACTCCGCGACTGAGTTCGTACCCCCAGTCGACGAGGTACGACACCGGCCGCACCAGCACGGTGACGTACCCGTACACCGACACCAACTCCCCTGCCGTGATCGCCCCTTGGGCGGCGAGCCGGGCCGCCAGCCAGGTCACCACGGCGAGGAACAGCGTCGGCAGCCCCACGCCGAGCGCCTGCATCCAACTCGTCACCGCCCCGACCCGGTACCCCTGCCGCCGCAGCCGCTGGGAGTCCCGGTGGAACGCGTCGGCGACCAGTCCCTTGCCGCCCAGCCCGTTGAGGACGCGCAGTCCGCCCGCGAGGTCCGCGATCCGCGCGGTGAGCACACCCTGCCGCTCCCGGTACTCCGTCTCCGTGCCCTGCAGCCGCCGCAGCAACGGGCCCACGACGACGGCCATCAGCGGCATCCCCAGCAGCACGACCGCCGCGATGGGCAGCGAGACCGACATGAGCAGTCCGGCGACCACCAGATACGCGGCGACCGCGCCGACCCCGGGCCCGAGGACCGTCAGGGACGAGGAGATCGTGTTGACGTCGCCCACACCGATCGTGACGACCTCCCCCGCTCCGACGCGGCGCCGCAGCGCCGCCCCCAGCCGGACCGCGTGCGCCATCACGACCTTCACCGTGCGGAAGTTGGCGTCCATCCTTACGCGGGTCATCGTGCGATGGCGCATGATGCTCAGCCACGCGTTGAACGCGCCCACGCCGAAGAGCGCCGCCGTCCAGCCGGCCAGGGCCTGGTAGTCGCCGGGTTCGAGGCCTTCGTCGATGGCGCGGGAGAGGAGGTACGGGGTCGCCGCGAGCAGCACCATCCAGACGCAGGAGATCAGGGAGCCCATCGCGGAGCGGCCCGCCTGTTGTCTGACCAGCCACCACAGGTAACGCCCGCCGCCACGACAGTCCGGCGTGCCGGGGTCCTCGTACGCGTTGATCATCGGCCCCTGATTCTCGTGTGGGACGGGTGGTGTCGTGGATGCGGGTGGGCGAGTGAGTGGGTGCGTGGGCGAGTGAGTGGGTGGGTGGGTGGGGTCCGGTCGCACGGGTTGCCCCTAGGCCAGGCTGTCCCGCCACGCCCGGTGCAGGTCCGAGAAGCGGCCCTTGCCCTCGATCAGGTCGGCCGGTCTGCCGTCCTCCACGATGCGGCCGTGTTCCATCACCAGGACCCGGTCGGCGATCTCGACCGTCGACAGGCGGTGGGCGATCACCACGGCCGTGCGCCCGCGCAGGACCGTCGACATGGCACGCTGGACCGCCCGTTCCCCGGGGATGTCGAGGGAGCTGGTCGCCTCGTCCAGGATGAGGACCGCCGGGTCGGCCAGCAACGCCCGTGCGAACGCCACGAGTTGGCGCTGGCCGGCGGAGATACGGCCACCGCGCTTGCGTACGTCGGTGTCGTAGCCGTCGGGCAGGGCGCTGATGAAGTCGTGGGCGCCGATGGCCTTGGCGGCGTGCTCGATCTCCTCGCGGGTCGCGTCGGGCCGGCCGATGGCGATGTTCTCGGCGACCGTGCCGGAGAACAGGAACGACTCCTGCGTCACCATGATCACCCCGCGCCGCAGCTCGGGCACCGCGAGGTCTCGCAGGTCGACGCCGTCGAGGAGGACCCGCCCGGACGAGGGGTCGTAGAAGCGGGCCACCAGCTTGGCGAGGGTCGACTTGCCGGCGCCGGTGGAACCGACCACCGCCACCGTGCTGCCCGCCGCGAGGGTGAGGTCGAAGCGGGGCAGGACCTCGCCGCCCGTGCGGTACGCGAACCGTACGTCCTCGAACACGACCTCGCGGCCCGGGAATTCGGAGGTCGCGGCAGGCAGCTCCTTCGGCTCGGTGGGCTCCGGGACGGACGGGGCCTGGGCCAGCAGGCCCGCGATCTTCTCCAGCGAGGCCGCCGCCGACTGGTACGAGTTGAGGAACATGCCGAGCCGGTCGATCGGGTCGTACAGCCGCCGCAGATACAGCACCGCCGCCGCCAGCACACCCAGCGCCAGCGACTCCGACGCCACCCGGTAGGCGCCCCACAGCACGATCGCCGCCACCGTGACGTTGGCGACCACCCGGGAGCAGACCACATAGCGGGCCATCTCCAGGATGGCGTCACCGTTCTTGCGCTCGTGGTGCCGGTTGAGCGCCTGGAACCGCGCGTCGTTCGCGGCCTCCCGGCGGAACGCGCGCACCGGCCGGATGCCGTTCATCGTCTCCGCGAACTTCACGATCACCGCGGCGATCGCGGTGGACCGGGCCGTGTACACGCTCGCCGCGCGCCGCTGGTACGTCCGCACGAACCCGTACAGCGGCACGAACGACGCCAGCGCCGCCGCGCCCAGCCCGAGGTCCAGCCAGAGCAGCATCGCCGAGATGTAGACGAAGGCGAGGATCACGCCGATGAGTTCCTGCAGCCCCTCGTCGAGCAGTTCGCGCAGCGACTCCACGTCCGTGGTGGAACGGGAGATGAGGCGACCCGAGGTGTACCGCTCGTGGAAGTCGAGGCTCAGCGCCTGCGCGTGCCGGAAGATCCGTCCGCGAAGGTCCAGCAGCACGTCCTGGTTCACGCGCGCGGACGCCCCGATGAACGCGCACTGCAGCCCGCCGGCCAGCAGCGCGCACAGCAGATAGCCGACCGCCACCGCGACCAGCGGCCCGTGCCGGCCGTCCCGCAGCGCGGGTACGGCCCTGTCGATGGCGTACGCCACCAGCAGCGGGCCCGCCTGCACCGCCGCCTGCTGGAGCAGGAGCAGCACACTCGCCACGATCACCCGGGCCCTCATCGGCGCGAGCAGGGAGCGCAGCAGCGCGAGGGTGGCGCCGGGAGAGAGGGGAGGTCGTCGTGGTCGAACGGGTCGTCGGACGCTTCGTGCGCGGGGGCGGGCCGGTCGCCGCCGGGTGGCTTCTCCAACGACACGGCCTTGCCGGACTCCTTGCCCGGCCGGTCGTCCGGCTGCTCGTTCGGCTGCTCGTTCGGCTGCTCGTTCGGCCCCTTGTCGGGTTCCTTGTCCGGCTCCTTGTCCGGCTCCTTGTTCGGCGCGGCGGTCATGGGCGCCGTCATCGCTCGTCCTCCTCGGTCCCGGACATCAGATGGGCGTACTCCGCGTGCGTGCGCAGCAGTTCGTGGTGGGTGCCGACCGCGGCGATCCGGCCGCCGGAGAGCAGGGCCACACGGTCGGCGAGCAGCACCGTCGACGGGCGGTGCGCCACGATCAGCGCGGTCGTCTCCGCGAGCACGCGACGCAGCGCTGCCTCCACCGCGGCCTCCGTGTGCACGTCCAGGGCCGACAGCGGGTCGTCCAGCACGAGGAAGCGGGGGCGGCCGACCACCGCCCGCGCGAGCGCCAGGCGCTGCCGCTGGCCGCCGGAGAGGCTGAGGCCCTGCTCGCCGACCTCGGTGGCGGTGCCCTGGGGGAGCGCGTGCGTGAACTCCGCCTGCGCGATGGCGAGGGCGCGGTTCAGCTCGGCCTCGCCCGCGTCCGGGTGCGCGCCCATGAGGACGTTCTCTCCCACGGTCGCCGAGAAGAGGGTGGGTTCCTCGAAGGCGACGGCGACCAGGGCACGCAGCGATTCCCGGGGCATCTCGGTGATGTCGTGACCGTCCAGCGTGATGCGGCCGGAGGTGACCTCGTGGAGGCGGGGGACGAGGGCGGTGAGCGTCGTCTTGCCGGAACCGGTGGCGCCGACCAGGGCCATCGACTCGCCGGGGCGGATGTGCAGGTCGATGTGGTCGAGGGTGGGTGTGGTGCCGGGGGCCGCGTCGGGGTAGCGGAAGGTGACGTCGTGGAACCGGAGGCCGCCGCCCGCGTCACTCGGCTCAGCTGCGGCCGGTCGTGCCGCCGGGGCGATGGGGGTGCCGCCGTTCGAGCGAGGCTCGGTCCTGTGGGACTCCGGCTGCTCGTCCATCACCTCGAAATACCGCTCCGTCGCCGTCGCCGCCTCCTGGCTCATCGCCAGCAGGAAGCCGATCGAGTCGACGGGCCAGCGGAGCGCGAGGGCGATGGAGAGAAAGGCGACCAGCGTGCCGGCGGACAGTGCGCCGTCCGCCACCTGGACCACGCCGAGGATCAGGGCAGCGCCGATCGCCAGCTCCGGGAGGGTCACGATGACGCCCCAGATCACGGACAGCAGACGGGCCTTGCGCAGCTCGGTGCCGCGCAGGGTCCGGGACAGCTCACGGAAGGCCCGCGCCTGGCTGCGGTGGCGGCCGAACCCCTTGATGATGCGGATCCCGAGGACGCTCTCCTCGACGACCGTGGTCAGATCGCCGACCTGGTCCTGGGCGAGGCGCGCGACCTTCGCGTACTTCTTCTCGAAGACCACACAGGTGACCATCACGGGGACGGCCGGCCCGAGAATGACCAGCCCGAGCGTCCAGTCCTGCACCAGCATGATGATGACGCCGACCACGATGGTCACCGCGTTGACCAGCAAGAACGTCAGCGGGAAGGCCAGGAACATCCGCAGCAGCATCAGGTCGGTCGTGGCTCGCGAGAGCAGCTGGCCGGAGGCCCAGCGGTCGTGGAAGGAGACCGGCAGGCGTTGCAGATGCCGGTAGAGATCCGCGCGCATCGACGCCTCGACCCCGGCGAGGGGCCGGGCCACCAGCCACCGCCGCAACCCGAACAGCAGTGCCTCGGCGAGGCCGAGCAGCAACAGGTAGAGCGCCCCGAGCCATACGCCCGCCGGGTCACGGTCGGCGACCGGCCCGTCCACCATCCACTTCAGGACGAGCGGGATGACCAGCCCCACGCACGAGGCGATGATCGCGATGAACGCGGCGACGGACAGCCGCGCCCGCACGGGCCGCACATACGGCCACAGCCGCAGCAGCGAGCGTACGGCGGACCGCCCCTGGGGCTGCTCCGGCGCCGGGGCCGGCTCCCGCTCCGCGGCCTGCTCGGGTTCCTGGGGCTGTTCGGGTTCCTCGGCGGTTGCACGTGTCGTGGCCATCAGCAGCGAGCCTACGGATCGCCACTGACAACGCCCACCGAGTTTTGGCCGGACCGCGCTCGGCCGTCGGTCCTACGACCTGCGCGGGCGTGGGGGCTTCTACCTGGCCGGTCGTGGGGTCGTAGCGAGACATCAACCGATCGGCTGATGTCCGTTCGAGCGCGATGGCCGATGCGGTCGCACGCGCTCCGCCGGGATCCTCGACACATGCCACACACATCGTCCACATCCGTCATCGAGGTCACCGACCTGCGCAAGGCCTACGGTGGCCGGAACGTCGTCGACGGCGTCTCCTTCACCGTCGAGGAGGGCGAGATCTTCGGGATCCTCGGCCCGAACGGCGCGGGCAAGACCACCACCGTCGAATGCGTCGAAGGGCTGCGGGTGCCCGACGCCGGCCGGGTCCGTGTCGCCGGGCTCGACCCGGTCGCCGAGCACGAGGCCACCCGACAGGTACTCGGCGCGCAGCTCCAGGAGAGCGAACTCCAGCCCAAGCTCACCGTGCACGAGGCGCTGGAGCTGTACGCCGCCTTCTACCCGAACCCCCTCGACTGGCGGCCCCTCGCCGAACGCCTCGGTCTGACCGCCAAGCTCACCACCCGCTTCGCCGAACTCTCCGGCGGCCAGAAGCAGCGGTTGTTCATCGCGCTCGCGCTCATCGGAAACCCCCGGATCGTCGTCCTGGACGAGCTGACCACCGGCCTGGACCCGCGTGCCCGCCGGGACACCTGGGAGCTGATCGAGGACATCCGCGCGGGCGGTGTGACCGTCCTCCTCGTCACGCACTTCATGGAGGAGGCGCAGCGGCTCTGCGACCGGATCGCCGTGATCGACCAGGGGCGGATCGCCGCCCTGGACACCCCGGCCGGCCTCATCCGCCGCTCGGCGGGCGCCACCGTCATCAGCTTCACGCCCTCCGCCCCGCTGGACGAAACTGACCTCAACGCGCTGCCCGCGCTCGCGGCGATCGAGCACAAGGACGGCCGTGTCACCCTCTCCGGCACCGACGAGACCGTGAACGCCGTCCTCACCCTCCTCGCCCGCACCCACATCACCGCCCACCAACTCCGCGTCACCGATGCCACGTTGGACGACGCGTTCCTCGACCTCACCGAGACCAAGGAGGCAGCGGCATGAGCAGCGCACTCGTCAACTCCGCCGTACTGAAGAGCGAGGCCCGCCTCTTCCGCCGGGAACCCGGCAGTCTCTTCTGGATGTTGGCGTTCCCGACCATCCTGCTCGCGATCCTCGGCTCGATCCCGTCCTTCCGTGAGGCCGACCCGGCCTTCGGCGGGCTGCGCCTCATCGACGGCTACGTCCCGGTGAGCGTGCTGCTCGGCCTGATCGTCGGCGGTGTGCAGGCGATGCCGCAGACCCTCACCGGCTACCGCGAACGCGGTGTCCTGCGCCGGATGTCCACGACCCCGGTCCGGCCCGCCGCCCTGCTCTCCGCACAGACGATCCTGTACGGCGGGGCCGCCCTGGTGTCGGCGCTGCTCGCCCTCGCGGTCGGTCGGCTCGCCTTCGACGTACGACTGCCCGAGCAGCCCTTCGGCTACGGCGTGGCCCTGCTCCTGGCCGTCCTGGTGGCCCTCGCCCTGGGCGCGGTGATCTCCGCCCTGTCCCGCACCGCGAAGATCTCGGCGGCGATCGGCTCCGCCGTGTTCTTCCCGGCGATGTTCTGCGCGGGCGTGTATCTGCCGGTGCAGGCCATGCCCGACGCCCTGGCCCGGTCCGTCGGCTTCACCCCGTTCGGCGCGGCCGCGCAGGCCCTCAACGAGGCGGCGGCCGGGGCCTGGCCAGGCTGGGACCACCTGACCGTCCTCGTGGCCTGGACGGTGCTGCTCACGGCCGCCGCCTCGCGCTGGTTCCGCTGGGAGTAGGCAAGACGCCATGCACACTGGGGAGATGACCGCGGCGGACCAACAGATCGAGCGGCGATGGGACCAGGTCCACACCTGGGGCCCCTACGTGCTTCTCCTCGTCTCCACCGCCCTGGCCCTCCTCGCCGGCGAACTGATCACGAGCCCCGCCGAGTGGTACGCGTGCGGGGCCCTGGTCGTCGCCGCGTTGGCGCTCCAGCTCTGGCACGGACCCCGGCACGGCCGCCGGACACCGTCCCGCCGCGGGACCGTCTTCTACGTCCTGCGCTGGGCGGTCACCTTCTCCCTGACCTGGATCAACCCGTTCTTCGCGTTCCACGCGTCCACCGGCTACTTCGACTGCGACGAACTGATCGCCGGAACGCGCCGGCAACGGCTCGGTCTCTTCGCCACTGCCGTCGTGATCGCGGGCGCGCAGGCCGGCGGGCTGCCGTTCCACCGCCCGGTCCAGTGGGTGCTGTTCGGCGTGATGCTGACCGCCAACAACGCCATGCTGCTGGTGATCGGTCATCTCACCCAGCAGGAGGAGAAGCGCTCCAGCGACCGGGCCGCCACCATCGCCGAACTGGAACGCACCAACACCGCCCTGCAACAGGCCCTCGACGAGAACGCCGCCCTCCACGCCCAACTCCTCGTCCAAGCGCGGGAGGCCGGCGTCGCCGACGAACGCCGGCGGCTGGCCGCCGAGATCCACGACACCATCGCCCAGGGCCTGACCGGCATCATCGCCCAGCTCCAGGTCGTCGCGAACGCCCCCGACCTGGACATCGCCCGCACCCACCTCACCCGCGCCAGCGACCTCGCCCGCCACAGCCTCGGCGAGGCCCGCCGCTCCGTGCACAACCTCGCCCCCGTCGCGCTGGAGCACGACGGACTGCCCGAGGCCCTGAAGAAGACGGTCACCGAGTGGACCGAACGCACGGGCACGCGTGCCGAGTTCACGGTCACCGGCCCCGCCGAGCAGCTCCACGACGAGGTCTCGGCGACCCTCCTGCGCATCGCCCAGGAGGCCCTGTCGAACACCGCCCGGCACGCCCACGCCACCCGCGTCGGCGTCACCCTCACCTTCCTCGGCGACGACGTCATCCTCGACATCCGCGACGACGGCCACGGCTTCGACCCGCTCGCCCGCCCCGAACGCACCAGCACCGGCGGCTTCGGCCTCGACGGCATGCGCGTCCGCGCCGAGCGCATCGCCGGCACCCTCACCGTCGAGTCCGAGCCGGGCCACGGCACGGCCCTGTCGGCTCGCGTACCGTTGGTCCGCCATGACTGACGAGGCGTATCCGAAGAAGCCCATATCCCTGCTGATCGTCGACGACCATCCCGTCGTACGGGACGGCCTGCGCGGCATGTTCGAATCCGCGCCCGGTTTCCGCGTCCTCGGTGAGGCCGCGAACGGGGTGGAGGCCGTGGCGCTGGCCGCCTCCTTCGACCCCGACGTGATCCTCATGGACCTGCGCATGCCCGGCGGCGGCGGAGTCGACGCCATCCGGGAGCTGACGCGCACGTCCGCCCGCGCGAAGGTCCTCGTCCTCACCACGTACGACACCGACTCGGACACCCTCCCCGCCATCGAGGCGGGCGCGACGGGCTACCTCCTCAAGGACGCCCCGCGCGACGAGCTGTTCACGGCGGTCCGCGCGGCGGCCGAGGGCCGGACCGTGCTGTCCCCCGCCGTCGCCTCACGCCTGGTCTCGGCGGTCCGCGCCCCCGGCAACGAACCCCTCTCCACCCGTGAGCGCGAAGTGCTGACCCACGTCGCCAAGGGCACGTCCAACCGCGAGATCGCCCGCGAACTCTTCATCAGCGAGGCGACCGTGAAGACCCACCTCACCCACCTCTACGCCAAGTTGGGCGTGAAGGACCGCGCGGCGGCGGTGGCGACGGCGTACGAGCGCGGAATTCTCGGATAGCCCGCGCCCCTTCGCGCAGCGCGGGGAACCGCGCGAACGGGGTCCGGGGCGGAGCCCCGAACTCTCAGCCGATCACCCGGAGCAGCAGTACGGTGCGCGCCGGCACCGTCACCGCCGCCCCCGCCGGGTGCACCACCCCCGGCCCCTCCACCTGCTCCTCCACCGAGGTGTCGACGACCATCTCGTACCGCTCCGCCCACGGCGTGCCCGGCAGGACGAAGCTCACCGGCCGGTCCCCCGCGTGCAGCACCGCGAGGAAGCTGTCGTCGAGGACGGGGGCGCCCCGGGAGTCGCGCCCGGGGATGTCCCGCCCCGACAGATACATGCCCAGGGTCGCGGTCGGCGCGTACCAGTCCCGTTCGGTCATCTCGGTGCCGTGTGCCGAGAACCAGGCCAGGTCACGGAGCCCGTCCGCCGAGTGGGCCCGGCCGGAGAAGAAGGCGCGGCGGCGCAACACCGGGTGCGCGTGGCGCAGGGCGATCAGACGGGCCGTGAGGTCGAAGAGCGCCTTCCAGCCGGGGTCCTCCAGCAGCCTCCAGTCGACCCAGCTGATCTCGTTGTCCTGGCAGTACGCGTTGTTGTTGCCCCCCTGCGTGCGGCCCAGTTCGTCGCCGGCGACCAGCATCGGCACCCCGGTCGACAGCAGCAGTGTCGTCAGCAGGTTCCGCAACTGGCGCCGCCGCAGCGCCCGTACGCGCTCGTCGTCCGTCTCGCCCTCGGCGCCGCAGTTCCACGACCGGTTGTCGTCCGAGCCGTCCCGGTTCCCCTCTCCGTTCGCCTCGTTGTGCTTGCGCTCGTACGACACCAGGTCCCGCAGGGTGAAACCGTCGTGCGCGGTGATGAAGTTGACCGACGCGTAGGGCCTGCGGCCGCCCCAGGCATACAGGTCGCTCGACCCCGACAGGCGGTAGCCGAGATCCCGTACGTCCGGCAGCGCGCCCCGCCAGAAGTCCCGGACGGCCCCCCGGTAGCGGTCGTTCCACTCCGTCCACAGCGGTGGGAAGGCGCCCACCTGGTAGCCGCCCGAGCCCACGTCCCAGGGCTCGGCGATCAGCTTCACCCGCCGCAGGACCGGGTCCTGGGCGATGACGGCGAGGAACGGGGACAGCATGTCCACGTCGTGCATCGAGCGGGCGAGAGCCGCCGCCAGGTCGAAGCGGAAGCCGTCCACGCCCATCTCCGTCACCCAGTAGCGCAGCGAGTCGGTGATCAGCCGCAGGACGTGCGGCTGGACCACGTGCAGGGTGTTGCCGCAGCCCGTGTAGTCGGCGTAGCGGCGGGCGTCGTTCTGCAGGCGGTAGTAGCCCCGGTTGTCGATGCCGCGCAGCGACAGGCTGGGGCCGCGTTCGTCAGCCTCGGCCGTGTGGTTGTAGACCACGTCGAGGACGACCTCGATGCCGGCCGCGTGCAGGGCCCGCACCATCCGCTTGAACTCCCCGACCTGCTGCCCCGCCGTGCCCGACGACGCGTACGCCGCGTGCGGGGCGAAGTAGCCGATCGAGTTGTAGCCCCAGTAGTTGCGCATGTCCCGGCGCAGCAGATGGTCCTCGTGGGCGAACTGGTGCACCGGCAGCAGCTCCACCGCCGTCACGCCCAGCTTCACCAGGTGCTCGATCGCCGCCGGGTGCGCGAGACCGGCGTAGGTGCCGCGCAGCTCCTCGGGGATGCCCGGGTGCCTCATGGTGAAGCCGCGTACGTGCAGCTCGTAGATGACCGAGTCCGCCCACGGGGTCTTGGGGCGGCGGTCGTCGGCCCAGTCGTCGTCATCGTGGACGACGACGCCCTTCGGGACGTACGGCGCCGAGTCCCGCTCGTCGCGCACCGTGTCGGCGACGTGCTGCTCGGGCCAGTCCCGGACGTGCGCGTACACCTCGGGCGGCAGGCTGCCGTAGTCGTTGCCCCGGCCCGCGTCCACGGCCCGCGCGTACGGGTCGAGGAGGAGCTTCGCCGGGTTCCAGCGGGCGCCGGTCCACGGGTCCCAGCGGCCGTGGACGCGGTAGCCGTACCGCCGGCCGGGGAGCACACCGGGCACGAAACCGTGCCAGATCTCGTGGGTCAGCTCGGTCAGCCGGAGCCGTGTCTCCTCGCCCGCCTCGGAGAAGAGGCACAGCTCGACGGCCTCCGCCCCGCCCGCCCACAGCGCGAAGTTGGTGCCCGCGACCCCGTCGGGGCCCACCCGGTACCGGGCGCCGAGCGGCGTCGGCGCCCCCGGCCACACGGGCCTCGGCTCCGGCTCGGCGTCCTCGCGCCGGCTGCCGTTCAGCACGGTGGCGGGCCGCGCGGCCGGCACCCCGCGCGTCCCCTGTACTGCCTCCTGCTCGGCTGCGCTCGACACCTCAGGCCTCCCGCGGCTCGGTGGGGCGACGGGAAAGGGGGAGTCAGGTGTCCTGTCCACCGTTCCCCACCGAGTCGTCCTCCCAAGGGTTCTGCCCAGAGCACGCCTCGCACTCACGTTTCCCGGGGGCGTGCGCCGTCGTTGGGCCGCACGTGAACCACGCACAGACGCACGCGCGCCGCGCCGGGGCCGCCCTGTTCGCCGCACTCACCTGGGCCGGGCTGCTGGCCGGGGCCGCCGGATGCACCGCCGGACCGCCGCTCACCAGCGGAAAAGCGCCCGATGACATGATCCGGGTCTCCCCGGAGGACGGCAGCAAGGGCGTGCGCCCGGAGCAGCGCTTCGAAGTAAGGGTGCCCAGTGGGCGCCTGGAGTCCGTCAAGGTGGTGAAGTCCCAGGACGCGCAGGAGTCACCTGTGGCGGGCCGGATGTCCGCCGATGGGCTGACCTGGCGCCCCACCGGCTCACAGAAGCTCGCGCTGGCCGCCAGGTACACCGTCGACGCGGTCGCCCTCGACGGCCACGGCCGCCGCTCGGCCCGCCATGTCACCTTCACGACGACCGTCCCCGACGAGCGCTTCGTCGCCTACGTCACGCCGGAGAACCGGACCACCGTCGGCACCGGGATGATCGTCTCCCTGGAGTTCAGCCGGGAGATCGAGGACCGGGCGGCCGTCGAACGCGCCGTCGACATCACCGCCGAGCCGGCCGTAGAGGTCCGCCCGCACTGGTTCGGAAAGGGGCGCCTGGACTTCCGGCCCGAGCACTACTGGAGGCCCGGCACCAAGGTCACCGTCGGCCTGCGGCTGGGGGACGTCGAGGGCGCGCCCGGTGTCTACGGCCAGCAGCGCAGGACGTTCTCCTTCGCCGTCGGCCGCCACCAGGTCAGTCTCGTCGACGCGGCCCGGCACACCATGCGCGTGGAGCGCGGCGGTGACGTGCTCGCCACGCTCCCCATCACGGCCGGGGCGCCCGGAACCACCACCTACAACGGGAAGATGGTGGTCACCGAGATGCTGGAGGTGACCCGGATGAACGGGGCCACCGTCGGCTTCAAAAAGGCCGACGGCAAGGGCGAGTACGACATCCCGGACGTCCCGCACGCCCTGCGCCTCACCACGTCCGGCACCTTCCTGCACGGCAACTACTGGGCCCCGGACGCCTTCGGCAGGTCCAATGTCAGCCATGGCTGTGTGGGCCTGCGCGATGTGAAGGGCGGCAGTTCGAGCACCCCCGCGGGCTGGTTCTTCGACCGCAGCCTCGTCGGGGACGTCGTCGAGGTCGTCAACAGCGACGACAAGAAGGTCGCTCCCGACAACGGACTCGGCGGGTGGAACATGGGGTGGAAGGAATGGAAAGCGGGTGCTGCGGTGAAGTAGACCGACAAAGGGGGGCGCACGCACGGCCGGCGATCATGCAAGTTGGGACTGAACGGTGACATTCATCGAGGCCAAATCATTCAGATCATCCGGTTAATGTACGTGCGTACGCGCGTGCTGCGCGTAGGGGTGCGGGCCTGATCAGGCCGTGCGAGGGGAGAACAGAGAGTTGAACGGGCGACCGATATCGGGGGCGTCGGTTGGCGCGCGGACGCGGGGGAGCCGGGGGAGCGGCGGGGTTCTGGCCCTGCTGCTGGGTCTGCTGCTGCTCGCCGTCACCGCGTGCGGCGGAGGCGGGGGTTCGGACTCCGGCTCCGACGGCGACAAGGGCAAGGGCTCCGACAGGAGCGCTTCCGACAAGGCGGCCACCAAGGCCTCGGAAGCGGTGGTGTCCATCGCCCCGAAGAACGGCGCCGCCGACGTGGCCACCAGCGGCGCCCTCAAGGTGACGGCCGCCAAGGGCAAGCTGTCCGAGGTCACGGTCGAGAACGACAAGGGCGAGAAGATAGCCGGGGAGATATCCGGGGACGGCGCCACCTGGACGCCGTCCATCCACCTCAACTCGGCCACCGAGTACAAGGTGCACGCCGTCGCGAAGGACTCCGAGGGGCGTGAGGCGGCCGAGGACTCGTCCTTCACCACGCTGACCCCGAAGAACACCTTCGTCGGCATCTTCACCCCCGAGGACGGCTCCAAGGTCGGCGTCGGCATGCCGTTCTCGATCCGCTTCACCCGGGGCATCACCGCCCCCGAGGACGTCGAGAAAGCCATCACCGTCAAGACCGAGCCGGCCGTCGAGGTCGAGGGCCACTGGTTCGGCAACGACCGCATCGACTTCCGCCCGGAGAAGTACTGGAAGGCCGGCACGAAGGTCACCGTCGACCTCAACCTCGACGGCGTCGAGGGCCGTAAGGGCGTCTACGGCGAGCAGAGCAAGAAGGTCTCCTTCACCATCGGCCGCAGCCAGGTCTCCACGGTCGACGTCAAGAAGCTCACCATGAAGGTCGAGCGGGACGGCAAGGTCATCAAGACCATCCCGGTCACCACCGGCAAGCCCGGCATGGAGACTTGGAACGGCCAGATGGTCATCAGCGAGCGCCTCAGCGTGACCCGGATGAACGGCGAGACGGTCGGCTACGGCGGCGAGTACGACATCAAGGACGTCCCGGACGCGATGCGTCTGACCAACTCCGGCACGTTCATCCACGGCAACTACTGGGGCGGCGACGCCTTCGGCAACTACAACGCCAGCCACGGCTGCATCGGCCTGCGCGACACCCGCGGCGGCTGGGACCGGAAGGCGCCCGGCGCCTGGTTCTTCGACAACTCGATGATCGGCGACGTGGTGGTCGTCAAGAACTCCAACGACCGCGTCGTCGACCCCGACAACGGCTACAACGGCTGGAACATGGCGTGGGACAAGTGGAAGGCGTGAGCGCCGCGGCCTGAGCCCCTGACGTAAGGCTCGAGACCGCGATGCACGGCCCCGGTGCGAGATACCGCACCGGGGCCGTCGCCGTTGCTGCCCGCCCCGGTCCTCGCCCCTCCCCGCCCCGCCCCGGTCCCGGTCCTCGTCCCGGTTCCGTCTCCCTCCCGGTTCCGTCCCCGTCCCGGTGGCGTGTCCTCGCGGTATGTGATCGACCGCACCCGACCCGTTGGCGTTAGTCCCGGTTAACCTGCCTGCATGACTGTGCATCTCGAAGTCGCCGAAGGCGTAGGCACGATCCGTCTCGACCGGCCGCCGATGAACGCCCTGGACATCGCCACCCAGGACCGCCTGAAGGAACTCGCCGAGGAGGCCACCCGCCGCGACGACGTACGCGCCGTGGTGATCTACGGCGGCGAGAAGGTCTTCGCGGCCGGCGCGGACATCAAGGAGATGCGGGCCATGGACCACGCGGCGATGGTCGCGCGGTCCCGGGCGCTGCAGGACTCCTTCAGCGCCGTGGCCCGTATCCCCAAGCCGGTCGTGGCGGCCGTCACGGGCTATGCCCTGGGCGGTGGTTGCGAGCTCGCGCTGTGCGCCGACTACCGGATCGCCGGGGAGAACGCCAAGCTCGGACAGCCGGAGATCCTGCTCGGGGTGATCCCGGGTGCGGGCGGCACCCAGCGGCTGGCCCGCCTCATCGGCCCCTCCAAGGCCAAGGACCTCATCTTCACCGGGCGTATGGTCAAGGCGGACGAGGCCCTCACGCTCGGCTTGGTGGACCGGGTCGTCCCGGCCGGCGAGGTGTACACCGCCGCGCACGCGTGGGCCGCGAAGCTGGCGCAGGGGCCGGCCATCGCGCTGCGGGCCGCCAAGGAGTCCGTCGACGCGGGCCTGGAGACCGACCTGGAGACCGGGCTCGCGATCGAGCGGAACTGGTTCGCGGGGCTGTTCGCCACGGAGGACCGTGAGCGGGGGATGCGGAGTTTCGTGGAGGAGGGGCCGGGCAAGGCGAAGTTCGTCTGACGGCTCCGGGACGCGGATCGCGGGGGCCGGAATCCGGCTCGCCGGTTCGGCTGATCAAGTCCCGCTGGATGACTCGCAGTTGACGCGGTGTATGACCGTGTCCCTCGAAGGGGCGGTTTATCCAAGCTTTGACGCAGCCCTAAGGGATCCTTGCCCAAGGCTTCTGGCGACATCCGAAGTTCAGATGATTCGCACAGGTCAGGCGGCTTTCGCGGGGAAATCAATGCCTATGGCATATGCCGTCCGAAAGAGCCGGAATGGTTGGTTCCGGGGGTTGTATTCCAATGGAACGTCCCCGAACGGGCCTGGGGGCGGCCATGATGGGGGCATGGCGGGGCTGGAGGGTATCGAACAGCCGCGGCGGCACGGGAGTGCGACCGCGGCGCGCTGGTCACCTGCGATCGAGGACGAACGGGCGCAGAAGGCACTGGAGTTGTTCGGCGACCCGACCGAAGCGGAGGTCCCGCTGCCGTCCCGTCCCGAGTCCGCGGCCACGGCCCGGCGGCTCGCCCAGGTCGTCGTCCTGCGCCACTGGCGGCTCTCACCGAAGATGACCGAGGACGCGGTCCTCCTCGTCTCCGAGCTCGTCGGCAACGCCGTACGGCACACCGGCGCCCGTGTCTTCGGGCTCCGTATGCGCCGGAGGCCGGGGTGGATCCGGGTCGAGGTCCGTGATCCCTCACGAGGGCTGCCCTGTCTGATGCCGGTGCAGGAGATGGACATCAGCGGGCGGGGGCTGTTCCTGGTGGACAAGCTGTCCGACCGCTGGGGGGTCGATCTGCTGCCCCGGGGGAAGACGACGTGGTTCGAGATGAGGGTCGCGGACCGTTGAGTCCGCGGCGCCTCCCCGCAACGCGCATCTCCGCCGATCGGGCCAATCGCCGGGTTTCCCGTCACGGCTCCCTATAAATGGTGCGCGTGACCACGCCCCGCACCCCCCTCAAGCAGCGCCACCTCGTGCAGCGCGCCCTTCTCGCGGCCACCGTCCTCGCGGCTGTGGCCGCGTGCGGCTCGGGTACCGAGGCACAGGCCGAGCGGACCCGTGCCTCGCAGGCCGCGGCCGAGGCCGCCCAAGCCGCCGAGCGGAAGAAGAAACAGCGGACGGCGACGCGGGGCCTGCACGGCATGCCACCCGTGCTCGACCCGAAGGACGTCTACGCCGCCGACCGCCCGAACCGGCTCTCCCCGGTGGTCAAGGACTTCCCGTCCCGGGTGTACGTCCCCAACAGCGAGTCGGACACCGTCTCCGTCATCGACCCCGAGACGTATCAGATCGTCGACACCATCCCGGTGGGCCGCCAGCCCCAGCACGTCGTGCCCTCCTGGGACCTGAAGACCCTGTGGGTCAACAACAACCGAGGCCACACCCTCACCCCCATCGACCCGAGGACGGGGAAGGCCGGCGACCCGGTCGAGGTGCACGACCCCTACAACCTGTACTTCACCCCGAACGGCAAGTACGCCGTCGTGATGGCCTCCCTCGACCGCGAACTCGTCTTCCGCGACCCGCACACCATGAAGCGGGTCAAGACCGAGCCGGTCACCTGCTACGGCGTCAACCACGCCGACTTCTCCATGGACGGCAGGTACTTCATCGTGTCGTGCGAGTTCAGCGGCGAACTGCTGAAGGTCGACACGGAGAAGATGAAGGTGATCGGGCAGCAGAAACTGCCGTTCGAGGGGGCCATGCCGCAGGACGTGAAGATCTCGCCCGACGGCAAGCGCTTCTACATCGCCGACATGATGGCCGACGGCATGTGGGTCCTGGACGGGGACACGTTCGACGAGCCGGCACTGCTGCCCACCGGCAAGGGCTGCCACGGGCTGTACGTCGGCCGCGACTCCCACGAGATGTACGTGTCCAACCGGGGCGAGGGCTCCGTGTCCGTCTTCGACTTCACCAAGAACAAGCTGACCAAGAAGTGGAACCTGCCCGACGGCGGCAGCCCCGACATGGGCGGTGTCTCCGCCGACGGCAAGGTCCTGTGGCTCTCCGGCCGATACGACTCCGAGGTGTACGCCATCGACACCCGCAGCGGGGAGCAGCTCGCCCGTATCCCCGTCGGCAGCGGCCCGCACGGTCTCGCCGTGTATCCGCAGCCGGGACGCTACTCGCTCGGGCACACGGGCATCTTCCGGTGACACCTGAGCTCAGGGCGCGCTGAGCAGCATCTCTGAGCCCACCGGACGGTAACCCGCCGCCTGGAACGCCCGCATACTGCGGGCGTTCCCCGCCGACACCTGCGCCCACACCGGCTCGCCCCCGCCCAACTGCCGTGCCGCACGCACCAGCGCCCGGCCGAGCCCCCGGTGCCGTACGTCCTCAGCCACCTCGATCGCCACCTCCAGCCGCCCCGCGACCCCGCGCCCGAGGACCAGCAGACCGCCGCCGTCCTGCGTCACCCACACCCGCACGTCGTCGCGCCGCCTGCGGGAACTCACGACCCGGGGATGCCGGGGATCGTCGATCTCCGTCAGGGCGAGTGCCGGCTCACCCGGCAGCGGGGAACCCACCGTCAGCACGTCGACCGTGTCGCCCCGGCGCCCGGTGCGGTCCATCAGGGCGGCGAGGAACCGGGCGTTCATGGTCGCCGCGAGAGCGTCGCAGTCGACGGCGCGCAGGGCCTCGTACACCCAGGCCGGGTCCTCGTCGGTGAAGACGACCGAGTGCGCGGTGAAGGCCAGGACGCCCGCGTCGCGGCCGGAGGGCTGGGGGACGACGGTCGTACCACCGTCCGGCGGTGGAAAGACCCCCTCGGCCGCCGCGTCGAGAATGTCCCGCAGAGTCCTGACCACCGTGCTCCTCGCGCTTCCCCTTGAGTCTCCACCCACTGGAAGGCCCAGACTCCCAGACATGATCGAGAACGGCACCGGCCTTTTCACCATCGGGCAGCTCGCCCGCGCCTGCGGCCTGTCCGTCCGCACGATCCGCTACTGGTCCGACGAGGGCGTCCTGCACCCCGTCACCCGCAGCGCGGGAGGCTACCGGCTGTACGACGCCGAGTCCGTGGCCCGGCTGGAGCTCGTCCGCACCCTGCGCGAGCTGGGCCTCGGCCTGGACCACGTACGGCGGGTGCTCGCGGGCGAGACGACCGTCGCGGAGGTGGCGGCCACGCACGTGGCCGCGCTGGACGCGCAGATCCGTGCCCTGAGGGTGACCCGGGCGGTGCTGTCGACCGTGGCGCGACGCGGCTCGACCGCGGAGGAGATGACCCTGATGAACAGACTGGCCAGACTGTCCGCCGCCGAACGGGGGCGGATCATCGACGACTTCATGGAGGAGACCTTCGGAGGACTCGACACCGCGGACCCCGACATCCGTACGCGGCTGCGGTTCGGCCTCGCGGATCTGCCGGAGGACCCCACGCCCGAGCAGGTGGACGCCTGGGTGGAGCTGGCGGAGATGCTCCAGGACCCCGGGTTCCGGGCGCGGATGCGGCAGGTGGTCGAGTTCAACGCGGCGGACCGGGGGCCCGAGGTGCCGGCGGGCACCTCCCTGTGGTTCATGAGCCGCCTGGTGCAGCTCGCGGGGGAGGCGCTGCGCGCGGGCGTGGACCCCGCGTCGCCCGCCGCGGAGGAGACCCTGACCGGCCTGCTCGGCGACGCCGACCGGGCCGCCGTGCTGGACCGCGTCACCTCGGCGGCGCACACGGAGATGGCCCGGTTCCGTGAGCTGGCCGCGCGCGTGCGGGGCGTGGAGCCCCTGTCGTCGCACGAGGCGGAGTTCGCATGGGTGGTCGCCGCACTGCGCGCTCGTGCGGCCGGTTAACCTGACCTGCGTCAGTAGGACTGTCGGCAGGACTGCCTGGAAGAGGCAGGGCACCAAGAAGGGGCGGATCGGTGGCGGACATCGAGGCAGCACGCAAGGAGTTCCAGCGGATCGACGCGGACGGTGACGGGTTCATCACCGCCGCCGAGTTCAAGACCGCCCTCGCCCAGGCGGGCGACTGGAACGTCACCGAGTCCGTGGCGGAGGTCATCATCCGCACCCGCGACATCAACGGCGACAAGCTCCTGTCGTTCGACGAGTTCTGGGCCCACCTGGACAAGTGAGCCGCAGGTGAGAGGGGCGCCGCCACCGTGTGATGCGGAGGGAGCGCCCCTTTGCCGTACTCGGCCGCTGAGCTGTGCCACCACCGGCCGGCGCCGGTGAACCGAGCCGTCAGGCCACGCTGGGCCGGCGCGACCAGGACAGTCGCAGGCCGTAGCGCTCCGACAGTTCTTCGTACCGTGCGCGGACTTCGTCGACGGAGAGCCGGGTGGCCTTGGCGTAGTCCTCCAGGACCGACTCGCTCACTTCTTCCGCGGGATCGATGCCGGGAAAGATGGCGTCGTGATCCCGCGACAGAAGTACCCGTAGCGTGCGGTCGGTTTCGAGGGAGGCCAGAGACCACAGGACGTCCCGTCTCACCACGGCGGACTCGTCCGTCATGGCCTGCTGAACGGCATGCTGGGCGTCCGCGTCGCCCAGCAGCGCCAGTGCGACCGTCAAGAGGTCGGACGGCCCGGACCGGGTGTGCGCTCGGAGAGGCTCCACTGCTTGCGGATCACCGATCCTGGCGAGGGCCTGGACGACGTGGGTGCGCGGGATGCCGTCGGGGTCGGTGAGGATGGACAGAAGGGGTTCCACCGCCCGTTCGTCGCCCAGCGCGCCCAAGGCCTCGGCGATGTCCACCTGCAGAAGGTCCGGTGCCCCGGCCAGCTGCTCCAGCAGTGGTTTCACCGCCCGTCTGTCACCCAGTCGGCCGAGGCCCAGGACGACTGCCGCGTGGACCTCGTAATCATCCTTGCCGGCAGCCAACTGCTCCAGCAGTGGTTCCACGGCCCGCCAGTGGTGCATCTGGGCCAGAAGGAGCACCGCACTGCGGTGCACAGCGTCGTCGGGGTGGTGCAGCATCGAGAGCACCGGGTCGATCGCCTCGGGGAAGACCGTCGCGTAGTGCTCCACGAGCAAGCCGCGCAACGACGGTGTGGCCGAGGCGAAGTGCTCGATCATCCGAGGAGCCACATCGGGGTGGCGTTGCCCCGCTGCCGCGTCGAAGCAGGTCAGCAGGCGACTCATGGCGGACGGGGGAAGATCGATGGTGGCGATGGCCTCCGCCAGTGCGTCCAGCTCGTGCTCCGTGGGCGTCCACGCCCCCGACTCCGCATTGGTCGTGCGGGCCCAGCGCAGGGCCCACGCGGCGGCATTGGCCTCACACGGTCCGCGAGTGAGCAGTGCCGTCAGCCGGGGCACCAGGTCGGGGACCACGACGATGGTGTCTCTGTACGCGGCTTCCATCAGTGCGAGGGCCGCTTCGATCGCGACCTCGGCCTGCGGCTCGACGAGCAGCGCCGTCTGGTTCCGCACCCAGTTCTCCAGCTCTGCCCGGTCCGAGGGCACGGACGCACCCAGTACGGTGGCCGCGACACCCGAGATCCTCTCGAACTCCTCAGGGGCGCTCAGACAGCGGGCCACGACCCGGCGGCTGAGGACAGCCCCCCACAGGGAGTCGGCCACCTCCTTGATGGCCGCGTCGGCGGCGGATCGTCCGACAAAGCTGTTGGCGTCGGTCTCTGTTACTTCATCGATGAACCGTTCGATGACCTCCAGCGCCGTCTCCTCACCGACGTTGGGTTCGTCCGAGAGGCATGAGCAGGCCAGCACGGCCCGCGCGCGTGCGGTCGTGTCCGTCTGCTCCCCTTCCGGCGGCAGGACGATGGCGCGCAGGATGTCGTCCACCTCGTCGTCGTTGCAGGACATCACGCACAGCCGGATCGCTTCGCGCCAGTTCTCGGTCACCACAGCGTCGACATGGCCTTCGTACGACATCGGCGCCGTCTGCCCGGCGAGAACGGCCACTTGGTCCGCCAGGGGCTTTCGGCGGTCCCGTCCGGGAAACCGGCGTTCCACCAGCGCCAGCCCCGCGAGGTACTCCTGGAAGGTCAGGTGGCGGAACTCGAACACAGGCACAAGACGGCCGTTGTGACGCGTGTGGCCGGACTCGACGAGGATGCCCGTGCGTCGTTCCAGGAGGCGCAGGAACATCAACGTCGAGTGCCGAAGGGCTGCCCGGACGGTGGGGAACTCCTCCCGCATCCGTTCCAGAGTCTCGACGACCTCGTCCTCCCGCAACTGCTGGACACCGGCGTCGCACATCACGTAGGCGGGATACTGGAGTTGGGGGAGCGCCTCGTGCCGGTCCAGCCTCTCGTCCACGTCGATACGCCAGTTCAGGAGGACGTCCACGGCCTCGCGGTAGAGGTCGGCCCGGTGGCTGGGCAGCTTGCCCACTTTCTTCTTGACGAGCGCCATCGTGGTCAGCAGCATCGGATTGCCCGTGAGACGTTCGATGCGGTCCGTGCTGTGGATATCGGTGATGAGTTCCCGCGCCGCACTCTCCCTGCGCATCATCGGCTCGGTCACGGTGCACCAACGATGAGCGAAGTCGTTCTTGTCCTCGGGCGTGAGATCCAGCACCGTCACATGCTCGAAGCCCCGCGTGATACGCACTCCCATCTCGCGGTAACCGACGATCCGGGACGTGACGATGATCGAGGATTCCGGATAGGCGATGTGGACCTGCTCGATGTGTCGGCAGAACTTGGCACGCAGAGCCGGATGGGAGATCTCGTCCAAGCCGTCGAACAGGAGGAGAACCCGTCCGTCCCGAATAGCGTCGAGCAGGGTCGCCGCGAGGCTTTCCGCATCTCGGTCCGAGAACTGGTAGTTGCGCAGATGTTGCCGGATGATCTCTTCGAGTGAGCCCAGGTCCTTGCTCTCGTCGATCTCCCGGCAGCGGATGAGCAGCGGCAGCCAGTCGGTGTCGGGGAGCGTGCCGGCGTCCGGCAACTGGTTCCAGTCGGGGTCCGCCTTCATCCGCAGCAGATAGGCGGTCGCGATCCACCGCAGCATGGTGCTCTTACCGGCGCCGGGATCCCCGAGTACGACGAGGCGTTTCGAGGCCTGAAGCCGCTCGCCCACCGAGAAGCGCTTGGCCGTGCCTCGTGCCCCGTCGGGAGCCTTCCGGCGCCCTTCGATGTCCTGAAGCTTGGTGTCGAGTTCCTGCGATTCGGTGCCCGGAGGGATGTCGACCCCGACACGCAGCGATACGTACAGACTGCGGAGCAGCAGCTCCTTGGTGGCCAGATCACGATCACTGATGGGGAGATTGGCGAGATCCACGATGTCACATGTCTTGAGGGCGACTTCCCGGTATCTGCGCTCCAGGTCGTGCCCTGTCCGCTGCTTTCCCCTCTGACCGGCCGGGTAGTACTCGGCCAGGGCCTCGATCAGCTCGGAGATCGCCTGGTTCGGATCCAGCCAGAAGCGTGCGATCTTGCTGTCGAGGGTGAGCATGTCCAGGTAGGCCTTCTCGTCCATCTGCAGAGCGAAGACCCTGGCCCCGGACTGGATCTTCGCGGCATGGACGAGCCGGTGGGCCCAACCGGTGCCGAGGGCCGCGACGGTTCCGCACAGGACGATCGGACATCCCTGGGATATCGCCTGCGATGCCTTTTCGGCAAGTGATTCACCCAGAAAGAGCGTGCCGTGGTGGATGACCTCGTATCCGGCCTGCTGCAGGGGTTCGGCGATGCGCTCGGCGAGCCGCTCTTCACCTTCCGCGTGCGCGATCAGGACCTGCACCATGCGTTGCCCTCCCTGATGAGCGGTCCGACTGGTCAGCGGATCGCTTTGAGCAACTGGCCGAGACCGGCGTCCCAGTCCGCCGACATATCGGCGTACTTCAGGTCGGCGAGGATCGCCGGAGCCGAGCCGCCGAAGTTCACCGGGAGAATGCGCACACCGTGACCTTCGAGTTGGCGGTAGAGGGTGGACATCCACTCACGCGAGATCCATGGACTCGTCACACCCGACGCCGAATAGCACAGGACGAGATAGGAGCTTCCTTCCAGTCCGGCGTTGATTCTTTCGGTGATGGAATCGCCCAGATGGATCTCCCATTCGTCGAACCACACGGTGTGTCCGGCGGAGGAGAGATTCCCGGCCAGTCGCTCTGCCAGGGCCGTGTCGTCTTTGCGATGGCTGATGAAGACATTCGCCAACTGGAGCTTTCCCCCTGGAAGCAGGGCATGTGTGACACGACGGGAGACGGTCACAGTGCCGGGCCTGTACGTCGGTCAGCCAATGCTACGCGTGTGCCCTGCCGAGCGGGACCCCTCCGAGCGAGGTCAACGCTGCGCGGCTCAGGGCCAGTTCGTGTCCCTCCGGCCCTGTCCCCGCAGCGCGGCGTGGTCTCTTCCGATCCCTGCCTCGTGCCTGTGGTCGGGTGCCTGCTCACCCCCGCGTACGGAGGAGAGCAGGCCTCTCAGACGTCGCTGGTGGAACGGCCGAAGAATTCGATCTCGGCTATGGCGACCTGCTTCTTGGCATCGGCGCCGTAGGCGGAGCGGATGGTGAAGCGGACGGCCACGGCCTCGCCGACGCGGAACTTGCGGCGTTGGCCGCCCGCGCCCTGGTCGAGGACGAGGTTCTTGGTGGAGGTGGAGCCGTCGGCGGCGGTGATCGTCGCCTCGATACGGTGCGGGAGGGCCGACTCCGAGAGCGTGTCCACCTTCTTCGACACGCCGGGGGTGATGATCACGTCGAGCAGACGTGTCGGCTGCTCGAACTTGGCCTCCAGCCACTCGCCCTCACCCGACTGCGTGACACCCGGCCCCCACCAGGTGTTGCTGCGCATGTCGAAGGCCAACCCCGGCTTGTGGCCGGGGAACGAGCGGGAGGCCGTGAAGGTGTCCGGGGTCACCGCGGCGCGCTTGGCGAAGTGGTCGCGGGCCGTCTGATAGCCGTCGTCGATCTGGAAGGCGAGGGTCACCAGCAGGGTGAGGACGAGGGCGCCGACCACCCAGTTCAGTATCCGGCCGAAGCCGCGGCGCAGGCGGGGGCGGTCACCCGCCCACGGGGTCTCCGTGGCGCGGCCGTTCAGCACCCGGCGCCACCACGGCAGCCGCCCCGGGGGCTGTGGACGGCCCGCCATCGGCATCGCACAGCGCGCGCAGAAGTGCCGGTCCGGCCGGGTGGGAGTCCCGCACCACGGGCAGGGCACGCCGCCCTCCGCGCCGAACTCCGCTCCGGGCGCGCGTACTTGGGGGCGTTGCACTTCCGGTCGGCCCGGCAGCACGGGTGCGACGGCCGGCTCCGCCGGAGCACGGGGCTCGGGGTCCGCGACGGGGACGAGGAGGGACCTGGCCCGGTCTGCGGCGGAGGGGGAGGAGGCTGAGGGGACGGGGGTGGTGGTGGCCTGGTCGTCGTGGTGGGGGTGGAGGGCCGACGGGGTTGGTCCCGGGGAGGCAGCGGGTGAGGGCTCGGCTGCCGTCGCCGGGGGCGTCGGGGTTGCGGTGCCCGAGCCGGCGGTCGTGGGCGGGGTGGTGGCGGGTGTGTCCGTTCGGGGGGCCGGGGCGGTCTGCGGGGTGCGGAGGCCGGTGGGGGCGGCCGGTGCGGCGGACAGGGCCTGGGCCGTGTCGTGGCCGGTGCGGGCGGTGCCCGTTCCGGCGCCCGGGTGCGCGAGGGCGTCCCAGCCGGGAGTGTCCTCGGCCGGCGCGACTCCGGCGACGTTCGCCGGGGCCGGGGCCGGGGCTTGTGCCTGTGCCGGGTCCTGTGCCGGGGTGGAGGCTGTCGAGGTCGGGTGTCCGGTGCTCGCGGCGTCGGGGGTCGCGTCCGCCGTGTGGCCGGTGTTCGCCGTGTGGCCGGTGTTCGCCGAGGTCGAGGCCGGCGCCTCGCCGCGAGCGAGGCTCTCGGGTTCCGCACGGGCGGAGGCACCGGGCGTCGGACCGGGCGCCGGCGCTCCGGAGGTGTGCGGTGTCCGGCGGGGTGCGGTCGCGCGGCCGGGGGTTTCGGACCAGCCGAGTACCGCGCCGCACGCGTCGCAGAAGGACTGGCCGGGCTCCCCGCGGGTTCCGCACTCGGCGCAGCTCTGGGCCCGGCCGGTGTCGGGGGTCTGGCTGGTCATCTCTCGGGGATCCTTTCGGCGGCGGTCACCTGGACCGTGTAGGGCATGTGGGCGGGGCGGGCGGCGGCCACCAGGCTGTCCAGTCGGTGTTCGTCCGCGGGAGCGGGGTCGGGCAGGCGCAGGGTCACGTGCAGGCGGGGGCGGTGTTCACCGGGGACCGGGCCGAGCGGGCGGGCGTCCCAGGAGGCGGCGCCGCTCTCGGTGATCTCAGGGGTCACGCCGAAGACCAGGCGTACCGCCTCGGACAGGCCGCGCCGGGTGCCCCGTACGCGGTGCAGGTACGCGGCGGCGGCGACGGCGGCGCGTAGCCGGGCCTCCGGTTCCGTGCCGTCCGTTTCGGCGCCGACCCAGCTTGCCAGCCACCGGGTGAAGTCCACGGGGGCCAGGGACGGTGTGAAGTAGGAGTCCAGGCAGTCGAGGACGGAGAGGATCGGGGCGAGGACGTCGTCCAGGCCGCCGACGAAGCGTTGGGCGAGGTCGTCGTCGGCGAACACGGCCGGGAGCATCGTGCCGATGGGAGTGGAGGAGCCGAGGCCGTCGATGGAGCCCCTCATGGGGCACCCTCCGTCCGGTGGCCTTGGGCGGGCGGGGTTCGATCGGCGCCCGGCGCCGCAGGCTGTGCCCACCCGTTCCGACCCGCGGAACGTTTGCCCACAGTGGAAAGGGCGTCGGTACCCCTCACTGCTTGTCCCCGATCACTCGGACCCGGTGGTCGTAGGAGAAGACCAGGGACGGGGGAGAGAGGTCGATACGGTCGGTGGCCTCGCCGCGTTTGCCGGTGAGGGGGTCGGCGGGGTGGAGCTGGACGTCGTCGACGAGTTCGACACCGGGGACGCGCTGGAGGACGGCGAAGACCTCGCCGGACTGGACGGGGCGGCCGAAGGGCCAGCCCCGGCCGTCGGCGCCGCCGGTCAGCGGGTCGAGATGACGGTAGAGGGCGTCGTGGGCCCGGCGGCGCACCCGGTCGGTGTCGGTGCCTCGGAACGCGTGCAGCGTGGCGACGACGGTGATGCCCTGGTAGAAGGGCGGGCCCACCGCCAACCGGGTGCCGATGAGGCGGCGTTCGTCCAGGTGGCGGGTGATGCGGCGCAACAGGGCGTCACCGGGGACGAGTTGTTCGAAGCGCAGCCGGCCGCCGGGGTCCGGGACCGCCTGGGGCACCACCAGGACCCGTACCGCGTACGCCCCGTGCTCGCCCTCCTCGCCCTCCAGACAGGTGATGCGGGCGGTCTCGGGGGCGGCGCGGCGGGCGAGTTCCTCGTAGTCGCGCAGCGTCACCGCGCGTTCCTGGGCGCGCAGGGTGATCGGCGCCCGGACCTTCGCCTCCTCCACGGTCTCGGCGTCCACACCGCCGCGCGCCGCCTCCCGGTTGACGACCTCGGAGACGTACGGGACGGAGGTGCGCAGCACCCGGACGGCGCCCCGGGCGACGTTGCCGGCGCGGCCGCCGCCGGTGCGGTAGCGCAGGGCGCGGATCACGGCGCCCTTGGGGGCGACGGCCCCGTACTGGCGCAGGGTTCCGTCGGGTTCCCGTACCGCCGGGCCGAAGGCGATCTCGCCGGTGGCGGCGTCGAGGGTGATGTGCCGGTCGTACGGGGCCGACCCGGCGAAGGAGGGGACGACCTCCCAGTCGGTCCAGCCGTCGTGCTCGGCGGTCTGGAGCAGGACGGGCGGGGTGTCGCCCACGACGGGGAAGTGGGCGAGCCGCAGCCGCTGGCCGGGCAGGCCGGTGGACTCGCCGAGCGCCTCGTCGTACACGGTCTCGGCGTGGACGGAGACGGTGGTGCCGCCGATGGTGAAGGCCTCGGCGGCGCGGACGGTCGGCGAGGTGGTGTAGAAGGGCTGGCCGGGGAGGGGCTCGGTGACCCGGCAGCGCAGCCAGCCGGCCTCCTGCCCGCCGGTGCGGGACAGGGTGTGCCCGCCGGGGACGTGCAGGACCACCTCGCCCGGGCGGTTGAGACCGCCGGTGCCGTCCCGGTCGACCTCGCAGGCCGTCCAGCCGTCCTCGGTCCACGCCTCCCAGACCAGCGGCGGCTGCCGGGGGTCCACGCCGACGCCGTCGACGCGGCTGTCCAGCTCCAGCACGACGGCACAGTTCGGCACGGCGGCGGTGAGCCCGAACAGCATGCAGTCGCCGGGGCGAGGGGACTCGGCGAAGCACATCAGGTCCTTGCCCTCGGCGAGGTCGGTCGTCCGGTCGGCGACCGGCTCACCGCTCAACTGCACCACGAGGTTCCGCAACGCGCAGGGCACGACGGTCAGTTCGCGTTCGGTGGCGAAGACGACCGCCTCCTCGCTCTCGGTGCGCACGGTGGCGACCTCCGTGCCCACGGGCAGGAGGACCGGTTCCTCCTGCGGCGCCGACAGCCAGAAGGTCACCTCCGTGCGCGCGGCCGACGGCGGGAACAGGGTGATGCCCACCAGGTCCAGGAACGCCAGGTGGTTCTTGTCCGGCACCCGGTTGAGCCGGTAGACGATCTGGTCGGCCATGTGGGCGACCGTCTCCACCAGGGTGACGCCGGGGTCGGAGACGTTGTGGTCGGTCCACTCCGGGGCCCGCTGCTGGATGTAACGCTTGGCGTCGTCGACGAACTGCTGGAAGCGGCGGTCGTCGAGGTTCGGGGAGGGCAGTGCCATCAGTGGTCGCTTTCAGGACGGTCGGAGCCTTCGGGACGGTCGGAGCCTTCGGAGGCGAGGCCCGGCTCGTCGTGGGAGGGGATGACGTAGAACGGGAAGACCAGGCTGCGCGGGTTGTTGGTGCCGCGGATCGCGTAGCGCACGTCGATGAAGAGCACGCCCTGGTCGGAGCCCGCCGTCACCTCCACGTCGGTCACCTCGATACGGGGCTCCCAGCGGTCGAGGCTCGCGTACACCTCGTGCTGGATACGGCCTGCGGTGGCCTCGTTGACCGGCGCGAACACCAGGTCGTGGATGGCGCAGCCGAACTCGGGGCGCATCGGCCGCTCACCCGGCGCGGTGGCCAGCACGAGCCGGATGGCCTCCTCGATCTCGCGTTCCCCGCTGACCAGGGCGATACCCCCGGTGGGCCCGATGCGCAGCGGGAACGCCCAGCCGGATCCGACGAACTGCTCGGCCATCAGCGGGCCACGCTCCTTTCTGACGTACGTGCTTCTGACGTACGTGTCGCCGACGTACGTGTTCTGATGAGCGATCGCCGGGCCGTCACGGGATCGGGTACGGCTTCTTGTTGACGGTGACGATGCCCGCGATGTCGACGTTGGCCGCCCGGAGCGCCGCCTGCCCGACCGCGTTGATCTGGACGGTCCCGGCCGCGCTGATCGTCGCGGCACCGGCCGCGCTCATCGTCAGGGCGCCCACCGCGTGCACGTTGACCGCGCCGCCGAGCGACCTGAGCCCGACCATGCCCTGGCCCTGGAGGTTGAGCGGTCCACCGCTGCGGATGGTCACGGACCGCAGCGCGCTCAGCGTCAGATCGGTCCCGGCCTTCACGGACACCGAGGTGCCGCCCGTGATGCTGACCGCGCCCTTGCTGTCCACTGTGATCTCGGTCTTCGTCCGGTCCAGATTGATGATCAGCTTGTCGTTGCCGCTGGCGATCCGAACGCCCTGCTTGCGCAGGCCGGTCTGCTGACTGAGCAGGTCGACCCGGTTGCCCTCGCGGTCCGACAGGGTGTGCAGGATCGCCTTCTTCTTGACCGGGTCGTGCAGCCACATGTCCTTCACCGGGGTCGGCTTGTCCACACCGTTGTAGAGGCCGCCGATCACGAACGGGTGGTCCAACGCGCCCCGGTCGAAGGCGACCAGCACCTCGTCGCCGACGTCCAGAGGGAAGATCCCGCCGCCGCCCTTGCCGCCCATCTGCACCGTCCGCGTCCAGTCGCTGACGTAGGTGTCGTCCAGCCACGGGAACTGCAGCTTCACCCGGCCCTGCTTCAGCGGATCCTGGACGTCGGTGACGAGGGCGTTGGCCACACTGGGCAGCCGGGGCGCGGCGGTGGTGCCGCCCGAGGTCAGGCCGAACAGCGAGCGCCACTGCCGTCCGCTGACGGTCACCCAGGTCTCGTAGTGGCTACCGTCGCCGAAGGAGTGCCGCACGGACGTGCAGGTGTACTTGCCTTCGAACGGGGCGCCCACCTCGGTGAGCGTGACCGGCACACCGGGCCGCAGCCGCGGGTTGCCGCGCACCGTGACCTCCAGTTCCGCGAAGGAGGAGGTGATGTCGTCGGCGAGGGAACCGGCGGCGTGCGTGACCTCGGTCTGGAGGTCGTACGGGGTGTCCGTCTCGACCAGCTTGGCGGCCTTGAACGCGCCCGCCGCCTTCTGCGGGCTGGTGCCGATGGCGATACCGGGGTTGGTGGTCGCCGGGGTGACCGCGGTGAGCTTCTTCTTCGTCGTGACGTTCCAGCCGCGTGCCTCGACCTTGCCGACCTGGTCGGCGGCGGTGACGGCGGCGCGACAGCGCAGAATGTCCACGCCGGCCTGCAGCACGAAGGGGCTCTTCTCGCCGGGGGTGCTCGTCGGGGGCGCACCCGACGCCGGCTTCGGCCTGACGAACTGGAACTTGCCCTTGGCGTCCAGCGACATCACCATCTCGTTCTCGTCGGCGAGCCGCGCGAGGAAGTCCCAGTCCGTCACGTTCGACTGGGAGATGAAGTCGTAGACCGTCCTCGTGCCCTGCACCTGACCGACGGGGATGCCGTTCATCGCAGCCAGCTTGCGGGCGATGTCGGCGGCCGTCTGGTTGCGGTACGCCGCCACCCTGCGCACCCGCATCAGCCGGTGCCCCGGGTCGTAGCCACGCACGACGGTGAACGTCCCCGTGCCGTCGTAGTCGGTCTCCATGCCGGTGACCTCACCGGTGAGCAGCGGGGACGCCGCGCCCTGCCCGTCGGCGACCGGCGCGATGACCACCTTGGTGCCGAACCGGACGTCGAGCTTGCCCAGCAGCAGCCCGTGCGGGTCCCGGAACGTCAGCCGGAACGCTCCGGGCACCCCTGCCCCCAGATCGACCCAGCCGCCGACCAGCAGATCGGCGTACTCGGTGGGCAGCTTGGCGCCGTCGAGGGTGACATGGATGACGTTGGAGAAGGACGGCTTCACCATCAGAATCCCACCTCCTCGGCGGCGGGCAGGACGAGTTCGATGCCGGTGGGCAGGCGCCCCGGGTCGTCGATGCCGTTGGCCTCCGCGATCGCCCGCCACGCGGCCGCGTTCCCGTACTCCCGCCACGCCAGCGACTGCAGCGAGTCGCCCGCGACCACGCGGTGCACGCTTCGCGCGGTGAGCGCGCCCGAGGTCGGGTTCTGCCCCTTGGTCGTACTGGGGATCTCGTGCAGCGACATCCGGCAGGTGGCCCGGATCGGCACACCGGTCGTCCCGAACAGGGAGTACGTGACGTCCACGGAACTGACGTACGCCGTGAAGCGGGCCGTCGAGAACGACCCCCACTGGAACACCACCCACGGCGGCGACGGCTGCTTCGCGGCGAGGCTCTTCGATGTCACCTCGCAGCACGACAGCAGCGACTCCACCTTCTTCAGCACGGTGGTGCCGCTCGGCTTGTCGGAGGAGTCGAGGAAGATCTCGACGTTCATCTCCCGGGGCTGGGGCCCCATGAACTCCGGCAGCGCGCCGTCGCGTACGGCCGCGCTCGTCGTCGTCTTCCACTGGGCGCCCCGGCGCAGCGTCAACTCCGCCGGATTGAACTCGAAGTTGAACGTCTTCAACAGTCCGCCCGGTGTCGTGCTCGTCCCGACCGGCGGCTCGTGGATGGCCAGTGTGGCCCGCACGAGGCTCTTGCCCGCGCCGCCCTTGCTGCCCTTCGCCATGTCCTGTCCCCGCCCCTCAGTCCGTGAACCCGTGGTGCGTGATCTCCAGGACCTCCGTCGCGACACCCGGGTTCGCCGGGTCCAGGGACGGTCCCTGCCAGCTCACCGGCAGGACGTCGATCAGCCCCCAGTGCGCCACCTCCGAGCCGTCCGCGCGGAGCGCCGCGATCTGGGCCGTCGGGCGCTTCACGCCCGTCGACACGGACGAGATCCAGGCCGCGACCTTCGCCGTGTCCGGCGTCAGCGGCCTCGTCAGGCGGATGTTCGAGAACGTCACGCGGGACGGCAGTTGCCAGACGAACCCGTTGTTCCCGCCCTCCTGGCGGTGCTCGATCTCCACCGTCGACGACAGGCCTTCACACCCGTTGAAGTACCCGAGGCTCTCGCCGTCGATCGTCAGCGTGAAGAAGATGGTGGAGCCCGGGTCGAGATCGCGGGGCATCGGGGAGGGCCTTTCTGCGGACGGGGGGTCGGGTGGTGCGGGGTGTCCCGGGCGCGCGGTGCCCGGGGTGCGGCGTGCGGGGTGCCTTGGACGGCGGTCAGTGACGGGGGTCGCGGAGCTTGCCGACGCGTTCGCGGTCGAGGCGTAGTTCGGTGCGGACGAGGCGGGTGATCCGGCCGATGAGCTTGTGCGTGAGTTCGTCGAGCTGGAAGTCGGTGAGGGAACGGGGGTCGAAATGGGGGGCCTTGGGCGGCTCGGGGGGCTCGGTGACGGGTGAGACGGCTGTGGCCTTGGTGGTGGGAAGGGGGAGGGGGCGCGAGAGGGGGAGGGGGGTGGCGGATGTGGGAGCGCTTTTCAGCGGGGTCTCCGGGGCCCGCTGGATCGAGGTTGGGTCGGGGGCGGGGGCCGGGGCCGGTGTTTGTGGGGCGGTGGGGGCGGTTGGGCGGCCGGTTACTTGGCGCTGGACGGCTGTTCGGGCGGGGCGGGTGGTCGGTCGCTGCGGTGGCTGGGAGGTTGCCGTGGGGGCGACGGTGAGGGGGGTGGCCGTGGTGGCCGGGGTGGTGCGGGGCGTGGGGTTGTTGGCCGTGAGGTGTTGTACGGCGGGGCCGGTGGCGGCGGATGAGGGGCGGCGCAGGGGGACGGCGGTTCGGGAGGGCTGACGTTGGACGGCGGGGGGTGTGGTGGTGGAGGGGAACGCTGAGGTGAGGGCGCGGGTGGGGGTGAGAGGGCGCACGGGGGCGGGGGCAGGGGCGGGGAAGGGTGCCCTCGGCTCTCCGGGTGCTGCCGTCGGGGATGTGGTGCGGGCGGGTGCCGGTGCGGGAGTGTGCCGGGTCGGGATTGAGGGCGACTGCGGCTTGTGTGGGGCTGGTCGCGCAGTTCCCGGCGCCCCTTCAGGCCGCTGTTCGTGCCCGGGATTCGGCTTTGCCCGCGGTGTTGTTGCCGCCCGCTGTACGGGAGGGGGGCCGGCGGGACGTGCGATGGGCCTCGCGTCCCGGGGCGGGGTGGTGAGCGGGGCGCCGAGGAGGGGGCGCTGGACCGGGGCGGCCGTGTGGGTCGTGCTGGGGGATGAGGGCGCGGTCGGGGCCGTCGGCTGAGGGGAAGGGATCGACGGGCTGGGGGACGCGGGTGTGGTCGGTACGGCCGCCGTGCTTCCGGCGGTCGGGGCGCCGAGGCCCAGGCGCCTCGGTCCGCCGGCGTGCACTGACGACCTCTGGATGGTGGGCGTCGAGCCGAGCGGGGCGGCGCCTGAGGGGCGGATGGAAGGCCAGCTGCCGGTGCCGGTGCCGGTGCCGGCACCGGGGCTGGGGCTGGGGCTGAGGACCGCATCGGGGGCAGTCGTGGGCCGGCCGCGATCGCTTGTCGTCGCATCGCGACCGACCGCTGCCGTGCTGGGCGCGGGCGGTGTTGCGGACGGGCCGGTCGACGTGCCGGGGGGCGTGGCCGCCGTACGGCCGGGACCGGTTGCCGTACGGCCGTGATCGGTCGCCGTCCGCTGGACGTCGGCACCTTCGCCCGAGGAGCCGGTGGCTGTACTGCCCATACCGGCCGCCGTCCCGCTGGGGCCGGAGGCGGTTGTCGCACGGTGGATACCGGCCGTCGGCGTGGCAGGGCCGGTCGCCCGCGTGCCGGAGCCGTCCGGTGTCATGCCGCCGGTGATCGCCGTGCCGGCGGCCGTCTCACCACCCCTGTTGCCCAGTCCGGTCCCGGACCGTTGGGCGCCGGCCGACGGGTTGCTCGGACTGGTCTGGGTGCCGCCGGGGTCGCCGATGGTTCCGCCAGGGCCGACGGACGTGCCGGCGGAGTCGAGGGCGGTAGCGCCGGGGGTGGCTGCCGTACGGTTGGGTCCGGCCTCCGCTCTTTGGACGCTGACCTCCGCGTGGCCGGAGACCGTCGGTGCGGTGCGGCCAGAGGCTTTGGCCGTGCCTCCGGGACTGCCGGCGGTCGTGGCTTCACCGATGTCGGCGGTCGTGCCCGCAGAGCTGTTGTCCGTACTGCCAGACCCGGTGGCGGTACCGCTCGCGGAGCCGGTGCCCGCGCCGAACGGGCCGGTGCCTACTCCGGCCGGCCGGGTTGTCGTCCCAGCGGAATCGGCTTGCGTGTGGCCGGAGTCGGGCGCCGTGCGGGCGGAGTCGGCCGTAGCCCGTTGGATGGCGGTTCCGGCGCCACGCGGAGCAGTTCCCGTGTGGGCGCGGACGGTCTGGGTGCCGGCGAGTCCACGCCCCGAGGCGTCGGCGCCGACAGCCGGTTGCGTAGGCGCCGTTGCCCCGCGCGGGCCGACGGACCCGCCGGTCGGATCCGCATCCGACTCGGTCGAACCCGATGCCGTGGATACGGACGCAGTACGCCCCGACGCGGTACTGACGGAGGCGATGCGCCCCGACGCCGGAGCACCCGGCGTGGTGCGCCCGGCCGCTGGGGCACTTGACGGGGTACCCCCTGCTGTTCCGGCACCGGGTGTGGCGTCCCCCATTGTCGGGGCGCCTGGTTTGGTCTCCCCTGCTGTGGGGGCGGCGCCGGACGTGGCGCCGCCTGCTATGGGAACACCCGACACGGCGCGCGCGGAGGTCGGCGTATCCGGAGCGGTACGCCTGGATATCGGAGCGCCCGATGCGGGCATGCCAGACGTCCCACGTCCGGACGGCGTGCCGCCCGGCGTGATGTCGCCTGATGCGGTGAGCCCGGACGTGGGGGAGTCCGGCGTGATGTCGCCCGATGTGGTGAGCCTGGACGGCGTGCCGCCCGACACGACCCCGCCTGATGCGGTGAGCCTGGACGTGGAGGAGTCCGGCGCGATGCCACCCGATGCCGCACGCGCTGCCGGGACTCCACTCGATGCCGTGTGTGCCGACGGACTTCCTGCCGACGAGCCTCCGTCCGAGGCACTTGCTCTCGGCGAGGCTCCGCTCGATGCCGTGCGCGCCTGCGCCGTATCTGCCGTACCTTCCGACGGGTTTCCACCTGACGCCGTCGGCGCCGAGGACGTCCCTTCCGACGAGGCTCCGCCCGGTGCCGCGTCGGCTCCCGCCCCCGAGGCCGCAGCAACCTGCGGCACCCGGGTGTTCCCAGCGGCCTGTGGACGTGCCGCCGGCAGTGTCCGTCGCTGCACGGCGGGCGCGGTGGGCACCTTGGTCAGCGGGGTCGGACGGGGGGCGCGGGGCGGTACCGAAGTCAC
The DNA here is from genome assembly GCF_042955065.1 of Streptomyces sp. NPDC012510. Lineage (NCBI taxonomy): Bacteria > Bacillati > Actinomycetota > Actinomycetes > Kitasatosporales > Streptomycetaceae > Streptomyces > Streptomyces sp. NPDC012510. Next base: position 48,946 of record NZ_JBIBEN010000015.1, read on the forward strand.
TCGGGGGCCGGTCGGCCGCGACGGGGTGACCCGGTACGGGGCGTGCCGTACCGACAGTTCGTCGCCCGGCGTGCCGACGGGGGCCTCGGGGCCGTCGTGCGCCACCGGCAGCGTGCGTGAGGGCAGTTCGAGGCCGGAGACGGGCTTCGCCGATGTGGTGAGGACGTCCCTGACCAGCCCGCCCGGTGCTCCGGGCAGGACGGCGTGGGACAGGGTCCCGGTGAACGACGGGTTCTGCCAGGTGCTCAGCTGCCCACTGAACCGCGCGTCGGCCACAACGGCCCGCCCGACGGTCACCCGCTGAAGAGGCGCGAGCCCCTGCCAGCCGCCGACCGCGGCCCCACCGACCGGCGCGGTACCACCGACCGGCGCGGTACCACCGACCGGAACAATCCCGCCGCCCGAACCGGCCCCGTCGATCGCAGGCTCACCAACCGCAGGCTCACCAACCGCCGAGACCGCCCCCGCACCCACGCCCACGCCCGCCGCGACCGAACCACCACGCGCCCCACCCGCATTCCCGCCAGAACCCGAAGCCCCGGCAGCAGCCCCCGCTCCACCGTCCGACCCGCCCCCGACCCCGCCCCCGGTGCCGGAGCCCGCCCCGGCACCCGAGTCACCACCCGCACCCGAGTCACCACCCGCACCGGAGCCATCCCCGCCCCGGCGCCCCGCCGACGCACCGACGCCCCGTAGGCGATCCAAGAACCCCACGTCAGCCCTCCGCCCCGCCCCGTGTCACGAGGGACGCGATCTGTTCGGTGTAGCGGCGGCGGTCGTGGTGTTCGAGGTCGAGGATCTCCTCGAAGCTCCAGTGGAAGTGGAAGGCGACGTACGCGATCTCCTCGTGCAGCCGGTCGGTCGCGTACGTCACGATTCCCCCAGGCGGCTCCCGCCGAGTTCGACCTCGAAGGGCTCGGAGCAGTGGGGGCACTCCACGGCGGCACGGGTGTGGCCCTCCGCGTTGACCTGCCGGTAGAAGTCCTGGAGGAACGCCAGGTCGGACGCGAACATGTTCTCCACGATCCCGTCGTGGACCATCGGCAGGTTGCCGAGACGGGTGATGACCCGGCCGAGCAGCACGACGGACAGATACGCCGGGTTCTCCTGGACACGGACGTCCCGCAGCGGGATCAACTCGTCCCGGGCGGTGGCCAGACGCATCACGCCCTCCCGGTGGACGGTCCCCGCCTCGTCGACGTAGCCGCGCGGAAGCTCGAACGGGAACTCCGTCCGCAGCCGCTGCGCCACCGGCGCGACAGCCGGAGCCGGAGCCGACGCCGGAGCCGACGCCGGAGCCGACGCCGGTTCCGGCGCGGCGACGGGAGCGGCGGTGGTGGGGAAGGGGGACGCGGCAGAAGCCGCTGCCTCCTGCTCCGCGACCGTCATCGAGCCCGCCCTGCCAGCCGTACGCCGCATTACTCGATGACCAGTTCTTCGAAGACGATGGTCACGGTCTCGGTGAGCGCGGAGGCCTCGCCGGCCTTGAGGGTGCTCGCGTCGATCTTGCTGCACCAGGCGTTGCGCATGTTGTACCGCTTCACCGGATTGTTCTGATAATCCATCATGATGATGGACGCGTTCTTGCGGGCCGAGCTCATCTGACCGTTGATCGAGTCGTTGATCCAGGTCGTGAACGCGGGGGACTGGGTCATACCGCGGACCACCGTGCACTGCCCGTTCTTCTGCACGCCGGGCAACAGGTTGACCTCGGGCCGGCCCTGGGCGGAGTTCTGCTGGTACGTGATGACGTCCTGTTCGAGGGTGAGGCCGCTGACCTCCGCGAGGTACTCGACCATCACCCCGTCGATCTGCAGGCCGAAATTGTGCGAGGTAAGGGCGTCACCCGGCGCGAGACTCATCTGTTCTCTGTCCTTCTAGGGGTTGTGGCGATGGCGTACGAGGGCTGAGGGGCGCCAAGCGGCTACTCCTCCAGCTCCCCGCTGCCGCTGGAGAACTGGGCCAGCCGGAAGATCACGAACTCGGCGGGCTTGACCGGGGCGATGCCGATCTCACAGATGACCCGGCCGAGGTCGACCGACTCCGGTGGGTTGGTCTCCTCGTCGCACTTGACGTAGTAGGCGTCCTCGGGCCGCTGGCCGAAGAGCGCGCCGCCGCGCCACTCGTTGACCAGGAACGCGGAGACGTTGCGCCGGATCCGGGCCCACAGGGCGTGGTCGTTCGGCTCGAACACCACCCACTGGGTGCCGATCAGGATCGACTCCTCCAGGTAGTTGAAGTACCGGCGGATGTTGAGGTAGCGCCAGGCCGGGTCGGAGGACATGGTGCGGGCGCCCCAGACGCGGATGCCCCTGCCGGGGAAGGCGCGGATGCAGTTGACCCCGATGGGGTTGAGCAGGTCCTGCTCGCCCCGGGTGATCTGCAGTTCGAGGTCCACCGCGCCGCGTACGACCTCGTTGGCGGGCGCCTTGTGCACTCCGCGCTCGAAGTCGTTGCGGGCCCAGACACCGGCGACGTGGCCGCTCGGCGGGACCACCCTCGACTGGCCGGTGGCCGGGTCGAAGACCTTGATCCAGGGGTAGTAGAGGGCCGCGTACTTGGAGTCGTAGCCGGCGGTCTCCTGGCGCCAGACACGGATCTGCCGTGCGTTGAGGCCGGGCGGCGGGTCGATGACGGCGACCCGGTCGCCCATCAGCTCGCAGTGCGCGATCAGACCGAGCTGGACCGCCTTGACGGCCTCCAGGTCGATCGCGCCACGCTGGTAGGCGGCCATCAGGTCGGGTACGGCGACCATCGAGACCTCGTCCACGGCCTCCAGGCCGCCGAAGCCGGTGCGGTCGGCGGAGTCGCCGAGGTACTCGGCCGGGCCGGGGTGGGCGTCGTCGGTCTCGGCGGGCGCGACGGCGGTCGGAGCGGCGGGGGCCGCGAGGGCCACGGTCTGGTTGTCGGGGCGCGCGAGCTGCGCGGCCGGCGCGGTCTCCGTGACCGTGATGAGCTTGGAGCGCTCCTTGACCTGGGTGACGACGTAGTTCCGGCCGCCCTTCTTGGCGGTCACGTCGAAGGTCTCGACCGGCTTGTCGCCGTCCTTGACGATCAGCCTGAAGCGTTCGGCGGGGCCCTCGCCCTCGGGGTCGGCGACCTCGACGCTCAGCGAACCGCCCGCGATGGCGGTCACACTGAACGTGCCCAGCTGCTTCGGCTCGCCCGGCGGGAGCGCGGCCGGCGCGGCGGACCCCGTCACGGCGGCCGGAGAACCCGCGGACGCGCCGCCCCGGGCCGTGCCGCCCACGCGGACGACGTACGCGGCGCTACCGCCGTTGTTGAAGAACCCGTACACCGAGTGCGCGAGGTAGTAGCCGTCGGTGAACTCGCCGAAAGCGGCGACGTACTGGGACCAGTTGGTCACCAGCGTCGGCTCGTTCAGCGGACCGGTCGGGGCCAGGCCGACGAAGGCGGCCACCGACGTGCCCACACCCTCGATGGGACGCGAGCCGCTGGCCACCTCCTCGACGTAGACACCCGGCGACAGGTAGGACGGCATGCTCTGCTCTCCTTGGGGTACGAGACAGGTCGCCTCTCACCCTCACGCGCGAAGCGCGTCCCCGGAAACGTCCTCCGGTACCTGATCGGGGGCATCCGCGTTGCCCGCAGGGGCAGTCCGCCCGATCGCGAACGACGCTCCCCCGGGAATCGCGGCCGATGCCCGGGTGCGATCGCGAAAGCCGGTGTCCTTTCGGGCACCGCGACCCTGCACCTTCTCCTCCTGACCCGGCTCCCGCGCTCCCGCTAGCGTCCCGACGTGAGCCTTTGGACTTCCCTCGAACCCGCCTCCGCGACCGTCGACCCGGGGAGCAGTACGACCGTGCGGCTGCGGTTGCGCAACACCGGTGACGTGGTCGACGAGTACCGCTTCGAGCCGGTCGGTGACATCGCGCCCTGGACGATCGTGGAGCCGCAGTCGCTGCGGCTGTACCCGGGGACCACCGGTGCGGTGGAGCTGACGTTCGCGCCGCCCCGCACCCCGGACGCGACGGCGGGGCCCAACGCGTACGCCGTGCGGATCCTGCCGACGGAGCATCCGGAGGCGACCACGGTTCCGGAGGGGAACCTGACGATCACGCCCTTCACCGAGGTACGGGCGGAGCTGGTGCCCCCGACCGTCAAGGGGCGGTTCCGGGGGCGGCCCAAGCTCGCCGTGGACAACCTGGGCAACACGAAGGTGACCGCGTCGGTCAGCGGCAGCGACAACGGCGACCAGTTGTCGTACGACATCCACCCGAGCAATGTGCAGATCGAGCCGGGCCGTGCCGCGTTCGTGAAGGCCACCCTGAAGCCGCGGCAGATCATCTGGTTCGGGTCCAAGGAGGAACGGCCGTACACCTTCGCGGTGAAGCGGTCGGGGGTGACGCCGCTCGACGTCGAGGGCACCTATGTGCAGCGCGGCTTCCTGCCCGGCTGGCTCGCCACCTGCCTCGGGGTCCTCCTCGCGCTGGCGATCACCTTCCTGACGCTGTGGCTGGCGTACCAGCCCAAGGTGGTCAGCGCGGCCACGGAGCTGCGGGAGGCGGCCGTCAGCACGCTGCCGCCCAGCCCCTCCCCGTCCCTGTCGGCCCCTCCGCCGCCCACGCCCTCAGCGCCTGCGGTCACCTCGGCGCCCCCGCGGACGCAGGAGCCGCAGAGCGACGGCGGGAGCGGCGCCGGCGGTGGCGGCGGTGACGGCGGTGGCTCCGAGGAGCAGCCGAAGAAGAAGGCGCCCACGGCCGCGACCGCGGTACGGCGGCTTGCCGCGGCGGACCCGGACGGCCGGCACATCTGCTACCGCGCGTTCGTGGCGGGCAAGGGCTGGACGGCACCGGAGTGCGACGGCGACACGGCCGGCACGGTGGGCCAGGGCAGGCCGCTCACGGCCCTCAACATCGCGGTCTCCGGAGTCGGCGGAACGGCCAGCGCCGCCTTCGTCCACAACCCCGACTCGACCAACGGCCAGGGCCACTACCCGGAGCCCTGGTCGGGAGCGCCCGACGGCCTCGACAACTACATCGGCGACTCCAAGAAGGACGCCCAGGCCATGCTGGGCTTCACCATCAACGTCGACGAGGGGGGCCGAGGCGTCTGCCAGTCGGTCCACCAGAAGGACCGGGGCTGGCAGAACCTGGCCTGCGACAAGCCCGGTGAGGGAGAGCACTTCATCTTCGGCGGCACCCTCGACAACGGCGTGTGGCTGGAAGCCGTCAAGTTCACCGTGTGACACGCCCGTTCGGGGCGGCCACCATGGCCGTCGGGGCAGCCCGGCCTGCCCCGACGGCTCCTGACCGGAGGTGGTCCGCCCCGTAGCGTCCCTCCGTGAGCCTATGGACTTCCCTGGAACCCGCGTCGACCACGGTGGACCCCGGTGGCAGTACGACCGTGCGGCTGCGGTTGCGCAACACCGGTGACGTGGTCGACGAGTACCGCTTCGAGCCGGTCGGTGATATCGCGCCCTGGACGACCGTGGAGCCGCGGACGCTGCGGCTCTACCCGGGTACGACGGGGACGGTGGAGCTGACCTTCGCGCCGCCCCGCACCCCGGACGCGACGGCCGGCCCTCACCCGTACGCCGTGCGGATCACCCCGACCGAGCATCCCGAGGCCACGACCGTTCCCGAGGGGAACCTGACGATCACGCCCTTCACCGAGGTACGGGCGGAACTCGTCCCGCCGACCGTGAAGGGACGTTTCCGGGGGCGGCCCGTGCTGGCCATCGACAACCTCGGCAACACCGGGCTCAACGCCGCCGTCACCGGCAGTGACAACGGCGACCAGTTGTCGTACGACATCCACCCGGGCAATGTGCGGATCGAGCCGGGCCGTGCCGCGTTCGTGAAGGCCACGCTGAAGCCCCGGCAGATCATCTGGTTCGGGTCCAGGGAGGAGAGACCCTACGCGCTCGCCGTCCAACGGGCGGGCGCGGCACCGAAGTCCGTGGACGGCACCTATGTCCAGCGGGGGTTCCTGCCCGGCCGGCTCGCCACCTGCCTGGGGGTGTTCCTGGCGATCGCGATCACCGGTGTGACGCTGTGGCTCGCCTACCAGCCCAAGGTCGTCAGCGCCGTGACCGAGCTGCGGGAGGCCGGTACGAAGGTGCTGCCCGGCTCCGGACCGTCCGCCCTGGCCCCGACGCCGAGCAGCTCGGCCGCGCCGCCGCCCTCCGGGTCGCCCGAGGCGCCCGAGAAAGAGGAGGAGCAGCGGCCCGAGGACTCCGGATCAGGGGCGGGCCCCGGCTCGGAGGCGGGTTCGGGCTCGGGCTCTGGCTCGGGTTCGGACTCGGGTTCAGGCTCGGGTTCGGGTTCGGGCTCCGGCTCGGACAAGAAACCGGAGACGAAGCCCGACGCGAAGAAGCCGGCCACCGTCAAGGGGTCCCTCATCATCGGTCGGGGATCGAACCGCTGTGTCGACGTCACGGACGCCCAGGACGGCGAGGGCAAGGACGGCACCCCGCTGCAGATCTGGGACTGTGCCGGCTCCGCCAACCAGAAGTGGGACTTCCGGGGCGACGGCACCGTGCGTTCCCTGGGGCTGTGCATGGACGTCGCGTGGGGCTCGCGGGAGGACGGCGCCGTGATCCAGCTGGCCAGGTGCAGCGGCAACCCCGCCCAGCGGTTCATCCTCAGCGGCGAGGGCGACCTCGTGAACCCGCAGGCCGACAAGTGCGTCGACGCCAAGGACAACGGCACCCGCGACGGCACCAGGCTCCAGCTGTGGACGTGTGCGGGCACCCCGAACCAGAAGTGGCGGTTGGAGTGACCCGGTCCGGCGGGCGCGCCACCAGGAGCGCCCGCCTGCCGGACGCCGTGCCCGCTACCAGGTGGCCTCGCCCGGCACCAGCCGGCCGGCCTTGCGGTACTCGCGCTCCGCGCCCTCCCGCAGGTCGGCCGTGGTGACCGGACCCGCACGGCCCGCCGCCGCGTAGGCGGCGGTGACGACGGCGCTGCGGATGGAACCGCCGGCCAGCTCGAAGTCCCGGGCCACCACCGCCGGGTCGGTGTCGTCCGCTCGGGGCACCGCCGCGAGACTGTGCCGCCACAGGGCGAGGCGCTGGGCCACGTCCGGGAACGGGAAGTCGACCACGAGATCCAGCCGCCGGGTGAACGCCTCGTCGATGTTGGCCCGCAGATTGGTGGTCAGCAGGGCGATCCCGTCGAAGGACTCCAGCCGCTGGAGCAGATAGGCGCTCTCCATGTTGGCGTACTTGTCGTTGGAGCTGCTGACCTCCGAGCGCTTGCCGAACACCGCGTCCGCCTCGTCGAAGAGCAGCACCGCGTCCGTGCGGTCGGCCTCCGTGAAAATCCGTTCGAGGTTCTTCTCGGTCTCGCCCACGTACTTGTCGACCACCGAGGACAACTGCACCACATACAGGTCCAGCCCCAGTTCGGCGGCCACCACCTCCGCCGACAGCGTCTTGCCGGTGCCCGACTCACCCGCGAACAACCCCAGGACCCCACGGCCCCGGCCGCCCCCGGCGCTCAAGCGCCAGTCACCGAGCACCCGGTCGCGATGACGGGCCCGCAGGGCGAGTTCCCGCAACTGTGCGAGGGGCTTGTCGGGCAGGACGAGGTCGTTCCAGTCGACGTCGGGGCGGATCCGGCGGGCGTGCCGCTCCAGACCGGAGGCGGACTGCAGCCGCGCTGCCCGCCGCAGATGTGCGGCCGTCACCGGGGTGCCGTCGAACGCCGCGAGGTCCACGGCCGCCCGCGCCGCCCGCGCGATCCGCTCACCCCCGAGCCGGTACGGGGCGACTGTCCCCGCCAGGTCGAAGCCCGGCCCGTCCGCGCCCGCGCCGAGCGCCGCCGCCCACGCGTCCACGGCACCGGACGGCGGCCGGGGCACGTCGAGGACCAGCGGATCACGGTCGCACCACTGCGGGTCGTACGGCCGCGCCCCCACGAACAGCACGGACACATCGGCCACCGACAGGGCCCGGACCAGCGGGCCCGGCTTCTCCGGCAACGGCGACACCACGATCGCGCACGCCCGCAGCCGGGCCTCCCGCAGCAGCCGGGGGAAGAGCCCGGCGGACACCTCCCCGTCCGCCGGGGGCGTGAGGTGCAGGGCCTCCGCCCCCGCCGCGCGCAGGGCGGCCGTGGCGAGCGTCAGCCCGTCGCCCTCGCGGTGCTCCCGCAGATGGACGGTCGTCGGGCCGGCGGTCAGCCGGGCGGCCAGCCGGGCCGTGAACCCGCCGTCCGCCACGGACGAGGGCGAGTCGGAAGCCGGCGAGTCGGAAGCCGACGGTGACGTGAGCGGACGGACATGTCCGACCAGCTCCGCGTCCAACGCGTCGTCGCCCAGCAGATGCGCGAGCAGCCGGTCCGGCACCCGCAAGGCCCGGCTGAGGAAGGGACGCTCCGGATCCTCCACGGTCAGCAGCCCGAGCGCGCTCAGCGGCGCCGAGGGACGGAACCGGGTCCGCGCCTCGGCGAGATGCACCGGCAGCCCGCACAGATCCAGCGCCAGCCCTACGGTGGCCCGCCGTCTGCTCACATCGTCGTTCAGGTACCCGTACAACTGCTCGTAGGAGCGGTCCAGATCGGGGGCGAGAGCGATCAGCAGGATCCGCGCGTCCAGTTCGGTGAGCCCGAGCCGCCCCGCCAGTCGCTCCAACGGGCCGTCCGGGACCGCCCCCATGTCCTCGACGTCCTCGACGTCCTCGACGTAGGGCTCCCCGCTCTCGAACACGGACGGGTACGACCCCGCCGAGGGCCCCAGCAGATGCCGTACACCCTCCTCGGACAGATACAGCCCCCGCAGCGGATCACCCGCCGTCGGATCACCGGCGCTGCGCCGGGCCACCAACGCGGCGATCCGCTCGCGCAGTCCGGCGAGCCGGACGAGAAGGGGGTCGGTGGCGGGGGAGGCGTATGTGGTCACGGCTGCCGTTTCCCGGGGTTCGGGGAGGAGGCCAGGTGCCGAGGCCGGTGGGCCCGCTCGCGCGACCCCTCCAGGGAACCGTCCGTGCCGCGTACGCGGACGGCGGCACCCTCGGTGACCGGGGGACCGGCGTCGTACTCGGGGAAGGCCGGGAAGGGCGCGGTGACCACGAGGTCCAGGGACGGCTTCAGCTCGCCGCCCAGCGCCGACCAGATCTCGGCGAGCGACCGGGACTCCGAGTGCAGCCCCGCCACCGAGACCGGCACCGACAACCCCAGCGCGCCGAGCGCGCCCGGGAGTTCGGTCGGGGGCAGCAGCTCGCGCGGCAGCAGGGTGGCCAGTACGGCGGAGAGCAGGCGGTGTTCGTCCTGCGGCTGTTTGGTCCAGGCGGTGACCAGGTACGACAGCCGGAACCAGCGGGGCGGCTGACGGCGGCGTACGACGATGTCCCGCTCGTCGCGGACCGGCGTCTGGCCGCGCTGGCGGCGCGAGACGTCCTCACGGATGTCGTACAGATAGGTGTTGACGGTGGGCGCGTTGCGCCGGGCCGCCCAGTCACGGGTCGGGGCCTCGAAGGAGACGTCGATGCCGGAGCCGGCCAGGGCACCACCGCCGATCAGTCCCTTGAGGACCTCGTCCACCTCGTGGATCACGGTCGTGCTCCTGCTGTGTCGTGTGCCTGTTCCCCCGATCGTGCCCGCCGCGGCGCCGGCCTTGCAGACCCGCCGGGGACGTCCAGGGGGCACGGTCCGCTGTCCCCCGGGCCCGGTGCATATGCCCGAACGATCAGATGTAGCCTTCCCGAAGGGCATAGGCCACCGCGTGCGCCCGGTTGCGGAGATGGAGCCGGGTGGTGAGGCCGTGCATCACGTTCTTGACGGTGCGTTCGGAGTAGGAGAGCTTGCCCGCGATCTCACCGGTGTCCATCCCCTCGGCGACGAGCCGCAGGACGTCGATCTCACGCGGCACCAGGCCTGACAGCGGCGCCCCGCCCCGGCCGGCCGCGGACCGCTGCAGCGTCCCCACCTGGTTGATCAGCCGGCCCAGCAGATCGGCGGGCAGGTCCCCGTCGCCCCGGGAGGCCGCGAGCACGGCCTGCGACAGCCGGAGCGCGGTGGCCTCGTGGCGCCACACGATGGCCCCCACCCCGCACTCGATGACATCGAGCAGCTCCGTCTCACGGATCAGGCTCACCACGAGCACGGCCCGCGCGCCCTCGCTGCGCACCAGCCGGCGCACCGTGGCGAGCAGCGACTCGTCCGGCGTCTCCCCGACCAGCACCGCCACGGTGCCCTGCCGTACCTCGGGATCGTCCCTGAGGTCGATCACCGGGTGCCCGCGCAACTGGCTGACGACCCCCGCGCGGGAGAGGGGGTCGGGCGTGTGGACCACGACCGGGATACGGCGCTGGGACTGCTGGGACTCCGCCGCGCCGGTGGCCGTGACCGTCGCCGTGTCCGTGGTCCGGAATGTACTGCGCAACCGTTTCTCCCGTAGGCACGAAAACGCCACTCCCGTGCGAGGAGTGGCCGATGGACTCGATTCACCCTTCTGTGCGCCGTGTGCATCAGGCAATCGTGGAGGTCCACGAGATACACCACGAGATTGCCCGCGGGACTCTTCACGAGACGGCCACCGCACTTTCCCGCCGACCACCCGCGACCGGTGCACCCCGACGGGCGGTGCCCCGTCTACGGAAGCGGAAAACGACAGTCCACGACAGGAGACAGCCGATGTGCGGGCCGGAACCGCTTCTCGAACGCGATGAGCCCTTGGAACTGCTGGCCGCCGAGACCGCGCGCGCCCGAACCGGCTCCGGCCGTCTGGTGCTGCTCCGGGGCGCCACCGGCACCGGCCGCACCGCGCTCCTGGAGGCCGCCGCCGACCACGCGGCGGCGAACGGCATGCGTGTCCTGAGGGCTCGCTGCTCGCCCGAGCACACGGCCGTCCCCTTCGACACCGTCACGCAACTCCTCGCCCACGGCCCCGAGTTCGACCAGGCTGCGGGCGAGGCCCCGGACCCGCCGGACACCCCGCCGCACCGGGGCAGGCCCGCCCGCCTGTGGCGTCTGCTGAGCACCTACGCGGCCGAGTCCCCGCTGATCCTCGCGGTGGACGACGCGCACTACGCCGACGACTCCTCACGCCGCTGGCTGACCGAGGCCGTCCGACGCATCGACCGCCTCCCGGTGCTGATCGTGGTCACCGAGCGCGGCCAGTACGACATCGACCCCCCGGCGGACGGCCTCGCACACGCCCTGTCCCCCGCCCTGGTGCACACCCGCACCCTGGCCCCGCTCACCCCCGACTCCGCTGCGCGACTGGTCCGCCGCGCCCACGGCGGTGCCCCTCCGGAACGGGTCGACGCCTGCTTACGGGCGGGCGCGGGCAACCCCCTGTTGCTCCGCGCCCTGCTGGCCGACCTGAAGAACATCTCACCCGACGCCCACCCGGCTGCCCTTCCGGACACCTGCGCCGCGCTCTACCCCGGCAACTACGCCGCCGCCGTCTCCTGGTGGCTGGACAGCGCCGGGCCGACGACCACCCGGGTGGCCCGCGCCCTCGCCGCACTGGACGACGAGGACGCCCCCGGGCCGGCCGACGCCGACCTGCTCGCCCGCACGGCCGACGCCGACCCCGCCCGCGTCCCCGGCTGGCTCACCGCGATGACCTGCCTGGGCGTGCTCCGCCCCGATCCCGCAGGGCGGCTCCGCTACGCCCACCCCCTGCTGCGCGACGCCGTGCTCGGCGGCTGGGCGAGCGCCGACCGGCAGGCCGCCCACCGCCGGGCCGCCGAGACGATGCTGCACCGGGGCGAGCGCGCCGAGACCGTCGCCGGACAACTCCTGCGCTGCGGCCCCGTCGGCGAGGCCTGGGCGACCGGCGCCCTCCTCGACGCCGCCGACCTCGCCGTCCGCGCCGACCGCAGCGACGACGCCCTCTCCTACCTCCGCCGCGCGCTCGACGAACCGATGCCGGCCGCCCGCCGCACCGTGGTCCTCACCGAACTGGGCTCCCTGGAGTACGCCACCGTACGGTCCACGGCCGGCATACCCCGCCTCGCCGAGGCGATGCGCCTGCCCGGCCCGCCCCGGGAACGCGTGCACGCGGCGGTGGCGCTGGGCACCGCCCTGGCCCGCCGGGGCGAGGCCCGTGCCGCCGTCGACGTGCTGCGCGGACTGCGCGACGAGCACCTGACCGGCCACCCCGACCTGATCCGCACGGTCCAGACGGCCTCCGCCCTGCTCTCCGACCACGACCAGGGCGTACGGCAGGAGGTCTACCGATGGCTCCGCGAGACCGCCGAGCGCTCACCCCACCTGGTCGGCACCGCCGGACAGGCACTCCTCGTGCGCTACGAGGCGACCGCCGGCCTGACCTCGGCGGCCTCGGCGATGCAGCGCGTCCGAGCGCTCCTCGCCCAGCCGTCCGACCCGCTCGCCGAGGTCTTCCTGCTGGGCACCGCCGCCGCCGTCGCCCAGTGGGCCGACCAGCTCGACGAGGCCGACCGCCTGGTCCGGCGGGGCCTCACCGGCCAGCGCACCTCCCTCCTCCACCCCATGCACCTGGCCCTGCTCAACGTGCGCATCGACATCGCCGCCGCCCGGGGCGCCCACTCACTCGTCCTCGCCGACCCCGAGGTGTCCCGCGCGGCCGGCGGAGGGGCCGAGTCCGCGAACGCGCTGGCCCACGCCGTCATCGCCCTCGTGGAGACCAGCCGCACGGCCGAAGCCGCCCGGCTGGCCGACGCCTTCGACGTCCGACACACCCACGACTCCTGGGAGTTGAACCGCTTCCTCTATGCCCGAGGCCTCCTGCGCACAGCCACCGGCGACCCGGCCGCCGCCCTCGACGACTTCCTCGAATGCGGCCGCCGCCAGTCCGCCCGGGACGTCACCAGCCCCGTCGTCACCCCCTGGCGCACCGCCGCCGCCGAATGCCACCTCGCCCTCGGCCGCCCCCACGAGGCCCTCGCCCTGGCCGACCAGGAACTACGCCTCGCCACGGTCTGGAACACCCCCCGCGTACTGGGCCGGACCCTGAGCACCCTGGGCACCGCGACGGGGGGCCGCCGGGGCCTGGAGCTGGGGGAGCGGGCGGTACGGACGCTGAGGCAGGGGATCGACCGGGCGCCGGACGACGGAGCCTCCGGTGAGACGGCTGCCGGTGGGCGGACGGCCTCCGAAGTGCCGGGCGAGGGACGGGACGTGGCCCCGGGCGGGGAGCCGGTCGAGACGGAGTTGATCAGGGCGCTCGTCGCCCAGGGGCGGGGGCTCGCCGCCGCCGGGGAGCGGGCCCGGGCCCGGGACGCCTTCCGGGAGGCCGCCGAACGAGCCGAACGGCTGGACGCGTCGCGCCTGCGCGGCCTCGCGGAGGCGGCCCTGCGCGAGGGCGGAGCCCGCCGCACGGGGACGGCCCTGACGGGCCCCTCCGCGCTCACCGCCGGCGAACGCCGCATCGCCGAACTCGCCGCCCAGAGCCGCACGAACACGGAGATAGCCCAGCTCCTCCACCTCGCCCGCCGCACCGTCGAGACCCACCTGACCAGCACCTACCGCAAGCTGGGCATCCGCCGCAGATCAGAACTCGGCGCGGCCCTCGCGAACGCCGGCGAGACCCCCTGACCCGCCCCGAAACGGTTCGTCCGCCGTTCGTGCCGACATCCGCACTTCGGCCCCGACTACCCGACCGCGCTCTCGGCCCAGCAACTCCTCTCCCGAACCCGGGCCGCGCTCGGCCATGTGGAGGCGGGGGCAGAGCTGATGACGGATGTCGTGGCCCGGCGGGAACACAGCCTGGGGCCCGACCATCCGTTCACGGTTGCCGGCCGTGAGCTGCTGAGCGCGTTCGCGTCGGGGCGGTGGCACCCGCCCGGTGCGGAAGTGTGACGGGCAGATGTACGGCTGACGAGGTCCACCTTGGCGCGTTGGCGGGCCGTTCTCAGCGGAGGTGATCGACGAAGGCACCCCAGGCGCGCGGGGAGAAGCCGAGTACGGGGCCGCCGGGGCGCTTGCTGTCGCGGACGGGAACGAGGGCGGGGAGGTTGTCGGCGACCTCGACGCAATTGCCTTGCCCGCCGCTGTAGCTGCTCGCCCGCCACGTTGCTCCCACGAGCGCCGGATGTATGTCGTGGTCCTGACTCATGCTCTGTACTCCTTGGCAGTACGGCGGATCAGCGTGAGTGATTCCGTCGGCGGCAGCGCCGTGGTGCGGGCTGTTGCGGCTGGAGGTCAGCGACGCGGGCGTGGGCAAACCCGAAGTTCGGGTCCCCGGTGACGAGGAGACCGGCGGGCGCGGGCTGCTGCTCGTGGAGGCGCTGGCTCACCGCTGGGGAGTCGAGGAGCGCGCGGGTGGGATCGGGAAGACGGTGTGGGTCGAGCTGAAGGAGCCGGACATCGTGGCCGGGCCCGTCGGGAGCGTGGTGTTCGTCAGCGGATCCCTGACCCGAGGAAGACATATGGGTTCGCGGCACGCCGAGCCCCGCACCCAGGGCCGCCGCCCCTCATGACTGTGGCCGATGCCCGGGTGACGCCGAGAGCTTTGAGGCTGACCTCGCTCGCGCCCTGGATGCGGCCACGGCCACCAGCCTTAGTCAGGTCGCGGACGTCATCAAGACGTACGCCGGCAGCATCCGTGCCTTCAGTGACCCCGACGTCGACCATGCGCTCCGGGAGGGGCTCGACCTTATCGTCAAGATCAAGAAGGGCAACCAGGAGAGAGCCTGAGCATTGCTGTGATCAGCGGGTGGGAAGCGCGACGAGTGCTCTGTGCCTCCCGGAGAGCTATCCTTTAGTCCAGTACTTAGTCCACCAGTCCAGCGCTTGGTCCACTCGCTGGTCACATCGTGAGGCAGCCATGGAAGCAGCCCGTCAATACAACGTTCATGAGGCCAAGACGCACTTTTCGCGGATCTTGGAGCAGGTCGCGACGGGTCAGGAGGTCGTGATCAGCAAGGCGGGGGAGCCGGTGGCCAAGGTCGTGCCTCTGCGTCCCAAGGTGAAGCGGACCGGTCGGGGCTCGCTCCGGGGGCAGATCCATATCCCCGACGATTTCGATGAACTGCCCGACGATATCGCCGCCACATTCGGGATGCGCTGATGCGGCTGCTGCTCGACACCCACGTGGTCCTGTGGTGGCTGGACGACTCCGCTGAGCTGTCCGGTGAGATCAAGGATCTCCTCGACACCGAACCCGCCGTGTACGTGAGCGCGGTATCACCGTGGGAGATCGCCATCAAGCAGTCTCTCGGGAAACTGGAAGGTTTGGAAGATCTGGCCGAGCGGGTGCGCGACAGCCAGTTCACCGGCCTGCCCATCACCGCCGGGCACGGGGTACGGGCGGGCCGGCTTCCGGCGCTGCACCGGGATCCCTTTGACCGGATACTGGTCGCCCAGGCTCAGATCGAAGGAATGACCCTGGTAACGCGGGACAAGTGGATCCCGCAGTACGACGTCCGGGTCATGACCGTGTGAGGGGCGGTCCGCATCCGCACAGTCAGGCGCCACCGGTCGCGTTGCGGCGACTTCGCCAACGATGGTTCTCGCGGGTTCAGGTGCAGGGGGCGATCAGGTCCTTGATGAGGTGTTCCAGGACGGCGGGCTCGTGGATCTTGTTCTGCGCCTTCGTGAACACCTCGCCGAGCATCGTGCCGCCGTTGCGGCCCAGTTCCCGCAGGACGTGCTCGTACTGGTCCACGAGATCCTCGGCCGACCGGCTGGTGAGGCTCGGCCAGTCCAGGCCCGGCGGGACGAGTGCCTCCTCCGGCATGTTCTTGCGGAACCTGGCCGGGTGGTTGGCGCGCTCGCGTGGAGACGCCGGAGTGGCGCAGCAGCTCGCAGTACGAGGAGCAGTTCATCGGCCCACCGATCAGCACTCGATGATGTTCACCGCCAGCCCGCCCCGGGCCGTCTCCTTGTACTTGACGCTCATGTCGGCGCCGGTGTCCTTCATCGTCTTGATGACCTTGTCCAGGGACACCTTGTGGGAGCCGTCACCCCGCATGGCCATGCGGGCGGCGGTGACGGCCTTGACCGCCGCCATGCCGTTGCGTTCGATGCAGGGGATCTGGACGAGACCGCCGACCGGGTCGCAGGTCAGGCCCAGATTGTGCTCCATGCCGATCTCGGCCGCGTTCTCGACCTGTTCGGGGCTGCCGCCCAGGACCTCGGCCAGCGCTCCCGCCGCCATGGAGCAGGCGGAGCCGACCTCGCCCTGGCAGCCGACCTCGGCGCCGGAGATGGAGGCGTTCTCCTTGAAGAGCATGCCGATGGCGCCGGCGGCCAGCAGGAAGCGGACCACCCCGTCCTCGTCCGCGCCCGGCACGAAGTTGATGTAGTAGTGCAGGACCGCCGGGATGATGCCGGCCGCGCCGTTCGTGGGGGCGGTCACCACCCGGCCGCCCGCCGCGTTCTCCTCGTTCACGGCCATCGCGTAGAGCGTGATCCACTCCATGGACCGGGCCAACGGCTCGCCCTCCGCCCGGAGTTGCCGGGCCGAGACGGCGGCGCGGCGGCGCACGCGCAGGCCGCCCGGCAGAATGCCCTCACGCGTCATGCCACGCGAGACGCACGCCTGCATGACGCGCCAGATGTCGAGGAGCCCGGAGCGGATCTCGTCCTCGGTGCGCCAGGCGCGTTCGTTCTCCAGCATCAGGGCGGAGATCGACAGACCCGTCTCCCGCGTCAGTCGGAGCAGCTCGTCACCTGTCCTGAAGGGGTACTTGAGGGGGGTGTCGTCGAGTTTGATGCGGTCCGCGCCGACCGCCTCCTCGTCGACGACGAAGCCGCCGCCGACGGAGTAGTACGTCTTCGACAGCGTCTCGGCACCCGAGGCGTCGTACGCCCGGAGCGTCATGCCGTTGGCGTGGTAGGGCAGCGTCTTGCGCCGGTGCAGGACCAGGTCCTTGTCGAAGTCGAAGGGGATCTCGTGGTCGTCGAGGAGACGGATGCGGCGCGATCGCCTGATCGCCTCCACCCGGTCGTCGGCCGACTCGACGTCCACCGTGCGCGGTGAGGCGCCCTCCAGGCCCAGGAGCACGGCCTTGGGGGTGCCGTGGCCGTGGCCGGTGGCGCCCAGGGAGCCGTACAGCTCGGCGCGTACCGACGCGACGCCCGTGAGCAGTTCCTCGTTGCGCAGCCGGCGGGCGAACATCCGGGCGGCACGCATCGGGCCGACCGTGTGGGAGCTGGACGGGCCGATGCCGATCGAGAACAGGTCGAAGACCGAGATGGCCACGGTGACTCCTCAGAACGGGGGAGGTTGGTGCGGGGGTGGGGCACCGCGCTCAGGTCCAGTGTGCGCGGTGCCCCCGAGGTGCGGGACCCACAGGCCCGTACATCCGGGGTGACGGCTACGGGTGGGGGCCCGGGCCGGGGTCGGGTCACGACCCCGGCCGAGTGCCCAGGGGCGAGGGCCCTACTTGCCCAGCCCCGGGTACAACGGGTGCTTGTCGGCGAGGGCCTTGACCCGGGTCCTCAGGGCCGCCACGTCGTACGACGGCTTCAGCGTCTCGGCGATGACGTCCGCGACCTCGGTGAAGTCCTCGGCCGTGAAGCCGCGGGTGGCCAAGGCGGGCGTGCCGATCCGCAGGCCGGAGGTGACCATCGGCGGACGCGGGTCGTTGGGGACGGCGTTGCGGTTGACCGTGATGCCGACCTCGTGGAGGCGGTCCTCGGCCTGCTGCCCGTCCAGCTCGGACTCCCGCAGGTCGACCAGGATCAGGTGCACGTCCGTGCCGCCGGACAGCACGTTGACTCCGGCCTCGCGGGCGTCCGGCGCCGTGAGCCGCTCCGCCAGGATGCGGGCACCCTCCACCGTGCGGCGCTGGCGCTCCCTGAACTCCTCCGAGGCCGCCACCTTGAAGGAGACCGCCTTGGCCGCGATGACATGCTCCAGCGGACCGCCCTGGAAGCCCGGGAAGACGGACGAGTTGAGCTTCTTCGCGAAGTCCTTCTTCGCCAGGATGATGCCGCCGCGCGGACCGCCGAGCGTCTTGTGGGTGGTGGAGGTGACCACGTCCGCGTACTCGACCGGGTTCGGGTGCAGCCCCGCCGCGACCAGGCCCGCGAAGTGCGCCATGTCGACCCAGAGATACGCCCCGACCTCGTCCGCGATCCGGCGGAAGGCGGCGAAGTCGAGCTGACGCGGGTACGCCGACCAGCCCGCGATGATCACCTTCGGGCGGCGCTCCTTGGCCAGCCGCTCGACCTCGGCCATGTCGACCAGGCCCGCGTCGTCCACGTGGTAGGGCACCACGTCGAACTGCTTGCCGGAGAAGTTCAGACGCATCCCGTGGGTGAGGTGGCCGCCGTGCGCCAGGTCCAGGCCGAGGATGGTGTCGCCGGGCTGGGCCAGCGCGAACAGCGCCGCCTGGTTGGCGGAAGCGCCCGAGTGCGGCTGGACGTTGGCGTACTCGGCGCCGAACAACTCCTTGACCCGGTCGATCGCGATCTGCTCGGCCACGTCGACGTGCTCGCAGCCGCCGTAGTAGCGGCGGCCCGGATAGCCCTCGGCGTACTTGTTGGTCAGCACCGAGCCCTGGGCCTCCATGACCGCGACCGGAGCGAAGTTCTCCGAGGCGATCATCTCCAGGGTGGACTGCTGACGTGCCAGCTCGGCGTCGACGGCGGCGGCGACGTCCGGATCCAGCTCGTGCAGGGGCGTGTTCAGAAGCGACATGCGTACGACCTCGTGTTCTCAGCCGGCGGTGTGGGCGACGTACTCGTCGGCGGAGAGCAGATCGTCCGGCTCCTCCGCGACACGTACCTTGAACAGCCAGCCGCCCTCGAAGGGGGCGGTGTTCACCAGCGACGGGTCGTTGACGACGTCCTCGTTGATCTCGGTGACCTCACCGGAGACCGGCGAGTACAGGTCGCTGACCGACTTGGTGGACTCCAGTTCGCCGCAGGTCTCGCCCGCGGTCACCGTGGAGCCCACCTCGGGGAGCTGGGCGTAGACGACATCGCCGAGCGCGTTCGCCGCGAACTCCGTGATGCCGACCGTCGAGACGCCGTCCTCGGCGCCCGACAGCCACTCGTGCTCCTTGCTGTAGCGCAGCTGCTGGGGGTTGCTCATGGCCTGAATTCTCCTGTACGCGAGGGAGTGGTGAGGAAGGGGGGGACTGCTGGAACCGCTGTTGACCAGCGCGGAGTGCCCGGTGTGACGCTCGGGCCGGGCGACCTCGCGCCCAGTGTCTACTTCCGCCGCTTGTAGAACGGCAGCGCCACGACCTCGTACGGCTCGTGGCTGCCCCGGATGTCCACGCCGACCCTGGGGGTGCCCGGCGCGGCGTGCATGGTGTCGACGTACGCCATCGCGATCGGCCTGCCCAGCGTGGGGGAGGGGGCGCCGGAGGTGACCTCGCCGATCACCTGGCCGTCGGCGACGACCGGGTATCCGGCGCGCGGTACCCGGCGGCCCTCGGCGATCAGGCCGACGAGGACGCGGGGCGGCTCGTGGTTGGCGTTCTCGGCGGCCTCGCGCAGGGCCGCGCGGCCCACGAAGTCACCCTCCTTGTCGAACTTCACCACGCGCCCGAGGCCCGCGTCGTACGGGGTGAGGGAGGTCGACAGCTCATGCCCGTACAGCGGCATGCCCGCCTCCAGACGCAGCGTGTCCCGGCAGGACAGGCCGCAGGGCACCAGGCCGACGCCCTCGCCGGCCTTGGTCAGCGCCTGCCACAGCTCGACCGCGTGTTCCGGCTTCACGAACAGCTCGAAGCCGTCCTCGCCGGTGTACCCCGTGCGGGCGATCAGCGCGGGAACCCCGGCGACCGTGCCCGGCAGCCCCGCGTAGTACCTCAGTCCGTCGAGATCGGCGTCGGTGAGCGACTTGAGGATCCCGGGGGACTCCGGACCCTGGACGGCGATCAGCGCGTAGGCGTCCCGGTCGTCCCGCACCGCGGCGTCGAATCCGGCGGAGCGCTCCACGAGCGCGTCCAGCACCACCTGGGCGTTGGAGGCGTTCGCCACGACCAGGTACTCGGTCTCCCCCAGCCGGTAGACGATCAGGTCGTCGAGGATGCCGCCGTCCTCGCGGCAGATCATGGTGTAGCGGGCGCGGCCGACGCCGACGCTCCCGATGTTGCCCACGAGGGCGTAGTTCAACAGGGCCGCGGCCTGCGGTCCGGTCACCGTGATCTCGCCCATGTGCGAGAGGTCGAAGAGACCGGCCTTCGTACGGACGGCGGTGTGCTCGTCCCGCTCGGAGCCGTAGCGCAGGGGCATGTCCCAGCCCGCGAAGTCGGTCATCGTCGCGCCGAGCGAGCGGTGCAGGGCATCGAGCGCGGTACGGCGCGGTCCAGTGGTGGGGCTGCTGCTCATCGGATTCTGCTCCCAGTGCAAGACAGGCGAAGGGCGAGGAAAGTCCTCCCCATCTGTCATCGGAACCTGAGAGGTTCACCACGACCGTACGTACCGGTGGTCGTGACTTGCACCGTGGGTGGAGCCGCCCCCGCGAAAGGGAGTACGGCCCGCTTTTCAGATGTGCCTCGCCCGCGCGGTATCTGGGCCTGAGAGATTCAAGGGAGGGACTTGCTCCTTCGGCGCCCCAGCGAACGACTGCTGGGAGCTCTCCCGCGCGGATTCAAGCGGCCGGTATGCAGTTGGCGCGCACATCATCGCACGCATCGACGCGGCTCGGCAGGGGGACCATTCACAGGTGGGATGGCGTGGGGTGCGGATGAGCGAAGGCAAGGGCGGCACAGCGGTCCGTAGCACTCTTGTGGCAGGACGAGGACTGAACCAGGAGGGATCGGGCATTACCTTCTCTTTACAGTGGGTGGGGATGGGACCTCCATACCCTCGGGGAGGACGATCACGGTGAACAGGACCACGGCGTACGCGACGACGTCGGGCATCGCGGTGCCCAAGCAGCCCGTCGCACCGGCCGGTGAGGCGTGCGGGCCGTTCCCGAGGGCGGTCGTCCGCGACCTCAGGGGGCGTGCCGGACGGAGCCCTCGCGAGCTGTCGTTCGGACCGGCCGACCTGGTGGTGGTCACCGGGCTCCCGGGAAGCGGGAAGTCCACGCTGATGCGGCGCGCCGTTCCGGGCCTCCGCATCGACTCCCAGGACACCCGGGACCGCTTCGACGCGCGCTTCGCCCGCGTCCTGCCGTACGCGGTCTACCGCCCCGCAGTGCGCATCGCCCACTACGCCGGGCTGCGGCGCGCCCTGCGCTCGGGGCAGGGCGTCGTCGTGCATGACTGCGGGACGCAGGCATGGGTGCGGGCGTGGCTCGCGCGCGAGGCGCGCCGCCGCGGCGGCACGCTGCGTCTGCTGTTGCTCGACGTCACGCCCGATGAGGCCCGGGACGGGCAGCGGGAGCGGGGACGGGGGGTGTCGCGGTACGCCTTCGCCCGGCACCGTGGGGCTATGGCGGGGCTGCTGCGGGCGGTGGAGAAAGGGAGGCTTCCGCAGGGCTGCGGGGCGGCGGTGTTGATCGACCGGGCCGCGGCGGAGGTGTTGAAGCGGATCGACTTCGTGGGGTGAAGCCGTGGTCGAGCGGTGGCACTAAGGTGCAGGGACGACAGCATCACGGAGCAAAGCGGTAGGCAGCAGATGGACTTCCCGGCGGACTTTCCGGCACAGGCGCACCCCCATGGGCACGGCGGGTGGCCCGGCAACGAGCTGGAGGAGGTGCTGTCCGCGTCTCTCGGGGTGCCCACGGCGGGGGCCCGGATCGTGGAGGTGCTGGCCCGCAGCTTCGTGTGGGTGCCGCTGCCCGAAGGGGGCGGTCCGCGGAGCGGTCAGCTCGATCTGCCCACGATGGAGGTCGACGGGCAGGCGTACGTGCCGGTCTTCAGCTCCGAGGAACAGTTCCGCCAGGTCGTCGGCGACCACATGTCGTACACGATCGCCCCGGCGGTCGAGTTCGCCCGGGGCCTGCCCCCGCAGATCGGCCTCGCGCTGAACCCGGACGGTGTCGTCGGCATCCCGCTGCCGCCGCCCGCCGTGGCCGAGTTGTGCCGGGCCGGGCGGACGCCGTTGGACGGATCGGCGAGCGGCGCCCGAGTACGGCT
Organism: Streptomyces sp. NPDC012510; assembly: GCF_042955065.1. Classification (NCBI taxonomy): domain Bacteria; kingdom Bacillati; phylum Actinomycetota; class Actinomycetes; order Kitasatosporales; family Streptomycetaceae; genus Streptomyces; species Streptomyces sp. NPDC012510. Next base: position 70,829 of record NZ_JBIBEN010000015.1, read on the forward strand.
GTTCGAGCCGGACTGGCAGGACGACCCCGTCGACTTTCTGGCCGCCGCCTCGGCCGAGTTCGCCGGCACCGGAGCGGTCCTCTCCGCCCGCCGCTGCCTCGCCGCCATCGAGACCGCCGCTCCCGTGATGTTCATCGGCGTCGAACTCGCCTCCTGGGAAGCCGACCGCACCCTCCCGCTCGCCGCCCTCGGCCGAGCCCTCACCAGGACCCCCGTCCCCTGGCCCGTCAACATGGTCTTCCTCGACGTGACCCAGGATCCGGTGGCCGACTGGCTCCGCGAGAAGGTCCGGCCCTTCTACCAACAGGGTTACTGACCGGCGCCCCGCGGGGGCGCGGGGCACTGTCGATATGCGGCTCCGCCGCGTGGGCGCGATCGACCACGAAGAAGCGGTGGTCCGCAGATCACCGCAAGCCCCGAGCCCTGACCGGCTCGACCAGCGCACCACCTAAGCTGTGTCCTATAACCAGGGTCCAACACCGAAGGGCGGCCAACGTGAGCGGCAGCGGCAGCGGCATCGCCACCGGGCAGGTCGAGCACATGCTGCGCCAGGTGACGCCCGGGCGATACGACGCCTACGAGGCGCTGCTGCGTGCCCTCGCCACCCCGTCCTCCGGCCAGATCTGGATGCTGCTCTGGCACGGCCAGGCCGGCTCCCCGGACGCTCAGTACGGGAACATGGAGGTCGACGGGTTCAACTACGCCCCGTGCGTGACCTCCGCCCAGGAGCTGTCCGCCAGTGGCTGGAACCGCAGTTACGAGGTGGTCGACGGCCTCGACGTCGCCCGCACCCTCTACCCCGACCACTACGGCCTCTGGCTCAACCCGCACGCGCCGGGCGGCGGCGTCGGCATCCCCTGGCTCGATCTGCGCCGGATCGCCACGGGCCTGGAGAGACAGCCCGCGGGCCCGCTCCGGCTGTCCGAGCCGGCCATCGAGATCCCGCAGTTCTACGCCCTGCTGACGCAGAACGCCCACCGCACGCCGGCCGTGCGCTCGCTGCGCCGCGCCTGGGTGCAGCCCGCGCTCGGCGCGCCGTACCTGGCGATCGGCCTCGACGTGTACGACACCTCACCGCAGGCGGTGGACTCGGTGCGCGCGATGATGCAGCAGTCCATCGGCGCGGTCCCGGACGGCCTGCCCGTCTCCACCGTCGCCATGTCCGACGAGTACGACCCGGTCGCCATGTGGCTCCGCGCGGGCGCCCGCCCGTTCTACGACCGCGAGGCCCACGCCGCCGCCCCTGCCCAGGCTCCGGCGGCGGGCGGGTACGGATACCCGGGCGGCTACTGAGCCCTCGCCGCCCCCGTTACGCGACGACGGAGCCCCTGGCTCCGGAAGGACTCGTCAGAGAGCCTTCCGGAGCCAGGGGCTCCTCGCATCGTTCTCGTGCCCCCGTGCACGAGAACGATGTACGGGCATGTTTTCCGTGCGCTTTCCCCCGTTGTTCAGCGCACTGGACTTTTACGCCCGAAGTTTATCGCCGAGAGTTTACGGCTTCGGCGTGCACCCGCTCGACTTCTTGGTCTGACATTCGGAGAAGAAGGGGTAGGCGACGATGGCGTTCATGTATCCGTAGTTCTTGATGACCACCGTCTTGCAGCCGGGCCCGTAGCGCTCCTTGCGGATGTTGAATCGCTGGAACTTCACCTTCGGCGTGACGAAGCCGTAGTGCTTGCCCTTGACCACCATCTGGTTGGTGACCTTGATTCCCTTGGAGGTCTTCTTGGTGACCGAGTAGTCCGTGCGACCCTCGACCTTGGCGATTCCCCACGACACGGACACGGTGGCGCCCGCACTCCAGGTGGTCGCACGGGATGTGGTCGTGGTCATCGTGTAGTTGAGCTTCGCCTTGGACTTGCTGGAGTTGTACCGGCCGGCCGTGGGCGCGATGGGCTTGTACGTGGGCGAGCCGAACTTCTCCACGGTGTAGAAGGAACCCGTCCCACAGTTCTGCGCGCCCGCGGTCCCCGCGAAAGCGGTGCCCTGGGTGGCCATCATCGTGCCCGCGAGGAGCGCGGTCGCGGCAAATGCCGAACCGACGCCACGGCGCATGGTGCTCTTCATTTTTTCCCCGTTTCCCCGTACGTGGGGCCCCTGTTGCTTTTTCTCGCTCGGTGGCCCCGTTCGTTGGAAAAAACCTATGGAGGGGTTTCCGGGCTGTCAACGGACCGTACTCCGCCGTATCCGGAGAACCTCAAGAAAGGCTCAACGGGAGAATTGCGACTGCCTGACGGTCCGGGCGATTTGCTCCCTCTGTCGTGATGTCGCCTCGGGGTAAATGGGAAAAAGAGGGCGACGCATGGGGTCCCCGAGCTTCATGTGATCCCCGTCACACCTGAGGTCTCGAGGGCCTGAAGTTCGGCCCTGGTATGGGGGGATGTGCTCTTTTCGCGCCAAGCACGCACCGTTCGCCAGCGGTTGACCGGTGTCCGCATAGCGGAGCCCGGCGGCAGCATCACGTTTAGGCATCCATTCACCGCCAAGTCTGGTCAGCGCTCGACGAACCGTTGAAGACTCGCCCACCAGGGGCTTCGCCCCGCGTGTGAGGGAGTTGACGCCGCCACAGCGGCAAGTGCGGGCCGGTCACCGCCGGTTGAGAGGGGTCCCTGCCAGATGACGGCGCCATTGCATGACACGACCGCGGAAGCGGTCCCGACCGCGCCCACCGACCCGGCCGGGCCGGTGGGCAGGAAGGTCGAGGGCCGGTCCCTGAAGCGGATCGCCTGGAACCGTCTGAAGCAGGACAAGGTCGCCCTGGCCGGCGGCGTCACCGTGGTCGTCCTGGCCCTGGTGGCCATCTTCGCCCCGTTGATCGTCTCCGTGCTCGGCCACCCGCCGAACGAGTTCCACCAGGAGGAGCTGGACCCGCTCACCAACCTGCCGCAGGGCGCCTGGGGCGGGGTGAGCAGCGACTTCCTCTTCGGTGTCGAGCCGAACAAGGGACGCGACGTCTTCAGCCGGATCGTCTACGGCGCCCGGATCTCGCTGCTCGTGGCGTTCCTGGCCGCCGTGGTCGCGGTGGTGCTCGGTACGTTGTTCGGCATCATGGCGGGGTACTTCGGCGGCTGGGTCGACGCGTGCATCAGCCGCACCATGGACGTACTCCTCGCCTTCCCGCAGCTGCTCTTCATCATCTCCCTGGTCTCGGTGCTCCCGGACGACCTGCTGGGGCTGACCGGTTCGGGTGTGCGGATCGCCGTACTCGTCCTGGTCATCGGTTTCTTCGGCTGGCCGTACGTGGGCCGCATCGTGCGCGGCCAGACACTGAGCCTGCGAGAACGCGAGTATGTCGAGGCCGCCCGCAGCCTCGGCGGCGGCCGGCGCCACATCCTCTTCAAGGAGCTGCTGCCCAACCTGGTCGCGCCGATCCTCGTCTACGCGACGCTGATGATCCCCACCAACATCCTCACCGAGGCGGCGCTCAGCTTCCTCGGCGCGGGTGTGCGACCGCCCACGGCGTCCTGGGGCGGCATGCTGCGCGACGCGCTCGGCACCTATGAGCACGACCCGATGTTCATGGTCTTCCCCGGTGTCACGATCTTCGTCGCCGTGCTCGCCTTCAATCTCTTCGGTGACGGACTGCGCGACGCGCTCGACCCCAAGGGCACGCGCTAGTCCACCCGTTCGCACAACTTGCCCCTGCCGCAGTGTCAGGTGGCTCATTCCATGGTTCTCCGGCACTGGTCCGGGACCGCGAATCTCGGAGGTTGCGAGAAATGTCCACAGTTTCCTCGAAGCGACGGCTCGCCGCTGGCGCTGCCCTCGTGGTCGCGGCGCTGGTGACCACCACGGCCTGCGGCGGCGGCGACGGCGACGGTGACGGCGAAGGCAAGGGCGCCGGTTACAACGCCGCGCTCGACAAGGTCGTCAACGCCTCCACCAAGAAGGGCGGGACGCTGAAGTTCGTCGGCAAGCAGGACTTCGACTCCCTGGACCCGCAGCGCACGTACTACGGCATGACCTGGGACTTCATGCGGTTCTTCACCCGCACCCTGGTCACCTATGACACCAAGCCGGGGGACGCGTCCAACAAGCTGGTCGGCGACCTCGCCACCGGCCCCGGTGAGGTCTCCGCTGACGGCAAGACCTACACGTACAAGCTGCGTGACGGTCTGACCTGGGAGGACGGCTCCCCGCTGACCTCCAAGGACATCAAGTACGGCATCGAGCGCATCTGGGCCACCGATGTCATCACCGGCGGCCCGGCCTACATCAAGCAGACGCTGGACCCCAAGGGCGAGTACCCGGGCCCCTACAAGGACAAGTCCGCGGACAAGCTCGGTCTGAAGGCGATCGAGACGCCCGACGACAAGACGATCGTCTTCAAGCTGCCCAAGCCCAACGGTGACTTCGAGCAGTTCCTGGCGATGCCCACCGGCGCCCCGGTCAAGCAGAGCGAGGACACCGGCGCCAAGTACACCAACAAGCCCTTCTCCTCCGGCCCTTACAAGGTCCAGTCGTACAAGGCGGGCAAGGAGCTCACGCTCGTCCGCAACACCGCCTGGAAGAAGGAGTCGGACCCGATCCGTCCGGCCCTCCCGGACAAGATCACCGTGACGATCTCCGCCAACCTGGAGGAGAACGACAAGCGCCTGATGGAAGGCGACTACGACCTGGACGTCAACGGCACGGGCATGACCCAGTCCGGCCGCGTCACCGCCGTCCAGGACCACAAGGCGGACATCGACAACATCCAGACGTCCTTCGTCCGTTACGTGGCCCTGGTGCACACCGCCAAGCCGCTGGACAACGTGCACTGCCGCAAGGCGGTCTTCTACGCCACGGACTTCGCGGGCATCCAGCAGACCCGCGGCGGCGCGGTGGCCGGTGGTGAGATAGCCAACTCGGTCTTCCCGAAGGCGATCCCCGGCTACACCGACTACGACCCGTACGGCGTCCTCGCCCGCAAGGGCAAGCCGGACCTCGCGAAGGCCAAGGCGGAGCTGAAGGAGTGCGGCCAGCCCAACGGCTTCTCCACCAAGCTCTCCGCCCGGACCAACCAGCCGGCCGAGGTCGACGCGGCCGAGGCGCTGCAGGAGCAGCTCGCCAAGGCCGGCATCAAGATCGAGGTCGACCCGATCGACGGTGCCCAGTCCTCCAGCATCACCGGGTCGCCGAAGGTCGTGAAGGAGCGCGGCTACGGCATGACGATGGCGGGCTGGGGTCCGGACTTCCCGACCGGCCAGGGCTACGGGCAGCCGCTGTTCGACAGCCGCTTCATCTTCCCGAACGGCAACTACAACGAGTCCCAGATCAAGGACCCGGAGATCGACAAGCTCTTCGACGACGCGATCGCCTCGACCGACCCGGCCAAGTCCACCGCGCTGTACGAGCAGATGAACAAGCGCCTGCTCGACAACGCCGACTGGATGCCCTTCATCTACGAGAAGAACATCTCGTGGCGCAGCCCGCGGCTGACCAACGTCTACTCGTCCGCCGCGTACAACGGCCGCTACGACTACGTCAGCCTCGGCGTCACCAAGTGATCATCGTCGAGCGAACGTAGTTGCCCGTCTCCTTGCCGTCGCATCCCGCCAGTCCGAAGGGCAGGTGATGGCCCCGGACGGCGGCCCGGACCTCTCAAGAGGAGGTCCGGGCCGCCGTCGGGCCGCACACAGTGCTTGTTTATCTCTTCCGGCGTCTGATCGCCGTCGTCGTTCTGGTGCTGGTCGTACTGCTCGCGACCTTCACCGTGTTCTACATGCTGCCCAGGTGGGCGGGACAGGACATCGCCGTCCTCTTCGCCGGCAAGGCGACAGGTGCCGAGCAGGTCGAGGGCATCCGCACCAAGCTGGGCCTCGACGACCCGCTGCTCGCGCAGTTCTGGGACTTCGTCAAGGGCATCCCGATGGGCCGTGACTACGCCAACGGCACCGACGTCACACACTGCCCGGCCCCCTGCTTCGGCTACTCCTTCGTCACGGAGGAGCCGGTGTGGAACACCCTCAAGGACGCCCTGCCCGTCACCGCCGCGCTCGCCGCCGGCGCCTGCGTCCTCTGGCTGGCCGGAGGCGTCGCCACCGGAGTGGTCTCCGCGCTCAAGCGGGGCACCGTCTGGGACCGCGGTGCGATGATCGGTGCGCTCGGTGGCGTCTCGCTGCCGGTCTTCTTCACCGGCATGGTCGCGATGGGCATCTTCGTGCACAGCCTGGGATGGGTGCACATCGAGGACAACCTGAGCACGGACGACTCGATCGGGGTCTGGTTCGAGACCCTGATCCTGCCGTGGATCGTGCTCGCCCTCCTCAACGCCGCGATGTACGCCCGGCTCACCCGCGCCACCATGCTGGACATCCTCGGTGAGGACTACATCCGCACCGCCAGGGCCAAGGGCCTCGGGGAACGCGTCGTCATCACCCGGCACGCGCTGCGCTCCGCGATGACACCTATCCTGACGGTCTTCGGCCTCGACATCGGTGTGCTGCTCGGAGGCGCGGTCCTGACCGAGTCGACGTTCAACCTGCCCGGCCTCGGGCTCGCCGCGGTCCAGGCCATCAACACCAAGGACCTGCCGGTCATTCTGGGCGTGACCCTGTTCGCGGCGCTCGCGATCGCCGTGGCCAACCTGCTCGTGGACCTTCTGTACGCCGTCATCGACCCGCGAGTGAGGCTGGGATGACCGACCTGAACAAGACGGGGGCCGCTGTCGGAGAGCCCGTGGCCGTCTCGTCCGCACCCACCGCCTTCCTCGAAGTACGCGATCTGAAGGTGCACTTCCCGACCGACGACGGACTGGTCAAGTCCGTGGACGGACTCAGCTTCCAGCTGGAGAAGGGCAAGACCCTCGGCATCGTGGGGGAGTCCGGCTCCGGCAAGTCGGTGACCTCGCTCGGCATCATGGGCCTGCACACCGCGGGCCAGTACGGCAAGCGCAAGGCGCAGATCTCCGGCGAGATCTGGCTGAACGGCACCGAACTGCTCTCCGCCGACCCCGACCACGTCCGCAAGCTGCGTGGCCGCGAGATGGCGATGATCTTCCAGGACCCGCTGTCGGCGCTGCATCCGTACTACACGATCGGCAAGCAGATCGTGGAGGCGTACCGCGTCCACCACGACGTGAACAAGAAGACCGCAAGACGTCGTGCCGTGGAGATGCTCGACCGGGTCGGCATCCCGCAGCCGGACAAACGGGTCGACAGCTACCCGCACGAGTTCTCCGGTGGTATGCGCCAGCGCGCGATGATCGCGATGTCGCTGGTCAACAACCCCGAACTGCTCATCGCGGACGAGCCGACGACCGCCCTCGACGTGACGGTCCAGGCGCAGATCCTCGACCTCATCCGGGACCTGCAGAAGGAGTTCGGCTCCGCGGTCATCATCATCACCCACGACCTCGGGGTCGTCGCCGAACTCGCGGACGACCTGCTGGTGATGTACGGCGGCCGCTGTGTCGAGCGGGGCCCCAGCGACAAGGTGTTCTACGAGCCCCGCCACCCCTACACCTGGGGCCTGCTCGGCTCGATGCCGCGCCTGGACCGCGACCAGCAGGACCGGCTCATCCCGGTCAAGGGCTCTCCGCCCTCCCTGATCAACATCCCGTCCGGCTGCGCCTTCAACCCGCGCTGCCAGTACGCCGACGTACCCAAGGGTGACGTCACCCGCACCGTCCGCCCCGAGCTGACCGAGGTCGGTGGCCGGCACTGGGCCGCCTGCCACATGACCAGGGAGCAGCGGGAGCGAATCTGGACCGAAGAGATTGCGCCCAAGCTGTGAGCGAGAAACCCGAGGACGCGGAAGTGACCATTCCCGCACAGACCGGGGAGGCGGCCCACGCCGCGATCCTCGCCAAGGACGCCGCCCCCGGCGAGATCCTGCTCAAGGTGACCGGGCTCCAGAAGCACTTCCCCATCCGCAAGGGCCTGTTCAAGCGCCAGGTCAGCGCCGTGCGTGCCGTCGACGGCATCGACTTCGAGGTGCGGGCCGGTGAGACCCTGGGCGTCGTGGGCGAGTCGGGCTGCGGCAAGTCGACCATGGGCCGGCTGATCACGCGCCTGCTCGAACCGACCGCCGGCACCGTCGAGTTCGAGGGCCGGGACATCACCCACCTCGGGGTCGGCGGCATGAGGCCGCTGCGCCGGGACATCCAGATGATCTTCCAGGATCCATACTCGTCGCTGAACCCGCGCCACACCATCGGCACGATCATCGGCGCCCCCTTCCGGCTGCAGAACGTGACGCCCGAGGGGGGCGTCAAGAAGGAGGTCCAGCGGCTGCTGTCAGTGGTCGGCCTCAACCCCGAGCACTACAACCGCTACCCCCACGAGTTCTCCGGCGGTCAGCGCCAGCGCATCGGCATCGCCCGCGCCCTCGCCCTCAAGCCCCGGATGGTCGTCGCGGACGAGCCGGTCTCCGCGCTCGACGTGTCCATCCAGGCCCAGGTCGTCAACCTGATGGACGACCTCCAGGACGAGCTCGGCCTGACGTACGTGATCATCGCGCACGACCTGTCGGTGGTCCGCCACGTCTCCGACCGCATCGCGGTGATGTACCTCGGCAAGATCGTGGAGCTGGCCGACCGGGACTCCCTGTACACGGCGCCCATGCACCCGTACACCAAGGCGCTGCTCTCGGCCGTGCCGATCCCGGACCCCAAGCGCCGGGGTGCCAAGAGCGAGCGCATCCTGCTCAAGGGTGACGTCCCCTCGCCGATCGCGCCGCCGAGCGGCTGCCGCTTCCACACCCGGTGCTGGAAGGCCACACAGGTCTGCACGACCACCGAGCCACCCCTCGCCGAGTTGAAGCCCGGACAGCGGGTGGCCTGCCACCACCCGGAGAACTTCGAGGACCAGCAGCCGCAGGACGTCGTCCTGCTGACGGCCGCGAAGGAGGCGGGCGAGCTGGTGCCGGACGCGGTGCTGGCCGAGTCGGCGGAGACGTCGGCCGCGGTCGCCAAGGCTGTGGAGCCTGACGCGGTTCAGAAGGCGGTGAAGGTGGAAGAGCCTGAAGATCCCGGCAATGACTGAGGTAAGCCCCGTGTGCGCCTTGCATTGCAAGGCGCACATGTGTTTCCGGGTGAGAATGTGTGAGTGTCTCCCTACCCGCTCGACTTGATCGGCATCTTCGTCTTCGCCATCTCCGGCGCGCTGCTGGCCGTCCGCAAGAACTTCGACGTCTTCGGCATCGCCGTCCTCGCCGAGGTGACCGCGCTCGGCGGCGGTCTCTTCCGGGACCTGGTCATCGGCGCCGTACCGCCCGCCGCCTTCACCGACCTCGGCTACTTCCTCACGCCGCTGCTGGCCACCCTCCTGGTCTTCTTCCTCCACCCGCACGTGGAGCGCATCCAGATCGGCGTGAACGTCTTCGACGCGGCCGGCCTCGGCCTCTTCTGTGTCGCCGGTACGACCAAGGCGTACGAGCACGGCCTCGGGCTGACCGCGTCGGCCACCCTCGGTCTCGCCACGGCGGTCGGCGGCGGTGTGCTGCGGGACGTCCTCGCCAACGAGGTGCCCTCGCTGCTGCGCTGGGACCGCGACCTGTACGCCGTGCCCGCGATGGTCGGGGCCGCAATGGTGGTGCTGTGCGTCAGTCAGGACGCACTGACCCCCCTCACCTCGGCCCTCGCGGCGGTCACGGCCTTCGTGCTGCGGCTGCTGGCCATGCGGTACCACTGGCGGGCCCCGAGGGCATGGAACCGGCGCTCGGCGGCGGTCGAGGAGGGGTGAGGCGATAAAGCTACCTAGTAAGTCGCTTGTTGTACCGTTCACCCATGCCCGAAGCAGCTTCCGTACAGGCCACCGTCGGTGACAGCGAGTTCGACCGGGACACCGCGGTCACCCTGCGGGAACCCGGCGTCTACGACGTCGACCTCTCCGCCGGCTGGACGATCATCAGCGCCGTCAACGGCGGCTACCTGCTGTCCGTCCTGGGACGCGCCCTCGCCGACGCGCTCCCGCACGACGACCCGTTCACGATCTCCGCACACTACCTGACCGCCTCCCAGCCCGGCCCTGCGGTCGTCCGCACGGACGTCGTCCGCGCCGGCCGGACCCTGTCGACCGGCCAGGCCTCCCTCTTCCAGTACGACGACGAGGGCCGCGAAGTCGAGCGGATACGCGTCCTCGCCTCCTACGGCGACCTGGACACCCTCCCCGGCGACGTCCGTACGACGGCGAAGCCGCCCGAGATCCCGCCGATCGAGCAGTGCTTCGGCCCGCAGGACGCTCTCCTCCCGGTCCCCGGCAGCTCCGCCATCGCCGACCGGCTGTTGCTGAAGCTCGACCCCGCCACCCTCGGCTGGGCGCTGGGCGCGCCCTCCGGCAAGGGTGAGATGCGCGCCTGGTTCGGCCTCGCCGACGGCCGCGACGCCGACCCGCTCTCGCTGCTCCTCGCGGTGGACGCGCTTCCGCCGACCGCCTTCGAGATGGACGTCATGGGCTGGGTGCCGACGGTCGAGCTGACCGTCCACGTGCGGTGTCGCCCGGCGCCGGGACCGCTCCGGGTCTCCATCACCACCCGTAACCTCGCCGGCGGCTTCCTGGAGGAGGACGCCGAGGTCTGGGACGGCTCCGACCGACTGGTCGCCCAGTCGCGTCAACTGGCGCGGGTCAGGCTGTCTGACTGAGCCCCGGGCGGAGATGTCGGTGATCGCTTTGCTCTTCGCACAGGGGCGCCACAGCGTGAACCCAAGGGAGTCCCAAGCGGCGTTGGTTCGATGCCGCTCATTGAACTCCCTCATCGCCCCTGGAGCTGGTTCCCATGAAGCGTGCGCGTCCCGTTCCCGCCGTCGCCCTGCTGGCGGCCGCACCCCTCTTCCTCGTGGCGTGCGGCTCCGGCGACTCGTCGTCGATCACCTCTGACAACGGCGACTCCGGTGGGCAGCAGACCTGCCAGGCTCCGTCCGGCGCACCCTCCGCGAACCGTCAGGCGCCTTCCGGGGCTCCCTCGGGCGTGCCCTCCGGGCAGCCGTCCGGCGCGCCGAGCGGTGCCCCCGGCGCCGGCGGTCAGGGTGGTCCAGGCGGGGGCGGGGGCGACTGCGGAGGCCCCGGTGAACGGCGGTCAGGGCGGCCAGGCCCCGAGCTGGGCTCCGAGTCAGGAGGTCTCGGCGTCGGCCTCGGCCTCGGCGTCGCAGGACAGCTGATCAGGTCCGCACGTACCCATGCGGAGGGCGCACCCGGTCAACGGGCGCGCCCTCGCCCTTCGCCGGCCGCGGCCGGCGTCAGTCGCGCCAGTGGCGTCAGTCGAGCCAGTGGCGACAGCCGATGCTGATCAGCCGCATGCGGCGCCCGGCCAACCGGGTCACCCGGGCGCGCTCCTCCTCCTGCTCGGCCGGTGCCTCCAGGAACAGCGAGGCCGTCACCAGCATCTGATCGACGTACAGGCCCGCGAGCATCAGCCGGTCGTCGTCGGTCCACCCCTCGGTCTCGGGCCGCCTGGCCAGTTCGCCGCGCACCTCCTCGGTGAACCGGGCCAGCTGCCCCTGGATGGCGTCCCGCACCGGCTGGACCCCGCCGTGCCGCTCGCGAGCGATGAAGCGGACGTGTGCGGGGTACGCGTCCACGTGGCGGGCGATCAGATCCACGGATTGCTCGATGAGTTCGCCGCTGTCGCCCACCGCCGACATCAGATCCCCGAGGACGGGGTGCAGACTGCCCAGCGCCTCCTCGACCAGCGCCACACCGAGGTCCGCGGTCGACCGGAAGTGCCGGTAGAACGCGGTCGGGGCGACGCCGACGGCCCGGGTGACCTCCCGAAGTCCCAGGCTGCCGAGGCTCTGTTCCTCCAGCAGACCGAGCGCTGCGTCCATGAGCGACTGCCGGGTCCTCTGCTTCTGGGCCTGCCGGATGCCGAGAGTGTGACTCATGCCATGCAGTTAACAACTGTTCTCCGTAATTGCAAAGCGGGGCGGCGCGCTAGACTGAGGAGTCAGTGAACAGTTGTAACCGAACATGGGAGGCGAACGCGCCATGCTGTTCCTCGTCGCCGCGCTCCTGCTGCTGGGAGTCGTCCTGGGCACCGTGGCCCACGTACCGGTGGCCGTCTCGTCCGTCCTCGCCGCCGGTATCGCGCTCTGGCTGGCGGTCTTCGCGTACCGCGAGCGCCACGCCCGCAGCACCCGCACCTCCGACTGACCGTCCCCGAGAGCCCGTTGGGAGCAGACCGACCATGCAGCTCACCGCCGCCCGCCCGACCGGAACCACCACGACCCGCCCCCGAGGCCGCGACGCCGACGGCATGGCCGTCGCCTCCTTCGTCCTCGGTCTCCTGGGCCTCCTCGTCCTCAACCTCTTCCTCGGCCCCGTCGCCATCGTCCTGGCCGCCGTCGCCCTCAAGCGCGGCACGACGAGGCGGGGCCGCGCCTTCCTGGGCCTGGGCCTGGGCATCGCCGACCTCGTGGTCCTGGCGGCCCTGATGCAGACGACGAACACGGTGTCCTGGAGCTTCTGAGGAACACGGTGTCCCGGAGCTCCGAGGATGGTGTCCTGGAGCTTTGCGAGAGGGGAGCGGCCAAGTGCCACCCGCCGGCGATGGCCTTACCGGCATCGGCCGAGGCCGGCGCCCGGCGCCCCCGTAGAATCGGGCTCACCATGGCTTACCTCGACCACGCGGCGACCACCCCGATGCTCCCCGAGGCGGCAGAGGCCCTGACCGCCCACCTGAGCGTCACCGGCAACGCCTCCTCGCTGCACGCCTCCGGCCGCCGAGCGCGGCGCACCGTCGAGGAGGCCCGTGAATCCCTCGCCGAGGCCCTCGGGGCCCGCCCCAGCGAGGTGGTCCTCACCTCCGGCGGCACCGAGGCCGACAACCTCGCCGTGAAGGGTCTGTACTGGTCCCGCCGCGACGCCGACCCCGCCCGCACCCGGATCCTCGCGAGCCCCGTCGAGCACCACGCGGTCCTCGACGCCGTCCACTGGCTCGGCGAACACGAGGGCGCCACCGTCGAGTACCTTCCGGTCGACGCGTACGGCCGCGTCCACCCGGAGGCCCTGCGCGAGGCCATCGCCCGCGACCCCGACGACGTCGCCCTGGCCACCGTGATGTGGGCCAACAACGAGATCGGCACGATCATGCCGGTCAGCGAACTGGCGGACACCGCACGGGAGTTCGGCGTCCCGCTGCATGCCGACGCGGTCCAGGCCTTCGGTCAGGTTCCGGTCGACTTCGACGCCTCCGGCCTCGCCGCCATGACCGTCTCCGGCCACAAGATCGGGGGCCCGTACGGCATCGGCGCTCTGCTGCTGGGCCGTGAGTACAGTCCCGTGCCCGTGCTGCACGGTGGCGGCCAGGAGCGTCATGTGCGCTCCGGCACCCTCGACGTCCCCGCCGTCGCCTCCTTCGCGGTGGCCGGCCGGCTCGCCGCCGAGCAGCGCGAGTGGTTCGCCCGGGAGATCGGCGCCCTGCGCGACGACCTGGTCGAGGCGGTCCGCACGGCGGTCCCGGACGCGATCCTGGGCGGCGACCCGTCCTCGGCGGGCAGGCTTCCGGCCAACGCGCACTTCACGTTCCCCGGATGCGAGGGCGACTCCCTGCTCCTCCTCCTCGACGCCCAGGGCATCGAGTGCTCCACGGGCTCAGCCTGCACCGCCGGCATCGCCCAGCCCAGCCATGTCCTCCTCGCCACCGGCACCGACCCGGACCTCGCGCGCGGCACCCTCCGCTTCTCCCTCGGCCACACCTCCACGGAGGCGGACGTCGAGGCGGTGGCGAAGGCGATCGGCCCGGCAGTGGAACGCGCCCGCAACGCCGGGCTGACCTGAGCGGACGGGACGGGCCGCGCGGCGTCCGCCGGGAGCACACCCGCGCGGCGTCCGCCCCGCGGGTGTGCGCCCCCGCCGCCGTCCCGGGTCAGGCAGGCGCCGACGCCCGCTCGGCGGCCGCAGCGCGCACCAGTTTCATGTACCGGTCCCAGTCCCAGCCCTCGCCCGGGTCCGTGTGGTCCGTCCCCGGCACCTCGACGTGGCCGAGGATGTGCTCCCGGTCGAGGGGGATGTCGTAGCGGGCGCAGATCCGGGCCGTGAGCCGTGCCGAGGCCTCGTACATCTCGTCGGTGAAGTCCTCGGGCTTCTCGACGAAGCCCTCGTGCTCGATGCCGACGCTGCGCTCGTTGTAGTCGCGGTTGCCCGCGTGGTACGCCACGTCCAGTTCGCGGATCATCTGGGTGACGTGGCCGTCCTTGCGGACGATGTAGTGCGCGGCGGCTCCGTGGGCAGGGTCCTGGAAAACCTTCACGGCGCTGTCGAAGCTGCCCTGGGTGACATGGACGATCACCATGTCTATGCCGAAGTCGTCCGGCCGGTCCGCCAGCCGCCAGTTCGCGTCGGACGCCGCCGTCCACTTCGCGCCCGTGTAGTCGACCTCGCCCTCCTTGCGCGGCTTCTTGACGCCGGGCACGCGCCACCACGCGCGCGTCAGCTCGTCACGCGCCACCACGGCCGTACCGACGGCGGCCACGGCCGTGCCGATCAACAGGGCGCGGCGACCGACGCGCCGGCCCGCGTCCCCGCCGCCGGAAGCGCCCGCGCCCCCGGAACCGTTCCTCGAAGCCCTTCTCGTTCCCACGAGAGCGTCAACGGATACTCGCGGGCTCCGGTTCCCGGCGCCCCGTACCCTTGAGGGGTTATGACTGAGATCTCGCAGCGCCCCCGCCCCCTCCGTGTCCTCGCCGCCATGTCCGGCGGGGTCGACTCAGCCGTGGCCGCCGCCCGCGCGGCGGAAGCCGGGCACGACGTGACGGGCGTCCACCTGGCGCTGTCCGCGAACCCGCAGTCGTTCCGGACCGGCGCGCGCGGCTGCTGCACCATCGAGGACTCACGCGACGCCCGCCGCGCCGCCGACGTCATCGGCATCCCCTTCTACGTCTGGGACCTCGCCGAGCGCTTCCGCGAGGACGTCGTCGAGGACTTCATCGCCGAGTACGAGGCCGGGCGCACCCCTAACCCCTGCCTGCGCTGCAACGAGAAGATCAAGTTCGCGGCCCTGCTCGACAAGGCCCTCGCCCTGGGCTTCGACGCCGTCTGCACGGGCCACTACGCCCAGGTGATCGTCAAGGACGACGGCACGCGCGAGCTGCACCGCGCCTCCGACATGGCCAAGGACCAGTCGTACGTCCTCGGCGTGCTCGACGAGAAGCAGCTCGCCCACGCCATGTTCCCCCTCGGCGACACGGTCACCACCAAGGACGAGATCCGCGCCGAGGCCGAGCGCCGGGGCCTGGCGGTCGCCAAGAAGCCCGACTCCCACGACATCTGCTTCATCGCCGACGGCGACACCCAGGGCTTCCTCGCGGGCCGGCTGGGCAGGTCCGAGGGCGACATCGTCGACGAGTCCGGCACCGTCCTGGGCACCCACGAGGGCGCCTACGGCTACACCATCGGCCAGCGCAAGGGCCTGCGCATCGGCACGCCCGCCCCCGACGGCAAGCCGCGCTACGTCCTCGACATCTCCCCGGTGAACAACACGGTCACGGTCGGCCCCGCCGCCGCCCTCGACGTCGACGCCCTGACGGCGATCAAGCCCCGCTGGTGCGGCGTCGCCCCGGCCGGACCCGGCATCTACACCGCCCAGCTCCGTGCCCACGGCGGCGAGACCGAGGTGCGCGCCGAGCTGGTCGACGGCGACCTCCACGTCACCTTCACCGAGCCGGTCCGAGGCGTCGCCCCCGGCCAGGCGATCGTCCTGTACGACGACACCCGGGTCGTGGGCTCGGCGACGATCGCCTCCACCAGGCGCGCGAGGGCGGGCGTCGCGTAGGCGAGCCCTCCGGCCACGATCGCCCCTCCCCGGGTAGCCGTCCTCCCGTCTGCGGCGCAGGCTGCTGGTAGCTCTTCCAGGAGGCCGCAGGGGGCGTAGGAGGTCGTGATGACAGCCGCAGATCCGGCCGGGCAGGCGGGAAACCGCTCCAGGGACGCGTCGAGGGACACGTCCGCGAACATGTCCAGGGACGCGTCGGGGGACATGTCCAGGGACGCGTCGGGGGATCCGTCCGGGAGCGTGCGCAGGAACCGTCGGAGCCTCACCCACCGGGTCCGTTACGCGTTGCGCCATCCCAAGCGGGTGCCCGCCCACGCCCGGCGGGTGGCGCGTGACACCTGGCTGCAGTTGAAGCACCGCGACCACATCGCGTACTACCGGGCCGTCATGGCCGCCGACACGGCACGCAGCCCGGAGGCGGCCGTCGGGCACAACCCGTCGGTCGAGAAGTGGGAACGCGTCGGCCGGATGCAGTTCGACTACCTGGTACGGCACGGTCTGCGGCCCCGGCACCGCATGCTGGACATCGGCTGCGGGAACCTGAGGGCCGGGCGGCTGTTCATCGACCATCTGGACGCCGGGAACTACTACGGGATCGACATCTCGCCGGCCATCCTCATGGAGGCCCAGCGCACTCTGACACGCGAGGGTCTGCAGGCCAAACTCCCTCATCTGACGCTCGTCGCCGACCTGACCTTCTCCTTCCTGCCCGCCGGCCACTTCGACGTCGTCCACGCGCACAGTGTCTTCTCCCACTCCCCGCCGCACGTCATCGAGCAGTGCCTCGCGCACGTCGGCCGTGTCCTCGCCCCCGGCGGCTTCTTCGACTTCACCTTCGGCCGCACGGAGGGCGAGGAACACCAGGTGCTCCACGAGGACTTCTACTACCGGACCGACACCCTGATCGAACTCGCCCGCAAACACGGCCTGTCGGCCCGCTTCATGGACGACTGGGAGGCACTGCCGCACCGGCAGTCGAAGATCCGGGTGAGCGTGCGACGAGGGCCGGGGTCGGGGGCAGCGTAGGACGGACCGGCGTGGGGCCTCTTGAGGACGGCTAGCGTGGGCGCATGAACATCTGCGTCTTCCTCTCCGCCGCCGAACTCGCCGACCGTTACACGCTCCCCGCGCGGGAGTTCGCCAAGCTGCTCGGAAAGGGCGGGCACACGCTGGTGTGGGGTGGTTCGGACGTGGGCCTGATGAAGGTGGTCGCCGACGGGGTACAGGAGGCGGGCGGCAGACTGCTGGGCGTCTCGGTCGAGTTCCTGTCGGCCAAGGCGCGGCCCGGCACCGACGAGATGGTGATCGCGCGCGACCTGGCCGAGCGAAAGCGGCTGCTCCTGGAGAAGGCCGACGCCGTCGTCATCATGGTCGGCGGCACCGGCACACTCGACGAGGCGACCGAGATCTTGGAGCTGAAGAAGCACGGCCACACCGACAAGCCGGTGGTCCTCCTCAACACGGCGGGCTTCTACGACGGCCTGAAGGAGCAGTTCCGGCGGATGGAGGACGAGGGTTTCCTGCCCCGTCCCCTCACCGACCTGGTCTTCTTCGCGGAGGAGCCGGTGGGGGCGATGGCGTACCTGGAGGAGAGCCGGGGCGTGGCCTGAGCCCCGGCGGTTTCGCGTCCGGGGCCCTGGTGGGCGAAGGCGGACCCTTGGTGATGCGAGCATGACGGCATGGCTACTCATGTGATCACCGGGGCGGGTTCGGGTATCGGCGCGGCCGTCGCCCGACGGCTGCACGCGCGCGGGGACGACCTCGTGCTGCACGCGCGCGACGCGGGCCGGGCAAAGGAACTGGCGGCGGAGTTCCCGGGGGCGAAGACGCTGGTCGGCGACCTCGCGGACCCGGACAAGCTCTCCTGGGCCTTCTCCCACCAGACGCTGCCCGACCGCGTCGACTCCCTGCTGCACATCGCGGGCGTCGTCGACCTCGGGCCGGTCGGCGAGCTGACCCCCAAGTCCTGGCGCCACCAGCTCAACGTCAACCTCATCGCGCCCGCCGAGCTGACCCGGCACTTCCTGCCCCAACTCCGTGCCGCCCGGGGACATGTGGTGTTCGTCAACTCCGGTGCGGGCCTCAATGCCCACGCCGACTGGTCGGCGTACGCCGCGTCCAAGCACGGCCTCAAAGCGCTGGCGGACTCCCTGCGGTGGGAGGAGCACGGGAACGGGGTGCGGGTCACCACGGTCTACCCCGGCCGGACCGCCAGCCCCATGCAGGCCAAGGTCCACCAGCAGGAGGGCAAGGAGTACGACCCGTCGCAGTGGATCGCCCCCGAGTCGGTCGCCACGACGATCCTCATGGCGCTGGATCTGCCGAGGGACGCGGAAGTGAACGACCTGACGGTCCGCCCGGGCGCCTGACAGCTCGGGCGGCGCAGGTCCGCCCCTAAAGATCAGTTCCCCGCGCCCCGGGAAAGCACGGGGCGCAGCCCGTGCTTTCCCGGGGCGCGGGGAACTGCGCGACCAGCCCCCACCCACCCGCACCCGAAAAGCGGACATCCCGGGGTCGAAGGGGCGCAGCCCCCGGGGGGAGGGACGGGTAGGGGCGGCGGGGGCGGAAAACGTAGGCTTCGGGATGTGAACGAACACCTGAGCTTCGGCCCTGCCACCGGTGTCGGCTCCATGCCCGGCGGCGACGCCCGAGAGGCCGCGAAAACCGTCACCGGGACGTTCGAGTGGCCGGGCACGGGCATGCCGTACTTGCCCGAACTCCCCGCCAGAGGCCCCGGCGCCGACATGATCGGCAGAACCGCCGGACTGCTGGTCGAGCTGTACGCCCGCGTGGAGCCCAGCGGTTGGCGGATCGGCGACCGACCCGGTCGGGACACCAAGCGGGCCCGGTCATGGCTGGGCGAGGACCTGGACGCGCTGGAGGAGTTCACCCAGGGTCACGAGGGTCCGCTGAAGGTGCAGGCCGTCGGCCCGTGGACCCTCGCCACCGCGCTGGAGCTGAAGAACGGCGAAGCGGCCCTCTCCGATCCGGGCGCCTGCCGCGACCTCGCCGGCTCACTCGCCGAGGGCCTGCGCCAGCACCTCGCAGAGATCCGGCGGCGCGTCCCCGGGGCCCGGATCGTGCTCCAGCTCGACGAGCCGTCCCTCGTCGCCGTCCTGCGCGGACAGGTGAAGAGCGCCAGCGGCTACCGCACCCACCGCGCCGTCGACCGCCAACTCGTCGAGGCCACGCTCCGGGACGTCATCGGCGTCCACACCCCGGCGGAGGACACTCCGCACGGGGCGGTCGTCGTGCACTCCTGCGCCCCCGACGTACCTTTCGCGCTCCTGCGCCGCGCCGGTGCAACCGGTATCTCCTTCGACTTCACCTTGCTCACTGAGCGTGACGACGACATGATCGGGGAAGCGGTGGAGGGAGGCACGAAGCTGCTCGCAGGTGTCGTGCCGACCACCGAGGGGGCATTGTCAGACCCTGCCGGTAGCGTCATGAGGGTCAGGACGCTGTGGCGCAGGCTGGGGCTGCATCCGGGGCTGCTCGCGGACGCGGTCACGCTCACCCCGACGTGCGGACTCGCGGGGGTCTCCCCGGCGTACGCGCGTCGGGCCCTGGCCCACTGCGTCAGGGCGGCGAGATCTCTCGCAGACAACCCAGAGTAACGGGAGGACAACACGGTGGCCGGCGACAAGGACGCACAGCCCACAGCGGTACCCGCCGAGACAGCGGTGCCCGCCGAGGCCCGCGAGAAGCACGCGCGGCTCGCCGAACAGATCGAGGAGCACCGCTTCCGGTACTACGTGAAGGACGCTCCCGTCATCAGCGACGCGGAGTTCGACGAACTCCTGCGCACCCTGGAGGGGTTGGAGGACGAGTACCCCGAGCTGCGCACACCGGACTCACCGACCCAGAAGGTCGCCGTCGAGTACGAGACCGACCTCGCCGAGGTGGAGCACCGCGAGCGCATGCTCTCCCTCGACAACGTCTTCGACGACGAGGGGCTGACCGCCTGGGCCGAGCGCGTGGCCAAGGACGTCGGCACGTCCGACTACCACCTGCTGTGCGAGCTCAAGATCGACGGTCTCGCGGTGAACCTGACGTACGAGGACGGCAAGCTCACCCGCGCCGCCACCCGGGGCACCGGCCGGACCGGCGAGGACATCACGCCGAACGTGATGACGATCGCGGAGATCCCGCACCGGCTGAAGGGCGAGCGCGTCCCACGGCTCGTCGAGATCCGCGGCGAGGTCTACTTCCCGATGGAGGCGTTCCAGGGCCTCAACGAACGCCGGGTGGCTGCGGGCGAGAAGCCGTACGCCAACCCCCGCAACTCCGCCTCGGGTTCGCTGCGCCAGAAGGACCCCAAGGTCACGGCCACCCTGCCGCTGCACATGGTCGTCCACGGCATCGGCGCCCTGGAGGGCTTCGAGGGCGGTTTCACCCGCCTCTCCCAGGCCTACGACCTGCTCAGGTCCTGGGGCCTGCCCACCGCCGGGCACAACAGGGTGGTCGACGACCTCGACGGCGTACGGGAGTTCATCGCCCACTACGGCGAGCACCGCCACTCCGTGGCGCACGAGATCGACGGCGTGGTCGTCAAGCTCGACGAGATCCGGCTGCAGGGCCGCCTCGGATCGACCGCGCGGGCACCCCGCTGGGCGATCGCGTACAAGTACCCGCCGGAAGAGGTCAACACCAAGCTCATCGACATCAAGGTGGGTGTCGGCCGCACCGGCCGGGTCACGCCGTACGCCCAGGTCGAGCCGGTCACCGTGGCCGGCTCTGAGGTCGAGTTCGCCACGCTGCACAACCAGGAGGTCGTCAAGGCCAAGAACGTCCTCATCGGGGACACGGTCGTCATCCGCAAGGCCGGCGACGTCATCCCCGAGATCCTGGGCCCGGTCGTGGACCTGCGCGAGGAGAACGAGACGCGCCCGTTCGTGATGCCGACCGAGTGCCCGGAGTGCGGGACGCCGCTGCGTCCGATGAAGGAGGGCGACATCGACCTGCGGTGCCCCAACGCCCGCAGTTGCCCGGCCCAGTTGCGAGAGCGCGTCGCCTATCTGGCGGGGCGGGAGTGCCTGGACATCGAACACTTCGGCGGGGTCGCCGCCGCCGCCCTCACCCGGCCTCTGGAGCCGGCCGACCCGCCCCTGGTCGACGAGGGCGACCTCTTCGACCTCACGGTGGAAAAGCTGCTCCCCATCAAGGCCCACGTCCTGGACGCCGACAGCGGTCTGCCCAAGCACGATCCCAGGACGGGCGAGCCGAAGATCGTCACCGTCTTCGCCAACCAGAAGGGCGAGCCGAAGAAGAACACCCTCGCCCTGCTCCAGAAGATCGAGGAGGCCAAGACCCGTCCGCTCGCCCGCTTTCTCAACGGACTGTCCATCCGTCACGTCGGACCGGTCGCCGCCCAGGCACTGGCCCGCGAGTTCCGCTCCATCGAACGGATCGAGCAGGCCACGGAGGCGGAGCTGACCGCGGTTGACGGCGTGGGCGGCATCGTCGCGACGGCGCTCAAGGAATGGTTCGCCGAGGAATGGCACCGGGAGATCATCCGTAAGTGGAAGGCGGCCGGTGTTCCTCTGGAGGACAAGGGCTCCGGAGAGGACGAAGGGCCCAGGCCCCTCGAAGGGCTGACGGTCGTGGTGACCGGCACACTCGAACACCACACGCGCGACGGGGCCAAGGAAGCGCTGCAGAGCCGGGGCGCCAAGGTGACCGGGTCGGTGTCGAAGAAGACCTCGTTCGTCGTGGTGGGTGAGAACCCGGGCTCCAAGTACGACAAGGCGATGCAGCTCAAGGTGCCCGTCCTGAACGAGGACGGCTTCGCCGTGCTGCTCGAACAAGGACCCGACGCGGCGGCGGAAGTCGCGCTTCCGACCGAGGAGTAGGGGTTGAAGGCCACCCGTTCGGCGCATACCAGATGCATACGGGTGGCCGGTCGCATTCGGGTAACCGGCGTCGACCGCTGCCCGTGGAAGCCTTGTGCGGCCTACTGTTGAGGTGTGCGCCTGCCGTGCCCGGACGCGTGGTGGGTTTTCGGACGCGGTGCCGTTGAGGGTTGTCGGGAGCAACGGGCCGCGTGGCGCGGGCACCGCCGGCTGTGAGAGGGACGGGAATGGAACCGACCGAGAGCGTCGCCCCGGACTCACGGCTGCGCCTGCGCCGGGTGTCCGGGGCCTGGCGATGGGGACGCTCCCTGCTCATGGGGGTACGCCCGTTCGAGGGAAGTCAGGAGCAGGGAAGCCGCGAACGCAGCCTCGGGCCGCCGGCGGCGGCCGACGCCGGGGTCGGGGCGGGACGGCCGCCCGGCCGTGCGGGCGCGAGCGCACACAGCCCCTTCGTACCGGGCCCGGCACAGCTCACCGTCGGCACCGCGGTCGGCACGGGCGCGGCCCCCTCCCTCACGGGCGCGCTCAGCGAGGACCGCGGACACGAACTGCCGGGCCACGACGCCGAGCGGCACCAGTCCTGGCCCGCGCTGCCCGCCGTGATCGTGGGCCTCGCCGGCGCCATCCTGGGCGCCGGCTTCTACCGGGCGTTCATCGGCATGCACGCGCTCTTCCCGTCCAGCACGGTCGGCTGGTCCCTCGCCCTGCTGACCGGCATCATCGTCGGCCATCTCGTCGCCATGGGGCGCGCCCGCTGGTGGGGCGGCACCGGCTCCGGCGCCGCCCTCACCCTCGCCGTCCTGCTGCTGTACGGCTGGGTGGCCGCCGGGATGATCAGCCTCACCGTCGTCGTCCTCGTGGGTGTCGCCCGCCGAGGCCGCTGGCGGCAGGGCCTGCTGCACGGCGCGGTCGACATCCTCGGCATCGGAGCCGGCGCGCTCGTCCTCAGGGTCTTCGGCCGCGTCCCCTCGGTGGAGCGGCCCTGGGACCCCGAGAGCTGGAACCTCTACTCGGCGCCCCAGGTCGCGCTGGTCGCCGTCGCCTATCTCGCGGTCACCCGCGCCCTGCTCTGGTATCTGGCCGCACCGCGCGGCGGCCTGCCCACCGTCGCGCGGACGGCCCTGGTCAGACAGGGGCTCGTCGCCGTGGCGCTGCTCGGCATCGCCCCGCTCGTCTGCGTGGTCGCCACCGCGCAACCCCTGCTGCTGCCGCTCTTCGCCATCCCTCTCATCGCGCTCGACTCCACCCTGTGGATAGCCCGAGCCCGCGCCGAGGAGCAACTGCGCGACCCGCTCACCGGACTGCCGAACCGCCAGTGGCTGCTCGAACGCACCTGGACCGCCTTGGACGACGCCGAACGCATCGGCGCCCGGTCGGCACTGATGCTGATCGACCTCGACCGTTTCCGGTCCGTCAATGACACGCTCGGGCATCTCGCGGGCGACCGGCTGCTGTTGCAGATAGCCGATCGACTGCGGGTGGCCCTGCCGCGTGGAGCGGAGGTCGCGCGGCTCGGCGGCGACGAGTTCGCCGTACTGCTGCCGGTCGCCGACTCAACGACCTCCGCGTCCCGCGTGGCCCGCAACCTCGTCGCCGCGCTCGGCTCACCGCTCGACCTCGACGGGCTCACCCTCGTCCTGGAGGCCAGCGCCGGGCTCGCCGTCTTCCCCGACCACGCGCTGGACGCGGAGGGGCTGCTGCGGCGGGCGGACGTGG
Organism: Streptomyces sp. NPDC012510; assembly: GCF_042955065.1. NCBI lineage: Bacteria > Bacillati > Actinomycetota > Actinomycetes > Kitasatosporales > Streptomycetaceae > Streptomyces > Streptomyces sp. NPDC012510. The sequence continues at coordinate 94,087 of NZ_JBIBEN010000015.1, forward strand.
CGATGTACCAGGCGAAGCGGGACCGTACGGGCGTCGAGGTCTACGAGTCCAAGCGGGACTCGAACACCCCCGACCGGCTCGGTCTCCTGGGCGACCTGCGGCGCGCGCTGGACGCGCAGGAGGTCGAGCTGCACTACCAGCCGAAGGTGCGCTTCGACGGGCAGGTCGCCGGTCTGGAGGCGTTGGTGCGGTGGGTGCATCCCGAGCGGGGGAAGGTGCCGCCGGACGAGTTCATAGCGATCGCCGAGTCGTCAGGACTGATGCCGCATCTCACGGAGTACGTGCTGGAGACGGCGCTCGGCCAGGTGGCGCGGTGGCGGGCGCAGGGGCTGCACGTACCGGTCGCGGTGAACGTGTCCCCGCGCGACGTCCACACGCCCGGGTTCGCGGGCGCGGTGGCCGCACGGCTGGCCCGGCACGGGGTGCCGGCCGGGGCGTTGCAGTTGGAGATAACGGAACACGTGCTGCTGGAGGACCCGCAGCGGGCCGCGGACACCCTGGCCGGGCTCACCGGGCACGGGGTGAAGATGTCGCTCGACGACTTCGGGACGGGGTATTCGTCGCTGGTCCATCTGCGGCGGCTGCCGGTCAGCGAGCTGAAGATCGACCGATCGTTCGTGGCGCGGCTGGCGGTCGACAACGAGGACGCGGAGATCGTGCGCTGCACGGTCGATCTCGCGCATTCGCTGGGGCTGCTCGTCGTCGCCGAGGGCGTCGAGGACGACGAGACGTGGGAGCGGTTGCGGGATCTGGGGTGCGACGCGGTGCAGGGGTGGCTCGTCGCCGCCGCGATGCCGCCGGAGGAGACGACCGCGTGGTTGCGGGCGCGGGGGTCACGGGGGTGGCAGCGGCCGGCCGCGGCGCTGCCCGCGGCGGCGGCCGACGAGTAGCGAGTGACAACTCGGGGTGTTCGGGGTGTTCGGTCGGTTGGCGTCCGCGGGTGAGCGGTGGCTGGTCGCGCCGTTCCCCGCGCCCCGGACGATCCTCCAGGCCCGCAGGGCCTGGTCTTTCAGGGGCGCGGGGAACTGCGCGAGAAGCTCCACCGGCCCGCGGACAAGGACGCACCCGAGCGGGGCCGAAGGGGCGGCAGCCCCTGGTGATGGGACGGGTAGGGGCGGCGGGGGCGAAACCCGTGCGCGGGCAGCATCGCGCGCACCCTAGGATTGGGCCAAACCACACACACTCACCCCAGAGGATCGCTGCATGCCTGGCATTACGCGCGAGGAGGTCGCCCACCTCGCCCGGCTGGCGCGTCTGGAGCTGAAGCCCGAAGAGCTAGAGCACTTCGCGGGCCAGCTGGACGACATCATCGGCGCGGTCGCCCGCGTCAGCGAGGTCGCCGACCAAGATGTACCGCCGACCTCGCACCCGCTGCCGCTGACGAACGTCATGCGCGCGGACGAGGTCCGTCCGTCGCTCACCCCCGAGCAGGCGCTTTCCGCCGCCCCGGCCCAGGAGCAGCAGCGTTTCAAGGTGCCGCAGATCCTGGGGGAGGACTGATCACGTCATGACCGACGCCATCATCAAGCTCACCGCGGCGGAGATCGCCGCGAAGATCGCCTCCGGCGCACTCACCGCCGTGCAGGTCACCGAGGCCCACCTGGCCCGGATCGAGGCCGTCGACGAGAAGGTGCACGCCTTCCTGCACGTCGACCGCGAGGGCGCTCTCGCCCAGGCCCGTGCCGTCGACGAGAAGAAGGCCAGGGGCGAGAAGCTCGGCCCGCTCGCCGGTGTGCCGCTCGCGCTCAAGGACATCTTCACCACGGTCGGCATCCCGACCACCGTGGGCTCGAAGATTCTCGAAGGGTGGATCCCGCCCTACGACGCGACGCTCACCAAGCGCCTCAAGGACGCCGACGTCGTCATCCTCGGCAAGACCAACATGGACGAGTTCGCCATGGGGTCCTCCACCGAGAACAGCGCGTACGGTCCGACCGGCAACCCGTGGGACCTCACCCGCATCCCCGGCGGCTCCGGCGGCGGTTCCTCCGCCTCGCTCGCCTCCTACCAGGCACCCCTCGCCATCGGCACCGACACCGGCGGTTCCATCCGCCAGCCGGCCGCCGTCACCGGCACGGTCGGGGTGAAGCCGACGTACGGCGCGGTCTCCCGCTACGGCATGGTCGCCTTCTCCTCCTCCCTCGACCAGGGCGGCCCCTGCGCCCGTACGGTCCTGGACGCGGCGCTGCTGCACGAGGTGATCGCCGGCCACGATCCGCTCGACTCCACCTCCATCGACGCCCCGGTCCCGCCGGTCGTCGAGGCCGCCCGCAACGGCAGCGTCGCCGGGATGCGCGTGGGTGTCGTCAAGCAGTTCCGCGGCGAGGGCTACCAGGCCGGCGTCGTGCAGCGCTTCGACGAGTCCGTCGCGCTGCTGAAGGAGCTGGGCGCCGAGATCGTCGAGCTGGACTGCCCGTCCTTCGACCTGGCGCTGGCCGCGTACTACCTGATCGCGCCGAGCGAGTGTTCGAGCAACCTCGCCCGCTTCGACGGACTGCGCTACGGCCTGCGGACCGGCGACGACGGCACCAACTCCGCCGAGACGGTCACCTCCCTCACCCGTGAGGCGGGCTTCGGCCCCGAGGTGAAGCGCCGCATCATGCTCGGCACGTACGCGCTCAGCTCCGGCTACTACGACGCGTACTACGGCAGCGCCCAGAAGGTCCGTACGCTCATCACCCGGGACTTCGAGAAGTCGTTCGAGAAGGTCGACGTGATCGTGTCGCCGACCACGCCGACCACCGCCTTCCCGATCGGCGAGCGCGCCGACGACCCGATGGCGATGTACCTGGCGGATCTCTGCACCATCCCGACCAACCTCGCGGGCAACGCCGCGATGTCCCTTCCCTGCGGCCTCGCGCCGGAGGACGGGCTGCCCGTCGGGCTGCAGATCATCGCCCCGGCGCTCAAGGACGACCGCCTTTACAAGGTCGGCGCCGCCGTAGAGGCCGCCTTCGTGGAAAAGTGGGGGCACCCGCTTCTCGAGGAGGCTCCGTCGCTGTGAGCAACGCACTGTCCAAGGCCAAGGACTTCCAGAAGTCCAAGTCCGGTACGTACGTGTCCATCGCCACCACCGCCTTCGGCGCGTGGGGCATCGCCAAGCGGATCAAGAAGGCCCGCGTCGAGCAGGACACGCTCCGGCTGATCGACGCGTCCGTGGCCGCCGTCGGCATCGTCACCGGTCTTGCCATCCTGTACCGCGAACTGAAGCGGCTGGGCGACGACGACGTCCTGCTGGGCTGAGAGGGAAGTAAGACCGTGACCACCACGACCGACCTGGTGTCGTACGAGGACGCGCTGGCGTCGTACGACCCCGTCATGGGCCTCGAGGTCCATGTCGAACTCGGCACCAAGACCAAGATGTTCTGCGGCTGTTCGACCGAACTCGGTCAGGACGCCAACACGCAGACCTGCCCCACCTGCCTCGGCCTGCCCGGCGCGCTTCCGGTCGTCAACGCGATCGGCGTCGAGTCCGCCATCAAGATCGGTCTCGCGCTGAACTGCGAGATCGCCGAGTGGTGCCGCTTCGCCCGGAAGAACTACTTCTATCCGGACATGCCGAAGAACTTCCAGACCTCCCAGTACGACGAGCCGATCGCCTTCAACGGCTACCTCGACGTGCAGCTGGAGGACGGGGAGACCTTCCGCGTGGAGATCGAGCGCGCCCACATGGAGGAGGACACCGGCAAGTCGACGCACGTCGGCGGTGCCACCGGCCGCATCCACGGCGCCTCGCACTCGCTGCTCGACTACAACCGCGCGGGCATCCCGCTCATCGAGATCGTCACCAAGCCGATCGAGGGCGCGGGCGAGCGGGCTCCCGAGGTCGCCAAGGCGTACGTCCGTGAGCTGCGCGAGGTCATCAAGGCGCTCGGCGTCTCGGAGGCCCGGATGGAGATGGGCCAGATGCGCTGCGACGTGAACCTGTCGCTGCGCCCGCACGGCCGCGAGAAGTTCGGCACGCGCTCCGAGACGAAGAACGTGAACTCGCTGCGCAGCGTCGAGCGCGCCGCCCGCTTCGAGATCCAGCGGCACGCCGCCGTCCTGGACGGCGGCGGGACGATCGTCCAGGAGACCCGGCACTTCCACGAGGACACGGGGTCCACGACCTCGGGCCGTGTGAAGGAGGAGGCCGAGGACTACCGCTACTTCCCCGAGCCGGACCTCGTTCCGGTGGCCCCCTCGCGAGAGTGGGTCGAGGAGATCCGGGCCGCGCTGCCCGAGTTGCCGCTGGTCCGCCGCAACCGGCTCCTCGCGGAGTGGGGCATCTCGGGTACCGAAATGCAGGCGATCCTCAACGCGGGCGCGCTGGACCTCATCGTCACCACCATCGACGCCGGTGCGGACGCCGCCTCCGCCCGCAAGTGGTGGATGGGCGAACTGGCCCGCAGCGCCAACGAGTCCGGCAGGGCGCTGGACGAGCTGGCGATCACCCCGGCGCAGGTCGCCCGGGTCACCGAGCTGGTCTCCAAGGGCGACCTGAACGACAAGCTGGCACGCCAGGTCATCGAGGGCGTCCTCGCGGGCGAGGGCACCCCGGATGAGGTCGTCGACAAGCGCGGTCTGAAGGTCGTCTCCGACGAGGGGGCCCTGACGACGGCGGTCGAGGAGGCCATCGCCGGAAACCCGGCCATCGCGGACAAGATCCGCGGCGGCAAGGTGGCCGCGGCCGGCGCCCTGGTCGGCGCGGTCATGAAGGCCACCCGGGGCCAGGCGGACGCGGCCCGCGTCAAGGAGCTGATCCTGGAGAAGCTGGGCGTCACCGAGGGCTGAGTCGAGGGCTGAACGCACGGTCGGTCCACCGCGTATCCCTGAGGGCGGAACATCACTGCGATGAGCCGCCCTCAGGCATGCGCACGGCACTGACGCGGGGTGACAGAGTGGCGAGATCTGTCCTGTGAGATGGCTCCCGTCCCTTGTGAGGAGACCCTCAAAGGGGTCAAATGATCACATTGTGATGCGACAGTTGCCAGGAATTGTTCCTGCCTCCCCTCCCCAGGAGCGCGATCCGTGGCAGCCCTTGCGCGCTGGTGCGTCCGGCACCGTCTCGTCGCCGTACTTCTGTGGCTTCTCGCCTTCGCCGGCACGGCCGCGGGCGCCGCCGTCGCGGGAGCCGCGTACTCGAACGACTACAAGACCCCCGGAACCGAGTCCAGCCGCGCCACCGATCTCCTGAACGAGGGCTTCCCCGGCGTCGGCGGTGACAGCGCCACCGTCGTCTGGCACACCCGGGACGGCTCCGTACGAGCCGCCGCCGTCGAGCAGACGATGACCCGGACCCTCGACCGGATCGCCGACCTGCCGGGCGTCACCGCGGCGACCGCCCCGTACGGCACCGCCGAGAGCGGCCGGATCAGCGCGGACGGCCGTACGGCGTACGCCACCGTCACCTTCGACAAGCCGGCCGAGGACGTGGAGAAGGCAGAGGCCCAGGCCGTCGTCGACACCGCCGAGGCCGCCGAGCGAGACGGACTCGAAATCGAACTGGGCGGCAGCGCGATCGGGCTCACCGAGACCTCCGGCGGGCATCTCGCCGAGATCGTCGGCGTGCTCGTCGCCGCCGTGGTCCTCTTCCTGGCCTTCGGTTCCCTCGTGGCCAGTCTGCTGCCGATCGCGACCGCCCTGGTCAGTGTGGGCACCGCCTACGCCGGGATCACCCTGCTCGGGCACGCCATGACGGTCGCCGACTTCGCGCCCATGCTGGGCACTCTGATCGGCCTCGGCGTGGGCATCGACTACGCGCTGTTCATCGTGACCCGCCATCGCCGAGGGCTGAAGCGGGGGCTGTCCGTGGAGGAGGCCGCGCGCACCGCGGTCGCGACCACCGGGCGGGCCGTCGTCTTCGCGGGCGCCACGGTCTGCATAGCCCTGCTCGGCATGCTGATCCTGCGGCTCGGTTTCCTCAACGGCGTAGCGATCGCCGCCTCCCTCACCGTGGTCCTCACCGTCGCCGCCTCCGTCACGCTGCTGCCCGCCCTGCTGTCGTTCATCGGCATGCGGGCGCTCAGCCGCCGTGAGCGCCGCCGCCTCGCCGAGCACGGTCCCGAGCCGGAGCTGCCCACCGGCTTCGCCGCCCGCTGGTCCGCCTTCGTCGAGCGGCACCCCAGGAAACTCGGCGCGATCGCCCTCGTCGTCATCGCCCTGCTCGCCCTGCCCACCCTGGGGCTGCGCCTGGGCACCTCCGACCAGGGCAACGATCCGAGGACGACCACCACACGCCAGGCGTACGACCTCCTCGCCGACGGGTTCGGGCCCGGGACGAACGGCCCGCTCACCCTGGTCACCGAGGTGGACGGAGCCGCCGACCGGCTCGCCCTCGACAACCTGGACACGACGCTCAGGGCCACCGAGGGCGTCTCCACCGTGACCCCCGTGACGTTCGACGCCGGTGGCGACACCGCCTACCTCATCGTCGTACCCGACTCCTCCCCGCAGTCCGCCAGGACCAGCGCGCTTGTCGAACGTCTGCGTGAAAAGGTGCTGCCGCGTGCGGAGACCGGCACCACACTCGATCTGCACGTCGGCGGGGTGACCGCCGGTTACGACGACTTCGCGGAGGTGATCGTCGGCAAGCTGCCGCTCTTCGTCGGCGTCGTCATCGCTCTGGGCTGTCTGCTGCTCCTGCTCGCCTTCCGGTCGATCGGGATCCCGCTCAAGGCCGCCGTGATGAACGTGGCCGCCGTCGCCGCCGCGTTCGGCGTGGTCGTCGCGATCTTCCAGTGGGGCTGGGGGAGCGAGCTGCTGGGCCTCGGCCGGGCGGGCCCGATAGAACCCTTCCTCCCCGTGATCATGGTGTCGGTCCTCTTCGGACTCTCCATGGACTACCAGGTCTTCCTGGTCAGCCGGATGTACGAGGAGTGGCTGGAGACCGGCGACAACCGGCGCGCGGTCCGGGTCGGCCTCGCCGAGACCAGCCGGGTGATCAACTCCGCCGCGGTCATCATGATCTCCGTCTTCCTCGCCTTCGTCCTCAGCGGCGACCGCGTGATCGCCATGTTCGGCATCGCGCTCGCCGCAGCCGTCGCCCTCGACGCCTTCGTCCTGCGCACGCTCCTCGTCCCCGCCCTGATGCACCTGCTCGGCGGCGCCAACTGGTGGCTGCCCCGTTGGCTCGACCGCCGGATGCCCCGCATCAGCATCGAACCGCCCGGCACCCGCGCCGCCCATGAGAGGCTCATGGAGGTCTCGCTGGAAGAGCTGGATAAGGAGCGGCCGAAGGATGTACGCGATATCCCTGGGTGACGACGGCGCCGAACTGCGCCCCTTGGAACCCTGGTACGCCGAGGAGTTCCTCACGCACCTGGAGCGGGGGCGGGACTTCATCAACCAGTACGTCCCCTTCGGTCAGACCGCCACCGACATCGACGGCGCGCGCGCCGTCCTCCAGCGGTACGCCGACATGCGCGCCGCCGACACCGGCTCCCTGCACGGCATCTGGCTCGACGGCGAGCTCGTCGGCGGTGTCCTCTTCCTCAACTTCGACGCGGAGAACGCCAACTGCGAGGTCGGCTGCTGGCTGGAGCCCGCCGGCACGGGCCGGGGACTGGTCACGCGCGCGACGCGGATCCTCATCGACTGGGCCGTCGACGTCCGGGGCATCCACCGGGTCGAGTGGATCGCGGCCTCCGGCAACACGCCCAGCCTGAACGTGGCGCGGCGGCTCGGCATGGTCAAGGACGGTGTGCAGCGGGAGAGACATCCCCACCGAGGTGTCCGGCACGACCTGGAGATATGGTCCGTTCTGGCGCCCGAATGGCGAGCGGCACGCGCCCGCAGCGCTCACAGCGATCATTAAGAGACCTCTCAGACAACATTCGTACGGTGCGAGGTATGGGAACCAAGACAGTGGACGAGACCGGGGCCGAGACGGGCGCCGAGGCCAAGAACGACGACGGGTCGGTGCGGGGCGCCGATGTCATCACCAAGGGGGACGCCACCACGGAGGCCGAAGGGCGGAGCGCCGCCGACGGCTCCGGTGAGGCCGACGCCTCCGACGAGGCCGCAGAGTTCGACCAGTTCCCGCCGGCCACCGCGAAGGCGCCCGGCGTCGGGCAGGGTGCCGCCGGCATCGTGTCCGTGGTGCTGGGCCTCGTCTCGCTGACCGGCGGCTGGGTGGGCACCGTCGCCTCCGCGCGTGAGGAGCTCACCGGCCAGCTGGAGATGCAGGCCGCGACCAACGCGTCCGTCGCCACGCAGCTCCAGACGGTCTACGGCGACGCCTGGCAGGCGTCCGCCCTGTGGGGCGGCATCTTCGCACTGGTCGGACTGATCGTCGGTGTCGCCGTGCTGGTGCGGCCCGCGTTCGGCGACCCCGACCAGGTGCAGGCGCCGTGGATCAAGTCCGTCGCCTGGGCCGGTGTCTCGGTCGGTTTCATCGGGCTGGTGCTGGCCGCCCTGAAGTACTCCGACATCCTGCTGGCACTGCCGAGCACCTGACGTACGCCCGGAAGGCGGCTCACAGGGCTCACAGAGCTCACAGGGCTCACAGAGCTCACAGAGCTCACAGGGGTCATAGGGCTGACAACGGCTGACAGGGCGATTTCTGAGGGGCCTTAGGCCCGCCGTGGGGACACCTACGGCGGGCCTAAGGCCCCTCCCGCGTTCAAGATGCGGAACTCTCCCGATGTGGCGGACCCGCCTCGGGGACGAAGGTTGAGGCATCGCAGCAAGCGAACCGGAGACCGACTCTTCACCAGGGGCAGAGATGTTCGAGTACGAGCTTCATCAGATTCGTTCCGCCGAGCTGATCCTCGAGGCGGAGCAGTACCGCCGGACACGGGAGGTCCGCCGCGCCCGCCGCGAGGCCGCGCACGCCTCCACGGTGACCGCGAGGTCCGCGTCGGGGGTGCCGGCGGCATCGGGAGAGAGCGAACGGGACGCGGAGGAACGGCCGCCTCGTGAACGCATACGCAGGCCCCGCTTCCCGCGGGCCGTGTGAGCGCGAGCTTGAGCGCGAGCGGGGGAGGGGCGCGTCGGCGGGGCGCATGACGCGGCCGAATGCAAAAAGGGGCGGCCGGGGCCGCCGGTGTCGCCGGAGCGCGGGGGAAGCACGAGGTGTGGTCCAGAGGGTCGCCGGGCGTGGAGACCGGACGAGGAGGCACAGTGGTGCGCTGGGGCGGCGTCGGAGCGGAAGCCGGGCCGGGATCCGAGGAGACCGGAGCCGGAGCCGGAGCCGGAGCCGAGGGCCGGGCGGGCGGTCCGGCCACCCGTCGGCGTCTGCGGATAATCGGTGCCGGAGTGTCCGCGCCCCGTGCGATGCTCGGAGATGTGGAGACCAGGTCCGTCAGTCCGGTGTTCGTGGGTCGTGCCGACGAACTGCAGGTGATGCGGCAGGCGTTGGCCCGCGCGACCGATGGGGGCGTCGAGCGGCCGGCGGCGAGCGCGGCGGACGAGGGCGGGCCGCAGGCACTGCTGCTCGCCGGTGAGGCCGGGGTGGGCAAGACCCGGCTGGTCGAGGAGTTCGCCGCCGAAGCCGTCCGTGCGGGCGCGGTCGTCGCCCTCGGCGGCTGCGTCGAGATCGGCGCCGACGGACTGCCCTTCGCGCCCTTCTCCACCGCGCTGCGCGCATTGCGCCGCCGACTGCCCGACGAACTGGCCGCCGCTGCCGCCGGCCAGGAACGGGAACTGGCCCGACTGCTGCCCGAGTTGGGCGAGGCCCCCCGCGCCCGGCACGACGAGGAGGGCACGGCCCGCCTCTTCGAACTCACCGCCCGCCTCCTGGAACGCCTCGCCACCGACCGCACGATCGTCCTCGTCCTGGAGGACCTGCACTGGGCCGACGCATCCACCCGCCACCTCCTCGCCTACCTCCTGCGCACCCTGCGCACCGGCCGCCTCGTCGTCCTGGCCACCTATCGCTCCGACGACATCCACCGCCGCCACCCCCTGCGCCCCCTCCTCGCCGAACTCGACCGCCTCCGCACCGTCCGTCGCATCGAACTGCCCCGCTTCAACCGCGCCGAGGTCGGCCACCAGCTCGCCGGCATCCTCGCCGCCGAACCGGCACCGGAGCGCGCCGACGAGATCTTCGAACGCTCCGACGGCAACGCCTTCTTCGTCGAGGAGCTCGCGGTGGCCGCCCACGACGAGGGCTGCCCCGGGCTCACCGACTCCCTGCGCGACCTGCTGCTCGTCCGCGTCGAACGGCTTCCCGAGGACGCCCAGCGGGTCGCCCGCATCGTCGCCGAAGGCGGCTCCACGGTGGAGTACGCCCTGCTTGCGGCCGTGGCCCGGCTCCCCGAGGACGACCTCATCGAAGCCCTGCGCGCCGCCGTCGGCGCCAACATCCTGCACGCCGCACCCGGCGGCGACGGCTACCGCTTCCGGCACTCCCTGGTCCGCGAGGCGGTCAGCGACGACCTGCTGCCCGGCGAACGCTCCCGCCTCAACCGCCGCTACGCCGAAGTCCTGGAGGCCGACCCGACGCTCGTCCCGGCCGACGGCCGCGCCACCCGCCTGGCCAGCTACTGGTACCACGCCCATGACGCCGCCAAGGCCCTGCCCGCCGTCCTCGACGCCGCCGCCGAGGCCCGCTCCCGGCACGCTCACGCAGAGCAACTACGGCTCCTGGAGCGGGCGATGGAGCTGTGGGACGCCGCCCCCGACCCCGTGCGCGCCGCCCTGCGCCCCATCGACTACACCGAGGTCTACCCGCCCTGCGGCTGCGACCCCGCCACGAGCCCGCTGCGTTACCTCGACCTCATGGCCGAGGCCGCCGTCGCCGGACGACTGTGCGGGGAGCGCGAGCGGGCCATGCGGATCACCCGCCGCGCCCTCGACCTGCTCGCGGACGGCGACGATCCACTGCGTGCGGCCTGGTTCTGGATCCAGCGCTCCATGCTGATTGAGAACCTCGGCCGGGGCGACGGCTGGAAGGAGATCGCCACCGCCCAGGAACTCGTACGCGGCCTGCCGCCCTCCGAGGTGCACGCCGAGGTGCTCTCCCGCGTGTCCTGCTGGTCCATGCTCCACTCCCCGGGCCCCGACGCACTCTCCGACGCCCAGCGTGCCGTCGACTACGCGCGCATGGTGGGCGCCGAGGACATCGAACTGAACGCCCGCCTCACCGTCGGAGGCCTGGTGGTCGACGCCGGCGACGTCGAGGCCGGTGTCGCGGAGATGGAGCAGGTCCTCCGCCGGGCCCTCGACCGCGGGCCCGCCGCCGTCGTGGGCCGCGCCTATGTCAACCTTCCGTCCTACCTGGAGGGCGTCGGCCGCTCCCAGGAGGCGGTCCACGTCCTGCACGAAGGCCTCGACGTCACCCGGCGCATGGGCCTGTCGGTCTCCGAGGCCTGGATCCGGGGCAACCTCTCCGAGTCACTCATCTCCCTCGGCCGCTGGAACGAGGCGCTGGAAGCAGCCGGTCAGGTCACTGTCGGCAGCGGCAACCCCAGACCGGGCGGTCTCAGCGCCATGTGCCTGGCCGCCATCGCGCTGGCCCGCGGCGACCTCGCCGAGGCCGGCCGTCGACTCGCCGCCGCGCAGAGCTACTACGGCACCCACAACACCATGCCCCAGAACATCCTGCCGCTGTCCGCCCTCACCATCGGCATCGCCGTCGCCCAGAACCGCCTCCTGGACGCCCGCGCCGAACTGGCCCGTGTCCTCGACACCGGCTTCCCCGTCGGCACCCAGCGCTACGCCTGGCCCCTGCTGCTCACCGCCGCCACCGCCGAGGCAGACGCGCGAGGTGTCCCGGCTCTGGAGCGGGGGCGCGCCGAGGTGCTCGACCGGATCCTCACCGTGGTCAAGAAGCTCACCACCGGTTCCCCGCTCTGGCTCGCCCACGAACGCTGGGTGCGCGCCGAACTCCGTCGGGCCGAGGGCCGGACGGCCCTGGACGAGTGGTCCGACGTCGTCACCGCCTTCGAACCCCTGGAACGGCCCTACGATCTCGCACGCGTCCGGCACCGGCTCGCCGAGGCGCTGCTGACCGACGGTGGCGACGACGAGGCCCGCGACCGGGCGACGGAGCTGCTGCGGCTGGCCGCCGCCGTCGCCGACCATCTCGACGCCCGTCCGCTCGCCGACGAGGTCGCCCTCCTGGCCCGACGCGCCCGCCTCACCCTCACCCTCGGCCGCCCCGCCGAGCCGGCCCTCAGCCCCGCCGACCCCGTCGCCGCGCTCGGCCTCACCGACCGTGAACACGACGTCCTCCGCCTGGTGGCCGCCGGCCGCACCAACCGTCAGATCGCCGAGGAACTCTTCATCTCCCCCAAGACCGCCAGCGTCCACGTCTCCAACATCCTCGCCAAGCTCGGTGTCTCCGGCCGGGGCGAGGCGGCGGCGGTGGCCCACCGGGTGGGGTTGCGCCCGGTGGAGGAGGGGAAGCCGCTGGTCGCGGGATAATGAGGTCAGGTCACGAACCGCGGAGGAGCTGTGTTGTACCAGATCGAGTTCACAGAGCGTGCTGCGGCACAGAGGGACGCGCTTGCCGAGGACAGGCGCAAGCTCCTGGAGCGGGGGCTCCACAAGCTGGCCGAGGATCCGTTCACGCCGGTGTCCCAGGCCGTGAGCGGTGAGGACATTCGTGTGGTGTCCGTAGCACCGGGACTGACCGTCGACTACATGATCCACCGAGCGTTCCTGATCCTGGTGTCCGTGGCGATCCTCGACCAGTCGCTCATCGACGACGAGTAGCCCTAGGTCACCTGCAGCTCCAGGATCTTGTCGTCGCCGCCCTCGGGGGAGCCGCGGCCGTCCGTCTCGCTGGTGACCAGCCAGAGTTTGTCTCCGCCGGCGGAGACGACCGTGCGAAGCCGGCCGTAGTCGCCCTCCAGGAAGGCCTGGGGGTCGGCGGAGGCCTCGGTGCCGTCGAGGGGGACGCGCCACAGGCGCTGGCCACGCAGGCCCGCCATCCAGACAGAGCCCTCCGCTATGGCGATACCGCTCGGGGAGGCCTCCTCCGTGCTCCAGACGGCCACCGGCTCGACGAAGCCGGGTTTGTCGCCCTTGCCCTCGACCTCCGGCCAGCCGTAGTTCCCGCCCGGCCGGATCTGGTTCAGCTCGTCCCAGGTGTTCTGGCCGAACTCCGAGGCCCACAACCGCTGCTTGCCGTCCCAGGCGAGGCCCTGCACGTTGCGGTGGCCGTACGAGTAGACGACGGAGTTGTCGAAGGGGTTGCCCGGGGCGGGCTCGCCGTCCGGCGTCATGCGCAGGATCTTGCCGCCGAGGGAGTCCTTGTCCTGGGCGAGGGGGCCCTCGTACCGCTCGCCGGTGCTCGCGTACAGCATCTGGTCGGGGCCGAAGGCGATCCGGCCGCCGTTGTGGTTCGTGCCCTTGGGGATGCCCCTGAGGATGGTGTCGGGGGCGCCGAGCTGTTCCCCGGCCGGCTTCTCGGGGTCGTACAGCATCCGCACGATCCTGTTGTCGGACTCCGAGGTGAAGTACGCGTAGATCATGTGGTCGGAGGCGTACTCCGGGGAGACGGTGATGCCCATGAGGCCGCCCTCGCCCGCCGGGGCGACGCCGGGGACCTCGCCGAGCCGGGTCTTCTTCCCGGTCTTCTCGTCGATTCTGCTGATCGTGGCCTCGTCGCGGGAGGACACCAGGAGGCCGCCCTCGGGAAGTGCGGCAAGGCCCCAGGGGCTGTCGAGGTCTTCGGTGACGGTACGGACTACCTTCACCGAGCCCTTGTCCGGGGGCGCCCCGGCCGCCTCCTCGGACGGCGGCGCCTCGGCGCTGCTGCTGCTCGGGGGCGAACTGCCGGCCGCCTCCGGCCGCTCACCGTCGTCCGAGGAGCAGCCGGTCGTCACCAGGAGCACGGCTGCGGCCAACGCGGCCGTCACCACTCGACGTTGCACCATCACGATCCCTTCGGCGTGGAGCTTCTACCTGTCGTACACCGCGTGTGCCCCACAGGTTCCACCTCTGCCCGATCAAGAGGATTCTCCCGGGCCGCCTCCCGCGAGCGGCGTCCCTCAGTCCCATGATCCCCGCGCCGGAGGAAGGCGTGCCACCTCTGACAGCTCTTCGACAGTGAGGCGCAGCGTGTGCGCCGCCGCGTTCTCCGTCACCCACCGGGCCTGCTTGGTGCCGGGTACCGGCACGACGTGGGGGCCCAGGGAGAGTACCCAGGCCAGGGCGACCTGGGCCGGGGTCACGTCGGCACCGTGGCGGGCCGCGACGCGGCGCAGACCGACCACGAGGGGCTGGTTCGCGGCCATCATCTCGGCGGTGAAGCGGGGGTGGCGGGCGCGGATGTCGTCGGGTTCGAAGCCGCCGCCGGGGGTCAGGGTGCCGGTGAGGAAGCCGTTGCCGAGGGGCATGGCGGCGAGGAAGCCGATGCCTCGGGCCGAACACCAGGGCAGGAGGGAGTCCAGGGCCTCCCGCGACCAGACCGACAGCTCCGCCTGCACCGCGCTCACCGGGAAGATCTGCTGGACCCGCTGGAGCTGGCGGAGCGTGGTGTCGTACATGCCCGCCCCCGGCCGGCGGGCCGCCCGAGCGCCGACCGCGCACAGGCCCAACGCCCTCACCTTCCCGGCCTGTACGAGTTCCGCCATCGCGCCCCACGTCTCCTCCACGGGAACCTCGGGGTCCGCCCGGTGAAGCTGGTAGAGGTCGATGACATCGGTCTGGAGCCGGCGCAGCGAGGCGTCGCAGGCACGTTTCACATAGCCGGGGCGGCCGTTGGCCACGATGTGCTGCTCGCCCACCAGCAGGCCCACCTTGGTGGAGACGAAGGCCTCCGCGCGGCGCTGCCGCAACGCCCGGCCCACCAGCAGCTCGTTGGTGAAGGGGCCGTACATGTCGGCCGTGTCCAGCAGCGTGACGCCGCAGTCGAGCGCCCGGTGCACTGTCCGCACCGACTCGTCGCCCCGTTGCCTCGACCCGGTGTACGCCCAGTTCATCGGCATGCACCCCAGGCCGACGGCTCCCACCTCGAGCGTCGCCGCGCCGATCGTCCTGCGCTCCACCTGATCGTGACCCTCCCTCTCCCGGTGCCCAACCTAACCTCTGCCGTACCAGGCACCTGACATAGCCTCCGGGGCATGACCGCTGACGCGACTCCCGACGTGACCGCCGACATCTGGCTCCCCATCCGGCCGGACGAGATCGAGGGCCTCCCTCACGGCCCCACCTATCTCTTCTGGGACGGAGGTGACGACGGCACACAGCCCTTTCCGGGCGACCCCGCCGACTGCGTGCTCTACGTGGTGCCGTACATGAAGCGCTGGCCGGTGCGGATGAGTCCGCTGGAGCGGATGCGGAACCTCAGGGTCATCCAGACGCTCACGGCGGGCGTCGACGACGTCCTCGCCCGGCTCTCGGTCGTCTCGCCCGGCGTCCAGCTCTGCAACGCGCGCGGAGTGCACGAGGCCAGCACGGCGGAGCTCGCGCTGACCCTGACCCTGGCCTCGCTGCGCGGCGTCCCCGACTTCGTACGGGCCCAGCAACAGGAGAGCTGGCAGGGCGACTTCAGGCCGGCGCTCGCCGACAGGTCCGTCCTGATCGTCGGTTACGGCGCGATCGGCGCCGCGATCGAGGACCGGCTCGTGCCCTTCGAGGTGGCGCGGGTGGCGCGCGTCGCGCGCTCTGAGCGCACCACGGCGCGCGGACCGGTGCATTCGTTCACCGAACTGCCCTCACTTCTCCCTCACGCGGATGTCGTGATCCTGTCCACTCCGCTCACGGAACAGACGAAAGGCCTGGTCAACGCCGACTTCCTGGCCCGGATGAAGAACGGGGCCCTCCTGGTGAATGTTGCCCGCGGAAGCGTCGTCGACACCAAGGCGCTGCTCGCGGAACTGGACGACGGGCGCATCACGGCGGCACTCGACGTCACCGACCCCGAGCCGCTGCCGCCGGGGCACCCCCTGTGGCACGCGCCCGGGGTGCTCATCAGCCCCCATGTCGGAGGGCCCACAACGGCCTTCCTGCCGCGTGCCAAAAGGCTGTTGGTGGACCAGTTGGAGCGTTTCGTGAACCGGGAGCCACTGCGCAACGTGGTCCTTACGACAGGCGAGACGGACGACGCTTAATCCACTTCGGGCACCCTCCGCATTCCTTCGGAAGCGGAACGTGCTCGTGTTGCCGCACATGGTCACGGAGCGTAGAGAAGCTATGTCCCTGAGTGACGAGACTGGTGTATCGTCCCGACAGGGGCTGCGCCGCGCACCGTTCGGCGCCGGGGACGGACTTGAGACAGCGAGGGGGGCGACGGGCGATGCACGGCCTATGGACGAACGATCCGACGCGGCGGAGTCGCCGACGGCGGCCCTGGCGAGCTGCGACGCGGAGGCACCCGCACGGGAGCCACGGCGACCGCAGCTGTCACGGTCGGCACCGCAGGCACGGCAGCCGCAGACAGCACATCCCTCCGATGCCCCGGGACCAGTGGGACACGGGAGCGGCGCTCACCCGGGAGCCCCGGTGAGCCCCCGCCAGTCGTCCGCCTCGACTCTGAGCCCCGCGCCCCGGTCGGCCAAGCCGCTTTCCGAGCCGCCGCCCGGCGGTTCGACGTCCCCCCGCACCGGCGCGAGCCTCCGGGCCCAGCTCGTCCTCGCCCTGCTCTGCGCGGCCTACGCCGTCGGTGCCGCGTTCGGCTGGGGCAATGAGCGAGTCGCCCTCGTCATGGGCGACTTCGGCCTCAGCGCCGCCGCGGCTGCGGCGGCCGTCTCCTGCTTCCGCTACGCGCGCGGCCGCCGCAGCCGCTTTCGACCCGCCTGGCTGCTGTTCGCCCTGTCATCCGCCATGGCGGCGCTGGGCAACGGCGTCTGGGGGTGGTACGAGGTCGTCCTGGAGCGGCCCGTGCCCGAGCCGAGCTACGCGGACCTGTTCTTCCTCTGCTTCGCGCCCCCCGCCATCGTCGGCCTGCTGGTACTGGCCAAGAGGCCCGTGACCAAGGCCGGCTGGGTCTGCCTGGCGCTGGACGCCTGGCTCATCGGCGGCTCCCTGGCCACCCTCTCCTGGAGTCTCGCGCTCGCCCAGACCGCCCAGCTCGAACACTCCAACACCGCGCACACCGCGCTCTCGCTGGCCTACCCTCTGCTGGACATCGCCCTGGTCAGCATGGTGCTCGCGCTGCACTTCCGACGCTCCTCGATGCACCGCTCAGCGGTCAACACCGCGATCGGCGCCCTCGCGCTCACCGTGATGTGCGACGCCCTGTTCACCTCACCCCTGCTGCACACCAGCTACCAGTCCGGCCAGCTCCTTGACGCCGGCTGGTTCGCGGGCTCCCTGCTCCTCGCCTACGCCCCCTGGGCCGGCCAGCGGCAAGGACACGCGGACGACGGCGGGCACGCGCGCGTGGTGCACGAACACATCCCGGGCCAGCGCCACGAGGCACACCCCGGGCACCTGCACGAAGCACACCCCGGACACCGCCACGACGTCCGGCCGCGCCACGACGTCCAGCCGGACCACCGGCACGACGGCCCACCGGGAGGAGACGTTCATGTGCTCCTCCAGGGGGGAGACCACGGTCGTTATCCGGCCAACCGCCCCATCGCCGGATCCCTGGCCGCACTCACTCCGTACCTGGCCGCCGCCGTCTGCACCCTGGGCATCCTCTACAACGTCCTCAACGGCCGCAGCGTCGACCGCGTGGTGCTGATCACCGCCTGCACCGTCGTGCTCGCCCTCGTCGTGCGCCAGGGCATCATGCTCCTGGACAACATCAC
Source organism: Streptomyces sp. NPDC012510 (assembly GCF_042955065.1). NCBI lineage: Bacteria > Bacillati > Actinomycetota > Actinomycetes > Kitasatosporales > Streptomycetaceae > Streptomyces > Streptomyces sp. NPDC012510. The sequence continues at coordinate 111,714 of NZ_JBIBEN010000015.1, forward strand.
GCTCACCCAGGAACTGGCCCACAAGGAGAACCACTTCCGCTCCCTGGTCCAGGGCTCCAGCGACGTCATCATGATCGCCGCGCCGAACGGCATCCTCCGCTACGTCAGCCCGGCCGCCGCCGGGGTCTACGGACGCCCCGCGGAGGACCTCGTCGGCAAGGAGCTTGCCTCGATCATCCATCCCGAGGACCTCGGCTGCGTCGTCCACGAGGTGCGCCGCTTCCTCGCCGCCGACCCCGCCGAGGAACCCACCACCCGCATCGAGTGCCGCTTCAAGTCCGGCGGTGGGGGAGGCTGGCTGAACGTGGAGTCCACGGTCAACCGCCACCACGGTGGCCTCATCTTCAACAGCAGGGACGTCACCGAGAGAGTGCGCCTGCAGGCCCAGCTGCAGCACAACGCCGAGCACGACCCGCTCACCGACCTGCCCAACCGCGCCCTGTTCACCAAGCGCGTCCAACAGGCGCTCTCCGGCCGCCGCTCCTCCGACCGCGGTGTCGCCCTGCGCAACACGGCGGTCCTCTTCATCGACCTGGACGGCTTCAAGGCCGTCAACGACACCATCGGACACCAGGCCGGGGACGAACTGCTCGTCCAGGCCGCCCGCAGACTCCAGGACGCCGTCCGGCAGGGGGACACCGCCTCCCGCCTCGGCGGCGACGAGTTCGCGGCGCTCATCGTGGGTGACGGCTCCCGCGACCGCGCCGCCCGCGAGCGGCACATCTTCGAGCTCGCCGACCGGCTCCGGATCACCCTCTCGCAGCCCTACACCATCGACGGCAACGACGTCCGGGTGGCCGCCTCCATCGGCGTCTCCTTCGCCGAGCCGGGCCTCGGCGCGGGCGAGCTGCTGCGCAACGCCGACCTCGCCATGTACCGCGCCAAGGCCTCCGGCAAGGGCCGCGTCGAGCTGTACAAGCCACAGATGCAGCAGGACGTCGTCCGCAAGGCCGAGCTGGCCACCCGGCTGCGGGCCGCGCTGCACGACGGCGAGTTCATGCTGCTGAACCAGCCCGTGGTGGAGCTGGAGACCGGCCGGATCTCGTCGGTGGCGACGGCGGCGCGGTGGCGTTCGTCGCAGGGGGTGCTGTTCACACCCGCCGAGTTCCTGAGGGTCTCCGAGGACAGCGAGAAGACCGCCGAGCTGGGCCGGTGGATGCTGGAACAGGCCGTCGAGCAGGCCGCCGACCGGATGACGAACGGCCTGAACGTGCCGGTGTCCGTCCGGATGAGCGCCCGGCGCCTGCTGGACCGCTCACTGCCTCCCGGATCCCTGGAGACGCTCCTGACCCGCCACGGTCTGCCCTCCGGCTCCCTGATCGTCGAGCTGTCCGACACCCACCTGAAGGGCCCGCCGGACGACCTGGAGCGTCGGCTGAACCACCTCCAGCGCCTCGGCGTCCGGATCGCACTGGACGGCTTCGGCAGCGGCCACGGCGCCATCACGGCACTGCGGCGGCTCCCCGTCGACATCCTGAAGCTGGACCGGAGCCTCGTGGAGGGGGTCGTGGAGTCCACACGGCTCTACAAGATCACCAGTGGCTTGCTTCGTATCGCGGGTGATCTGGGCCTGCAGTCCGTGGCCGACGGGGTGGACCTGCCCGAGCAGGTCGTCGCCCTGAGGGCGATGGGCTGCACCCATGGCCAGGGCGCCGCCTTCTCCGGGCCGCTGGAGGAATACCGCCTTCGCCGGGCCCTGTCTCTGGGGCGCTATCCGGTGCCCTCGGGACCGGCGGAACCCGCGTTCGCGGGCGGTGGGGCAGGGGTGTACACAAGTGGTGTACCCGCTGTCTACGGAGGCGGCAGTGCCCTTCGCTCACATAATGAGACTCCCGTCCCACCTACTTGACATGCGGTGCGCGCCGGGGAGAGGGTCTGTGCCATGCGCACCCGAATTCTCGTACTTGGAAAGCGCGTCGGCTGAAGCTGGGACCCACCGGACACCGTTCCGGAATCCCCAGCGACCGTACCCGGCGCGCTCCCCTCGCTTGCCTTGTGGCAAGGAGGGGTTTTTTGTTGCACGGGCACCAGTCAGGCGCCAGCCATACACCGCACGAACCTCGCAAAACACCCTCAGCATCGAGAAGAGAATGCCGATGACCGAGCAGGCCACCGGGGCCCACCATCCGCAGCCGCGGCCCCGATCCGGAGGACAGTCCACCCCCGTCGAGCACGTCACGGGTGCGCAGTCCCTCATCCGCTCTCTCGAGGAGGTCGGGGCAGAGACGGTATTCGGCATTCCGGGCGGCACCATCCTGCCGGCGTACGACCCGATGATGGACTCCAAGCGGGTGCGGCATGTGCTGGTCCGCCACGAGCAGGGCGCCGGCCACGCGGCCACCGGTTACGCGCAGGCCACCGGCAAGGTCGGGGTGTGCATGGCGACGTCCGGGCCGGGCGCCACCAACCTGGTCACCCCCATCGCGGACGCCCACATGGACTCCGTGCCGCTGGTCGCGATCACCGGACAGGTCGTGTCCAAGGCGATCGGTACGGACGCCTTCCAGGAGGCGGACATCGTCGGCATCACCATGCCGATCACCAAGCACAGCTTCCTCGTCACCAAGGCGGAGGACATCCCCCGGGCGATCGCGCAGGCGTTCCACATCGCCTCCACCGGTCGCCCGGGACCGGTCCTGGTCGACATCCCCAAGGACATCCTCCAGGCGAAGACCACCTTCAGCTGGCCGCCGACCATGGACCTGCCCGGCTACCGGCCCGTCACCAAGCCGCACGCCAAGCAGATCCGTGAGGCCGCCAAGCTGATCACCGCCGCCAAGCGACCCGTCCTGTACGTCGGTGGCGGTGTCCTCAAGGCGCAGGCGACCGCCGAGCTGAAGGTGCTGGCCGAGCTGACCGGGGCGCCCGTCACCACCACCCTGATGGCGCTCGGCGCGTTCCCCGACAGCCACCCCCAGCACCTGGGCATGCCCGGCATGCACGGCTCCGTGGCCGCCGTCACCGGACTGCAGAAGGCCGACCTGATCGTCGCCCTCGGAGCCCGCTTCGACGACCGCGTCACCGGCAAGCTGGACAGCTTCGCCCCGTACGCCAAGATCGTGCACGCGGACATCGACCCGGCGGAGATCGGCAAGAACCGCGCCGCCGACGTGCCGATCGTCGGTGACGCCCGTGAGGTCATCGCCGACCTGATCCAGGCTGTGCAGAAGGAGCACGGCGAGGGCGGTCCGGGCGACTACAGCGCCTGGTGGAAGGACCTCAACCGCTGGCGCGAGACCTACCCGCTCGGCTACGACCAGCCCGCCGACGGCTCGCTCTCCCCGCAGCAGGTCATCGAGCGCGTCGGACAGCTCGCCCCCGAGGGCACGATCTTCACGGCGGGCGTCGGCCAGCATCAGATGTGGGCCGCCCACTTCATCCAGTACGACAAGCCCGCCACCTGGCTGAACTCCGGCGGCGCCGGAACCATGGGCTACGCGGTCCCCGCCGCCATGGGCGCCAAGGCCGGAGCCCCGGACCGGACCGTCTGGGCGATCGACGGCGACGGCTGCTTCCAGATGACCAACCAGGAGCTCACCACCTGCGCCCTGAACGGCATCCCGATCAAGGTCGCGGTCATCAACAACGGCGCCCTCGGCATGGTCCGCCAGTGGCAGACCCTGTTCTACAACCAGCGCTACTCCAACACCGTGCTCCACAGCGGCCCGGACGACGTCAACCCCAACGCCCGCGGCACCCGCGTCCCCGACTTCGTCAAGCTGTCGGAGGCCATGGGCTGCTACGCGATCCGCTGCGAGCGCCCGGAGGACCTGGACAAGGCCATCGAGGAGGCGAACTCGATCAACGACCGCCCGGTCGTCGTCGACTTCATCGTCCACGAGGACGCGATGGTGTGGCCGATGGTCGCCGCCGGCACCTCCAATGACACGATCATGGCCGCCCGGGACGTCCGCCCGGACTTCGGCGACAACGAAGACGACTGAGAGCCGCAGGTAAAGGAACCCGACCATGTCCAAGCACACGCTCTCCGTCCTGGTGGAGAACACCCCGGGCATCCTGGCCCGGATCGCGGCCCTCTTCTCCCGTCGCGGCTTCAACATCGACTCCCTCGCGGTCGGAGTAACCGAGCACCCCGAGATCTCCCGCATCACCATCGTGGTGTCGGTGGTCGACGAACTCCCGCTGGAGCAGGTGACCAAGCAGCTCAACAAGCTCGTCAACGTCCTGAAGATCGTCGAACTGGAGCCGGGCTCCGCCGTTCAGCGGGAACTCGTTCTGGTGAAGGTGCGCGCCGACAACGAGACCCGTTCCCAGATCGTCGAGATCGTCCAGCTGTTCCGCGCCAAGACGGTCGACGTCTCCCCGGAGGCCGTCACCATCGAGGCCACCGGCTCCAGCGACAAGCTGTCCGCGATGCTCAAGATGCTGGAGCCGTTCGGTATCAAGGAGCTGGTCCAGTCCGGCACGATCGCGATCGGCCGCGGCGCCCGTTCGATCACGGACCGCTCGCTGCGCGCCCTCGACCGGTCGGCCTAGACAAGCGTTCGGGCGGTCGGGGGAATCCGGCCGCCCGCATACCGAGACCCCGAGACTTCACTTCCCCCCGCCGTCATACGGTGGGACGCAACACCTGCACTCAAGGAGAGAACCCAAAGTGGCCGAGCTGTTCTACGACGCTGACGCCGACCTGTCCATCATCCAGGGCCGCAAGGTCGCGGTCATCGGCTACGGCAGCCAGGGCCACGCCCACGCGCTGTCCCTGCGCGACTCGGGCGCGGACGTCCGCGTCGGTCTGCACGAGGGCTCCAAGTCCAAGGCGAAGGCCGAGGAGCAGGGCCTGCGCGTGGTGACCCCCTCGGAGGCCGCCGCCGAGGCCGACGTCATCATGATCCTCGTCCCGGACCCGATCCAGGCGCAGGTCTACGAGGACCACATCAAGGACAACCTCAAGGACGGCGACGCGCTGTTCTTCGGCCACGGCCTGAACATCCGCTTCGGCTTCATCAAGCCCCCGGCCGGCGTCGACGTCTGCATGGTCGCCCCCAAGGGCCCGGGCCACCTGGTCCGCCGCCAGTACGAGGAGGGCCGCGGCGTTCCGTGTATCGCCGCCGTCGAGCAGGACGCCACGGGCAACGCCTTCGCGCTGGCCCTGTCGTACGCCAAGGGCATCGGTGGCACCCGCGCCGGCGTCATCAAGACGACCTTCACCGAGGAGACCGAGACCGACCTCTTCGGTGAGCAGGCCGTTCTCTGCGGTGGTACGGCCGCGCTGGTCAAGGCGGGCTTCGAGACGCTGACCGAGGCCGGCTACCAGCCGGAGATCGCGTACTTCGAGTGCCTGCACGAGCTGAAGCTGATCGTCGACCTCATGTACGAGGGCGGCCTGGAGAAGATGCGCTGGTCGATCTCCGAGACCGCCGAGTGGGGCGACTACGTCACCGGCCCGCGGATCATCACGGACGCCACCAAGGCCGAGATGAAGAAGGTCCTCGCCGAGATCCAGGACGGCACCTTCGCCCAGCAGTGGATGGACGAGTACCACGGCGGTCTGAAGAAGTACAACGAGTACAAGACCCAGGACTCCGAGCACCTGCTGGAGACCACGGGCAAGGAGCTGCGCAAGCTCATGTCGTGGGTCAACGACGAAGAGGCGTGACTTCTCGAGGTCGGCCGTGGCGGGGTCACCCGGTGCCACGGCCGACCTCGTTTTTCCCGTCCGGGTGATCCTTCCGCAGTGGCGTGAGACGACGTTCCCGGCGCCACTACACTGCTGGACTACATACGCGTCAGGCCCACAGCGTCGTGCGTCTTCCACGCGGCCAAGCGACACCGGGGAATTCCGGGTGTCACTCCCCTCCACCGCCTGCGGCCGTCGGGACGGCCGTCCGCAGTATTGGACTTGTGAGGACTCACGTGAGCTCGAAACCAGTCGTACTCATCGCTGAAGAGCTGTCGCCCGCCACGGTGGACGCGCTCGGCCCGGACTTCGAGATCCGGCAGTGCAACGGAGCGGACCGAGCCGAACTGCTCCCGGCCATCGCCGACGTCGACGCGATCCTGATCCGCTCGGCCACCAAGGTCGACGCCGAGGCGATCGCCGCCGCGAAGAAGTTGAAGGTCGTCGCGCGCGCCGGCGTCGGCCTCGACAACGTGGACGTCTCCGCCGCCACCAAGGCCGGCGTGATGGTCGTCAACGCCCCCACCTCCAACATCGTGACCGCCGCCGAGCTGGCCTGTGGTCTGCTGCTGGCCACCGCCCGCCACATCCCGCAGGCGAACACCGCGCTGAAGAACGGCGAGTGGAAGCGCAGCAAGTACACCGGCGTGGAGCTGGCCGAGAAGACCCTCGGCGTCGTCGGCCTCGGCCGTATCGGTGCCCTGGTGGCGCAGCGCATGTCGGCCTTCGGCATGAAGGTCGTCGCCTACGACCCCTATGTGCAGCCCGCGCGGGCCGCGCAGATGGGCGTGAAGGTCCTGTCGCTGGACGAGTTGCTCGAGGTCTCCGACTTCATCACCGTCCACCTGCCCAAGACCCCCGAGACGGTCGGCCTGATCGGCTCCGAGGCGCTGCACAGGGTCAAGCCGTCGGTGCGCATCGTCAACGCCGCGCGCGGTGGGATCGTCGACGAGGCCGCGCTGTACTCGGCGCTCAAGGAGGGCCGGGTCGCCGGCGCGGGCCTCGACGTGTACGCCAAGGAGCCCTGCACCGACTCGCCGCTGTTCGAGCTGGACGAGGTCGTCTGCACGCCGCACCTGGGCGCCTCCACCGACGAGGCCCAGGAGAAGGCGGGCATCGCGGTGGCGCGGTCCGTGCGGCTGGCCCTCGCCGGTGAACTGGTGCCGGACGCGGTGAACGTCCAGGGCGGCGTCATCGCCGAGGACGTCAAGCCGGGCCTGCCGCTCGCCGAGCGCCTCGGCCGGATCTTCACCGCACTGGCCGGTGAGGTCGCGGTCCGCCTCGATGTCGAGGTGTACGGCGAGATCACCCAGCACGATGTGAAGGTGCTGGAGCTCAGCGCCCTCAAGGGTGTCTTCGAGGACGTCGTCGACGAGACGGTGTCGTACGTCAACGCTCCGCTGTTCGCCCAGGAGCGCGGTGTCGAGGTGCGGCTGACGACCAGCTCGGAGTCGCCGGACCACCGCAATGTCGTCACCGTGCGGGGCACGCTCGGCAGTGGTGAGGAGGTGTCGGTCTCCGGCACGCTGGCCGGGCCGAAGCACCACCAGAAGATCGTGGCGGTCGGGGAGTACGACGTGGATCTCGCGCTCGCCGATCACATGGTCGTCTTCCGCTACGTCGACCGGCCCGGTGTCGTGGGTACGGTCGGTCGGATCTTCGGTGAGGCCGGGATCAACATCGCCGGGATGCAGGTGGCGCGGTCCGCGGCCGGGGGTGAGGCGCTGGCGGTGCTGACCGTGGATGACACGGTGGCGCAGTCGGTGCTGGCGGAGGTCGCGGAGGAGATCGGGGCGACGTCGGCTCGATCGGTGAACCTCGTCTGAGGTTTGGTTTCCGCGGGTCATCGGGACCTGGTCACCTTGGGTGACCGGGTCCCGCCTTTTGTTTCGCCGCCGCCCCACCCCTACCCGTCTCTCCCGTCACTCGCGGTTTCGCTGGGGCGGCAGGTGCCCCCACCAGGGCCGCGCCCCTTCGATCCGCTTGGGCCCTTCTTGGGCGCGTCAGTCGGCAGCGGGTGGACGGGAGCTTGCCGCGCGGTTCCCCGCGCTCTGTGAGGCGCTGGGCGAGCCGCTCGGTGGGCAACTCCCGTGTCGTGCGCCTCGCAGGGTCCGCGCCGCCAACACCGCCGCGCCCAGCAGTACGGCGGCCCCCGTGGCCGTCGCGCTCTGCATGCCGGAGGTGAAGGCGGCTCGGGCCGCCGTGCTCAGGGTTTCGGCTGCGGGGGCGGGGAGTTGCTGGGCCACTGCCAGGGCGCCTCCCAGGGTCTCGCGGGCCGGGGCGGGGGCGGAGGCCGGGATGTCGTGGTGGTAGACGGCGGTGCCGATGGAGCCGAGGGCGGCCATCCCCAGGGCGCCGCCGAACTCCTGGCTCGTCTCGAGGACGGAGGAGGCGGAGCCGGCGCGTTCGACCGGGGTGACGGCGAGGGCGAGATCGGTCATCTGGGAGAGGACGGTGACGATGCCGGCGGCGAGGACGCCGGAGCCGACGAGCACCGGCCAGAGCGAGTCCGGGCCGACGGTGGCGAGCAGCCCGTAGCCGCACGCGGCCGTCGCGAAGCCCGCCGCCACCATGTGTGCGCGGTCCACCCCTCGCTGCACCAGATGTGTGGTGACCGGCGCGGCGACGCCGACGAGCACGGAGGGGAGCAGGCCCCAGAGAGCGGCCTCCAACGCGCTCTTGCCGAGGACGGACTGGAGGTACTGGGTGGTGAAGTAGACCGAGCCCATCATCCCGAAGGACGCGACGAGGTTGAGGGCGAGCGCCGGGGTGAAGCCCCGGCCCCGGAACAGCGCGGGGGAGACCAGGGGGGAGGGAGCGGTGCGCTGGCGGTGGACGAACAGGGCCGCGAAGAGCAGGCCGACGGTCACCGACATCACGTACCGCACGTTCCAGCCCTCCGACGGGATCTCTTTGAGGCCGTGGATGACGGGCAGGACGGCCGCCATCGACAGCGGGACGCTCAGCAGGTCGAAGCGGCCGGGGCGCGGGTTCCTCGACTCGGGGAGCAGGAAGGGGCCGAGGAGCAGAAGCAGGGCCATCGCCGGGAGGTTCACCAGGAAGACCGAGCCCCACCAGAAGTACTCCACCAGGACGCCGCTGAGCACCGAACCGAGTGCGACGCCCGTCGCCATCACACCCGACCAGACACCGATCGCCTTCGCCCGCTGCACGGGATCGGTGAACAGCGTCCGGGTCAGTGCCATCGTCGACGGCATGAGCGTCGCGCCCCCGATGCCGAGCACCGCGCGCGCCGCGATCAGCGTCTCGGCGCTGTTCGCATAGGCGGCCACCAGCGAGGCCGCGCCGAACGCCGCCGCACCCACCATCAGGAGCCGACGGCGGCCGATGCGGTCACCGAGCGAGCCCATCGTCATCAGCAGCCCGGCCAGCACGAACGCGTAGATGTCGAAGATCCACAGTAACTGCGTGCCGCTCGGCTCCAGATCCGCGCTGATCGCCGGCACCGCGAAGTACAGCACCGACACATCCATCGAGACCAGCAGCAGCGGCAGCATCAGGACGCAGAGAGCGGTCCATTCACGGCGCCCGGCCCGGTGTCGAGGGGCATGGGGGGTGGCCGGGTTCAGGGGGTTCGTCGTCATGACCGTGACTGTACGGGCGTATTAGACGCTCGTCTAGAACGATCGTATAAAACGTTCGTCTGGGACGACTGTATGGGTGCGACTACGCTGATCCGCATGGGACATCGTGAGGATCTGCTGGAAGGCGCCAAGCGCTGCCTGCTGGCGAAGGGGTTCGCGCGTACGACGGCGCGCGACATCGTCAAGGAATCGGGGACGAACCTGGCGTCGATCGGCTACCACTACGGCTCGAAGGGCGCGTTGCTGGCGCAGGCGTACGTGGCGATGGTCGAGGAGGTCTCGGACACCTTCGACGGCGGCGGGGCGGTCGGGAGCGGCAGTGCGCCCGGGTCGGTCGAACGGTTCCGCGAGGTGTGGGCGAACGCCGTCGAGACCATGCGCGAGCCGGGCTCGTTGTGGCGGCTCAGCATGGAGGTGCTGGCCATGGGGGACCAGTTGCCGGAGGTGCGCGAGCACCTGGCGCGGGCCCAGCGGGAGGGCGCGCGCGGGATCGTGACGCTGTTCATGGGCGGCCGGGACGAGGACGTCCCGGACTCGGCCGCGGACACCCTCGGCCGCTTCTACCTGACCCTGCTGCTGGGCCTCGTCGCCCAGTGGACCTTCGACCCCGAGGGCGCCCCCGACGCCGAGGCCCTCACCGAAGGGCTCCGTCAGGTGATGGAGGCGGCGGCACAGCCCGGAGGCACGGGGCCAGAAGGGCCCTAGGCCGCCCTAGGCCGGTACGAGTCTGCCTGCGCGCATCTCGATCGAGCGGTCCGCGAAGTGGCGTACGAGGGCGCGGTCGTGGCAGATGAAGAGGTAGGCCAGGTTCAGGTCGTCCTGGAGGTCGGCGAGCAGGTTGAGGACTCCGGCCCGGATGGACGGGTCGAGTGCGGACACCGGCTCGTCGAGGACCAGCAGACGGGGCTCCGACGCCAGAGCGCGTGCGATGCCGGCGCGTTGGCACTGTCCGCCGGACAGCTCATGGGGGAAGCGGTCGCCGTAGGCCGGGTCCAGGCCGACGCGGTCGAGGAGTTCGGCGACCCGGTCGGGTCCTGTCGCGTCCCAGCGGCCCTGGACGTGGAGGGGTTCCGCGACCGCGTCCCGGATGCGGTGGCGCGGGCTGAGCGAGCCGTAGGGGTCCTGGAAGACCGGCTGGATGCGGGGGCGGAGCGGGCGCAGCTCGCGTTCGGTGAGCGTCGTCAACTCCTGCCCCTCGAAACGGACTTCGCCCCCGTCCGGGCGGCGCAGTTGGAGCACGGCGGCGACCGTGGAGGACTTGCCGCAGCCGGACGGGCCGTTCAAGGCCAGGGTCTCGCCCGCGTCCACCGTGAAGGACACACGGTCGACCGCGGTGACCGTGCCGTAGCGCACGACCAGATCACGCACGTCGAGTACGGCCTCGCGCCGGTTCATGCGGGCTGCTCCAGGAACAACTCGGTTGCGGGGTGGGGGACTTCGTCCCGGCGGTGACAGGAGACCTCATGCCCGTCGGCCGCCGCCCACGACTGCGGCGCCTCCTGGCGGCAGCGGTCCTCGGCGAGCGGACAGCGGGGCGCGAAGGCGCAGCCGGCCGGGAGGGCGTCGAGGGTGGGCGGCGATCCGGGGATGGAGGGCAGCCGACGGCGACGAGTGGCCGGACCAGGGGAGAGGGGAGCGGAGGCGTCGGCGGCATCCGGTGGCAACGAGGCCAGCAGCCCGGCCGTGTACGGCGCCCTGGGCCGCCCCAGCACCGCTTTCGCCGTGCCCCGTTCCACCTGACGCCCGGCGTACATGACGAGCACGTGGTCGGCGTGCTCCCGGACCACGCCCAGATCGTGGGTGACCAGAACGAGCGCGGCGCCGACCGCCTCGCGCTGCTCACCGAGGACCCGGAGCACCTGTTCCTGGAACTCCGCGTCGAGGGCGGTCGTGGGTTCGTCGGCGACGACGACGTCCGGTTCGTTGATCGTCGCCATGGCGATCACGGCTCGCTGGCGCATACCACCGGAGTACTCGTGCGGATACGCCCGCGCCCTCCGTACGGCGTCGGGGATCCCCACCCGGTCGAGCGCGGCGGTAGCTCGCGCACGTGCCTCCCTGCGCGAGACACCCTTCACCGACCGCACGGCGGCGGCGAGCTGGTCGCCCACGGGGTGCACGGGAGACAGGGCGGAGAGGGCGTCCTGGGGCACCAGGGCGATCCGGCGGCCCCGCTGCGCGACGAGGTCCGTCTCCCCGCGCAGCCTCACGGTGCCACTCGTCGTCGCACCCTTGGGCACCATCCCGAGCAGCGCCCGGGCCGTGAGGGACTTGCCCGCGCCAGACTCCCCGACCAGCGCGAGCACCTCACGCGGGCGGAGGTCGAAGGACAGACCCCGGACGGCCTCCACCCCGTCGAACGCGATCCGCAGCCCGCGCACCGAGAGCAGTACGTCGTCAGACGTCAACGGGAGCCTCCTTCGTCACGGTCCTCGTGTGGCCCGCCGGCCTCGGCGGCGGGCTCGCCGGACTTCGGTTGGGACCGGCCGGTCCGCAGATGGAAGCGGCCGTTCTTCGACTCGGAGCCGGTCCTCGGCTCGGACCCGTTCTTCGCGCGCGCCCCGCCGGTCCTCCGGCCGCCCCGTCCCTGCGCGTAGGCCGCCCCCGACACCGCCAGCCCGGCCAGCAGGGCCAGGGCGACCGCCGGGGCCAGGGCCGCCCACGGGGCGCGTTCCACGTAGGCGCGGGACTCGTCGAGGAGCAACCCCCACTCGGGGGTGGGCGGTTGGGCGCCGAGGCCCAGGAAACCGAGGGAGGCGAGGGCCAGGGCGATGCCTGGGAGGCGCAGGGCGGCGTGGCGGGTGACCGGGGCGGCGACGGACGGCAGGACGTGCCGGGTGAGGATCCACCAGGGGCTCGCCCCGATGGCCCGCTGGGCGATGAGGAACGTGGACGCGCGGACCTCCTGGACCAGCGCCGCCGCGTGGGCGGACAGGGCGGGCCAGGAGATCAGCGACACGGCGAGGGCCGCGCCGCCCGTGCCGGGGCCGGCCGCCGCGGCGACGAGGATGCCGACGATCACCGGGGGCAGCGCGTTGGCGATGTCCGCCGCGCCCGACGCCACGCCCGGCAGGAAGCCGAGTGCCAGGGAGGCGAGGAGGCTCAGGACGCAGACCGCCGCCGCGGTGCCGACCGTGGTGGACGCGCCGTGGCCGAGGCGGGCCAGCACGTCACGGCCGAGCCCGTCCGTGCCGAGCGGGTGCGCCCAGGACGGCGGGAGGAGACGGGCGGTGGTGTCCACGGCGTACGGGTCGCGCAGCAGGCCCCAGCCGATGGTGACCAGGAGCACGGTGGCCAGGGCCAGCGGTATCGCGGGGTGGGCGCGGACCGGGCGGGCCGACGGGAGGGTGAGGCCCGCGTCGCGCAGCGCCGGACCAAGGAGCCGGCGCCGGGCGAGTGCGGCCAGGGCGCCGGCCACCAGGCCCAGGGCGAGGAGGGCGAGGACCGAGCCCTGGAGGAGGGGGAGGTCCTGGGACTTGGCCGCGCCCAGTGCCGTACGGCCGATGCCGGGCACCGCGAACACCGTCTCCACGGCGACCGCGCCGCCCGTCAGGCCGACGGCGACCATGCCGAACTGCGGTATCAGGGGCGGCAGTACGCGGCGCAGGGCGGCCGCCGAGACACGGGCCCGGCTCACGCCCGCTCCGCGCCACAGCTCCACCCAGCGCTCGTCCAGCACGGCGGGCAGTGCGTCCGCGACCAGGCGGCCCAGCAGACCGCCGGCCGGGAGGCCGAGGGCGATCGCGGGCAGCACCAGGTACTCGGGACCCGCCCAGCCCGCCGTCGGCAGCCAGCCCAGCCACACCCCGCACACCAGCAGCACGACTGTGGCCAGCAGGAACTCGGGCACCGCGGCGAGCATCGAGGCGAACGCGCCGGCCGATCCCCGGCCCCGTACGAGCACGGGAGCGACCAGCGCGCAGGCCAGCAGCAGCGCGACGGCGAAGGCCGCGCCCATCAGGCCGAGGGAGACCTGGAGGCCGGAGATCACGGACGGCAGGACGTCCGTGCCCGACACCCAGGAGGTGCCGAGGTCGCCGCGCAGCAACCCGGAGGCCCAGTCCCCCAGCAGGGAGAGGGGGCCCGCGCCCAGGCCCAGATCCGCGCGGATGGCCGCCAGGGCTTCGGGCGTCGCCTCCTGCTCGGCCGACCGGGCGCGCAGCACGGTCAGCGCGGGGTCGCGGCCGGACAGCCACGGCAGCAGACCGACGACGGCCAGGACGGCGATCAGACAGAGGAGACGGGTCGCCCCGGCGGGGCCGACCCTTCTCCAGGCGCTCCTCGCGGCGCCTCCCGCCCGCGTCGGGGCGGCCGGCTTCCCTGCGGATGTGCTCACTTGACGTAGGTGTCCGCCGTGACCAGCTCCCGCTCGCGCGGGTCGTGCGCCGCGTCCACGACGCCCGCCGCGTCGCCCTGGATGACGCGCTCGTGGAGCATCGGCACGGCCGCGTCGGTGGACAGGACGGCGGCCTCGGCGTCGATGACGGCCTGGCGGCGGGCGTCTCCGGCGGCGGTGTCGGAGGCCTTGACCAGGGCGGTGTCGACGGTCTTGTCGGCGAGCTGGGAGAGATTGAAGGAACCCGTGGAGGCGAAGTCGCTGTAGAGGTAGGCGGCCGGGTCGCCGGAGTCGAGGACGGTCGCCCGGGAGAGGATGAACGCGTCGAACTCGCCCGCCAGCGCGTCGGACTCGATGTTGGCGTACTCGCGCACGTCGAGCTTCACCTTGAACCCGGCCTTCTGCAACTGCTGTTGCAGCGTGGCCGCGACCTCGGGCAGTTCGGCTCGGTCGGTGAAGGTACCGATGGTGACGGTCCGGCCGTCCGGGTCGGCGGCCTTGGCGTGCTTCACCGGCGACCGCAGCTCGGCGGCCCAGGGCAGCGCCGGCCCGAGGAGCCCCTCGGCTACATCCGCGCGTCCCTCGTACACGCCCTTGACGATCGACTCGGCGTCGATGGCCTCCCGGGCGGCGGCACGCAGCGAGGCGTCCTTGAAGAGGCCGTTCTCGGTGTTCAGGTACAGGGTGTTGGTGCGCGGCATCGGGACCTCGGTGATCAGGTCCTGGTCGAGCACGGCGGCCTGCGACACCGGGATCGCCTCGACGATGTCGGCCTCGCCGGTGCGCAGGGAGGCCGCGCGGGCGGTGCCGTCCGGCACGAACCTCACATCGATGCCGGGGGCTTTGGCCTTGCGGCCCCAGTAGTCGTCGTAGCGGTCGAGGGCGGCGGAGGCGGTGCCGTTCACCTTGGTCAGCTCGAAGGGGCCGGTGCCGGCGCCGACCGGGTTCACCGTCTTCCCTTCGTACGCCTTGGCCGCGAGGATCGACAGCTGTGGCGAGCTGAGGCGGTGGGGGACGAGCGGGTCCTCGGTGCCCGTGGTGACGGTGACGGCGTCGCCGTCGGCCTTCGCGGTGAGCTCCACACCGTCCAGGATGCGGGGTTTGGGTGCGGCGGAGGCCGCTTCGGTGAGGGAGCGGGCCACGGCCTCGGCGGTCAGCTCCGTCCCGTCGTGGAAGGTCACGCCGTCCCGGATCGTGAACGTCCACGTCTTGCCCGACTGCTTCCAGTCGGTGGCCAGCGCGGGCCGCGCGTCGCCCTCCGCGTTCAGCTTCACCAGGGTCTCGGCGGTCGACCAGCGCGACAGCTTGAAGGCGTCGTCCGACAGCGGCGACAGGCCCGAGCGGGGCGGCAGCATCATCGCGATCCGAATCCGCTTGCCCTCGCTCCCGGTCTCCTCGGCTCCCGTCGACGCGAAACAGCCCGTGAGCAGGGCGGAGGCCGCGGTGACCGCGGTGAGAGGGACGAAACGGGCCGGGAGACGCACGGTGACACTCCGAGTAAAGGGGTGGTCAAAGGTTGAACGCGCACCGACCGTAGCACGATGACAATCATTTTCAGAAGTGCGATTTGCGCCACCTGCAGGCACCTCGGCGCCACCGCGACGGGCCACTCGACAGTCCCACCGGCAGGAGAGAGGCCGCGTCAGAGGCGTGCCCCCTTCAGCGCCATGTGCAGCAGAAGCCGATCCTCCCCGTCGGTCAGACGCAGGCCCGTGAGCTGTTCGACGCGGGACAGCCGGTAGTAGAGGGTCTGCCGGTGGATGCCCAACTCGGCGGCGGTACGGCCGGCCTGGCCCGCGTGGTCGAGGAAGGCCTCGGCGGTGTGGGCGAGTTCGCGGTGGGCGGGGGTGAGGAGCGAGCGGACGGAGGGGTCCTGGGGGGTGTCGCGGGGGAGCGCGGTCAGGAGGCGGTACGGGCCGATGGAGCGCCACTGGGCCACCGGTCCGAAGCGGGGCTCCGCCAGCGCCGCACGGGCCGCCGCCGAGGCCTCGCGCCAGGCCGTTCCCAGTTCGGCCAGGCCGGTGCGGGCGTCGGCCACCCCCGCCGCCGCGTGTGAGCCCGCGCGCTCCAGCAGGCGGGCGGCGGCAGTGAGCGCCGGGGTCGCGACGTCCGCCGAGCGGAGCCGGACCAGCAGGGCCAGGCCCTGGCCGGCCGTGCCCCACGGCACCGTGCACAGCGCGGTCGCCCCCGGCACCGTACGGAAGGACGGCGCGTCGTCCGGGTCGGCGGACGGCCAGGGGGCCACGCACACCAGTGTGTGGACGCCGTCGCCGCGCGGGCCGAGAGCCGTGCGCAGCTCCGCGACCGCCATGTCGCGCTCCCAGTCGCGCTCGGCGGTCAGGACCGCGCGCAGCTCCCGGGTGAGGTCCGCGCCGGCCTGCGCCTCGTCCGCGAGGAGGGCGCCGATGCGGGAGGTGACCGCCATGGCGGCGGACAGCTGGCCGTCGGTCGGACCCGGGTCGCCGTCCAGCAGCCAGACATAACCGAGGACGACACCCCGATGGCGTACCGGCAGGCAGACACGGCCGCGCAGGACCCCCGCCTCGGGCGTGGGTGGGATCCTGACCGGGGCCGTCGCCCGGGTGATGCCGAAGCCCTCGAACCACTCCCGTACGGCCGTCGTGGAGCGGCGGGCCAGGATCGAGCGGGTGCGGACCGGGTCCAGGGCCGAGGGGTCGAGCTCGCCCTCGCTGTCGTACGCGCCGAACGCGATCAGCTCGAAGTCGCGGTTCTCCAGCGTCGCCGGGGCGCCGAGCAGCGCCGAGATCTCGTCGACGAGCTCCTGGTAGTCACCCATGTGGTGGAACGATGCGGCTTCCGGTGTCACCCGGGCATTCTCCCGCATTTTCGAAGACCTTCATACATCTGTCTGAGATCCGCGGCACGGATGCGTGACAGCTGTCGATGGTCGGCGAACGGGAGGATCCTTAGGTTTCACGGTGGTTCTATCTGCTGGTCTGTGGAGGTGCCCCGTGCTGGGTCCCGTGATTCTCGCCGCGTCGCGCAGCGACCGGATGCGACGCCTGATCTCGGCGGCGCCCGTGACCAAGCAGGTCGTCGACCGCTTCATCCCCGGAGATACGGTCGACGACATCGTGCCGATCATCCGGGACCTGACCGCCCAGGGGCTGGAACTGACGATGGACGTGGTCGGCGAGGACATCACCAACCCCCAGCAGGCGGAAGCCGCCCGCGACGCCTATCTGGCCCTCGTCGACCGGTTGAAGGAACTGGACCTCGGCACCAGGGCCGAGATGTCCGTCAAGCTGTCCATGTTCGGGCAGGCACTGGAGGGCGGCCACGAACTCGCCCTCGCCAACGTCCGCGCGGTCGTCGAGGCCGCCGCCGCCATCGGTACGACGGTCACCCTCGACGCCGAGGACCACACCACCCTCGACTCGATGTTCGCCATCCACGAGGAGCTGCGGCGGGACTTCCCGCAGACCGGCTGTGTCATCCAGGCGTACCTCTTCCGCACCGAGGCCGACGCCCGTCGCCTCGCGGAGAACGGCAGCCGCGTACGGCTCGTCAAGGGCGCCTACAAGGAGCCCGCCGAGGTCGCCTACCAGCGCAAACACGAGATCGACAAGGCGTACGTCCGGGTCCTCGGGATTCTGATGGAGGGCGCCGGGTACCCGATGATCGGCTCCCACGACCCGCGCCTGATCGCCATCGCCCAGGAGCTCGCGCACCGCGTCGGCCGAAAGCCCGACGAGTACGAGTTCCAGATGCTGTACGGCATCCGCACCGACGAACACCTGCGGCTCGCCGCCGAGGGGCACCGGATGCGCGTCTACACCGCGTACGGCACCGACTGGTACGGCTACTTCATGCGGAGGCTCGCGGAAAAGCCGGCGAACCTGCGGTTTTTCGTCCGCTCGATGGTCAGCAAGGGGTGATGTGCTGGATGAGCGGCGGCTGTCGGCCTCCGAGAGATGTTCGGAGACCGACAGCCGCACCGCGGCCGGCTGAGCCGGACCCGGTTCCGCGGAAAGGAGTTACGGAACCCGTGACTCCGCCCCCGAGGGGGCTTCTCACGAGCCCGCCGAGGCGAGTTCGTGACGGTCAAGCCCTGACCGTTGCTCACCATACGCAACCGCTTCAGCTCCCTCCGGCTGAAGCACGGGAACCACTCGGAAGAGGTAACCCATGGACGCTGTGACCCAGGTCCCCACCCCCGTCAACGAGCCGGTGCACGGCTACGCCCCCGGCTCGCCCGAACGCGCCCGGCTGGAGGTCAAGCTCAAGGAGCTGGCCGAGAACCCGGTCGATCTGCCCTGCACCATCGGCGACGAGCGGCGGATGGGCGGCGGCGACCGCTTCGACGTGGTGCAGCCGCACAACCACAAGGCCCGCCTCGGCACCTACGGCAACGCCACCGCCCAGGACGCCCAGGACGCCATCGACGCGGCCCTCGCCGCCGCGCCCGCCTGGCGCGCGATGTCCTTCGACGACCGCGCCGCGATCATCCTGCGCGCCGCCGAACTGCTCGCCGGCCCCTGGCGCGAGACACTGGCCGCCTCCACCATGCTCGGCCAGTCCAAGACCGCCCAGCAGGCCGAGATCGACTGTCCCTGCGAGCTGGTCGACTTCTGGCGCTTCAACGTCAAGTACGCCCGTGACCTGCTCGCCGAGCAGCCCCCGGCCAACGCCCCGGGGGTCTGGAACCGCCTGGACCACCGCCCCCTCGAAGGCTTCGTCTACGCGATCACGCCCTTCAACTTCAGCGCGATCGCCGGAAATCTGCCCACCGCTCCCGCGCTCATGGGCAACGTGGTCGTCTGGAAGCCGTCGCCGACCCAGACCCACGCCGCCGTGCTGCTGATGCGGCTGCTGGAGGAGGCGGGCCTGCCCAAGGGCGTCATCAACCTCGTCACCGGCGACGGCATCGAGGTGTCGAACGTCGCCCTGGAGCACCCGGAGCTCGCCGGCATCCACTTCACCGGCTCGACCAAGACCTTCCAGTACCTGTGGAAGACGGTCGGCGCCAACATCGAGAAGTACCGCTCCTACCCGCGCCTCGTCGGTGAGACCGGCGGCAAGGACTTCGTGGTCGCCCACCCGAGCGCCGACCGCGCCGTGCTGAAGACCGCCCTCACCCGTGGCGCCTTCGAGTACCAGGGTCAGAAGTGCAGCGCGACCTCCCGCGCCTACATTCCGGCGTCGATCTGGAACTCCGGCTTCAGGGAGGAGTTCGCCGCCGAGGTCGAGTACCTGACCATGGGCGATGTGACGGACCTGTCGAACTTCATGGGTGCCGTCATCGACGAGCGCTCCTTCGCCAAGAACAAGGCCGCCATCGACCGCGCCAAGTCCGACCCCACCTGCACGATCGTCGCGGGCGGCTCCTATGACGACTCGGTCGGCTGGTTCGTCCGCCCGACGGTCGTCGAGTGCACCGACCCGGAGAACGAGGTCTTCACCACCGAGTACTTCGGCCCGTTCCTCGCCGTGCACGTCTACGAGGACGACGCGTACGACGAGATGCTGACCCAGATGGAGTCGGTGTCCGCCTACGCGCTCACCGGTTCGGTCATCTCGAGTGACCGCGCGGCGGCGGCCCACACGATGGAGAAGCTCCGCTACGCGGCCGGCAACTTCTACATCAACGACAAGTCCACCGGCGCGGTCGTCGGGCAGCAGCCCTTCGGCGGAGGGAGGGCCTCCGGCACCAACGACAAGGCCGGCGCCCCCCAGAACCTGATGCGCTGGACGTTGACGCGGGCGATCAAGGAGACCTTGGTGCCGCCGACGGACTACACCTACCCGCACATGGGCTGACGGCCTCGGTGGAACGGCCCCGGCCCCCTGGCGAGAGAACTCGGGGGCCGGGGCCGTCGGCGTGTGCGGGTGGTGTGTGGTGGACCGCGCAGTTCCCCACGCCCCTTGAGAGGCGTGGGCGCCCGGCGCGTGAAAGCGCAGGTCAGCCCGGTGTGACCCCATGCGCCGTCTCAGATAGTAGGAAGTCCGACTAATTATGGAGACAGATGCGCCGCGCTCACTTAGCTTTGTAGGAGCCGAACGTCTCGCTCGATCCAGCGAATGGCGGTCGTGAGCCGGACCCTAGGCAGGCAACCCCTGCGGCCCTCGCTCCCCGCCCCATCCGGCGTCTCGTAACCCCCCGTTTCCGTACTCCGGAATGCCTCGAAGGAGTCGATTCCCCATGGCCGAGACGACCGTCCGCCGCCGAGTCCGTCACGTTTCCCGGACAACCGAGTCCGACCGCAAGAACGCCGCCGCCGCGCTCCAGCGCGCGCTCGACCGCCGGGACAACGGCGGTTCGACCGGGCACTGACACCAGCCGGGAGCCGCACCCGTCCGGGGTGCGGCACGGCCGTGGGCGGACGGCTCACGCGCCGCGCCGCACCTCGAAGTGGTCGATCCGCGCACCGGTCTGGGCGAGTGCCGAGACCGTCATACGAGGAGTCGCGCCCGCCTCCACCTCGACCGACAGGAACGAGAACCCGGTGTAGCGCACCCGCGACCACTCCACCGTCTCGGACTTCTTCTCGCGTTCCTCGGTCCAGTGGTACGACTCCACGGACTCCAGGTCGTCAGCGTCTTCGAGGTGTCCCTCGTAGCTGTCCGCCACTCCGTCCGGGAACCCGTACAGATCCTTGCCGGCGCCGCCCGCCGTGACGTACACGGTCCCGTCCCGCGTCGGGTCCGTCGACGCGCCCACCGGCACCCGCCTGCCCACCTTGCCGCCCTTGATCGCGTCAGTGCGCTCGTAGACGTGGTTGTGCCCGTTGATGACGAGGTCGACCTGGTGCTCGGTGAAGAGCGGCAGCCAGGCGTCGCGCAGACCGCCGTCCGAGGCGTGGGTGGACGTCGAGTACACGCAGTGGTGGAAGAAGACGACGATGAAGTCCACCGCCTCCGAGGCCCGCAACTCACCGAGCCGCCGGTCCAGCCACTTCGTCTGCCGGCCGTCCGTGTAACCGCGGTTGGCGGGGATCTCGTACGACACGTCGTTGGCGTCCAGCGATACGACCCCGACGTTGCCGTAGACGAACGAGTACACGCCCGGCGCCCCGCGCGGGTCGAAGCCGTTCTCCGGCAGTGACCAGCGGGCGAGTTGGCCGCCGTAGCCGTCGGGCGAGTACCAGGCCTCCATGTCGTGGTTGCCGTAGGAGACCATCCAGGGCACCGACTTGGCGACCGACTCGGTCTGGGCGAGGAACTGGTCCCAGACACGGGCGTCGTAGACGTCGTCCTCCTCGCCGTGGCCGGTGGTGTCGGCGTAGCAGATGTCGCCCGCGTGGAGGTGGAAGGCCGGGTTCCGGCCGAGGATCACCTGGTCGTTGGCGAGGGCGTCGTAGCTGACGCCCTGGTCGCCGAAGGCGGTGAAGACGAAGGACCCGGCCTTCGCGGGGGCGGTGGTGAAGGTGCCCAGCGTCTCCAGCCGCTCGGCCGGGTCGAAGCCCTCGTGGCCGACGCCGTAGTAGTACGTCGTGCCGGGCCTGAGGCCGTCGAGGGCCGCGTGGACGTAGTACTGCTCGACCGCCGGCAGTTTCTTCGACAGGGACGGCGTGCGCAGATCCCGCACCTCCGCCTCGATCTTCCGGCTCAGCTCCCACGGTTTCGGCCCGACCCGGACGTACGGTCTCCGGACGGCGAACGGGACCTGCCAGGAGATCCGCATCTGCGTCTTCGGGTCGGCGCCGAAGGCGAGCCGGCGGCCGAAGGGGACGACGACCGAGCCGTGCACCCGGCCCGTGGCGGTCGCGGGCGCCGGCGGGGACGGCCGCTTCCTCACCGGCTCGTCCTGGGAGCCCGAGCAGCCGCCGGCCAGCAGCCCGCTCGCCACGGCGCCGGCGGCCGTCAGCGTGCGGCGCCGGGAGAGCTTCGCTCGCAGGTACTCGTACTGTTCCGGCATGCTGAGGCGGCGAGCGAGGGGCTCCGGGATACCGAGGTTCGGGGTGTCCATGGCTGTTCAACTTCCCAGCAGACCCCAACTCCCGGCAAACGCACGGGTGAACGCCGGTCAACGGCTCGGTGCGGACGTCACCCTCGCGCGACCGTGACGCCACCCTCGCGCGTCCATATCGCGGACGGTCCGTGTCATCCCGTGGGACAAGGAGTACGGTGCCGTCATGTCTCGCAGCCTCAATCTCGCAGTGATCCCCGGTGACGGCATCGGTCAGGAAGTCGTGGCCCAGGGGCTCAAGGTCCTCTCCGCCGTCCTTCCGCAGGATGTGAAGCTGGAGACCAAGGAGTACGACTTCGGCGCCCAGCGCTACCACGCCACCGGTGAGACCCTCACCGACGCCGACCTCGACGCGCTGAAGCAGCACGACGCGCTCCTGCTGGGCGCGATCGGCGACCCGAGCGTCCCTTCCGGAGTCCTGGAGCGCGGCTTCCTGCTCAAGCTCCGCTTCGCCTTCGACCACCACGTGAACCTGCGTCCGTCGAAGCTGCTCCCGGGTGTTGCCACCCCGCTCGCCGGGCAGCCCGAGATCGACTTCGTCGTGGTCCGCGAGGGTACCGAGGGCCCGTACACGGGCAACGGCGGCACCATCCGCAAGGGCACCGAGCACGAGGTCGCCACCGAGGTCTCCGTGAACACGGCCTTCGGTGTCGAGCGTGTGGTCCGTGACGCGTTCGCCCGCGCGCAGGCCCGTCCGCGCAGGAAGCTCACCCTCGTCCACAAGAACAACGTGCTCACCTTCGCCGGTCACCTGTGGACGAACATCTTCAACAAGGTGGCCCAGGAGTTCCCCGAGGTCGCCACCGACTACATCCACGTCGACGCGGCGACGATCTACCTGGTCACCGACCCCGCCCGCTTCGACGTGATCGTCACCGACAACCTCTTCGGCGACATCATCACCGACCTCGCCGCGGCCGTCTCCGGCGGCATCGGCGTCGCGGCCTCCGGCAACATCAACCCCTCCGGCGAGTTCCCGTCCATGTTCGAGCCCGTGCACGGCTCGGCCCCGGACATCGCCGGCCAGGGCAAGGCCGACCCCTCGGCCACGGTCCTGTCCGTCGCCCTGCTCCTGCGCCACCTCGGCTACGAGGCCGAGGCCGCACGCATCGAGGAGGCCGTCTCCGCCGACCTCGCGGAGCGCGTCGGCAAGCCCGCCCGTTCGACGGCCGAGATCGGCGACGCCCTCGCCGTACGAGTAGCCGGCTGACCCGCCGCGCTCGCTCGAACTCTTTCGAAGCCGCCGGGTCGCACCTCGCACCCGGCGGCTTCCGCATGTCCCCGCCGGGTGTCACCATCATCCCCTGGGCCGCATTCACGCCGTTTTCTTCCGCCCGCGCCTCTTGAGATAATCGAACGCGGAGCCGCGGAATGAGGGAATGCTCGGACGTCCTCACACTGGCCACTGGCCGTGCGGGTGTGAGCGCGGCCCGTCACACACAAACCGGTGAAGGACAACCACTCATGACGACGCCCACGATCGAGCTCAAGCCCTCCGCCAGCCCGCTCTCCGACGCCGAGCGCGCGGCGATCCTGGCCAACCCCGGGTTCGGACGCCACTTCACCGACCACATGGTCGTCATCAAGTGGACCGAGGGCCGCGGCTGGCACGACGGTCAGCTCGTTCCGTACGCGCCGATCTCCCTGGACCCGGCCACCATGGTCCTGCACTACGCGCAGGAGATCTTCGAGGGGCTGAAGGCCTACCGCCAGGCCGACGGGTCCGTCGCCACCTTCCGGCCCGAGAAGAACGCCAGGCGCTTCCAGTCCTCCGCGCGCCGCCTGGGCATGCCGGAACTGCCGGTCGAGACCTTCATCGAGGCCTGCGACGTGCTCGTCCGCCAGGACGAGGCCTGGGTCCCGGCCCACGGCGGTGAGGAGTCCCTCTATCTGCGCCCCTTCATGATCGCCACCGAGGTCGGACTGGGCGTCAAGCCGGCGGGCGAGTACCTCTTCCTGGTCATCGCCTCCCCGGCCGGTGCCTACTTCCCCGGCGGCGTGCAGCCCGTCTCCATCTGGGTCTCCGAGGACCACGTCCGCGCCGTCCCCGGCGGCATGGGCGACGCCAAGACCGGCGGCAACTACGCCGCATCCCTGCTCGCCCAGGCCGAGGCCGCCGCCGAGGGCTGCGCCCAGGTCTGCTACCTCGACGCGGTCGAGCGCAAGTGGGTCGAGGAACTCGGCGGCATGAACCTGTACTTCGTGTACGGCGACCGCATCGTCACCCCCACCCTCACCGGCTCCATCCTGGAGGGAGTCACCCGCGACTCCCTGCTCACGGTCGCCGCCGACCTCGGCTACACCGCCGAGGAGGGCCGCATCTCCATCGACCAGTGGCAGGCCGACTCCGAGAGCGGGGCGCTCACCGAGGTCTTCGCCTGCGGCACCGCCGCCGTCATCACCCCCGTCGGCACGGTCAAGCGCACCGGCGCCGCCTGGCAGCAGTCCGGCGGCGAACCCGGCCCCGTCACCCTCAAACTGCGCGAGGCCCTGCTGAACATCCAGCGCGGCACGGTGGAGGACCAGCACGGCTGGATGCACCGACTGGGCTGAGCCGTGATCGACCGGCCCCCGCACTCGTCAACCGGAGTGCGGGGAGCACCAGTTCGCCGCACTGTTCGGGCGCCTCGTACCCGAAGTATGGGATTCTGCCCGGGAGATCGTCGACGAGCGCGGAGCGATGCTTACGGATGAAGCAATGGCTGGCAGACCGAGGCCTTCACTATCTGTTCCTCCTGTTCTCCGCGGTCCTGGGTGTGGCGGTCGCCGTTGTCTCCGTGTGGGCGGACGGCGCCCAGGGGAACGACAAGAGGCTCTGGGCCCTCATAGCAGGCGTCTGTGCCTTCGGCGTCGTGCTGATCACCCACCTCGAGAGACGCCTGGTGGAGAAGGGGAGGGCGCGTGCCGAACTGCGGGCCGCCCAGGCCGAGGCACACCTGATCCACGCGTACACGACGACGCTGCAGCCCCTGAGTGACAGACTCAGGCAGATGACCACGCTCTACGGGAGCGTGGCCCGCCTGCCGGCCGGCACGCCCGCGCAGACCGTCTCCGACATCGACCGCGAGCGCAGGCGGATCCTCGACGAAGTCCTCGCCGCAGCCGTCTCCCTCACCGCCCCGCCGGTCGGGCCGACCTTCGTGCCGCGGGCGCGGTGCAGCTTCTACCTGTACGACGCCGCGACGGGTGATTTCACGCTGGCAGGTACCCAACCCGGCCATCGGACGCCCAGGAGCGTCATCGACCCCGTCGGCGCCGCGCACATGAGGAACCAGATCCTGGGTGGCGGAGGCAAGACCTTCAGGATCGACGGCGAGAACGAGCCGCACTCCTATCTGATCCCGGTCGGGACCGGCTACAAGGCGGTCATCGCCGTACCCGTCATCAACGGCACGGAGGAAGTGGGCATCCTCTCCGTCGACGCGCCCGAGTACTCGGACTTCACCGGCGCGCATGTCACGCTGATGGAGTCGTTGGCCAACATTCTCGCGGCGTCCTACGCCCTGAAGTAGCGGAGGCTTCCAGTGGCGCAGCGGAACCGGCGGTGGCCGCGCAGACAGCCCCGTGAGCCTTTCATGCCCGAGTCCATGGAGGGCGTCACCCCCGAGGCATGGCGGCGGCTGGTCGCCCATGAGTACGCGTACCGCGCCGCCCTGGAGGAGGCACACCGCCGTGTGCGGGCCGAACTGGACCGGCCGCGCGAACGGTATGTGTCCCACCTGGGTGTCACCGTCGTCGGATCGTTCGTGTTCGGTGTCATCACCGTCTGTCTCTTCGCCCTCGGGTTCGGCTGGTGGAGTCTGCTTCCGGTCGCGCTCCTGGTGCCGGCGCTCGTCCTGGCCGCGCACTTCGCGCGACGGGTCTTGCGCCTGGAGGGGACGGACGGTTCACCGCCCGGGCGTGGCGACTGAGGCATCACCGGAGCTGCCGATCCGGCTCCGCCCCGACCGAACCCGGTCGATCAACGCGCTGTTCGCATCCTGAGACGGCGGGTGAGTACGGCGACGGGTTGTGCCAGACTGCCGCCGTGCTCTCGTTCGCCACGATTATTGGCAGCAGGCGCGCCGGTCCGCAGTGACCGCCACGTACGACCAGGTACGGGCGGACACCGTCGTCCTCGACCCGCGCGCAGACCTCTCGCACCCGCGAGGGGTTTTTTCGCTTTTCTGGCCCACCCCCAGCCGGGAGCGCAGCGCGAGGGATCATGGGAGGACGGTGGAGCCGGTCATTCCGGTACAGACCGAGATCCAACACAGGAGCCTTGAGACCATGACGGAAACCAGCGAGCTCGACGACTCGTTCCACGTCTTCGACACCACCCTGCGCGACGGCGCCCAGCGCGAGGGCATCAACCTCACGGTCGCGGACAAGCTGGCGATCGCTCGGCACCTGGACGACTTCGGCGTCGGCTTCATCGAGGGCGGCTGGCCCGGCGCCAACCCGCGGGACACCGAGTTCTTCGCCCGCGCGCAGCAGGAGATCGACTTCCGGCACGCCCAGTTGGTCGCCTTCGGCGCGACCCGCCGCGCGGGCGGCAAGGCGAGCGAGGACCCGCAGGTCAGGGCCCTCCTCGACTCCGGTGCCCCGGTCATCACCCTCGTCGCCAAGTCCCACGACCGGCATGTGGAACTCGCCCTGCGCACCACGCTGGACGAGAACCTGGAGATGGTCCGCGACACGGTGTCCTTCCTCCGTTCGCGGGGCCGCCGGGTCTTCGTCGACTGTGAGCACTTCTTCGACGGCTACCGCGCCAACCCCGAGTACGCCAAGTCCGTCGTCCGGACGGCGTCGGAGGCCGGCGCCGACGTGGTCATCCTCTGCGACACCAACGGCGGGATGCTCCCGGCGCAGGTGCACGCGGTGGTCTCGACGGTCCTGGCCGACACGGGCGCCCGGCTCGGCATCCACGCCCAGGACGACACGGGCTGTGCCGTGGCGAACTCGCTGTCCGCCGTCGACGCGGGCGCCACCCATGTGCAGTGCACGGCCAACGGGTACGGCGAGCGCGTCGGCAACGCCAACCTCTTCCCCGTCGTCGCCGCCCTGGAACTGAAGTACGGCAAGAAGGTCCTCCCCGACGGCGCCCTGCGCGAGATGACCCGTATCTCCCATGCCATCGCCGAGGTCGTCAACCTCACGCCGTCCACGCACCAGCCGTACGTCGGTGTCTCCGCCTTCGCGCACAAGGCCGGCCTGCACGCCTCCGCGATCAAGGTCGACCCGGACCTGTACCAGCACATCGACCCCGAGCAGGTCGGCAACACCATGCGGATGCTGGTCTCCGACATGGCGGGCCGCGCCTCCATCGAGCTCAAGGGTAAGGAGCTGGGCGTCGACCTCGGTGGCGACCGCGAGCTGGTCGGCCGGGTCGTCGAGCGGGTCAAGGAACGCGAGCTACGGGGTTACACCTACGAGGCGGCCGACGCGAGTTTCGAGATCCTGCTGCGCGACGAGGTCGCCGGCAAGCCGCAGCGTTACTTCCGCACCGAGTCCTGGCGGGCCATCGTGGAGGACCGCCCCGACGGCAGCCACGCCAACGAGGCCACCGTCAAGCTGTGGGCCAAGAGTGAGCGCATCGTCGCCACCGCCGAGGGCAACGGCCCCGTCAACGCCCTCGACCGCGCCCTGCGCGTCGCCCTGGAGAAGATCTACCCCCAGCTCGCCAAGCTGGAGCTCGTCGACTACAAGGTCCGCATCCTTGAGGGCAAGCACGGCACCAACTCCACGACCCGCGTCCTGATCTCCACCTCGGACGGCTCGGGGGAGTGGTCCACGGTGGGCGTCGCCGACAACGTGATCGCCGCGTCGTGGCAGGCCCTGGAGGACGCGTACACGTACGGGCTGCTGCGGGCGGGTGTGCGACCGGCGGAGTGACACGCCGAGGGGCACGTCGAGGGGCACGCCGAGTGACACCCTGAGAGCTCGGCCCTGCTCGCTCAGGGAGTTTTCGTCCCCCTGTCGCCCGTATCGTCCTTTTCGTTGCGATAGAGGTAGCTTCGAAGGTATGAAGGGCGCACTGTTCTCCCGACTGCTCCGCCTCCTCATGGCGCCGCTCGCCGCGATGGCTCTGGCGGCTCTGGCGGTGCTGTCGGTCGGTGCGCCGAGCGCCCACGCCGCCACCGACCTCTCGACGGTGGCGGCGGCGCTGCGCGAGAGCCCCGTCTACGTCGACCCGGCCGCCTCCGACCAGCTCTCGTCGGCGGACGCCGAAGCCCTCGCCGACAAGATCGAGGGCGCGGACGAGCCGATCTTCGTGGCGGTCCTTCCGGCCGACCAGCCGACCCAGAACCTCTTCCAGAACCTCCGCACGGAGACAGGTGTCACCGGCCTGTACGCCGTCCGCCTCGGCGACCGCTTCGACGCCCGGGCCGACAGCGGCGTCCTCAGCCAGGAGGCCGTGTCGAACCTCGTCACGGCGGTCCAGGGCGCCGGCGATCCCAAGGCCCAGCTCAACGACTTCGTCGACGACGCCCTGCGCAGCGACCCCGGTGGCACGGCCCCGTCGAGCTGGAGCGGCGGCGGGGACGAGGGCGTGGACGCGGGCGCCCT
Organism: Streptomyces sp. NPDC012510; assembly: GCF_042955065.1. Classification (NCBI taxonomy): domain Bacteria; kingdom Bacillati; phylum Actinomycetota; class Actinomycetes; order Kitasatosporales; family Streptomycetaceae; genus Streptomyces; species Streptomyces sp. NPDC012510. Next base: position 139,772 of record NZ_JBIBEN010000015.1, read on the forward strand.
GGCGGCGGCGGGCGCGGTCGTGGTGGCGGGCGGCGCGGGCGCGTACGCGCTGGCCCGCCGCAACCGCCGCAGGAAGGAGGAGGAGCGTCGCGAGGCGCTGGCCAAGCTCGCGGTCGTGGTGGACGAGGACATCACGGCGTTCGGTGAGGAGCTGGACCGTCTGGACTTCCACCCCGCCGAGGCGGGCGCGGACGACTCGATGCGCGCCGACTACGAGCGCGCCCTGGACGCGTACGAGAACGCCAAGTCCCTCATGGCGGCAACCACCCGCCCGGAAGAGGTCCGAGCGGTCACCCAGACCCTGGAGGACGGACGTTTCTCCCTCGCCCTGCTCGCCGCCCGCAGGGAGGGCCGCCCGCTCCCCGAACGCCGCGCCCCGTGCTTCTTCGACCCCCGCCACGGCCCGTCCGTCGCGGACGTCCCCTGGACCCCGTCGCTCGGCGCCACCCGTGAGATACCGGTCTGCGCCGCCGACCGGGCCCGCCTCGCCGACGGCCGGGACCCGATGATCCGCGAGGTGGAGACGGACTACGGCACCCGCCGCCCCTACTGGGACGCAGGCCCGGCCTACGGCCCCTGGGCGGGCGGGTACTTCGGCGGCGGCATCCTGCCCGGCCTCCTCGTCGGCACCATGCTCGGCAGCATGATGGCCACCCCCTCCTACGCGGCCATGTACGGCGCCGGTTACGGCGACTTCGGCGCGGCCTCCGGCTACGAGGGCGGCGACGTCTCGGGCGCCGACTTCAACACGGACGACTTCACCGGCGGCTTCGGCGGCGGAGGCGACTACGGAGGTGGCGGGGACTTCGGGGGTGGCGGGGACTTCGGCGGCTTCTGACCGGTCGGACACGGGCACGGGCCCGGCGCTGGACAGCGCCGGGCCCGTGGACGATCTCCTGCGACGTCGCCGCAGGAAGTGGTGCGGGGGCGTCGGTCAGAGCGTGGCCGCGGCCGCCGCTATCTGGGACGCGAAGGTGGACACCTCGGTGTAGACACCGGGCGCGTTGGGCTTGGCGCAGCCTATGCCCCAGCTCACGATGCCGACCTGGATCCACTGGTTGGCGTTGTCCCGGCGGAACATCGGGCCACCGGAGTCGCCCTGGCAGGTGTCGACACCGCCCGCCGCGTACCCGGCACAGATCTCCTCGCCCGCGATGAGCCCGCTGTAGCCGCTGTACGAACGGCACGTCGCGTCGCTGACGAAGGGCACGGTCGCCTTGAGCATGTACCGCTGCTGCGCGCCGCCCTGGGTGGCCGCGCCCCAGCCGGCGACCGTGAACGTGCCCGAGTTGTACGCCGTGGTCGTGGCGATCTTCAGCGTCGGCAGGTTGATGGGCGAGGCCAGCTTGATGAGCGCCCAGTCCTTGCCGTCGCCGTTGTAGCCGGGGGCGCGGTACACCTTGGTCGAGCGGACCTGCACCCGGCCGCTGGTGCTCTGGAGGTCCGCGACACCGGCCGTGGCCGTGTAGCCGGTGTTGTTGCCGGTCGCGCCTACACAGTGCGCGGCCGTCAGCACGATCTGCTGCGTGAGCAGTGAGCCGCCGCAGCCCATCGACAACCGGACCATGAACGGGAACTCGCCCTGCGCGGCACGCGTTCCGCCGACCACCGGCGCCGGCGCGGCCGTCGCCGCCGACACCGGCTGCAGGCTGGCGATCGCGAGCGCGGCGGCACCGACGGCCGCACATCTCTTCAGGGCGGTGATGAGTCGCTTCAACGTGATGCCTTCCGTGGGGGGTTGACATGCGATGACGGGTGGAGCCGAACCAAACATGACGCGGGCATGCCAATAAACGGCAGGAAATCAGCCTTGCTGGCATGCCCAGGTGAATTTCTGTTGCAGGATTATGAGAACGTCGGAAGCCGGCACACAAGAGGTCCGAACCGGCCAGCTTCGCTCCGCGAAAAGCGGGTGCGCCCACGCCGGGGCGGCGCGCACACTGACCTGGTGATCGACATCACCGCAGAACTCGTACGCGCCCTGGTCTGTGCCCAGTTCCCCGAGTGGGGCGACCTTCCGGTGAGACCCGTCGAGCGTCAGGGGTGGGACAACCGCACCTTTCGGCTCGGGGAGGAGCTGACGGTCAGGGTCCCCAGCGCGGAGGGCTATGTGGCCGCCGTGACCAAGGAGGACCGGTGTCTGCCCGAGCTGGCCGGACATGTGCCGCTGCCCGTGCCGGAGCCGGTCGCCGTGGGCCGGCCCGGGGCCGGGTATCCCTTCTCGTGGTCGGTGCGGCGATGGCTTCCGGGGGACACGGTCGAGGTCGCGGCCGACATCGACCGGACGCGACTGGCCCGCGATCTCGGCGGGTTCCTGACCGAACTGCGCAAGGCCCCGGTCGGGCGGGGACCGGCGGCCGGGCGGCACTCTTACTTCCGCGGCTGCCATCCCAGCGTGTACGGCGACGAGGTCGAGGCGGCACTGGAGAGGCTGGCGGGCCTCGTCGACGTCGCGGCCTGCCGGGCCGTCTGGGCGCAGGCGCTGACCTCCGCCTGGCCGTTCTCGCCGACGTGGTTCCACGGTGACGTCTCGGTTGGCAATCTCCTCGCCACGGACGGCACCCTCTCCGCCGTCATCGACTTCGGCTCCTCCGGCGTCGGGGACCCCGCCTGCGACCTCGTCATCGCCTGGAACTACTTCACCGGCGAGGAACGGAAGGTCTTCCGCGAGGCGGTCGGCCTGCCCGACGACGCCTGGCGACGGGCGCGCGGCTGGGCGCTGTGGAAAGCGCTGGTGAGTACGGCCGGGCTGTCCAGCCCCGACCCGGAGGGACGGCAGCGCCGGGTGCTCGACCAGGTGCTGGACGACGCGGTCGTATAGGACAGGACCCGACCTACCAGGGGCCTACCGTGCACAGTATGACCACTCCCGAAGCCGCGGAGGCCCACGCGTTCCCCGACGCCGACCACCTCGACGCCTGGTTGACCTCCCACCCCGCCCCGCCCTCCGGCGGCCTCTGGGTCAAGGTCGCCAAGAAGGGGGTCGGGATCACTTGTGTCGGTGCCGCTGAGGTCAATGACGTGTCCCTCTGCCACGGCTGGATCACGGGCAGCCGGCGCCGCCTCGACGCGTCGTACTTCCTGCAGCGGATCACTCCGCGCCGGCCGGGCAGCCACTGGTCGATGGTGAACGTGCGGCGGGTGGAGGAGCTGACCGACGCCGGACGGATGAGGCCCGGCGGTCTGACGGAGGTGGCCGCGGCGAAGGCCGACGGACGCTGGGCGGCGGCGTACGAGTCGCAGCGGAACGCCGCCGTCCCCGAGGACCTCACGGCCGCGCTGGAACGAAGCCCCCGTGCCAAGGCCGCTTTCGAGGCGCTCGGCAGGACGGAGCGGTACCTCGCCATGCTCGGCGTGCTGCGGGCCCGTACACCGCGGAGCCGGGCGGCTCGCCTGGCGGCGACGGTCGCGCGGCTGGAGAAGGCGGACGCGTGAAACGCCCGGGTACGGACATGCCGAGCACCCGCCCTCGTCCACGGGGGAGCCGGAGGGCGGGTGTGCTCGGTGCGGTGGGAACGGTTCGGCGTCGCGCCGAGGCTCACGCGTTCCGGATCGCCGAGACGTCGAAGCTCAGTTTGATCTTGTCGGACACCAGGACCCCGCCCGTCTCCAGCGCCGCGTTCCACGTCAGGCCCCACTCGGAGCGCAGGATCTCCGCCTTGCCCTCGAAACCGACGCGCTCGTTGCCGAAGGGGTCCTTCGCTGCGCCGTTGAACTCGAGGTCGATGGTGAGCGGCCTGGTGGTGCCGAGGATGGAGAGGTCGCCGGTGATGCGGTAGTCGTCGCCACCGAGGGCCTCCGCCTTGGTGGAGCGGAAGGTCATCGTCGGGAACTCCTCCGTCTTGAAGAAGTCCGCGCTCTTCAGGTGACCGTCACGGTCGGCGTTGCCGGTGTCGATGCTGTCCATCCTGACGTCGAGGGAAGCGGTGGACCGGGACGGGTCCGCGCCGTCGAGGTGCAGGCTCCCGGAGAAGTCGAGGAAGCCGCCCTTGACGTTGGTGACCATGGCGTGCCGGGCCGTGAAGCCGATCGTGGTGTGGGACGCGTCGATCGTGTAGTCGCCGGTCAGCGCGGCGAGGTCGGGGTTGACCGCGGAGGCGGTCGCCGTGGCGATGGTGGTCTCGGTGGTCTTGTCGCTGCGGCCGAAGATACCCATGACGTGCTCCTTGCGCGATGTCGTTCAACGTTCAACAAACTCAACACGGCCTACCGTAGGTCTATTCCGTTCAATATTCAACCGTGTTGTGTGAGTGACCGGTGCGTCGCGTGCTGTTGATCTCCGCCTCCGGCGGTGATAGACGGGATGAGCATGACCCCGACCCGCCGTGCCTTCCTGCTCTCCGCCGCGGCCCTGACGACGGCCACCCCCACGGCACCCGCCGGATCCACCGCATACGCCGCCGATGCCGAGCGTGCCGTCGGCGACGCGTACGACGCCCTCCGCCGCCGCTGGCTCACCATCGCGCTCGGCGCCGGCTACGACCCCACCGCCGAGCCCTACGCCACCCGCCTCCGCGAGACCGGAGACCTCGCCCACGCGTTCCGGGCGGCCATGGCCCCCACCGACGGCTCCCTCTGGCCGGGGCACCCCTTCGACCCACCCGCCGGGATCACCCAGAGCTACAGCCGGCTCTGGACGATGGCCCAGGCGTACGCGCAACCGGGCACCGGCTCGACGGGCGACCCCGCCCTTCTCGCCGACATCCTGCGCGGCCTCGACCACCTCTCCGCGACGGTCTACAACCCCTCCACCACCCGCTACGGCAACTGGTGGGAGTGGCAGATCGGCAGCCCCCGCCTCCTCATGGACATCGTCGCCGCCCTGTACGACGAGGTCACGCCCGCTCGCCGGGCCGACGCCTGCGCGGCCGTCGACCACTTCGTCCCCGACTCGGCGCTCCGCGACTACACCGGCACCTCCACCGGCGCCAACCGGGTCGACCTCTGCCGCTCGGTCGCCCTGCGCGGCATCCTCGGCCGCGCCCCCGAGAAGATCGCCCTCGCCCGCGACGCCCTCTCACCCGTCTTCCCGTACGTCACCCAGGGGGACGGGCTGTACGCCGACGGCTCGTTCGTGCAGCACACGTGGGTCGCCTATACGGGAACGTACGGGCAGGTCATGCTCGATGGACTGGGGAGGCTCTTCGCGCTGCTGGCCGGGTCCGCGTGGGAGGTCACCGATCCGAACCGGCGGATCATCCTCGACAGCGTAGAACGCGCGTACGTGCCGCTCCTCCACGACGGGCTGGTCATGGACAGCGTCAACGGCCGTGCCATCAGCCGGGGTTACCTGAGGAGCGACGACCGGCACCTCATGCGCGGCGATCACTTCCATGGTCAGGGAATCATCGCCGCGATCGCCCTGCTCGCGCTCGGCGTCGACGCGAGCAGGCGCGAGCGGTGGCACGGGCTGATCAAGGGGTGGATCGCACGCGACACGGTGACGCCGATCCTCACGGCCCGGCAGTTCGACGTCGCGGACCTCACTCGTCTGCACGCCGTCGCCGCCTCTCCGGTGGCCGCGGCCCCCGAACCCGTCAGCCACCGCCTCTTCGCCGCCATGGACCGCGCCGTGCACCGCCGTCCGGACTTCGTGGTGAACATCGCCATGGCCTCCGACCGCATCGCCCACTACGAATGCGGCAACGGCGAGAACCCACGCGGGTGGCACACGGGCGCCGGGGTGACCCTGTGGTGGGCGGAGGGGCACGGTGGCCAGTACACCGACTGGTTCTGGCCGACCGTCGACTGGTACCGGCTCCCCGGCACGACCGTGTCCACCAAGCGGCTCGCCCCCAACGCGGGCGGCGAATGGGGAGCGCCCAGACCCGCCGTCCGATGGGTGGGCGGCACCACGGACGGCGAGTACGCGGCCATCGGCCAGCACCTCGAGGGGCTCGGCTCCACCCTCCAGGCCCGCAAGTCGTGGTTCTGCGTCGCGGACGCGGTCATCTGCCTGGGGGCCGGGATCACCTGCACGGACGGGGTGCCGGTGGAGACGGTGGTCGACAACCGCAACCTGGGGGAGCCGGGCGATGCCGGTCCCGGGGAGACCGGCGCCCCAGGGGAGCCACCCTCCCTCGTACGGAGCCGGCGCTGGGCGCACCTGGAAGGCCATGGCGGCTGGGTCTTCCCGGACCCGCGCGGCGGCACACCGCGCACCCTCCGCGAGGACCGCACCGGAGCCTGGTCCGACATCAACGCCGCCGGTACGGCCGAACGTCGCACCCGGCGCTGGCAGACCCTCTGGCTGGACCACGGCACCGACCCGGTGAACGCCACGTACGCCTATCTGCTGATGCCCGGCGCCTCCCGACACGCCGTCGCGGCCCGGTCCGCCGACCGGCGCTGGTTGTCGATCTACGCCAACGACAGCGCCTGCCAGGCCGTCCGCGTCCCCTCCCTCGGACTGACGGCGGCCAACTTCTGGCAGCCCGGTACGGTGGGCCCGCTGACCGCCTCCGCCGGGGCGAGTGTCCTGGTACGCCGCCGTGGGAGGACCGCTACCCTCTGCGTGAGCGAACCGCCGCGCACGGGTGAGCCCTTGGAGATCACCTGGCGCGGACCGGTCCGCGCGGTGGCCGGGGCGGACGACACGGTCGAGGTCCTGGCGGCGACGGCCGGCCGACTACGACTGCGCGTCACCCCCGGCACGGCCTGCGCCAGCCACACCTGTGACCTGACTCTCGCCTGAGAGGACCGTCATGACTTTGTACGACCCCGACAAGCCCCACACCCCCTGAGCAGTCGGTTCGACTGCATGCCGGCACGGTTCTGTTCAGGGGTACCAGGAAAACACGCCGGAGACTGTACGGAGTCGACGGACCGGTTTGCGCGCGCGGCTTCGTATGGTCGCTACATGACCGTTTTGGATGAGGCACCGGGTGAGCCGACCGACGCGCGCGGGCGAGTGGCCGAACTGCACGAGATTCGTGCCCAGGCATTGGCCGGCCCGAGCGAGAAGGCGACCGAGGCGCAGCACGCCAAGGGCAAGCTGACCTCCCGGGAGCGCATCGAGCTGCTGCTGGACCCGGGCTCCTTCAACGAGGTCGAACAGCTTCGCAGGCACCGGGCGACCGGATTCGGTCTGGAGGCCAAGAAGCCGTACACCGACGGTGTCGTCACCGGCTGGGGCACGGTGGAGGGCCGCACGGTCTTCGTCTACGCCCATGACTTCCGCATCTTCGGCGGCGCCCTGGGCGAGGCCCACGCCACGAAGATCCACAAGATCATGGACATGGCCATCGCGGCGGGCGCGCCCCTGGTCTCCCTGAACGACGGCGCGGGCGCCCGTATCCAGGAGGGCGTCTCCGCCCTCGCCGGGTACGGCGGCATCTTCCAGCGCAACACCAGGGCCTCCGGTGTCATCCCGCAGATCAGCGTGATGCTCGGCCCGTGCGCCGGCGGCGCGGCGTACAGCCCCGCCCTCACCGACTTCGTCTTCATGGTCCGCGAGACCTCGCAGATGTTCATCACCGGCCCGGACGTCGTCAAGGCGGTCACCGGCGAGGAGATCACCCAGAACGGCCTCGGCGGTGCCGACGTGCACGCCGAGACCAGCGGCGTCGCGCACTTCGCGTACGACGACGAGGAGACCTGCATCGCCGAGGTGCGCTACCTGCTGTCGATGCTGCCCCAGAACAACCGTGAGAACCCGCCGCGCGTCGAGCCCTCCGACCCGGTGGACCGCCGCAGCGAGGTCCTCCTCGACCTGGTCCCGGCCGACGGCAACCGGCCGTACGACATGGCCAAGGTCATCGAGGAGATCGTCGACGACGGCGACTACCTGGAGGTCCACGAGCGCTGGGCCCGCAACATCATCTGCGCCTTGGGCCGCCTCGACGGCCAGGTGGTGGGCGTCGTCGCCAACCAGCCGCAGTCGCTGGCGGGCGTCCTCGACATCGAGGCCAGCGAAAAGGCCGCGCGCTTCGTGCAGATGTGCGACGCCTTCAACATCCCGATCATCACTCTTCTGGACGTCCCCGGCTTTCTGCCCGGCGTCGACCAGGAGCACGGTGGAATCATCCGCCACGGCGCGAAACTGCTCTACGCGTACTGCAACGCGACCGTGCCCCGGATCTCCCTGATCCTGCGCAAGGCGTACGGAGGTGCCTACATCGTCATGGACAGCCAGTCCATCGGTGCGGACCTCACGTACGCGTGGCCGACCAACGAGATCGCCGTGATGGGCGCCGAAGGTGCCGCCAACGTCATCTTCCGGCGGCAGATCGCCGAGGCCGAGGACCCCGAGGCGATGCGGGTCCGCATGGTCAAGGAGTACAAGGCCGAGCTGATGCACCCGTACTACGCGGCCGAGCGCGGCCTCGTCGACGACGTGATCGACCCGGCGGACACCCGCGCGGTCCTCATCCGCTCCCTCGCGATGCTCCACACCAAGCACGCGGACCTGCCGTCCCGTAAGCACGGCAACCCGCCGCAGTAACCCGACGGTTCCTTCCCGGTACCTCTGCGGAAACCTCTCTCACGGAGACTGACACCCATGAAGCTGCCTGATATTCGCGTCGAGAAGGGCCACGCCGAGCCCGAGGAGGTGGCCGCGATCACCGCGCTGCTGCTGGCCCGAGCGGCCGCGCGGCCGGCCGAGGCCACTCCGGTCCACCGAGGCCGTCTGCGCGCGGGCTGGCGCCGCCTGGAGCGCGAGCCGGGCTTCAGGGCGCCGCACAGCTGGCGCTGAGCCTTGGCTTGAAAGGGCCCCTTCCGAATGGAGGGGGCCCTTTGGCGTGTGGGTCGCGAGCAACCCCCACCGGGCCGCGGCCGACATACGACGAAGGGGACCCCCTCCCGTGAAGGAAGAGGGTCCCCTTTCGTACTCGGCCGGGCGCCGCAGGCCTACCGCAGGCGGGCCATCAGCGCGTGCTCGACCAGGGTGATGAGCGCCGACTTCGCATCGGACCGATGCCGCGCGTCCGTCGTGATGATCGGGGTGTCCGGACCGATCTGGAGCGCCTCCCGGACCTCGTCCGGGTTGTACGGCTGCTGGCCGTCGAAGCCGTTCAACGCGATCACGAAGGGGAGGCCGCTGTTCTCGAAGTAGTCGACGGCGGGGAAGCAGTCGGCGAGCCGGCGGGTGTCGACGAGGACGATCGCCCCGATGGCGCCACGCACCAGGTCGTCCCACATGAACCAGAAGCGGTCCTGACCGGGGGTGCCGAACAGGTACAGGATCAGGTCCTGGTCCAGGGTGATACGGCCGAAGTCCATGGCGACGGTCGTCGTCGTCTTGTCTCCGGTGTGGGTGAGGTCGTCGATGCCCGCGGACGCGGACGTCATGACGGCCTCGGTACGCAGCGGGTTGATCTCCGAGACGGCCCCGACGAACGTGGTCTTGCCCACGCCGAAGCCACCCGCCACCACGATCTTCGCCGAGGTGGTGGAGCGGGAAGGACCGCCGCTAGAGCTTGCGAAGTCCACTGAGCACCCTTTCGAGCAGTGTCACGTCTGGCTGGCCGCCGGCGTTCTCGTCGCCGCCGGGCTGATGGATGGCGACCAGGCCCGCCTCCGCCAAGTCGGCGACGAGGATCCTGGCCACGCCGAGGGGGATGGTCAGGAGCGCCGAGATTTCGGCGACCGACTTGATCTCTCGGCAGAGGTTGCAGATCCGCTGATGCTCGGGCAACTGGCCCTGCATCTGGTGCGGCTGCGCGGTGGTGTGCACCAGCGCCTCGATGGCGAGCTGGTAGCGCGGCCTGGTGCGACCGCCCGTCATGGCGTACGGGCGCACCAGGGGGTTGCTCGCCCCTCCGGCGGGGGCCGGTTCAGGGGCGCGGCGTTGCGGCTGCACGGGCTGGATGCGCGGCGCCGGCGGCTGGTCGTACGGCGAGGGGCCGGGGCCCTGCGGTGCGTACGGCTGCTGGCGGCTCGGTGCGGAGGGGAAGTTGTACCGGTTCTGGTCACCCTGGCCCGGCCCCTGGCCAGGGTAGGACCAGTTGCCCGACGATGAACCGCCTGGGGGTGTTGCCACGTTCTCTCCTCCTCCGACTGTGCTGGCATCCATGGCTCATTGGAAGCCGCGTCCCGAAACCTTACGGCCCCGGGACGCCAAAACGCACCGTCTGTCTGTTAGTTGAGCAGGCTGCCCTGGAGCTCCGCACGCAGATCGGGCGTCAGCACCGTGCCGGCGCGGTCCACCAGAAGGGCCATCTCGTACCCAATGAGACCGATATCCGCCTCAGGGTGCGCGAGGACGGCGAGTGACGAACCATCGGAAATGGACATGATGAAGAGGAATCCCCGCTCCATCTCCACAACCGTCTGGTTGACGCTGCCACCTTCGAAGATGCGGGACGCACCCGCGGTCAGGGAGGTCAGACCCGACGCGACGGCCGCAAGCTGGTCGGCTCGGTCGCGCGGAAACCCTTCGGACATCGCCAGAAGGAGTCCGTCGGCGGAGACCACCACCGTGTGCGACACCCCGGGGGTGTTGTCCACGAAATTGGTGATCAACCAGTTCAGGTTCTGTGCCGCCTGGCTCATCGGGCTCACACTAACGCTCCTGGTTGTAGGTGCTGTCAGGACCACTGTGGTGATTCCTAGTGGCCTGGCCGTTCGTTTCACTGCCTGCGTTGCGCCCACGTTGGACACCCCGGCGCAGGTTGCTCAGCCTGCCCCGGACGTCCTCGGGAGCACGGGAGATCTGTGGACCTCCCTGAGGGGTCGTCTGGGCGGCTCCCTCGACCAGGTTGGCCTTGGGCACCCGCCTCGGCAGGCCGGAGGAGGTGACCCCGCCCGCCTTGGGCTTCTTCAGCTGGGAGGCCTGCTGCCAGCGCTCGTCGTTGGCCGAGCGCCAGTCGCCGTTCGGTCCCCCGGCCGTCGTCGGCTGGTCCTGGGCCACATCCTGCCGTCCGTTCACGGCGCCCGCGCTCGTGCCGCCCGCGCTCGCGGTGGAGCCGCGGCGGGGCAGGCCGGCGTCGGTCAGCGCGTGGCCGGCGGAGGGAGTGGATCCCGGACGGTCGAAGCCTACGCCGTCCGGCTCCGTCACGTCAGCGGCCTGCGAAGATTCCGGTTCCGGAGCGTACTCGGAGCGGTACGGGCTCTGGTAGTCCTGCTGCTGCGGCCAGTCGTCCTGATAGGACTGCTCTTCGAAGCCCGAGTACGTCTCCGGGGCGTTCGCGGCGGTCGCCGCGTGGTCCTCCTGGACGGGCTCCGCATAGGCGGGCTCGGGGTAACCGCCGGTAGCGGTGAACGCGTCGTTCCCGCCCGGCAGATGCCCGTTGCCGCTCTCCACGCCGTCCGGCCGGCCGAAGTACGCCTCGTCGTACGACGGCTGCTGAGGCTCCTCGTACGCAGTCTGCTGGTCGTACGACCGCTGCGGGTCCGCATAGGCCGTCGCGCCGTTGTCGTAGGACGGTTCGGGCGCCTGGAAGTCGTCGCCGTAGCGCGGCACCTCACCTGCGGGAAGCTGCGGGTTGTGGTGCGTCTGGGCCTCCAGGGCCGCGCGACGCTCCTCGCGTATCAGGGAGCGGCCCACGGGGTCCAGCTCGCGGATGTCGTCCGGGACCTCGTAGCGGCTGTCGTCGAAGCCCAGCTCGGCGGCGGTCCGCATCGGGGCCACGGCCGGCTGCTGGAACGCGTGCTGCTGCTCCGGGATGATCTGCGACACGGTGAACTCGTCGCCCTGCGGCTGCTGCAGATCGCCACCGCCACCGTGGGTGATGACGTCGGGGAGCATGACCAGCGAGGTCGTACCGGCCTGCTCGCCCGAGGGGCGCAGCTGCACGCGGATACCGTGCCGGTCGGACAGCCGGCCGACCACGAACAGACCCATGCGCTGCGAGATCGCGGCGTCCACGGTCGGCGGGTTGGCCAGCTTGTGGTTGATGTCCGCGAAGTCCTCGGCGGTGAGGCCGATGCCCTTGTCGTGGATCTCGATCATCACGCGGCCGTCGGGGAGACGGGTCGCGGTGACACGGACCTTGGTCTGCGGGGAGGAGAACGTGGTGGCGTTCTCCAGGAGCTCGGCCAGCAGGTGCACGAGGTCGGTCACGGCACGGCCGTGGATCTCTGCCTCCGGGACACCGGACAGCTCGATGCGCTCGTACTGCTCCACCTCGGAGGAGGCGGCGCGCAGCACGTCGACCAGCGGGACCGGCTGGTCCCAGCGGCGGCCGGGCTCCTCGCCGGCGAGGACCAGGAGGTTCTCGCCGTTGCGGCGCATACGGGTCGCCAGGTGGTCCAGCTTGAAGAGGTTCTCGAGCTGGTCCGGGTCGGCCTCGTTGTTCTCCAGGTCGGTGATCAGGGTGAGCTGGCCCTCGATCAGCGACTGGTTGCGGCGCGAGAGGTTGGTGAAGATCGCGTTGATGTTGCCCCGCAGCAGGGCCTGCTCGGCGGCGAGCCGGACGGCCTCGCGGTGGACCTGGTCGAAGGCGCGGGCGACCTCGCCGATCTCGTCCGTGGAGGTGATTGGGATCGGTGCCACCCGGGTGTCGACCCGGCCGGGGTCGGTGCGCGAGAGCTGGTCGACCAGCATCGGCAGGCGCTGCTCGGCGATGCCGAAGGCGGCGTTGCGCAGCTGGCGCATCGAGCGGCTCATCTGGCGGGCCATGATCCCGGCGAGGATGAACGCGGCGAGCAGGGCGACGATGACGATGGCGCCGTTGATGTAGGCGTCGCGCTGGGCGTCGGAGGCGATCTGACCGGCCTCGGACACCGCGCGGTTGATCAGCTCGGTCTCGACCTCGCTGTAGCCCTCGAACTTCAGCGTGGAGGCCGCCATCCAGTTCTGGTAGGTGACGCCCTGCTTCGCGAGGTCCTCGGGCGAGGCACCGCTGCCGATCGCCTGGATCATCTTCAGCATGGTGTCCGGCGGCGCGACGTAGTCCGGGTCCTTCGCGGCGGCCTCGGCCGCCTGCTTCTTGCCCTCTTCGGTCTTCTGCGCCATGACCGACTCCAGGCGCGCGGCGTCGGCCTCGGTGCCGCCGGAGACGTACTCCTGTACGGCGATGTTCTCCAGGTACGCGTACGAGGTGAACGCGGTGACCTGCTGACGGAAGACCCTCTCGTCCTCGCTGGGCCGGACCAGCAGGTGGGTGCCGATCGAGCGCTGCAGAGAGGCGGCGCCCTTGGCGAGCGTGACCGCGTAGACCGTACGGCCGTACGCGGTGATGTTGCCGGTACCGAGGCCGAGCTCGTTGGAGAACTCCGCCAGGAGGTGCTCGACGGTGACGTAGCCCTCTTCGGTCTGTACCGGGTCGGCTGCCCGGGTGAAGGCGGTCTGCCGGAGCTTCTCCAGCGACGGCTCGGCCTCCTCCACCAGACGCAGACGGCGCTCCAGGCCCTGCCCGGCGGGCATCCCGACGACCTCCGTGTGGAAGGCGTCCGCCTTCTCGTCGGTGAAGGCGCGGGCGTCCTTGACGACCTCGCTGTCCCGGTCGCCGTCCAGCAGCGGCTGGGCGGAGAGGTCACGCTCGTTGAGGAGGGCCTCCGCGTAGACACCGGCGGCGGCCACGATCTTGGCGACCTTCTCGGCGTCCCGCGCCTCCTGCCAGGTGTCGATCGAGCCCTTCACCTGGAAACCGCCCATGACCAGGCCGACCAGCACGGGTATGAGGAGAATCGCGTTCAGGCGGGTGGGTACACGCCAGTTGCGCGGGGAGAGACGACTGCCGCTGGGCGCGGACGCTGCCGACGGCTCCGGTCCGGTCACTTGTGCGGGTGCCGCTCCGCGCGGCGGCGGGGTGAAGTTGCCCCGCGCCGACGGCTCGGGACCTTTCTTGCTTCGCCTCACTCGACCAACAACCTCTCGGCGCCGGCACCTACGTCGTGCCGCGGGTGACTCCACGCCCTAGTACGTCTTTGACTAATGGGCAGTTCAGGCATTCCAGCACGTCACGCTGAGGACTTCCAAACACTGGGAGGCAACGATTCCGCGTGATGTAAGTCCCAGATAAAACGGTCATAAAGAGCGAGCCCCAGCAAAAAGCGGGTCCCTTGTGAGCGCAGCGGCACCGATCGACCGCGACGCGTGGTCGTACCACCCTATTTCTCTGTCGAAACGTTATGAACACCGAGGCCGACCGTGTCAAAGGACACAGCCGGCTTCGGTGTAACTACGACAACTGCCGTATGACGTTGTGGACTTGAGTCCTGTTTTAGGTCCAGGTACGGCTTTTTGTGCCCCCTGGCCTAGCGCAGCCGCGCCATGAGCGCGTGCTCGACGAGGGTGATCAGGGCCGACTTGGCGTCCGCGCGGTGGCGGGCGTCCGTCGTGATGATCGGGGTGTCGGGCCCGATCTGCAGAGCCTCCCGCACCTCGTCGGGCGTGTACGGCTGGTGCCCGTCGAAGCCGTTGAGGGCGATGACGAAGGGGAGCCCGCTGTTCTCGAAGTAGTCGACGGCGGGGAAGCAGTCGGCGAGCCGGCGGGTGTCGACCAGGACCACGGCCCCGATGGCGCCACGCACCAGGTCGTCCCACATGAACCAGAAGCGGTCCTGACCCGGTGTACCGAAGAGGTACAGGATGAGGTCCTGGTCGAGCGTGATGCGGCCGAAGTCCATGGCGACCGTGGTGGTCGTCTTGTCCCCGGTGTGGGTGAGGTCGTCGATGCCCGCGGACGCGGACGTCATGACGGCCTCGGTACGCAGCGGGTTGATCTCCGAGACGGCCCCGACGAACGTGGTCTTGCCCACGCCGAAGCCGCCCGCCACCACGATCTTCGCCGAGGTGGTGGCCCGTCCCGCTTCAGAGCTTCCGAAGTCCACTGAGCACCCTTTCCAGCAGAGTCACGTCCGGGGCACCACCGGCGTTCTCGTCGCCGCCGGGCTGGTGGATCGCGACGAGTCCGGCCTCGGCGAGGTCCGCGACAAGGATCCGGGCCACGCCGAGCGGCATGGACAGCAGGGCCGAGACCTCGGCCACCGACTTCACCTCGCGGCACAGGTGGCAGATCCGCTGGTGCTCGGGGAGCAGCCCCATCAGGTGCGCGGGGTCTGCCGTCGTGCTGATCAGCGCCTCGAGGGCGAGCTGGTAACGCGGCCGCGTCCGGCCACCGGTCATGGCGTACGGCCGAACCAGCGGCTGGTCGCCCTCGTCTCCGTACGGCTCTGCGTACGGATCGTGAGGAGCGGTGGGCGGGGTCATTGATCCTCCGAGCGGGACAGCAAGTCGGTCAGTCGAGCCGTCTGACGGGGGCCGGTGGGGGGACTGTGGCGGCCGGACGGTGATGTGGTGAGTTCTGTGGATCCGCAGGCGTCAGTGGAGCAGACTGCCTTGGAGTTCGGCGCGCAGGTCGGGCGTGAGCACAGCGCCCGCGCGGTCGACCAGCAACGCCATCTCGTAACCGACGAGGCCGATGTCGCACTCGGGGTGGGCGAGGACGGCCAGGGAAGATCCGTCGGAGACGGACATGAGGAAGAGGAACCCGCGTTCCATCTCCACCACCGTCTGGGCCACGTTCCCGCCCTCGAAGATCCGGGACGCCCCGGCCGTGAGCGAGGTGAGCCCGGAGGCGACGGCGGCGAGCTGGTCGGCACGGTCGCGAGGGAAACCTTCCGACATCGCCAGAAGAAGACCGTCGGCGGACACGACGACGGTGTGGGACACCCCGGGGGTGTTGTCCACGAAGTTGGTGATCAACCAGTTGAGGTTCTGTGCCGCCTGGCTCATCTGGCTCAACTAACGCTCCTGCTGGTGAGTGGGGCTCGGGAAGCTGCCGGTCTGGCCGGTACCGGCCTGTCGACCCTGCGCGATGCCCCGACGGAGATTGGTCAGCCGGCCGCGAACGTCGTCAGGCGAACGCGAGACCTGCGGACCGGTTTGGTGCTGTTGCTGCTGAGCCGTGCCCGGCACGAGGTTCGCACGCGGGACCCGACGCGGGAGGCCGGAGGTGGTGACCCCGCCCGCCGACGGCTGACGAACACGTTCTGCCTGGCGGACCAGGTCGTCGTTGGGTGTGCTGCGCCAGCCCGAGGAGGCGGGCGCGGCAGGGGGCGCCGGACGCTGGGGAGCGGCCGGAGCCTGGTGGGCGGGAGCGGTCGGCTGCTGCTGCGCGGGACCGACGCCCGGCTGCTGCCCGTTCTGACCGCCCTGACCGCCCTGACCGTGGAACCAGTTGGTCTCCAGCGTGTCGTACAGCGGGGTACGGCCGTCCATCGGGCCCGTGGCCGGCGGCAGCGCCTCCGGCTCCTGAGGGCGCGCGGGGCGCTGCGGGGGCACCGGCGGACGCTGCGGCGGCACCGGGGGACGCGGGGCGCCGAAGTTCTCGCCGTTGACCTGCGGCCGTTCGAACTGGCCGGTGTCCTGATGGTTCTGGTGGGTCGGGGCCTCGAACCGCCCGGTGCCCCGGCCGTTCTGGCCGGATGTGCCGAACTCGCCCGAGTCCTGCTGGTTCTGTCGGCCGGGTGCCCCGAACTGCTCGGTGTCCCGGGGGTTCTGCCGCCCCGGCGCCGGGAACTGACCGGTGCCGGAACCGTCGTAGCCCGGCGTGGCGAACTGGCCGGTGGACGACGGGTCCTGCGCGCCGCCGCGGGACGGGCCCGTGGGCGCCGGCGGAGCACCGGCCCCGCCGAACACGTCGGAGCGGACGTAGGACCCGGTGCCGTTCTGCGGGGTACCCGCGCCGGGGCGCCGGCTGTCGAAGTCGGCACGCGGGGAGGGCGGGAAGTCCGCGGGCGAGCCCGGACCCTGGTGGGGGTCGATGCGCGGCATCGGAGCGGTGACGTCCGGCTGCTCCTCGTGGCCGCGCGGGGCGTCCAGCGAGGCACGCGGCACCGGCGGCTGCGCGTTGTCGTCGCTCCAGCTCGGCCGCGCCGGGGAGTTGCCGCCGGGCAGTTCGGCGCGCGGGCCACCGCGGCCGGGCAGCTGCGGACGGCGCCTACCGGAACGTTCCTTGCCCTGCTTCGGCGGCACGGCGCCGGGGCCGCTCTCGGCCCCGCCCGGACGGCCCGCACCGGCGTCACCGGGGCCGCCGGCCGGGCGCAGGCCCGACCCGCCGCCCGGGAAGCCGCTCTGGCGTCCGGAGTCGTCGAAGCTCTCGAAGTTCATGGGGCCGCCGGTCCCTGCGGCCTGCAGGCCCTGCGGGGCACCCGGCGCCTGACCGCCGCCGAACCCACCGGCACCGGCACCGGCCGGAGCCGGTCGGCCGCCCTGCGGGGGCGCCGGCGGACCGCCCTGCGGGCCACGCGGCCCACCGGGGTTTCCGAAGCCGCCCGGACCGCTGGGGTTGCCGGGCAGCGCGGCGCGCGGACCCTGGCCCGCGCCGACCTGCCCACGCTGCGGCGCGCCGCCCAGGAGTCCGCCACCGGCGGAGGGGCCACCGCCGAGCGGCGGTCCCGACTGGTTGCCTGCCTGACGACGCGCGGCGGCGGCACCGGCCGCGGCCTGCGCGGCGGCCGGACCACCGGTGGAGGGACCACCCTGACCGGGCTTGCCCGGGGTGGGCTTCTTGTTGCCCTGCGCCACGTCGACGGGGAGCATGACGAGCGCGGTCGTACCGCCCGAGTCGGACGGACGCAGCTGGATACGGATGCCGTGCCGCTGCGACAGCCGGCCGACCACGAACAGACCCATGCGGCGGGAGACCGAGACGTCCACGGTGGGCGGCGAGGCGAGCCGCTCGTTGATCGCGGCGAGGTCCTCGGGGGAGAGACCGATACCGGTGTCGTGGATCTCGATCAGCACCCGGCCGTCGGGCAGCGCGTGACCGGTGACCTTGACCTTGGTCTGCGGCGAGGAGAACGAGGTGGCGTTCTCCAGCAGCTCGGCGAGCAGGTGCACGAGGTCGTTGACGACCCGGCCGGCCACTTCGGTGGTCGGCACGGACGCCAGCTCGATGCGCTCGTACTGCTCCACCTCGGACGCGGCGGCGCGGAGCACGTCGACCAGCGGGACCGGGCGGGTCCAGCGGCGGCCGGGCTCCTCACCGGCGAGAACGAGGAGGTTCTCACCGTTACGGCGCATGCGCGTGGCGAGGTGGTCGAGCTTGAACAGCGAGGAGAGCTGGTCCGGGTCGGCCTCGCGGGACTCCAGTTCGGAGATGAGCGACAACTGACGCTGGATGAGGCCCTGGGAGCGGCGCGAGAGGTTGGTGAACATCGCGTTGACGTTGCCCCGCAGGAGGGCCTGCTCGGCGGCGAGACGGACGGCCTCGCGGTGCACGTCGTCGAAGGCCGCGGCCACCTGGCCGATCTCGTCCCGGGAGTGCACACCGACCGACTCGACGGAGGTGTCGACGTCCTGCGGGTCCGACTCCGACAGCTGCTTGACCAGCTCGGGCAGCCGGTCCTGGGCGACCCTGGTCGCGGTGTCCTGCAGCCGCCGCAGCGAGCGGATCATGGACCGGGCCACGACGAAGGCGCCGACCAGGGAGACACCGAGGACGAGCAGGATCAGCGCACCGGAGATGATCGCCTCTTGCTCGGCGTCGGCACGCAGATTACGAGCGGTCTGCTCCATCTGCTCGAGGAGCGATCCCTCGATCTTCTTCATCTGCTCGATCTTGGCCGAGGAGTCGTCGGTCCAGTCCTTGTAGGACCGCTTGTCCTGGCCGCCCAGACCGCCGGCACTGGCGAGCACGCGGTCCGCGTAGACGTCGGCGGCCTCGATGGTGGGGCTCGCGTCGTCGATCGGCTTGGTGAGCTCTTCGGCGCCGTCACCGTAGATGTCGGAGAAGGTGCTGCGGTCCGACTCCTCGTTCGCCAGGGCGGAGTTGGCGTACAGCCGGTCGTTCTCGGAGAGCGAGCCGTTCTTGTCGTCGGTCTCGGGCAGGGCCGCAGCGATGACCGCGCGCTGGATCGAGGCGTACTCCTTGGCGGAGGAGAACGCCGCCAGGGCACGCGTGCGCTTGATCATGTCCGGGTTGCTGGTGGCCTCGGCCATGTCCGTGGAGAGGTCCAGCAACTGGGTGATCAGACGGTGGTACGCCTCGACGGTCTGCGTGGAGTTCTTGGGGTCCGCGTAGGCGTTCTTGCGGATGCTGCTGAGGTTGTACAGCTCGCGCACGACACGGACGAGGCTGTCGCGGACACCGGGCAGCTTCTCGGTGGTGCTCGACGTCTCGGCGGCCTGGGTGGCGTCGGTGAACTGGACGCGCGCCTGGTCCGTCTTCTCCCGGGTGCCCTTGACGGTGAAGTCGGCGGCGTCCACACCGTGTGTGAGGGGACCGGCGGACAGGTCGCGCTCCTGCTGGAGCGCGGCGGCGAGCTCGGTCGCCTGCTTGGTCATGTCGGTCAGCAGCCGCATGTTGTCGAGCTGCTGGATGTCGTCGACGTTGTCGCCGATACGCAGGGCGCCGAGGGAGGTCGCCGCCACCACGGGGAGGGCGAGCAGCGACACGAGACGGGTCGAGATGCGCCAGTTGCGCAGCGCTATTCGAGAGCCGGCGCTTCCGGCGCCGGCCTTGCTGCCGCCCTTGGGCTTCCCGGGCGGCGCGGAAGGAACTGACGCGCCGGGGCGCCCGGAGCGCTCACCGCCGTCGCCGATCTCCGCCGGACCCGGGTTCTGGGCGTGCTGGGGGGAGGAACCGTTACCGGTTCCGTTGTGTGGCTCCGGCTCCGCCGAAGCGCTGCCATCCCTCTTGAAACGTCCCTGCACTAGCGTCGCAACCTCTGGACCAGGCGTCCCACCGCGTGAACGGCGGGACGGTGTCGGCGTCTTCGGGGGCGCCCTGAATACGTCCCCATTGATGGTCGTGAGTGACCGGCGCTGGCTCCCCCTTCCACCGCCGCCAGGCGCTGCTGTTGCGCCCCTGCGCGCCGGCACGATCCGGCGGCGGTCCGTGGAATTCCAGCACAGTGCCGGACCTGCAACAAGGCCAATGGGTAACGGTCTGTTCACTGTGACAGCACGTGAGGGGCATGTCACCGCCCGTGGAGCGGATTCCCTCCCATACCGGACATACTCCGGCGAACCACCGCTGCGGACAGGGTGTCCCAGTCGCCATGATCAGGAGCGGAATGAGGGCTTCAGGTCGCTGATGTCCGTTTTGCGGGGGCGCGTTGGTGGCTTGAATTGTCCGGTTTGCCCATGAGTGAGTGAGCAAACTCACATGCCGATCATGCCTTCTTCGCGACTTGACCCGGGAATCGGATGTTTAGCCTGACGCTTTACAGGGATGGCGAATCCGACAACCCGCGCTTCGCGGACGGCCCTTGCGGTCCGCCCTGCGCCCGTACACGACGAGGTCTCGAACAACCGTGAAGACGACGACGATGTTCCGCACCATAGCCAACCCCCGGCGCACCACGCTGGCCCACCTCGCCGACGCCGAGGAACTGCGCACGCCGGAGCAGGAGCACTCCGTCGACCTCCCTTCCCAGACCGCCAACCCCCGCCGGACGGTCCTGGTGACGGTCCCGGGCAGGGCGGCGGAGTAGTCGCACGTCCAAGTACGCGCGGAATCCGCCGGCCGCTCAAGTCGGTTCCTGTGAAAAATCAGTGGGTTTCCCGCGTGCGAACCCGAAGGGGGCCCCGCCCCCCCCCGGCGCCCCGCCCGGTGGCCCCCCCCCGGATTGGCGGGGCGGGCCCCCCCCGCCGCGGGATGCGGGGGGGGGCGCACACAGCCCCCGCCGGTGAGGGGGGGCCGCAA
>NZ_JBIBEN010000015.1:160321-245667 GCF_042955065.1 Streptomyces sp. NPDC012510
TGTTTTGTGCCCAGGCACTGCCCGCGGGTACCCCGCGGCCCCCTATGGTGGCTTCTGTTAAAAATTCTGTGGTTCCCGGGGTGGCCACCCGGCGGGGCCCCCCCCCCCCGCGGGGCCCCCTTCCGTGTGCCCACCGCCCTGATGCGCGAGGCGGGCACCCCCTGCCGCGTTAGCCTGGAGTGTCAGACTCCAGCCAGCTCAGTTAAGGGGCGCAAGCATCCCGTGCGCATCGCCAGGTTCTCCATCGACGGGAACGTAGCCTTCGGCGCGGTCGAGGGCGACAAGCCGGACGAGCTCGTCCTCGACATCATCAAGGGCATTCCGTTCGCGGACTTCGAGCTCTCCGGTACGAAGGTCCCGGTCAACAAGGTCAGGCTGCTGCCGCCGGTGCTCCCCAACAAGGTCGTGGCCTTCGGTCGCAACTACGCCGAACACGCCCGCGAGCTGGGCAACGAGGTCCCCGACGCCCCCTTCGCCTTCTTCAAGCCCGCCACCTCGGTGATCGGCCCCGGCGACGAGATCCAGTACCCCTCCTTCTCGCAGGAGCTGCACCACGAGGCCGAGCTCGCCGTCGTCATCGGCCGGATGTGCCGAGAGGTCCCGCGTGCACGCGTCAAGGACGTGATCTTCGGCTACACCTGCGCCAACGACATCACCGCCCGTGACGTCCAGAAGCGCGAGAAGCAGTGGGCGCGGGCCAAGGGCTTCGACACCTCCTGCCCGCTGGGCCCCTGGGTGGAGACCGAGCTCGACCCGAGCGACCTGACCATCCAGCTCACCGTCAACGGCGGCCAGCGTCAGCTCGGCCGTACGAGCGAGATGACCCACTCCATCGAGGACCTGATCGTCAACATCACCGAGGCCATGACGCTGCTCCCCGGCGACGTGATCCTCACGGGCACCCCCGCGGGGGTCGGCCCCCTCAACGTCGGCGACGAGGTCGCCGTCACCATCGAAGGCATCGGCACTCTCACCAACAAGGTGATCAAGCGTGGCTAACGGCTCCGTCCGCGTACGTTTCTGTCCGTCCCCGACCGGCAACCCCCATGTGGGCCTGGTCCGCACGGCCCTGTTCAACTGGGCGTTCGCCCGCCATACCGGCGGCACGTTCGTCTTCCGCATCGAGGACACCGACGCGGCCCGCGACTCCGAGGAGTCCTACGAGCAGCTCCTGGACTCGCTGCGCTGGCTGGGCTTCACCTGGGACGAGGGCCCCGAGGTCGGCGGCCCGCACGCGCCGTACCGCCAGTCGCAGCGCATGGAGACGTACAAGGAGATCGCCAAGAAGCTCCAGGAAGCCGGGCACGCGTACTCCTGCTACTGCACCGCCTCCGAGCTGGAGGAACGCCGCGACGCCGCCCGCGCAGCCGGCAGGCCCTCCGGCTACGACGGCAAGTGCCGCGAGGTCACGCCCGAGCAGAAGGCACAGTACGAGGCGGAGGGCCGTGAGCCGATCATCCGCTTCCGGATGCCCGACGAGACGATCACCTTCACGGACCTGGTCCGCGGCGAGCTGACCTTCACCCCGGAGAACGTGCCGGACTACGGCATCGTCCGTGCGAACGGCGCCCCGCTCTACACGCTCGTCAACCCGGTCGACGACGCCCTGATGGAGATCACCCACGTCCTGCGCGGCGAGGACCTGCTCTCCTCGACGCCCCGTCAGATCGCCCTCTACAAGGCGCTGATGGAGCTGGGCATCGCCAAGGAGGTCCCGTCCTTCGGGCACCTGCCGTACGTGATGGGCGAGGGCAACAAGAAGCTGTCCAAGCGTGACCCGCAGTCCTCGCTCAACCTCTACCGCGAGCGCGGCTTCCTGCCCGAGGGGCTGCTCAACTACCTCTCCCTGCTCGGCTGGTCGCTCTCCGCCGACCAGGACATCTTCACGATCGAGGAGATGGTCGCCGCCTTCGACATCGCCGACGTGAACCCCAACCCGGCCCGCTTCGACCTGAAGAAGGCCGAGGCGATCAACGCCGACCACATCCGCCTGCTGGACGTGAAGGAGTTCACCGAGCGCTGCGCCCCTTGGCTGAAGGCCCCCTTCGCCTCCTGGGCGCCGGAAGACTTCGACGAGGCGAAGTGGGAGGCCATCGCCCCGCACGCGCAGACCCGCCTCAGGGTCCTGTCGGAGATCACGGAGAACGTCGACTTCCTGTTCCTGCCCGAGCCGGTGGAGGACGAGGCGAGCTGGACGAAGGCCATGAAGGAGGGCTCCGACGCGCTCCTTCGTACGGCGAGGGAGAAGCTGGAGGCCGCCGACTGGACCTCGGCCGAGTCCCTGAAGGAGGCCGTCCTGGCCGCCGGAGAGGCCCACGGCCTCAAGCTCGGAAAGGCCCAGGCCCCCGTCCGCGTCGCCGTCACCGGCCGCACGGTCGGCCTGCCGCTCTTCGAGTCCCTGGAGATCCTGGGCAAGGAGAAGACGCTGGCCCGCGTCGACGCGGCCCTGGCGAAGCTCGCCGCGTGACGAACGGCACGTGACGAACGGCAGGTGAGGGGGCGGTACGTGAGGGGCGGCATCCGGAGTCCCGGTGGCCGCCCCTTCGCCGTCCTCCGGACAGGGCGGCCGCCCTCGGGTTACGGTCGGTTCCATGAACATCAAGGCCGTGCTGTGGGACGTGGACGACACCCTCTTCGACTACACCGCGGCCGACCGGGCCGGGATGCGCGCCCACTTGGCTGTCGAGGGACTGCTCCACGGGTACGACACCGTCGATCGGGCGATCACACGCTGGAAGGAGCTCACGAGCCTGCACTGGCGGCGGTACGCGGCCGGTGAGGGTGACTGGGAGGCCACCCGGCGTGACCGCGTCCGCGACTTCCTCGGTGAGCCGCTGAGTGACACGGAGGCCGACGACTGGTTCGAGCGCTACATCGCCCACTACGAGCGCGCCTGGGCCCTCTTCCCGGACGTCCTGCCCGTCCTGGACGCCCTAGCGGCCAGCCACCGCCACGCGGTGCTCTCCAACTCCAGCCTCCCCGTCCAGGAACGCAAACTGCGCGCCCTCGGGGTGTGGGACCGCTTCGAGACGGTGCTGTGCGCCGAGCAGTTGGGTGTTCACAAGCCGGCCGCCGAGGCGTTCCACGTGGCCTGCGAGTCCCTGGAGCTGCCGCCGCACGAGGTCGCCTACGTCGGCGATCACCCGGAGATCGACGGCCGGGGCGCCGCCGACGCAGGTCTGCTGTCGGTCTGGATCGACCGCGGCGGCCTCCACGCGACCATCGACCCGCCCGTCGGGCCGCACCGCATCGCCACCCTCGCCGAACTCCCGGTGATCCTCGGCTCGGATACCCGTTTTGGAGCGCCGTCCACCTTCGGGTAATGTTCTTTCTGCGCCGCCGGGGAGCGGGCCGAAAGGCCGGAGCCGACGGAGCGAACTAGAACAAGATCCCCTAAGGGGCTTGCGTTCCAGTGGCCTATGGTGTAATTGGCAGCACGACTGATTCTGGTTCAGTTAGTCTTGGTTCGAGTCCAGGTAGGCCAGCTCGCAGAGCTCATCTGCAGGCGGAGATCAACTCCGCGAAGCCCCCGTTGTGTAGCGGCCTAGCACGCTGCCCTCTCAAGGCAGTAGCGCCGGTTCGAATCCGGTCGGGGGTACAGATCCTTCCCGCGAGGACGGTCAGGGTAGCTCCCGCCGACCACGATGCAGGATCGCTAGGGCCCCCGTTGTGTAGCGGCCTAGCACGCCGCCCTCTCAAGGCGGTAGCGCCGGTTCGAATCCGGTCGGGGGTACTGACTGGTCTAAACCACATTGGTCTATGGTGTAATTGGCAGCACGACTGATTCTGGTTCAGTTAGTCTTGGTTCGAGTCCAGGTAGACCAGCTTGGACCTGCGGCGGTGTAGTACTCAAACGCCTGCAGGCTCCACGCCCCCGTTGTGTAGCGGCCTAGCACGCCGCCCTCTCAAGGCGGTAGCGCCGGTTCGAATCCGGTCGGGGGTACACATCGAGAAGGCCCTCCACTTCGGTGGGGGGCCTTCTTCGTGTTCCGGCTACTCGATGCCGTACCGCCGCGCCGACTCCTCCTCCTGTGCCAGCCGGTGCAGCGCGCGCAGCACCGGCTCGAAGAGGACCGCCGACGAGACCGCCACCTCCACCTTCTCCGTGTCGGACGGGTAGGTCTCCATGCGGTCCAGGTCCCGCGCGGCCGCCTGGTGCATCAACTCGGCGTACGGGGCCATGAGTTCGGCGTCGCACGGATAGCCGAGCCGCAGCAGCGTCGCCACCAGCGCCACCAGTGAGCGATGTACGGGGGAGAGGGGGCCGATCTCGCGCACCGAGTCCCAGCCCAGGATCCGCAGCAGCCGGTCCACCTCGGCCGCCGCGGCCACCGTGACCGGGTCCTCCTCGTCCGGCTCGGGTGCCTGGGGCAGCGCCCACAGGGCCGCGCCGAGCCGGATCGTACGGCCCAGGGACTCGTCGTCGACATGCCTGAGCACCTCCCGGGCGTTCGCCACCGGGACCTTGCCCACCTGGATCAACGCGCGCACCAGGCGCAGCCGGCGCAGATGCTCCTCGTCGTATTCGGCCGTGGTCGCGTTGATCTGGCGGCCCGGCGCCAACAGCCCTTCGCGCAGGTAGTACTTGATCGTCGCGGTGGACACCCCGCTGCGCTCGCTCAACTCCGCCAGCCGCATCCCTTGCACCTCTCCTTGGGAAGTGTCACTATCCAAGCATGGGTGTTCGGATAGTGCCGCTCACCAATAAGGGGGAGTCATGTTCGGGAAGCGGGTCGTCGCCGGCCGTACCACCGCCGCCGCCGAAGGGGAGGTGGTGGTTCTGCTGATCGGCACGCGGATCAACCACTTCTGGGCCGTGCACCACTGGGGACCGGTGCTCGCCGCCATGCCGCGGATGCTGCGGGAGCTGCGGAAGGACCCGAGCCGGGGGCTGCTGAACGCGGTGCTGCTCACGGCCTCCCCGCGGACGTACTACGTCGTCCAGTACTGGGAGTCCAAGGAGAAGCTCTATGCCTACGCGCACGCGCCCGACGCGTTCCATCGCGTGGCGTGGGCGGCGCTCAACCGCAAGGAGCGCAAGGGGAAGGCCCGGCAGCACGTGGGGCTCTGGCACGAGACGTATGTGGTGCCGGAGGGGGCGTACGAGTCGATCTACGCCGACATGCCGGCGTTCGGCCTCGCGGCGGCCACGGGGGTGCTGCCGGTTGAGAAGCGGGGGAGGTCGGCGAAGGAGAGGTTCGCTCACAGGGCTGGGCGGGGTGTGGGCGCCTGATCGCCGCGGCGGAGCTGTGTGGGGCGACCGAGGGTTGGTCGTGGTCGCTCGCGCAGTTCCTCGCGCCCCTGTGGGGCGCTGCCGTCGAACCCATGAGAAAAGGCCTGCCGCGGCGTTGAGGCAGGCCTTTTCTCATGGTCGGACGGGATGTCGAGGGTCAGCCGGTGCGGCGGAGGGCTTCCGAGAGGCGGGCCGCGGCGTCGATGACCGCCTGGGCGTGCATACGGCCGGGGTGGCGGGTCAGGCGCTCGATGGGGCCCGAGACCGAGACGGCGGCCACCACCCGGTTCGACGGGCCGCGCACGGGGGCGGAGACCGAGGCGACGCCCGGCTCGCGCTCGCCGATGGACTGGGCCCAGCCCCGGCGCCGCACGCCCGACAGGGCGGTGGCCGTGAAGCGGGCGCCCTGAAGACCGCGGTGCAGACGCTCCGGCTCCTCCCAGGCCATGAGGATCTGGGCCGAGGAACCGGCCTTCATCGTGAGGGTCGAACCGACCGGGACCGTGTCCCGCAGTCCGGACAGGCGCTCCGCCGCGGCGACGCAGATGCGCATGTCGCCCTGGCGGCGGTAGAGCTGAGCGCTCTCGCCCGTCACATCCCGTAGGTGCGTGAGCACCGGGCCTGCCGTCGCGAGGAGGCGGTCCTCGCCGGCGGCCGCGGCCAGCTCGGCCAGCCGGGGGCCGAGGATGAAACGGCCCTGCATGTCGCGTGCCACCATGCGGTGGTGTTCCAGAGCCACGGCCAGGCGGTGGGCCGTGGGTCGTGCGAGTCCGGTGGCGCCGACCAGACCCGCGAGGGTGGCCGGACCGGACTCCAGGGCGCTCAGGACCAGGGCCGCCTTGTCCAGAACGCCGACGCCGCTACTGTTGTCCATGCAACGATACTCGCGTCTCACTCTGTGAAACGCAAGTTCAATTTCACGTGGACCTTGCCACTCTGGAAGCAGAACAACAGCGGCTCGCGGACCGACGAGCCCGGCGGCCGGCACGCGCCACGAGGGGGACACGTGCGCCGGCCACCTCCGAGATCTCTAGTTGGGCCGACGCACTGACGCGCCGGCCGGAGGGAAAGCGATGGGTAGGACACTCGCGGAGAAGGTCTGGGACGACCATGTCGTCCGGCGCGCCGAGGGCGAGCCCGACCTCCTCTTCATCGATCTGCACCTGCTGCACGAGGTGACCAGCCCGCAGGCCTTCGACGGTCTCCGCAAGAGCGGGCGGAAGGTTCGCCGGCTCGACCTGACCATCGCGACCGAGGACCACAACACCCCCACCCTCGACATCGACAAGCCCATCGCGGACCCGGTCTCCCGGGTCCAGCTGGAGACGCTGCGCGCGAACGCCGCCGAGTTCGGTGTGCGTCTGCACCCGCTGGGCGACGTCGAGCAGGGTGTCGTGCACGTCGTCGGCCCGCAGCTGGGTCTGACCCAGCCGGGCATGACCGTCGTCTGTGGTGACTCCCACACCTCCACGCACGGCGCCTTCGGTGGTCTGGCGTTCGGTATCGGCACCTCGCAGGTGGAGCACGTGCTGGCCACGCAGACGCTGCCGCTGGTGCGCCCCAAGACCATGGCCATCACGGTCGAGGGCGAGCTGGCCGAGGGCGTCACCGCCAAGGACCTGATCCTGGCGATCATCGCCAAGATCGGTACCGGCGGCGGCCAGGGCTATGTCCTGGAGTACCGGGGCTCCGCCATCGAGAAGCTCTCGATGGAAGCACGGATGACCATCTGCAACATGTCGATCGAGGCCGGCGCCCGCGCGGGCATGATCGCCCCCGACGAGACCACCTTCGCGTACCTGAAGGGCCGTCCGCACGCCCCCGAGGGCGAGGACTGGGACGCGGCCGTCGCGTACTGGAAGACGCTGAAGACGGACGAGGACGCCGAGTTCGACGCCGAGGTCGTCATCGACGCCGCCTCGCTGTCGCCGTTCGTCACCTGGGGCACCAACCCGGGCCAGGGCGCGCCGCTTTCGGCGAACGTCCCCGACCCCGCTTCGTACGAAGACGCTTCGGAGCGCCTCGCCGCCGAAAAGGCCCTGGAGTACATGGGGTTGGAGGCCGGGCAGCCGCTGCGCTCCATCAAGGTGGACACCGTCTTCGTAGGCTCCTGCACCAACGGCCGCATCGAGGACCTGCGCGCCGCCGCCGAGCTGGTCAAGGGCCGCAAAGTCGCCGACGGCGTACGGATGCTGGTCGTCCCCGGCTCCGCGCGGGTCGGTCTGCAGGCCGTCTCCGAGGGTCTGGACGTCGTCTTCAAGGAGGCCGGCGCCGAATGGCGGCACGCGGGCTGCTCGATGTGCCTGGGCATGAACCCCGACCAGCTCGCCCCGGGTGAGCGCTCCGCGTCCACCTCCAACCGCAACTTCGAGGGCAGGCAGGGCAAGGGCGGCCGTACGCACCTGGTCTCCCCGCAGGTCGCTGCCGCGACGGCCGTCCTGGGCCACCTGGCGTCCCCCGCCGACCTGTCCGACGCCGACACCCCCGCGCCCGCTGGAGTCTGATCAGTCATGGAAGCATTCACCACGCACACCGGCCGGGCCGTCCCGCTGCGCCGCAGCAACGTCGACACCGACCAGATCATCCCCGCCCACTGGCTCAAGAAGGTGACCAGGGACGGTTTCGAGGACGGGCTGTTCGAGGCCTGGCGCAAGGACGAGACGTTCATCCTCAACCAGCCCGAGCGCAAGGGCGCGACCGTCCTGGTCGCCGGCCCCGACTTCGGCACCGGCTCCTCCCGTGAGCACGCCGTGTGGGCGCTGCAGAACTACGGCTTCAAGGCCGTGATCTCCTCCCGCTTCGCCGACATCTTCCGTGGCAACTCGCTCAAGAACGGCCTGCTCACGGTCGTGCTGGAGCAGAAGATCGTGGACGCGCTGTGGGAGCTCACCGAGAAGGACCCCGAGATCGAGGTGACGGTCGACCTGGAGGCTCGTGAGGTGCGGGCCGAGGGCATCACCGCCGCCTTCGAGCTGGACGAGAACTCCCGCTGGCGGCTGCTGAACGGGCTGGACGACATCTCCATCACCCTCCAGAACGAGGCGGACATCGCCGCGTACGAGGCCAAGCGGCCCTCGTACAAGCCGAGGACGCTGAAGGTCTGATCCACCGGCGCGGCCCACCCCTCGGGGCGGTCCGCGCAAGGCGGATTCCAGCCACCGCGACACCCCCCGGTACCCCCAATCGTGCACGGTTGGGGGTACCGCCATGTCCGGGTCCGGCGACCTTCGAAGTCATGTGCAGAAAGGTTTCAACTCCCCTAGTTACAAAGGTGATTGTGGGGGTACGCGCACCATGGTGCGGCATCGGAAGGGGGTGCTCCCCAAGCCTGCGGGAGACGGCAGTTGCCCCCTGCGCAGGCGACAACTCGCCCCAGATGGCACAATCTGTGCATGGAACACGACGGCCAACTCGAGCTCTATGCGGCGGTCGCGAGCCAACTCAAGGAAGCGCACGCGACAGTGCGCGCACTGCAAGTCCCGGAGGGCGTACGCATGGCGCTGACCCGGAAGCTGCTGGTCATTACGGCCGTGGCCAAGCACGATCTCGCCGACGCGGCAAGGCGGCTGGAGAGCTTCATGACGGACCTCGACGAGGGTCGATTCCCCGCAGAGGAACGCTGAAGCCGCTCCAGGACCGCCGAGTTCGTTGCGGCACAAGGGTGATAAGCCCGTTTCGTGTTTGATTTGCGGTATATATCTGCCTAACGTGCGAAAAGCTTGAACACTTTCGTTCTGGCGATGTCTCCGAAGGGGAAGACGTGAACAAGGCGCAGCTCGTAGAAGCGATTGCGGACAAGCTCGGCGGGCGTCAGCAGGCCGCCGACGCGGTGGATGCCGTACTGGACGCCATCGTCCGCGCGACGGTCGCGGGGGACCGGGTGTCGGTCACCGGCTTCGGTTCGTTCGAGAAGGTCGACCGGCCTGCCCGCTACGCCCGCAACCCGCAGACGGGTGAGCGGGTTCGGGTCAAGAAGACCTCCGTGCCGCGTTTCCGCGCGGGCCAGGGCTTCAAGGACCTGGTGAGCGGCTCGAAGAAGCTTCCCCGTGGTGGCGAGGTCGCGGTCAAGAAGGCGCCCAAGGGCAGCCTGACCGGTGGGGCTTCGGCGACGGTCAAGAAGGCGGCGGCGAAGAAGACGACCGCGAAGAAGACCACGGCCCGCAAGACGACCGGCGCCGCGAAGAAGACGACGGCTGCCGCGAAGAAGACCACGGCGAAGAAGACGACCGCGAAGAAGACGGCGGCGAAGTCTACGGCGGCGAAGAAGACCACGGCGGCGAAGTCGACCGCGGCGAAGACGACCGCGAAGAAGGCGCCGGCGAAGAAGGCCACGGCGACGAAGGCGCCGGCCAAGAAGTCGACGGCTCGCAAGACGACCGCGAAGAAGACGACTGCGGCCCGCCAGTCGTAGGGCGCCGGGTACTCACACGCGCCGGGCCGGGCTCCTGTTGCCGGAGCCCGGCCCGCGGTGTGTTCCGGAGGAGATTCCGGGCCCGGTTCTCCTCAGAACGTCTGCAGGGTGATCAGGGTGATCCGCAGGGCCTCGCCCGTGCCCTCCGTCTCGATGCGGACCCGCTGGCCGGGGCGGAGCAGGCGGAGTCGGCCCGCGTCGAAGGCCGGGGCGTCGAAGGGGACGGGGGTGCCGTCGTCGAGGAGGACCTGACCGGTGCGGGTGGCGGGGTCGTAGGTGTACGCGGTGGCCTGCATGGACGCAGCCTACTGGCCGGATGTCAGCAGGCGCGCGGCCGCGGCGGCCGTACGGGGACCGACGCCGAGGGCGAGGGCGGCGCGGAGGTCGTCGCCGGTGTCGACGTCCTGGCGTACGGAGTCGACGGTGCCGAGAGCGAGTTCCACGGCGCCGGAGCGGCGGTGGCGGAGCCGGGAGTCCGGGCCGAAGACGGGGGAGAGGTCGTGGCCGGCGGTCGCGGCGAGCAGGGTGGTGCCCGTGCCGGCGGCGTCCGGGAGGAAGGAACGGGGGAACGCGGCGGCCGCGTTCAGGACGCGGGTCAGTTCCCCCGGGCGCAGAGCGGGCAGATCGGCGTTCAGGGCCGCGACGGGGCTTTGCGGGCGTACAGCGCGCACGACGGCCGTTCCGTGCCGCAGCGCGGCGTTCAGGCCGTCGCGGGGACCTTCGCGGGGATCCTCGGGGACCGTGCGGGCGCCCAGGGCCGCCAGT
This sequence comes from Streptomyces sp. NPDC012510, assembly GCF_042955065.1. Taxonomy (NCBI): domain Bacteria; kingdom Bacillati; phylum Actinomycetota; class Actinomycetes; order Kitasatosporales; family Streptomycetaceae; genus Streptomyces; species Streptomyces sp. NPDC012510. Next base: position 170,731 of record NZ_JBIBEN010000015.1, read on the forward strand.
TCGCGCGCGGCGAGGGGGTCGTCCGTGACCACCACCACGTCGCCGACCGCGGTGGCTGTCAGCGCCGCGGCCACGGTGTCCTGGGCGAAGGCGAGGGCAAGACCGGGGCGCACCCCGTCGTCGGCGGTGTCCGAGAGCCTGCTCTTGGCCCGCGCCAGGGGCTTCAGGGGTACGACCAGGGTCCACTGCACGGGTGTTCCGTCCCTCTCTTGTCGCGGCCATTGTCACCTGGGCGCAAGGGGACGCCGCGGGGTGGGGCGTACGGTGTTCTCGACAGACCGGTGGCCCGGGGCGACACTTGTGCGGCTCCGGACCTCCGGAGCAGGCCATGGGAAGCCCTAGAGGAAGGTGTCCGCGTGCCCCGCCGCAGAATCGGCTTCTGGTACCGCCTCGCCGCGGTGATCGCCAAACCGCCCCTGGTGGTGCTGATCAAGCGGGACTGGCGTGGAATGGAGAACATTCCGGCCGAGGGGGGATTTATCACCGCCGTGAACCACAATTCGCATGTCGATCCCTTTGCCTACGCCCACTATCAGTACAACAGCGGACGCGTTCCGCGATTTCTCGCGAAGAGCGGTCTCTTCGGCAAGGGATTCATCGGCGCCGTGATGCGAGGAACCGGACAGATCCCCGTCTACCGCGAGAGCACCGACGCGCTGAGCGCCTTCCGGGCCGCGATCAACGCCGTGGAGCGCGGCGAATGCGTCGCCTTCTACCCCGAGGGCACCCTCACACGGGACCCGAACGGCTGGCCCATGACCGGCAAGACCGGCGCCGCGCGGGTCGCCCTGCAGACCAGGTGCCCGGTGATCCCGGTGGCCCAGTGGGGCGCCAACGAATTGCTGCCGCCGTACGCCAAGAAGCCCAACCTGCTGCCGCGCAAGACCCACCACGTGCTCGCGGGCCCGCCCGTCGACCTCTCGCGCTTCTACGGCCGGGACATGACCCCCGACCTGCTGAAGGACGCGACGGAGGTCATCATGGCCGCCATCACCCGCCAGCTCGAGGAGATCCGCGGCGAGGAGGCCCCCAAGACGCCGTACGACCCGAAGCTGGAGCGGATCGAGCAGCGGCGCAGGACCGCCCGCGCGGTCGTCGACAACCCCAAGCAGCACAGCACGGTCCAGCGGACACAGGCACATCAGGAAGAGGGGCGGGGCAAGTGAGCAAGCCGGTCAAGGCGGCCGTCTTCGGCACCGGTTCGTGGGGCACGGCCTTCGGCATGGTGCTCGCCGACGCGGGATGCGACACCGTTCTGTGGGGGCGGCGTGCCGACCTCGCGGACGCGGTCAACTCCACCCGGACCAACCCGGACTACCTGCCGGGAGTGGAGCTCCCTGAGAACCTGCGGGCCACCACCGACGCCGCCGAGGCCGCGGCCGACGCCGACTTCACCGTCCTCGCCGTCCCCTCGCAGACCCTGCGCGGCAACCTCGCCGACTGGACCGGTCTGCTGGCCCCCGGCACCGTCCTCGTCTCGCTGATGAAAGGCGTCGAACTCGGTTCCGCCATGCGGATGAGCGAGGTGATCGAGGACGTCGCCAAGGTCGGCCAGGACCGCATCGCCGTCGTCACCGGGCCCAACCTGGCACGGGAGATCGCCTCCCGCATGCCGGCCGCCTCCGTGGTCGCCTGCACCGACGAGGCCGTCGCCCAGCGGCTCCAGACCGCCTGCCACACCCCGTACTTCCGCCCCTACACCAACACCGACGTCGTCGGCTGCGAGCTGGGCGGCGCGGTGAAGAACGTCATCGGCCTCGCCGTCGGCATCGCGGACGGCATGGGTCTCGGTGACAACGCCAAGGGGTCGCTCATCACGCGCGGTCTCGCCGAGACGACCCGGCTCGGCCTCGCCATGGGCGCCGACCCGCTCACCTTCTCCGGACTCGCGGGCCTCGGCGACCTGGTGGCCACCTGCTCCTCGCCGCTCTCCCGCAACCACACCTTCGGCACCAACCTCGGCAAGGGCATGACCCTGCAGGAGACCATCGCGGTCACCAAACAGACCGCCGAGGGCGTCAAGTCCTGTGAGTCCGTGCTGGATTTGGGCCGTCGGTACGGCGTCGACATGCCCATCACGGAGACGGTCGTCGACATCGTCCACGACGGCAAGCCGCCCGTCGTCGCCCTCAAGGAGATGATGTCGCGCAGCGCCAAGCCCGAACGACGCTGAACGAAGGCGACCGTATGGGCGCTGACTCGCGCACTACCACCGGGTACCCTCAACGCGATATGAGCAGCGAGAACCTCCCCCAGAGCCCTGAGCAGCCGTCCCGCAAGCCGCGCGTCGCCGTCGTCTTCGGCGGCCGCAGCTCGGAACACGGGATCTCCGTGGTGACGGCCGGCGCCGTCCTGCGTGCCATCGACCGGACGAAGTACGACGTCCTGCCGATCGGCATCACCCGGGAAGGCCGTTGGTTCCTCACCGCCGACGCACCGGAGCGGATGGCGATCACCGACCGCCGTACGCCGAGCGTCGAGGAGCTCGCCGAGTCGCGCGAGGGAGGTGTGGTCCTCCCCGTCGACCCCGCCAACCGCGAAGTCGTCTACAGCGAGCCCGGTTCGGTCCCCAAGGCGCTCGGCGAGGTCGACGTCGTCTTCCCCGTCCTGCACGGCCCCTACGGCGAGGACGGCACGCTCCAGGGCATGCTGGAGCTCTCCGGAGTCCCGTATGTCGGCTCGGGCGTCCTCGCCTCGGCCGTCGGCCAGGACAAGGAGTACATGAAGCGGGTGTTCACCTCCTTCGGGCTCAAGGTCGGCCCGTACGTGGTGATCCGGCCGCGTGAGTGGCAGCTCGACGAGTCCGCCGCCCGCAAGAAGATCATCGATCTCGCCGGTGAGCACGGCTGGCCCCTCTTCGTGAAGCCCGCCCGCGCGGGCTCCTCCATCGGCATCACCAAGGTCGACGACCCGGCCGACCTCGACGAGGCGATCGCCGAGGCCCAGCGCCACGACCCGAAGATCCTCGTCGAGGCGGCCCTGCGCGGCCGTGAGATCGAGTGCGGCGTCCTGGAGTTCGAGGACGGCCCCCGCGCCTCCGTCCCCGCCGAGATCCCGCCGCCCGAGGCCCACGCCTACTACGACTTCGAGGCCAAGTACATCGACTCGACGCCCGGCATCGTCCCGGCCCCGCTGACCCCGCAGGAGACCGCCGAGGTGCGGAAGCTCGCGGTCGACGCCTTCGACGCGGCCTCCTGCGAAGGCCTGGTCCGCGCCGACTTCTTCCTCACGGAGGACGGCGACTTCGTCATCAACGAGATCAACACGCTCCCCGGCTTCACCCCGATCTCGATGTACCCGGCGATGTGGAAGGCGAGCGGGATCGAGTACCCGGAACTGGTGGACCGCCTGATCCAGGCGGCGCTGCGCAGGCCGACGGGCCTCCGCTGAGGCGTACCCCTGAGGGGCCGGAGGCCCAACAGGGGCGCGGGGCCGTGGCGATGTGCGGCTCCGCCGCGTGGGCGCGACCAGCCACAAGCGGGCGGCAGCCTCCCGACGGCCGTCACTGGCAGACGGCTAGGAAGCGACCCCCTCAGGTATCGCCTTCTTGATCGCGGGCGCCAGCCCCACCAGTATCGGCGAGGTGTCCTCCCCGGCCCGATCCGCCGACACCGCAACCTCCACATACGCTGAGCGATTCGCCGTGGTGAAGCGGTACGACCCGTCGTCCCGCTTCTCCATCAGCCAGTCCACCCCGTCGACGGCCCCGGCCACCGCATCGGCGTCCCGCCCCTCCGCCACCCCCGGGTCGACCATCTTGGGCGGCCGGGGCACACCACAGCGCAGTATGATCACCGCGTCGCCCCAGCCCGCCGTCAGCGCGGAGGCCGGCTGGGGATCCTGGCGGCTGAGACCGTCCACCTCGCGCGGCAACACCTCGTCCAGGTTCCGGCACAGTTTCACGGCGGCGGCCCCAGCGCTGGGAACCGCCGCCGAGCCGCCGTCGTCTGCTGAGGAGCAGCCCGCGACGGCGATCAACGACACGGCCAGGACGGGCAGCCCGAGACGAGCGGGGTGCCGGTGACGCAAGGAGTTCACCGGCCAAGGGTAGACGGGGGCTACAGGTGTACGACCGGGCAGGTCAGAGTGCGGGTGATGCCGTCCACTTGCTGGACCTTCGCGACCACCAGTCGGCCGAGGTCGTCGACGGTGTCGGCCTGGGCGCGCACGATGACGTCGTACGGACCCGTCACGTCCTCGGCCTGGATGACCCCAGGGAGCTTGCTGATCGTGTCGGCGACGGTCGACGCTTTGCCGACCTCCGTCTGGATCAGGATGTACGCCTGTACCACGGAACCTCCAGGGCGGCCACGAGGATCATGTGGATCATGTCGGGAAAAGGAACGCCACGGTATCGCGTCGCCCGGCACCGGGGGGAGACCCGGGGAAGCCGCGCCGCGCGCACGGGGCCGTGGGGACGACGGAAGTTGACGGTCCACTCGACCGTACCGAGGACGACAACGGCCCGCGACCGGGCGCGAGTGACACTGGAAGCGGCACGAGAAGGGGCGATACGACGATGAAGGGCACCGTGGGAGAGCTGGGGGAGTTCGGGCTCATCAGGGAGCTCACCTCCCGGCTCACCACCACCCCGGCGGTCCGGGTCGGCCCCGGCGACGACGCCGCCGTGGTGGCCGCGCCGGACCGCCGGGTCGTGGCGAGCACCGACCTGCTCCTGGAGGGACGGCACTTCCGGCGCGACTGGTCCACGGCGTACGACGTCGGGCGCAAGGCGGCCGCGCAGAACCTCGCCGACATCGCCGCCATGGGCGCCGTGCCCACCGCGCTCCTCCTCGGCCTGGTGGCGCCCGCCGAACTCCCGGTGACCTGGGCCACCGAGCTGATGGACGGCCTGCGCGACGAGTGCCAGGTGGCCGGCGCGGCCGTGGTGGGCGGTGACGTCGTACGCGGGGACACCATCATGATCTCGATCACCGCGCTCGGTGATCTGCGCAACCACGAGCCGGTGACCAGGGGCGGGGCCCAGCCGGGGGATGTCGTGGCCGTCACCGGCTGGCTCGGCTGGTCCGCCGCCGGGCACGCGGTGCTCTCCCGGGGCTTCCGCTCGCCGCGCGCCTTCGTGGAGGCCCATCGGCGCCCCGAGCCGCCGTACCACGCGGGCCCGGCCGCGGCCTCCCTCGGCGCGACCGCGATGTGCGACGTCAGCGATGGGCTGATCGCGGACCTGGGGCACATCGCCGAGGCGAGCAAGTGCCGGATCGACATCCGCTCCGGCGCGATCGACATCCCCACCCAGATGCACGACATCGGTCAGGCCGTCGGCGTCGACCCGCTGCAGTGGGTGCTCACCGGCGGCGAGGACCACGCGATCGTGGCCACCTTCCCGCCGGACGTGAAGCTGCCCGCGCGGTGGAAGGTGATCGGCGAGGTCCTCAACCCCTCGGCGCTGCCGCAGGTGACCGTCGACGGGGCGCCCTGGACCAGCAAGGGCGGCTGGGACCACTTCGGGGACATCGAGTCATGAACCTCCATCGAGTCATGAGCCCGCCGAGGGTGCTCACCGTGGCGGGCTCCGACTCCGGCGGCGGGGCCGGGATCCAGGCCGACCTGAAGACGATGCTCGCGCTCGGGGTGCACGGCATGAGCGTCGTCACGGCCGTCACCGCGCAGAACTCCCTCGGTGTGCAGGGCGCTTGGGAACTGCCCGTGGCGGCGGTGCGCGCCCAGTACCGCAGCGTCGTCGACGACATCGGTGTCCAGGCCGTCAAGACCGGCATGCTCGCCTCCGCCGAACTCGTCGAGGTCGTCGCCGAGTTGCTGGCCGCCACGGACGCGCCGGTCGTCGTGGATCCGGTCGGCGTCTCCAAGCACGGCGATCCGCTGCTGGCCGCCTCCGCGTTGGACGCCGTACGGACGCGGCTGCTGCCGGTGGCCACCGTGGCGACGCCGAACCTGGACGAGGTGGCCCAACTCACCGGTGTCCGGGTCGAGTCGGAGGCCGGCCTGCGTGAGGCCGCCGAGGCCGTGCTGGCGTACGGGCCGCGGTGGGCACTGATCAAGGGCGGCCATCTCCCGGGGGAAGCCGTCGATCTGCTCACCGACGGCTCCGCGGAGCACTGGCTCAGGGCCCCCAGGTACGACAACCGGCACACCCACGGCACGGGCTGCACCCTCGCCTCCGCGATCGCCTCGCACCTCGCCCGGGGGCGGGAGGTGCCGGAGGCCGTCGCGGCGGCCAAGGAGTACGTCACGGGGGCGATCGCCGCCGGGTTCGCGCTCGGCGGGGGGATCGGACCCGTGGACCACGGCTGGGCCCTCACACGGGGTACTCCGGGAGTTTGATGTTCGTCGCCGACTTCTCGGTCATCCGCTGGAAGAAGGCCGCCGTCGGCCGGGAGGCGAGGAGCCGGTACATCCGGTCCCGGCTGCGGATCCGCCGCTCGGCGGGCGGCGCGAAGAACGGGCCCGCGTTCCCCGAGGTTTTCTGACACCCCTTGGCGAAGCCCCGGATCCGGCGCTCGTACGCGGCGAACGCCGTACGGTGATCGCCCCCCCGCCAGGGAGAGTTCACCGGCCAGGACGTACGCGCCGACGATCGCCACCCCGGTGCCCATGCCACCCATCGTGGCGCCGTACCCCGCGTCGCCGAGCAGCGCCCCCCGGCCCTCGGTGAGCCGGTCGACACGGATCTGGGCGATCGCGTCGAAGTGGCAGGTCGTCGGCCGCTTCCAGTGCCTTCAGGACGCGCGGCCCCTCCCAGCCCGTACCCGCGAACCGCTCGGCGAGGATGCGCTGCTGCGCGGCGACGTCCGGTCGTCCGGCCGTCGGGTGGGCGGTGCGACCGTTGTGGCGTGGCAGCTACGGCGTTGTCAGGGACAGCAAAAAGCCGGTCCACTCCGGGTGGACCGGCTCGATGCAGCGAACCAGCAGTGGCCGCGCGCTTAGCTGTGCGTCAGCGCGAGACCTTGCCGGCCTTGATGCACGAGGTGCAGGCGTTCACGCGCTTCGGCGTCCCGCCGACCACGGTACGGACGCGCTGGATGTTGGGGTTCCAGCGACGGGACGTACGGCGGTGCGAGTGCGAGATGTTGTTGCCGAAGCCCGGCCCCTTGCCGCAGACGTCGCAGTTGGCAGCCACGGGTCACTCCAAAGACTTCAGATGCACTTACGGATGATCCCGGCAGGCCGGGATCATGATCACAGGATCAGAGATCTGAGTGGCGTTGCCAGGGGAATGGCCCGATGTGGATCGGGCAACCGGAGCAGCATACAACGACCGCGCCAGTACAACGAAACTACCATGGCTGCTCAGTCGCCCTGCCCCGCCCCCTTCCGGCGGACGCCCCTCCAAGGTCTACTCTGCGTCCCAGTCCCAGCAGCTCAAGGAGGCGCAGGTGCCGCAGGTGCCGCAGACATTCTTCGATGCTCTCGCGGTGCGCACCTGGTGCGGACTCGCGCTGGCGGCGCTGGGACGGGCGCGCGAGGAGATCGACGCCATCAACGTGTACCCGGTGGCGGACGGTGACACCGGCACCAACCTGTATCTGACGATGGAGTCGGCCGCGGCGGCCGTCGAGGCGGTGTTCGCGGGCCATGGGACCGCCGGTCCGTCCGCCGGAGCGAGCCAGTCCACCCCGGCGGGCCAGTCCACCCCGGCGGGGCAGCCCACGCTCGCCGAGGCCGCGCGGGCCATGGCGCACGGCGCGCTGATCGGCGCCCGGGGGAACTCCGGGACGATCCTCGCCCAGCTCCTGCGGGGCATGGCCCAGGTCCTCGCCGACGACCGCGAGGCGCCCCGCACCGACGGCCGGGGACTGCGGCTCGCCCTGCGGCACGCCGCCGACTCCGCCCGCGACGCCGTCGCGCATCCCGTCGAGGGCACCGTCCTCACGGTCGCCTCCGCCGCCGCCGACGCGGCCCAGGACGCCGCGGACGACTGCGGGAGCGTCGCCCGTGCCGCGTACGAGGGCGCCGGCAGGGCCCTGGCGGCGACCCCCGCCCAACTGGCCGCCCTGGCCCGCGCCGGCGTCGTGGACGCGGGCGGACGGGGTCTGGTGGCGGTGCTGGCGGCGCTGGTGGAGACGTTCACGGGAGAGGCTCCGCGGGCGATGGCCGTTCCCGCTCCCACCGCGCACGCGCGCGTGGCCGTCGGCGAAGCCGTGGCGGAGGTGTGCGACGGGGACGACCGGCCCGAGGCGGGCGGCCCGGCCTTCGAGGTGATCTACCTCCTGGAGGCGGACGACACGTCCGTGGCCCGTCTGCGGCGGCGCCTGGACGCACTGGGGGACTCCCTCGTCGTGGTCGGCGGGGACGGGCTGTGGAACGTCCATGTGCACGTCGACGACGCCGGGGCCGCCGTGGAGGCAGGGGTCGAGGCCGGGCGGCCGTACCGGATCCGGATCACGCACTTCGGGGCCGAGGACGCCCACATGACCGGTGAGGCCGGGCGGCAGCCGCGCGAGCGCGCCCAGCGGGCCGTCGTGGCCGTCGTGCCGGGGGAGGGGCTGGCCCGGCTCTACGCCGAGGCCGGCGCGACCACGGTGCTGGCCCGGCCCGGTGAGCCGCCCGCCAGCGGGGAGCTGGTGGAGGCAGTACGGCGTGCCCACGCGCTTGAGGTGGTGCTGCTGCCCAACGACGCGGACCTGCGGCACACCGCGGCGGCCGCCGCCGAGCAGGCCCGCGCCGAGGGTGTACGGGTCGCCCTCATCCCCACCCGCTCGGCCGTCCAGGGCATCGCGGCCCTCGCCGTACACGAGCCCGACCGCCGCTTCGACGAGGACGTCGTCTCCATGACCTCCGCCGCCGGCGCCACCCGCTACGCCGAGGTCGTCATCGCCGAGCGTCAGTCCTGGACCATGGCGGGCATCTGCCAGGCCGGCGACGTCCTCGGTCTCGTCGACGGGGACGTCGCCGTCATCGGCTCCGACGTCACGGCGACGGCGGCCTCGGTCGTCGACCGCATGCTCGCCGCCGGCGGCGAGATGGTCACCCTGGTGCTGGGCGACGAAGCCCCCGCCGATGTGGTGGACCACGTCGAGACCCGCGTGCGGGAGGGACACCTGGCGGTGGACACGGTGGTGTACCGGGGCGGCCGTCAGGGCGCGCTGCTGCTGATCGGGGTGGAGTAGGCCTTTCCCCGACCCCGACCCCGACCCCGCCCCCGCCGCCCCTGCCCGTCCCATCCCAGGGGCCGCGCCCCTTCGACCCCCGTCAAGGACTCGGGGCTCCGCCCCGGACCCCGTTCGCGCAGTTCCCCGCGCCCCTGAACAGGGGCGCGGGGAACTGCGCGAGAAGCCCTGTCCGCCCGCAGCCGAACACCCGCCGACGCGGGGTCGAAGGGGCGCGGCCCCTGGATGGGACGGGTAAGGGCGGCGGGGCGAGACAAGCCGGCAGAAGCCCCGGCTCAGGCGCCCACGACCTCCAGCAACCTCTCCGCCTCCGCCCGCCGAGCCACCGCCGTCTCGTCGTCGCGCTCGCCGAGCGCGCCCAGGACGGCCCGAACCCGCCCCTCGGCGGCAGCCCTCCGCTGGAGATCCGCCTCCAACCACCCCGCCGCGAGCTCGGCGGCGGTACGGGCGTCGACGAGGTCCGCCCCGAGGGACTCGTACACCGACACCGCCCGCTCGACGAACCCGAGTGCCTCCTCGAAGACCGGCTGGAAGACGGCGAGTTCCGCGTCCTCCGCCACGGACCGGGCGAGCAGGTCACCGAACTGCCGGTACGTCTCGCCGAGTTCCGCGACGACGCGCCGCCGGTTCTCCTCACCGGTCACGTCGGACAGGGCCGCCTCGCACCCCACGACCGCGTCGCCCATCAACTCCCGCGCCACGTCGAGGCCGGCCTCCGTACGCTCCGGGCGCCCGGCGTACCAGGCCCGCGCCCGCAGCGCCCGGACGTACCCGTGGACATTCCCCAGCTCGCCCCAGAGGTCGGCGGCACGCGCGTACGCCCGGTCGGCCTCGGCGGGCAGCGCCGCGCGCGCGAGCGCCTCGGCGGCGAGATGCGCGAGCATGGCGTGGTCGCGCTGCTCCGGCCAGTGCCGGGCGATGTCGGCGGCCCGCAGCCACCGTTCGGCCGCCGTGCGGTGCTCGCCCAGCTCGGTGTGGCAGTCGCCCAGCCACCACAGGGTCTGGGCGACGGCCCCGTCCCCGTGCGTCTCGGCGGTGAGGTCCGGCAGCGCAGACTCCAGCACCTCGGCCGCCTCCGCCCACCGCCCCAGCCGCAGCAGGCACCCACCCAGCAGGTGCCGGGCCCAGGCGCCGAGTGTCGGACCCTCGCCCGCCTCGTCGGCCCAGTGCGCCGCCTCCAGGGCGTGCTCGGCGGCCTCCTCGGCCCGTTCCCCGGCGCCCAGCACCTCGGCAAGCTGGAGGTGGAGCTGGGCGTGGGCCACCGGCTCCAGGTCCGCCCCACCGTGCGCCACCGCCGCACGGGCGGCCCGCTCGGCGGTCTCCAGGTCCCCGAGCTGCTGCGCCACCCCGGCGAGCCGCGCCTCGTACTGCACCGCGAACCACGGCAGCCCGGCCGCCGCATACCGCTCCGCGGCCTCCGTGAACAGCTCGACGGCGGCCTCCGCGTCCCCACCGAGTGCGGCCAGCTCCCCGAGCATCGCCCGCGCCTCGGCGGCCCGCGAGGCCAGCAGTACGTCCTCCGAGCGGCGCGGCTCGACGAAGTCCGCAAGCTCCCGCACGGCGGCCGCGGCGGAGGCCACCGCTTCGGCGTCCTCCGTCTCGTGCATCCGCTGCACGAGTATGCGCGCCCGCCCCACCAGCACGGACGCCGTCTGCCGCGCCCCCGCCCCGCCGGTCGACCAGAGGGCGAGGATGCGCTCGTAGGGCTCGGAGATCAGCTCCATGGCTGCGTCCACCCGGCCCGTGAGGGCGTGGACGTTCGCCCCACGCGCGCGTGCCGCCAGTGCCTCGCCGGGGTCGCCGGCCGCCTCGTACAGGTCGGCCGCGCGTTCGAAGAGGGGGCCGCCCTCCGGCCCGAGGCCGATCGCCTCGTGGTCGACGATCTCCGCGCGGTCCCAGGCGTCCAGCTCCGCGCCCTCGGCCTCGGCGGCCCGCGCCACGGCGGCCCAGGCCTCTACGGAGCCGGGGTGCAGGGACGCGGAGAGCCGCCGCGCCTCGGCGAGGAGGGCGGGCAGTCCGTCCGGGAGCCCGCCCTGGGCCGCCGTTCGCTCCACGGCGGCGGGCGACCGGGGCGCGGGCACCGGAGCGACGGTCCGTGTGGAACGCACGCCCAGCGGCAGCCGGTCCAGCAGGGGCGGCCGGTCCATCCGCTCCCGGGCATGGGTGCTGACGTACGCCGTGCCGTTGCGGGCGTCGAAGAGCGCGGCCAGGGAAAGGGCCTCCGCGCGCGCGTGGGAGGCCAGCTCGCGGGCGGTCCAGGTACGGCCGGCGGGTCCGGGGACGGTCTGGTCGCCGAACCCCCGTGCGGTGAGGCGGTCCATGAGCAGGGCGACCACGCTCATGAAGTGCAGCCTGCTGCGCGGGTCCCCCGAGTCCGTGAAGTACGCCGGACGCTCCGCCAGCAGCTCCAGACCGCGCGCCTCGTTGCCGGTCAGCGCGCAGAACTCCACGTGGTCCGCGTACGCGCCCCGCATGCTCTCCATGGCCCGCACCAGCCGGAAACCCCGCAGATGGTGGGCCCGCGCCTCGTCCGTCCGTCCCAGGCGCAACAGCGGCACCAGGGACGACGCCAGGATGGTGTGCGGCTCATGGGCGCACGTGTACTCGCCCTCCAACACCGGCGCCCACAGCTCCAGTGCCTCCGCGTCCCTGCGCTGCCGGGACAGCCACCAGCCCTGGCCGTGCAGCTCGCACGCGTGGCAGTCGGCCATGGCGTCCCGGTCGGCGGCCAGCCACGCCCCGTACGCCCGCTCGGCCCGCTCCAGGTCTCCGATGTGCGCGGCCACAGTGAACTCCGCGCTGCGCACCGCCCGTTCCGAGTGCCCGGCCAGCCGGTAGCGGTGCTCCATCTCGCCGAGCCACTTCTCGATGGAGGTCAGCGGGATGTGCGGCTGGTTCAGCATGCCGGCCGACATCCACTTGAACACCCAGTGCAGGGAGTGGACCTCGTACTCGTCGAAGTCCTCGGGGCGCTCGTCCCACAGGCGCAGCAGGCGCGCGAAGGGGACGAACATCTTGTCCTTCTCGGAGCTGTAGTTGTAGACCTTGAGCTGGTGTCCGAGCGCCTCGATCACGGCGAGCGGAATCTTCAGCTTCTCGGCCTCCGCGAGCAGCCGCTCCGCGCGCGCGTTGCGGGCGGGGCCCTCCGGCTGCTCGTAGTTCTCCGCCATGGCCCGGCGCAGCTCGTCGAAGTCCATGGAATCGATGAGGTCACTCATCCGCGGTCGCCCTCCCCGAAGCCGAAGCCCGATCCGAAACCAGGACCGGAGCCGGGCCCCGCCCCCGGATCGCTGTGCGTGGCCCACTCCAGCAGGCCGATGAACGCGCGGTTCAAAAGCGCCGAGTCGGCGGGCCTGAGCGGCCGCTGGGCCATCAGCAGGGCCTGCCCGTACAGGGACTCCGTGGCCGTGCCGATCAGCTCCCGGTCGGTCAGGGAACCGATCCGCCGGATCAGCGGGTTGAGGTGGTTGAGGACCAGCCGAGCGCGCGGCGCACTGCCCCGCAGCGAGCCGAGGATGCCCGCCCACAGGTCGTCGGCCCGCTCCTCGGCCTCCGCGCGGGCCTGTTCGTGCCGGGAGGACCGGTCGTCCAGGTGCAGCGCGGGCACGGACAGCGGATGGAAGGCCCGCAGCACGACATCGCACCCCAGGGGGTCGAGCCTGGCCCGCGCGGCCGACAGGAAGCCCGCCAGCGCCAGCTCCTCGTCCGGGTCCGGCGTGTCCAGGTGCGCGGTCACCGTGTCGGCGTCCAACTCGGCGACGACCGTCCCCGGGCGCACCGACGGCAACGCCTCGACCAGCTCGCTGTCGTACGTGTAACCGCCGTTGACGACCCCGACGCCCTGCGCGGAGGCGATCGGCGCGACCTGCCGGTACTCCTCGACCGTCCGCGTGAAGTGCACCACCGGGTGCCGCTGCGCGAACTCCTCCAGGGACAGCCGCCCGTCGGTCGTCTCGAAGGGGAGCCACGGCAGCATCGTGCGCAGCATCTCCCGGTCGTGGCGCGCCAGGGACTTCACACCCAGGTGGTGCACCGACAGGAAGGCCGCCAGGCGCTCCGGATCACCGGCGGCGAGCCCGGTCAGCCAGCTGCGGATCCGCTCGCCCAGCGCCTCCCGTACGGCGGCCAGGGTCTCGTCCTCGTACAGCGACTCCCGTGACGCCGTGGGCCGCAGACTGTCCGTGTCGAGGACGCAGCGCACGAAGAACGCCCAGTCCGGCAGCAGCTGCTCGGCCCGCTCGGTGAGCAGCATGCCCTTGAGATGCACCCGGTGGCTCGCCCGCTGGGCCGGGCTGACGGCCGACGGCAGCACGTACGCCACCCCCCGGACCCCGGCCAGCGGCACGTCCAGCTCGATCGAGTCCAGCGGCGTGAAACCGAACAGGTCGTGACAGTGCCGGGCCAGGGCCACGCGCCGGGTGGTGGGGGAGGGGTACGCGCGGTCCCAGGGCGCCGGCAGATCGGTGACCGCCTCGTCGCCCACCCGGACGTCGTACGGCAGCAGCGACCCGAAGTCCCGCGCCAGCGTCAGCACGCGCGCGGGGGAGAGCCATTCGGCGGCCCCGGGCCGCGCTACCAGGTGCACGGTCGTACCGGGCTCGGGCCGGGCGTCGTCGGGCAGCGTCCGCACGGTGTACGAGCCGTCGTCGGCCGCCGTCCACTCCACGGGCGGCGCGTGCGGTGAACGGGCGCTGCGGCTGACCACACGGATGCGCTCGGCGACCACGAAACACGCCAGCAGCCCGATGCCGAACTGCCCCAGGAAGTCCGAGCGGACCTCCTGGATGCCACCGTCGTCGCGCTTGGAGCTGCGCCCGATCGTGGCGAGCAGCTCGTGCACATCGGTCTCGGTGAGCCCGATGCCGGAGTCCTCCACCCGCAGCGCGCCGCCCTCGGCGAACAGCCGCACCCGGGCGGGCGCGTCGGGCTGCTCCGCCCGCCGCGCGGTGATCGCGTCCACGGCGTTCTGCAGCAGCTCGCGCAGGTAGACCTTCGGACTGGAGTAGAGGTGGCGCGAGAGCAGGTCCACCAGGCCACGCAGATCGACCTGGAACGTATGAGGTGACTGGGGTGACTGGGGTGACTGACGAGCCTGGGATGACTGTGAGGTCATTGAATCCATCGTCGCAGCGCCGGTGGGATGGGATTCTGGCGACGGCGGCGGGGTCGGGCGGTCCCGCGAGACGGTGACCGCGGACGGCGGCGGTACGGACCCTGACACGGCTGGGCCCGGGAGTGCGTCATCCTAGGCGCGAACGACCCGCCTGACCAGCGGATTTCAAGGACGTATACGGGATTGTCAGTGCCGTGGTGTGCAATGGATCCCGTGTCCGCGCTCGAAGAACCGCTCAAGAACACGCTCGGCGCCGCCACCGCGAAGGTGATGGCCGAGCACCTCGGCCTGCACACCGTCGGCGACCTGCTGCACCACTACCCCCGTAGATACGAGGAGCGCGGCCAGCTCACCCACCTCGCCGACCTGCCCATGGACGAGCACGTCACGGTGGTCGCCCAGGTCGCCGACGCCCGTCTGCACACGTTCGCCTCCGCCAAGGCCCCCCGGGGCAAGGGCCAGCGCCTCGAAGTCACCATCACCGACGGCAGCGGCCGCCTCCAGCTGGTGTTCTTCGGCCACGGCGTGCACAAACCCCACAAGGAGCTCCTCCCCGGCACCCGCGCCCTCTTCGCCGGCAAGGTCTCCGTCTTCAACCGCCGCCTCCAACTGGCCCACCCGGCCTACGAGCTGCTGCGCGGCGACGACGTCACGGAGACCGTCGACACCTGGGCCGGCGCCCTCATCCCGATCTACCCGGCCACCGCCAAGCTGGAGTCCTGGAAGCTCGCCAAGGCCGTCCAGACGGTCCTTCCGAGCGCCCAGGAAGCCGTCGACCCCCTCCCCGACTCCCTCCGGCAGGGCAGAGGCCTCGCCACCCTCCCCGAAGCCCTCCTGAAGATCCACCGCCCCCACACCAAGGCCGACATCGCATCCGCCCGCGACCGCCTCAAGTGGGACGAGGCCTTCGTCCTCCAGGTCGCCCTGGCCCGCCGCCGCCACGCCGACGCCCAACTCCCCGCCGTCGCCCGCCGCCCCACCCCCGAAGGCCTCCTGACGGCCTTCGACGCCCGCCTCCCCTTCACCCTCACCGATGGCCAGCAGAAGGTCTCCCGGGAGATCTTCGACGACTTGGCCACGGAACACCCGATGCACCGCCTGCTCCAGGGCGAGGTCGGCTCGGGCAAGGCTCAGCCTCTCGACTCGCTGGTGCTCACTCCCGCCGGTTTCCGCCGGATGGGGGATGTGCGTGTGGGGGACGAGGTTGTCGTGCCCGACGGTGAGATCGCGCTGGTCGACGGCGTTTTCCCGCAAGGAGAACGCGATGTCTGGCGGCTGGTGCTGTCCGACGGCAGCTCCGTCGAGTGCGACGACGAGCACCTTTGGATCGTCGGTACGAGCTGCGGGTGGCGCCGAGGGCAGGAACCCGAGGTCATGACCACGCGAGAGATCCGTCTCGACGCCTTCGAAGCGAAAGGATCCTCGAGAGCGAATGGATCCTCGAAGTGGTACATCCCGGTCGCAACCCCCGTCGACCTCGGGGGCGACTCGGCGCTGCCGATGGATCCTTATCTGCTTGGCCTTCTCCTGGGGGGCGGCTCGTTCCGTCACAACCTGCGTCTGTCCACCCTCGACGAGGAGATCGTCGAGGCCGCGGCAGCCGCGGTGGCGCCCGAATGCCGACTGGTGCCGGTGAAGGGATCCGGCTGCGACTACACGATCCAGCTGACGCAGCGTGCCGGCGGCGTTCGCAATCCCGTGATCCAGACGCTGCGTGACCTGAATCTGTGGGGCCTCACGTCACACGCGAAGTTCGTGCCGGACGGCTTCAAGAACACGTCGGTCAAGAACCGTCTGGCCCTGCTGCAAGGTCTTCTGGACACAGCTGGCACCGTCCAGGCCGACGGTATGAGCATCTCGCTCTGTTCCGCCTCGCGCAGGCTGGCGGAGGACGTCGCCTGGCTCGTGCGATCGCTGGGTGGCCGTGCGCGAGTTCTGCCGAAGCGAGCCGCCTTCAACGTCTCGGTCGCCCTGCCTGAGGAGCACGCGCCGTTCCGGCTGACCCGCAAGGCCGACCGAGTACGGGTTCGACCGGAATACAACACGTTTCGACGCGGAATCCGGGCCGTCGAGCATGTGGGGCGCAAGCCGGTCCAATGCATCAGCGTCGCTCACCCGAGCCATGCCTACGTCACCGACAACTTCACGGTCACCCACAACACCATGGTGGCCCTCCGCGCCATGCTCGCCGTCGTCGACGCGGGCGGGCAGGCGGCCATGCTCGCGCCCACCGAGGTGCTCGCCCAGCAGCACCACCGGTCGGTGACCGAGATGATGGGGGAGCTGGCGGAGGGCGGCATGCTGGGCGGGGCCGAGCACGCCACCAAGGTGGTGCTGCTCACCGGCTCGATGGGCGCCGCCGGCCGTCGCCAGGCGCTGCTGGACCTGGTCACCGGCGAGGCCGGCATCGTCATCGGCACCCACGCCCTGATCGAGGACAGGGTCCAGTTCCACGACCTGGGCCTGGTCGTCGTGGACGAACAGCACCGCTTCGGCGTGGAACAGCGCGATGCCTTGCGCGGCAAGGGCAAGCAGCCGCCCCATCTCCTGGTGATGACGGCCACCCCGATCCCGCGCACCGTCGCCATGACCGTCTTCGGTGACCTGGAGACCTCGGTCCTCGACCAACTCCCCGCCGGCCGCTCACCCATCGCCAGCCATGTCGTCCCGGCCGCCGACAAGCCCCACTTCCTCGCCCGCACCTGGGAACGCGTCCGCGAGGAGGTGGAGAACGGCCACCAGGCGTATGTCGTCTGCCCCCGCATCGGGGACGAGGAGGACGACCCGAAGAAAGCAGGCAAGAAGTCCCCCGAGGACGAGGCCGAGAAGCGCCCGCCCCTCGCCGTCCTCGACGTCGCCGAGCAACTCGCCAAGGGCCCCCTCCAGGGCCTTCGCGTCGAGGTCCTGCACGGCCGTATGCACCCGGACGACAAGGACGCGGTCATGCGACGCTTCGCCGCCGGCGAGACCCAGGTCCTGGTCGCCACCACGGTCATCGAGGTCGGCGTCAACGTCCCGAACGCCACGGCGATGGTGATCATGGACGCCGACCGCTTCGGCGTCTCCCAGCTCCACCAGCTCCGCGGCCGCGTGGGCCGGGGCTCCGCCCCCGGCCTCTGCCTCCTCGTCACCGACATGCCAGAGGCCGGCGCCGCCCGCCAGCGTCTGAACGCCGTCGCGTCCACCCTCGACGGTTTCGAACTCTCCCGCATCGACCTCGAACAACGCCGCGAGGGCGACGTCCTCGGCCAGGCCCAGTCCGGCGCCCGCACCAGCCTCCGCATGCTCACCGTCATCGACGACGAGGACATCATCGCGGAGGCGAGACAGGAAGCGGCGGCGGTGGTCGCCGGCGACCCGGACCTGGAGCATCTCCCGGCGCTGAGGACGGCCCTGGACGCCTTGCTGGACGAGGAAAGAGAGCAGTACCTGGACAAGGGCTAGGGACACTGCCGTTCGGTCAGGGATTTCGACCGGGGCTGAGGGCAGTCGGGCTGTCTTTCAGGGGCGCGGGGAACCGCGCGATCAACCCCCATGAACCGCAGACGTCCACGACGGCCAGCACCCCCCACCTCCGACTGCCAAACTGGACGCCGTGACCACGCCCTCGAACAAGGACCCACGATGACCCGCGTGATCGCCGGCACAGCCGGTGGACGCCGCCTGGCCGTCCCGCCGGGGACAGGCACCCGCCCCACTTCCGATCGCGCACGGGAGGGCCTCTTCTCCACCTGGGAATCCCTCCTGGGCGGCCCCCTGGACGGCGAACGGGTCCTGGACCTGTACGCGGGTTCGGGCGCCGTCGGCCTGGAGGCCCTCTCCCGAGGCGCCGGCCACACCCTCCTCGTCGAGGCCGACGCGCGAGCGGCCCGCACGGTTCGCGACAACGTCAGATCGCTCGGCCTCCCCGGCGCCGAGGTGAGATCGGGCAAAGCCGAGCAGATCATCCAGGGCCCGGCGCCGGACGAGCCGTACGACCTCGTCTTCCTGGACCCCCCGTACGCCGTCGTGGACGACGATCTTCGCGAGATCCTGCTCACACTCCTTACCGGGGGGTGGCTCCACGACGACGCCCTCGTCACCGTGGAGCGCAGCACCCGAGGCGGTGAATTCGCCTGGCCGACCGGTTTCGAGGCCATCAGGGCCCGTCGCTACGGCGAGGGAACGTTTTGGTACGGTCGCGCCGCCTCTACGTGCGAAGACGCACGATGACGATGACCGGACCGGAGAGCGAGGGATCCCAAGTGCGCCGTGCCGTCTGTCCCGGGTCGTTCGACCCCATCACCAACGGACACCTCGACATCATTGGCCGGGCCTCCAAGCTGTACGACGAGGTCTATGTCGCGGTGATGATCAACAAATCCAAGAAGGGCCTCTTCGAGGTCGAGGAGCGGATCGAGCTGATCCGCCAGGTCACCACCGAGTACGAGAACGTACGGGTCGAGGCCTTTCACGGCCTGCTCGTCGACTTCTGCAAGCAGCGCGAGATCCCCGCCATCGTGAAGGGTCTGCGCGCGGTCAGCGACTTCGACTACGAGCTGCAGATGGCCCAGATGAACATCGGCCTGTCGGGCGTGGAGACCCTCTTCGTCCCCACCAACCCCACCTACAGCTTCCTGTCGTCCTCCCTCGTCAAAGAAGTGGCGACCTGGGGCGGCGACGTCTCCCACCTGGTGCCCCCGCTCGTCCTCGAAGCCCTCGCCGAACGCCTGAAGCGCGACTGAGCGGACGAAGGTCCCCCGCTGGCCTTACAGTCGATCCGACCGTCTCCAACACAGCTGTAGAGAGTGGCGAGCACACGGTGGACCACACGGTGGACGTGCAGAAGAAGCTCGACGAGATCGTCTCGGTGGTCTCCGGCGCCCGATCCATGCCCATGTCGGCCTCGTGCGTGGTCAACCGCGCCGAACTGCTCGCCCTGCTCGAAGAGCTGCGTGCCGCCCTGCCCGACTCTCTCGCCCAGGCCCGGGAGTTGATCGGCGACCGTGACCACATGGTCGAGCGGGCCCGCCAGGAGGCCGAGCGGATCATCCAGGGCGCACACGCCGAGCGCGGCTCCCTGATCTCCGACACCGAGGTCGCCCGCCGCTCCCAGAACGAGGCCGACCGGATCCTCTCCGAAGCCCGCCAGGAGGCCGAGGACGTCCGCGCGGAGGCCGACGACTACGTCGACTCCAAGCTCGCCAACTTCGAGGTCGTCCTCACCAAGACCCTCGGTTCGGTCGGCCGGGGCCGAGAGAAGCTCCTCGGCACCGGTCCCGGCCTCGACGCGCAGGGCTACGAGGACGAGGACGCCCCTGAGCGCAGCCACGACCCCGAGACCCTGCGCAAGGACGCCGACGCCTACGTCGACGCCAAGCTCGGCGCCTTCGAGGCGGTCCTCGCCAAGACTCTGGAGGCCGTCGGCCGGGGCCGGCAGAAACTTCACGGCCGCATCGCCACCGACGACCTCGGCGCCCTCGCCCTGAACGACGACGGCACCTCCCCGCACCCCACCAGCGACGCCGACTACCTGGCCGAGCTGGTCGCCCTCTCGGAGACCCCCGCCCAGCAGTCCCGGTCCGTGCCGGAACAGCAGTCGTACGGTCTGCAGCAGGACGCGTACCAGGCGACGGCGTACCAGCAGGACGCGTACGGCGGCTACCAGCAGCAGTACGTCCAGCCCCAGCAGGCCGCCGACCCCTACGGCTACCAGCAGGCCGACCCGTACGCGGCCGGCTACCCACAGCAGCCGGCGTACGACCCGAACCAGGGGCACCAGGGGCACCAGGGGCACCAGGAGCAGCAGGAACACCAGGACCCTCAGGGGTATGCGCAGCCGCCGGCGAACGCGCTCGACGAGACCAGCCTGTTCGACACCACCATGATCACGGCGGAGCAGTTGCGCCGCTACGAGCAGGGGCGCTGACAGCGGATTGGGCCGAAAGCGAAAGGTCCAGTATCCTGGCTCTTCGGTCGCGCGTGCGTTCATGCTGTCTGCAACGGACGCCCGCGATCGAGCGCTGCCCGGAACACCAGGGGCGGCGCAGCACCGAGTTTCGCATTCGAAGATCGAAAGTTGAAATGGCTCTGAACGCCCGCCTCGACCATCGCAACCCCCTCGTGTTCGACACACACGAGCTGGGTCGGCGGCCGGGTGCGCAGCAGCGCATGACGCGCTCGGTCGACGCTCCGAAGGACCTCGGGATCAAGGGGGTCGTCGGAGTGCCGGAAGGCGCCCCGCTGGAACTCGAACTCCGCCTGGAGTCGGTCATGGAAGGGGTGCTCGTCACGGGCACCGCCCGTGCCGGGGCCGAGGGGGAGTGCGTAAGGTGTCTGGAGCCGCTGGAGCTGGAGCTCGAAGCGGACTTCCAGGAGATGTTCTCGTACCCCGACGCCGATGAGCGGGGCCGCGTGATCGCGGAACCCGACAGCGACGCCGAGGACGACGAGGACAGGCTCTTCCTCGAGGACGGCCTGTTCGACCTCGAACCCGTGCTGCGTGATGCGGTGGTGCTCGCACTGCCGATGCAGCCGGTGTGCCAGGACGACTGCCCCGGCCTGTGCTCCGAGTGCGGAGCCCGGCTCGCGGACGACCCGGACCACCACCATGACGCCGTCGACATCCGTTGGGCGGCACTGCAGGGACTCGCCGGTTCACTCGAAGACGGCGAGAAGGACGAGATGAGCGGCGCCGAATCCGGTGTCGACGAGAAGCAGGAGAAGTAGCCGTGGCTGTTCCGAAGCGGAAGATGTCGCGCAGCAACACGCGCCACCGCCGGTCGCAGTGGAAGGCTGCGGTCCCCACCCTGGTTGCGTGCGAGCGCTGCCACGAGCCCAAGCTGCAGCACATCGCGTGCCCGTCTTGCGGCACCTACAACAAGCGCCAGGTCCTCGAGGTCTGAGCGGCTGGTGAGAGGCTTTATGTCTGACGCCAAGGCGGAGACCAACGCCAAGAAAAAGGCGGAGAACACAGCCTCGTCCCACACGCTTCTGGAAGGGCGGCTCGGCTATCAGCTCGAGTCCGCCCTTCTGGTGCGCGCGCTGACCCACCGTTCGTACGCGTACGAGAACGGCGGTCTGCCCACCAACGAGCGCCTGGAGTTCCTCGGGGACTCCGTCCTCGGCCTCGTGGTCACGGACACGCTGTACCGCACCCACCCGGACCTGCCCGAAGGCCAACTGGCCAAGCTGCGGGCCGCGGTGGTCAACTCTCGTGCGCTGGCGGAGGTGGGTCGTGGGCTCGACCTCGGCTCTTTCATCCGGCTCGGCCGTGGTGAAGAGGGCACAGGCGGACGGGACAAGGCATCCATCCTCGCCGACACCCTGGAAGCGGTGATCGGCGCGGTCTATCTCGACCAGGGGCTGGACTCGGCGGCGGAGCTGGTGCACCGCCTGTTCGACCCGCTGATCGAAAAGTCTTCGAACCTCGGAGCCGGCCTGGACTGGAAGACCAGCCTTCAGGAGCTCACCGCGACCGAGGGGCTCGGTGTGCCCGAGTACCTGGTCACGGAGACCGGCCCCGACCATGAGAAGACCTTCACCGCTGCCGCCCGCGTCGGAGGCGTCTCGTACGGCACCGGCACCGGCCGCAGCAAGAAGGAAGCGGAGCAGCAGGCGGCCGAGTCGGCCTGGCGTGCCATCCGCTCCGCGGCGGACGAGCGGGCGCAAGCGGCGGCCGAGGCCGCGGCCGACGACACCGCGGACACACCTTCGGACACCGCCCCGGCCTGACACCGGGGTCTGCCGCCCCCGCCCCCTCCGCAAGGGGATGCGGGGGCGGCAGCGGTGGGTTCTTCCGGTGCGGGTCCAGGCACGGTGCTTTTCAGGGGCGCGGAGAACTGCGCGACCAGCCCCCACCGAACGCGCACCCACCCCCCGACCTCACCCCTCACGCCCCCCCCGCTCAACCTCCGGAGGACCCCGTGCCCGAACTTCCCGAGGTCGAGGTCGTACGGCGTGGCCTCAACCGCTGGGTGGCGCACCGCACCGTCGCCGACGTGGAGGTGTTGCACCCCCGAGCGATACGCCGCCACCTGGCCGGCCCCGAGGACTTCGCACACCGCCTGAACGGCCACCGCATCGGTGAGCCGAGCCGCCGGGGCAAGTACCTGTGGCTACCCGTGGAGGACACCGGTATCGCGGTCCTCGCCCACCTCGGGATGAGCGGTCAGCTGCTCGTCCAGCCGCACGACGCGGCCGACGAGAAGCACCTCAGGATCCGCGTCCGGTTCTCCGACGACCTGGCCACCGAACTCCGCTTCGTGGACCAACGCACCTTCGGCGGCCTGTCGTTGCACGACACCACCCCCGACGGCCTGCCGGACGTCATCGCCCACATCGCCCGTGACCCACTCGACCCGCTGTTCGACGCGGAGGCCTTCCACCAGGCGCTGCGGCGGAAGCGTACGACCATCAAACGGGCCCTGCTCGACCAGTCGTTGATCAGCGGCGTGGGCAACATCTATGCGGACGAGGCGCTTTGGCGCTCACGCATCCACTACGAGCGCCCGACCGCCGGTTTCACGCGCCCCCGCACCACCGAACTCCTGGGCCACGTACGGGACGTGATGAACGCGGCCCTCGCCGTGGGCGGCACGAGCTTCGACAGCCTGTACGTCAACGTCAACGGCGAGTCGGGGTACTTCGACCGCTCACTCGACGCGTACGGGCGTGAGGGGCTGCCCTGTCGGCGCTGCGCCACGCCGATGCGGCGGCGGCCCTGGATGAACCGCTCCAGCTACTTCTGCCCGAGGTGTCAGCGGGCGCCGCGGGTCTCGTCGTAGCGTTCGCGGGCCCGGAGCACGTCTTCCATCCGCTCCTCCACACAGGTGATGAGGGACAGCAGGCGCTCGGAGACCTCGCGGCCTAGCGGGGTGAGCGTGTAGTCGACCCGGGGCGGATTGGTGGGCTGGGCCTCGCGGTGCACCAGACCGTCGCGCTCCAGGCCGTGCAGGGTCTGGGAGAGCATTTTCTCGCTGACGCCGTCCACGCGCCGACGCAGCTCGTTGAAGCGCAGCGATCCCTCGTACAGCGCGCCCATCGTGAGCGCGCCCCAGCGGCCCGTGACGTGCTCCAGGGTGCCCCGTGACGGACACTCCCTGGCGAACACGTCGAACGGCAGGTCGTCGAGGCTCGCTGTGTCCGCGCCCGCGGCGGCCTGCGCGGGCGTCACGGTGGTCTGCGCGGCTGCTTCCATACGTCGAGAATACTCCGGCGCAGCGCTAACCAGAAGGTCGCACTAACTTCTGGTTAGCGTGAAGCGGCGCGGGCGTTGCGGGGCTCGGACCCGCTCCCGGTTGGCCGAGCCGGTTCCTTAGTAGCCGAAGTCCTGCGTCCACCACGGTCCGCCGTCGCCCAGATGGACGCCGACGCCGAGGGTCTTGAAGTCGCAGTTCAGGATGTTCGCCTTGTGGCCGGGGCTGTTCATCCAGGCCTCCATGACCGCCTCGGCGGTGGCCTGGCCGCGGGCGATGTTCTCCCCGCCGAGGCCGGTGACCCCGAGGGCCGCCGCCCGGTCCCACGGGTCCTCGCCGTCGGGGGTGGTGTGGTCGAAGAAGCCGCGCAGGGCCATGTCCTTGCTGAAGGCCTCGGCCAGCTTGGCCAGGTCGCTGCTGGCCGCTACGGGGCCGCAGCCCGCCTTGGCCCGCTCCTCGTTCACCAGCAGCAGGACGGCGGCCTCGGCCTGGGTCTCCGCGGAGATCTGCACCGGGGGAGCGCTGCCCTTCTCCTCGGTGGGCTCGGCGGTCGGCTTCTTGGCCTTCTCCGAGCCGGAGCCCTTGTCCTCCTCCTCGGAAGGCTTCTCGGCCGGTGGCTTCGAGGGGGACGGGCTGTTCGACGGTGAGGCCTCGCGCTCGGAGTCACGGCTGGTGGACTCGTCCTCGCGCTCCTGCGGTGCGGCGCCGTCCGCGCCGCCCTGCTGGCTCGCCGCACTCGTGGGCGAGCCGGCCGGCAGCACCGTCTCGTTGCTGCTGCCTCCGCTGACGGCGTACTTGTCGCCGCCCGGCAGTACTCCGGTGGCCACCGCGACGGTCCCGAGGGCGACGGCGGCCGAGACGCCGAGCAGACCGGTCTTCACCGGAGTCACGGTCTTCTTCTTGCGGCGGCGCGAAC
This sequence comes from Streptomyces sp. NPDC012510, assembly GCF_042955065.1. Lineage (NCBI taxonomy): Bacteria > Bacillati > Actinomycetota > Actinomycetes > Kitasatosporales > Streptomycetaceae > Streptomyces > Streptomyces sp. NPDC012510. The sequence continues at coordinate 195,025 of NZ_JBIBEN010000015.1, forward strand.
CACCGGCGCGGGACGCGGCCTGCGCATCGGCCTCCAGGAACTCGGCGAACCCGTACAGGTTCTCCGGACCGTAGTGCGGCTCTTTGGAGGCGAGGCCGGTATCCGTGACCCCGGTGGCGCGGCCCCTGGCGGCGCGGCCGGCGGCGGAGCGTCGGTGGCGTCCCATGTTCTGGCCTTCCTCGTCCTTGCGGTGTCCTGCGGTCAACGTTGGTGATGTCGTCAACGTTGTGATCGTGGTCTTCACGAATCTCACACGAAGGAGTGAGTTTTATATGAGATTCATTGGGTGGGGACGGTACAGCATGACGCCAGGGGAGGGAGAGCCCCGAGAGACTTTGGCCCGTTAGCGTGCAGGTATGAGCGAGGATGTACGGCTGGTCGCCTGGGTGCGTGGGCGGGTGCAAGGTGTGGGTTTCCGCTGGTTCACCAGGGCCAGAGCCCTGGAGATCGGCGGACTGAGTGGTTTTGCTCTCAATTTGGCCGACGGGCGGGTCCAGGTGGTCGCCGAGGGCTCGCAGGAGGCCTGCCAGGGGCTCCTGTCGTGGCTCCAGAGTGACGACACGCCCGGGCGCGTGGACGGTGTCACCGAGATCTGGGACACACCGCGAGGGGGCTATGAGGGCTTCGCCATCCGCTGACCCCTTTGCGTGCGGCGGGCCGTACGGCAGTGGGGTGGAGCGCCTGTGGCATATGCCAGAGTCATGTACAAAACAGAAATGTGCAGGTGATTGCCAAGACGGGCTTGTCATGGCAGGCTCCGAAGAGAGGATGATCTGCTAGCTCCCTCGGCCAGGAGAGGCCCCGGAAACACCCGCAGCGTCGCCCGCTCAGGGCCGCGCGAATCCGGGGTGCCCGCCGATACGGGGCGTGATCGTGTTGACCGTCAAACTTTTTGGTGAGACGCTGAAAGCCCCGCGCACCTTAGCTGTTTGGCATGGAGAACGGCAGCAAAAACTCAACAGTGCCAAGCACCGCGGGTGCGATTCCCTCACGACCCACACCGCTTCGGTCGGTCACTCAGTGTGGAGGACCATCCATCATGGCAAAGGCGCTTCTCGGTTACGTCGGCGGCTCCGACCCGCGACTCCTCGCCGAGATGCGACGGCTCCAGCAGCGCGTCCAGGACCTGGAATCCGAGCTCGTACGGATCCAGGCGGAGAACGACGCACTGACGGCTGCCGCTTCTCACGACTCGCTCATGGAGCTCGACGCACACCAGGCGGAGCCTGCGCTCACCTGATCACTGCATCGCATCGCACCACGACAGACAGCAGTGGTTGGGCTGCCCGTATCAACCGCTAAGTTGTCAGATCTGCAAGGGACGCCTTCTCCTTGGGCGTCCCTTCTTTCTTTTCCCCCGCGCCCCCGTGCTTCTTCCTCACTCTCTTCACGTCTGATGTGCCCTGCACGTTCATGTGCGAAACCGCGCGTTCATGGAGTGAGACAGGGCCGGAAGGTAGAGTCCGGCGGCGTGCACCTCAAGGCCCTGACCCTCCGTGGGTTCAAATCGTTCGCCTCGGCGACCACGCTCCGGTTCGAACCGGGCATCACGTGTGTCGTCGGGCCCAACGGTTCGGGCAAGTCCAACGTCGTGGACGCGCTCAGCTGGGTCATGGGTGAGCAGGGTGCGAAGTCGCTGCGCGGCGGCAAGATGGAGGACGTCATCTTCGCCGGCACCACCGGCCGCCCCCCGCTCGGCCGCGCCGAGGTGTCCCTGACCATCGACAACTCCGACGGGGCCCTCCCCATCGAGTACTCCGAGGTCACCATCACGCGGATCATGTTCCGCAACGGGGGCAGCGAGTACCAGATCAACGGCGACACCTGCCGTCTGCTCGACATCCAGGACCTGCTCTCCGACTCCGGCATCGGTCGCGAGATGCACGTCATCGTCGGCCAGGGCCGGCTCGACTCCGTCCTGCACGCCGACCCCATGGGCCGCCGCGCCTTCATCGAGGAGGCCGCCGGCGTCCTCAAGCACCGCAAGCGCAAGGAGAAGGCGCTCAGGAAACTGGACGCCATGCAGGCCAACCTGGCCCGCGTCCAGGACCTCACCGACGAACTCCGCCGGCAGCTCAAACCGCTGGGCCGACAGGCCGCGGTCGCCCGCAGAGCAGCCGTCATCCAGGCGGATCTGCGCGACGCGCGGCTGCGACTGCTCGCCGACGATCTCGTACGACTCCAGGCGGCGCTCCGCACCGAGGTCGCGGACGAGGCCGCGCTGAAGCAGCGCAAGGAAGCCGCCGAGACGGAACTGAAGAAGGCGCTCCAGCGGGAGGCGCTGCTGGAGGACGAGGTACGGCGGCTCAGCCCGCGACTCCAGCGGGCCCAGGAGACCTGGTACGAGTTGTCCCGGCTGGCCGAGCGGGTGCGCGGCACGATCTCCCTGGCCGACGCCCGGGTCAAGAGCGCCACCTCGGCACCCCCCGAGGAGCGGCGCGGCCGCGACCCCGAGGACATGGAGCGCGAGGCCGCCCGCATCCGGGAACAGGAGGCCGAGCTGGAAGCGGCCCTCGAAGCCGCCGTGCGGGCCCTGGAGGACACGGTCGAGCACCGGGCCGAACTGGAGCGCCAACTGGCGGTCGAGGAACGCCGCCTCAAGGACGTCGCCCGCTCCATCGCCGACCGCCGCGAGAGCCTCGCCCGCCTGAACGGCCAGGTCAACGCCGCCCGTTCCCGGGCGGCCTCCGCCCAGGCCGAGATCGACCGCCTCGCCGCCGCCCGCGACGAGGCGCAGGAACGTGCCGTCACCGCCCAGGAGGAGTACGAGGCGCTGAAGGCCGAGGTCGACGGTCTCGACGCCGACGACTCCGAACTGGCCGAACAGCACGAGGCAGCCAAGCGCGCCCTCGCGGAGGCCGAGTCCGCCCTCACCACCGCCCGCGAGGCCACCACCACCGCCGAACGCCGCCGCGCCGCCACCCAGGCCCGCCACGAAGCCCTCGCCCTGGGCCTGCGCCGCAAGGACGGCACGGGCGCGCTGCTCACCGCGAAGGACCGGCTGGAAGGGGTGCTGGGCCCGGCGGCCGAACTGCTGACGATCGCCCCCGGGCACGAGGTCGCCCTTGCTGCGGCCTTCGGTGCGGCGGCCGACGCGATCGCCGTGACCAGCCCGGCCTCCGCCGCCGGGGCCATCCGCCTGCTGAGGAAGCAGGACGCGGGCCGGGCGGCGCTGTTGCTGGCGGGGGCGCCTGAAGACGTGACCCCCGCGTCCCCAAGAGGCGCGGGGAACGACGCGACCAGCCACGACGGGCCCGCGGACGACAGACGACCCCTCCCGGCATCCCCCACCGCGCACTTCGCCGCAGACCTGGTCCGCGCCCCCTTCGACCTCATGCCCGCCGTACGCCGCCTTCTCCACCGCATCGTCGTCGTGGACACCCTCGAAGACGCCGAGGACCTCGTCTACGCGCGCCCCGACCTCACCGCCGTGACCGCCGAGGGCGACCTGCTCGGGCCGCACTTCGCGCACGGCGGCTCGGCGGGGGCACCCAGCCTGCTGGAGGTGCAGGCCTCCGTCGACGAGGCGGCGGCCGAGCTGGAGGAACTGGCCGTACGGTGCGAGGAGTTGGCCGCGGCCCAGGAGAGCGCGGTCGCGTCGCGTCGGGAGCGGGCCGCGCTCGTGGAGGAGCTGGGGGAGAGACGCCGGGCGGCCGAACGGGAGAAGTCGGCGGTCGCCCAGCAGCTCGGGCGGCTGGCCGGACAGGCGAGGGGCGCCGCCGGGGAGGCCGAGCGGTCCACGGCCGCCGCCGCACGGGCCCAGGAGGCGCTCGACAAGGCCGTGCGGGAAGCCGAGGAGCTGGCCGAACGGCTCGTTGTCGCCGAGGAGATGCCGGTCGAGGAGGAGCCCGACACCTCCGTACGGGACCGGCTCGCGGCCGACGGGGCCAACGCGCGGCAGACCGAGATGGAGGCCCGGCTCCAGGTGCGGACGCACGAGGAGCGGGTCAAGGGGCTCGCGGGGCGCGCCGACTCGCTCGACCGGGCGGCACGCGCCGAGCGCGAGGCGCGGGCGCGGGCCGAACAGCGCAGGGCGCGGCTGCGGTACGAGGCGGCTGTGGCCGAGGCCGTCGCCTCCGGCGCTCGGCAGCTGCTCCTCCACGTCGAGGTCTCCCTCGCCCGCGCGGCGCAGGAGCGCACCGCCGCCGACGCCGCCAAGGCCCGCCGGGAGCAGGAACTGGCGCAGGCCCGCACCGAGGGGCGGGACCTCAAGGCCGAGCTGGACAAGCTGACCGACTCCGTCCATCGGGGCGAGGTCCTCGGCGCCGAGAAGCGGATGCGGATCGAGCAGCTCGAGACCAAGGCGCTGGAGGAGCTGGGCGTCGAACCGGAAGGGCTGATCGCGGAGTACGGGCCCGACCAGCTCGTACCGCCGTCGCCGCCGGCGGAGGGGGAGGAGCTCCCGGAGGATCCGGAGCACCCCCGTAACCAGCCGAAGACGTTCCACCGCGCCGAGCAGGAGAAACGGCTCAGGGCGGCCGAGCGGGCGTACCAGCAGCTCGGCAAGGTCAATCCGCTGGCGCTGGAGGAGTTCGCGGCGCTGGAGGAGCGGCACAAGTTCCTCAGCGAGCAGCTCGAGGACCTGAAGAAGACCCGCGCGGATCTGCTGCAGGTGGTGAAGGAGGTCGACGAGCGGGTCGAGCAGGTTTTCACCGAGGCCTTCTGGGACACGGCACGGGAGTTCGAGGGCGTCTTCGGCCGGCTCTTCCCGGGCGGTGAGGGGCGGCTGATCCTGACCGACCCCGACAACATGCTCACCACCGGCGTCGACGTCGAGGCCCGGCCACCGGGCAAGAAGGTCAAGCGGCTGTCGCTGCTCTCCGGCGGTGAGCGGTCGCTGACCGCCGTCGCCATGCTGGTGTCGATCTTCAAGGCGCGGCCCAGCCCGTTCTATGTGATGGACGAGGTCGAGGCGGCGCTCGACGACACCAACCTGCAGCGGCTGATCCGGATCATGCAGGAGCTGCAGGAGGCCTCGCAGCTGATCGTGATCACGCACCAGAAGCGGACGATGGAGGTCGCCGACGCGTTGTACGGCGTCTCCATGCAGGGTGACGGTGTGTCGAAGGTGATCAGTCAGCGGTTGCGTTAGCCGCTGTTCAGTGCGGGTAGGCGGGGCTGGTTGCTTTTACCTTCAAGTCGAGGGTCCCCCCACATCGGCGGCGTTGCCGGTGGTCCGAGGAGTACAGACGTGACCAGCACTGCGCAGGCAGCAAAGACAGGAGCGCGGGACGCTCATCCCGACCATCTCTCGCATGTGATCTTCATTGCGGCGGCGGCCGCGATGGGCGGTTTCCTCTTCGGTTACGACAGCGCCGTGATCAACGGCGCTGTCGAAGCCATCCGGCACCGCTACGACATCGGCTCCACGGCGTTGGCGCAGGTCATCGCCGTCGCGCTGATCGGCTGCGCCGTCGGCGCGGCCACCGCGGGCCGGATAGCCGACCGCATCGGACGCATCCGCTGCATGCAGATCGCGGCCGTGCTCTTCACGGTCAGCGCCATCGGTTCCGCGCTCCCCTTCGCGCTGTACGACCTCGCCTTCTGGCGGACCGTCGGCGGCTTCGCCATCGGCATGGCGTCCGTGATCGGACCCGCCTACATCGCCGAGGTCGCCCCGCCCGCCTACCGAGGGCGGCTCGGCTCCTTCCAGCAGGCCGCGATCGTCGTCGGCATCGCCATCTCCCAGCTGGTCAACTGGGGCATCCTGAACGCCGCCGGCGGCGACCAGCGCGGTGAGCTGCTGGGCCTGGAGGCCTGGCAGATCATGCTCGGCGTCATGGTCGTCCCGGCCGTGCTGTACGGCCTGCTCTCCTTCGCGATCCCCGAGTCGCCGCGCTTCCTGATCTCCGTCGGCAAGGACGAGCGCGCTCGAGAGGTGCTCGCCGAGGTCGAGGGCAAGAACGTCGACCTGGACGCCCGGGTCGCCGAGATCGAGTCGGCCATGAGGAGTGAGCACAAGTCGACCTTCAAGGACCTGCTCGGCGGCAGCTACCTCTTCAAGCCGATCGTCTGGATCGGCATCGGCCTGTCGGTCTTCCAGCAGTTCGTCGGCATCAACGTGGCGTTCTACTACTCCGCCACCCTGTGGCAGTCCGTGGGTGTCGACCCGACCGAGTCGTTCTTCTACTCCTTCACGACCTCGATCATCAACATCGTCGGCACCGTCATCGCGATGATCTTCGTGGACCGCGTCGGCCGCAGGCCGCTAGCCCTCATCGGCTCCGCCGGCATGGTCGTCGGTCTCGCCCTGGAGGCCTGGGCCTTCTCCTACGACCTCGTCGACGGCAAGCTCCCCGCCACCCAGGGCTGGGTCGCCCTGATCGCCGCCCATGTCTTCGTCCTCTTCTTCGCCCTCTCCTGGGGTGTCGTCGTCTGGGTCATGCTCGGCGAGATGTTCCCCAACAGGATCCGCGCCGCCGCCCTGGGCGTGGCCGCCGCCGCACAGTGGATCGCCAACTGGGCCATCACTGCGAGCTTCCCGTCCCTGGCCGAGTGGAACCTGTCCGTGACGTACGTGATCTACACGGTCTTCGCCGCGCTCTCCATCCCCTTCGTCCTGAAGTTCGTGAAGGAGACGAAGGGCAAGGCGCTGGAGGAGATGGGTTAGCCCGTCGGCACGCGCCTCCCCGAGTTCGAGGAGAGGGGTGAAGTCCCCGCGCCCTTCTCCTCGTCCCCCTACGCCGTCCCGGCCCGGCCACCGAGCCGGGACGGCGGCCGGTTCACCCGGGAGGCGGTGATCACTCGTTCAGGCGCGGCAGTACCCGCTCGACGAACAGCCGCAGCCCGCGCCACCCCTCCTCGACCGGCATCCCGCCGGCCAGGGGATGCAGCACGTAGGAGTCCAGGCCCAGCGCCACGCACTCGTCCGGTGTGACGATGCGGTAGACGCCCTCCGCGCGCAGCTCCGCCACCGTCGCCGCCCCCGAACGCACGGCCGACCGGACGCCGGGCGACTGCCAGGAGGCGTACGTCCGCGCCTCGTGCAGCAAGTGGTCGCCGTACTCGGCCCACGCCCGGTCAGGATCCTCCGCCACATGCAGCAGCGGGGTCTCGGCGGCGGGCATCATGGTCCAGCCCTCGGTGCCGTACTCGACGAGCCGCTCCTTGTAGTACGCCTCCAGCTCCGGCAGATGGGCGCTCGGGAAGAAGGGGAGACCCAGGCGGGCCGCGCGGCGGGCCGCGGCCTTGGAGGAACCGCCGACCAGCAGCAGCGGATGCGGCTCGGTGCCCGGGCGCGGCGTCACCCGGACCGTGCGCCCCCGATAGGTGAACGGCTCGCCCGTCCACGCCCGGAGCAACGTCTCCAGCAGCTCGTCCTGCAGCCTGCCGCGCCCCTTCCAGTCGACATCGAACTGGATGTACTCCTCCGGCCGGTACCCGATCCCGGCGACGGTCACCAGCCGGCCGCCGCTCACCAGGTCCAGCACGGCGATGTCCTCGGCCAGCCGCAGCGGATCGTGCAGCGGGCCGATCACCGCCGACACCGTGACCGCGATCCGGCGGGTCGCCCCGAACACCGCCCCCGCGAAGACGAACGGCGACGGCAGCCAGTTGTTCTCGACCCCGTGGTGCTCCTCCGTCTGCACGGTGCCGATGCCCTGCTCATCGGCGTACGCGGCCATCTCGACGGCGGCCCGGTAGCGGGCCCGGAGCGAGCCGGGAGTGGCACCGGGCTCGACCAGGTTGAAACGGACGACCGTGACGGGCATGGGACCCCCTTGGGCGGCTGTGGAGGGGACGTTAGCTGACGGGCCATCAGGTATCCAGGGGTGTGGAAGAGCCGTGTCCCCCGTACGGCGATCAAACGCGGCGCGGGGTGGTCCCGCATACTGGCCTAGTTATGGAACTCATCCTTGCTGTAGTCATCGCCGTGGTCGTGCTCGGCGTGCTGGGCGGGCTCGTCGTAGGCAGCCGCAGGAAGAAGTCGCTGCCCCCGGCGCCCCCGACGACACCCGACATCACCGCACCCCCGGCCGAGCCGCATGTCGGCGACGAGGCCGAGACACCGCGCGACGAGCCGCGCAGAACGATCGAGGAGGTCGACCTCCCGGACGCCTCGGCGACGGCACCTGTCGCCGTCGAGGAGCCCCCGGTCGTGGAGGCTCCCGCGATCGAGATCCCCGAGCCGACCGCCGGCCGTCTGGTGCGGCTGCGCGCCAGGCTCTCCCGCTCGCAGAACGCGCTCGGCAAGGGGCTGCTCACGCTGCTCTCGCGCGAGCACCTCGACGACGACACCTGGGAGGAGATCGAGGACACCCTCCTGACCGCCGACGTCGGCGTCCAGCCCACCCAGGAGTTGGTCGAACGACTGCGTGAGCGCGTGAAGGTGCTCGGCACCCGCACTCCGGCGGAGCTGCGCACCCTGCTGCGCGAGGAACTGCTGAAGATCCTGGTCCCGGAGTTCGACCGCGCGGTCAACACCGACTCGCCGCTCGACACGCCCGGCATCGTGATGGTCGTCGGAGTCAACGGCACCGGCAAGACCACCACCACCGGCAAGCTGGCCCGTGTCCTCGTCGCTGACGGCAAGAACGTCGTCCTCGGCGCCGCCGACACCTTCCGCGCCGCCGCCGCCGACCAGCTCCAGACCTGGGGCGAGCGCGTCGGCGCCCGTACCGTGCGGGGGCCCGAGGGCGGCGACCCGGCGTCCATCGCCTTCGACGCCGTCAAGGAGGGCATCGAGGAGGGCGCCGACGCGGTCCTCATCGACACCGCCGGCCGGCTGCACACCAAGACCGGTCTCATGGACGAGCTCGGCAAGGTCAAGCGCGTCGTGGAGAAGCACGCGCCGCTGGACGAGATCCTGCTCGTCCTCGACGCCACCACCGGTCAGAACGGCCTCGTCCAGGCCCGCGTCTTCGCCGAGGTCGTCGACATCACCGGCATCGTCCTCACCAAGCTCGACGGCACCGCCAAGGGCGGCATCGTCATCGCCGTGCAGCGCGAGCTGGGCGTTCCCGTCAAGCTCGTCGGCCTGGGAGAGGGCGCGGACGACCTGGCGCCGTTCGAGCCGGAGGCGTTCGTGGATGCGCTCATCGGCGAATGACCTCCCGGAAAGCCACCTACGGGCAGCCATAGCCGCCATGCCGAGAAGCGCCCGCCCCCGAGGTGTAGTGGGGGACGGGCGCTTCTCTGTGGACGCACGGGGATGAGGTCGGGCCCGGTACGTGGGGAGGGCTGAAACAGGGCCTGGTATGTACGGGGCCGAGGTCAGGCCCGCGACCGGTGGGCCACGTAGGCCAGTGTGCCCAGCAGCAGTCGAGCGGCCGGCGGCTTCGTCGCCGAGTCGAGGGCGGGGGAGCGGAGCCAGCGGACCGGACCGAGGCCGCCGCGGTCGGAGGGCGGGGCGGTGACGTGGGCGCCCGGGCCGAGACCGCGCAGGTCGAGGGCGGACGGGTCATCCCAGCCCATGCGGTAGAGGAGCGCGGACAACTCGGCGGCGGCGCCGGGGGCGACGAGGAAGTGGGCGCGGCCCTCGGGCGTGGCGATCACCGGACCGACGGGCAGCCCCATGCGCTCGAGGCGGACGAGCGCGTGCCGGCCCGCCGACTCGGCGACCTCGACGACGTCGAAGGAGCGGCCCACCGGAAGCATCACGGAGGCGCCGGGGAACTCGGCCCACGCCTCGGTCACCTCGTCGAGCGTCGCGCCGGCGCGGACCGGGGACGCGAAGTCGAGGGGGTGAGCTCCTGGCGCGGAGCAGTCTGCCTTACCGCACGAGCACGCGCCCGAAGCGGTCCGCGCGCCGGGGACCACGTCCCACCCCCAGAGGCCGGTGAACTCGGCCACGGCCGTGCACTCCGAGGAACGGCCGCGCCGACGCGTGCCGGATCGCATCTCGCGAATGCCGCCGATAGTGAAGCCCATGCCCCCTCCAACGGGTCCAGCGCGCCGTGGTTACGCGACGGAGTCGCCATGCGACGCTCTGCTTCCGCAGCGGCGGCGCACTATGGCACCTCCGGTGGCGCGGTCACGGATGTGCGCCCCTGAACGCATCACTCCGCCCTGTCCGGGCCGTTCTGTGTCAAGTGAATCGCGTACGGGTGACCGTTAGTTCATTCGAAGGGGTGGCGAATGGTGGCGTTTCTGGGATCGCCGTGGCCGGACGAGTGATCGTAAGATTACTTTGAGTGCACGCGACCTGAGGGATGTCCGCGCCCGTGGGTATGCCGGAGGCAAGTCGTCTTTCCGTTCGACGGGTGACAAGTGTCGGACGTACGGCGTGGTAACCGGCATTCTGGTAGGGCTTGGCGCACACAGCGCACACAAGTGGTTTCAGGGATGGGGGCGTTCCAGTGGGCGGCAACGGCGGAAGCGGCACCAACGCTGAGAAGCGCCCGAACGAACTGCTGGGCTCGTGGTTCGTCCGCAGCGGCTGGTCCAAGGGCGAGCTCGCCCGGCAGGTGAACCGCCGAGCCCGACAGCTCGGGGCCAATCACATCTCCACCGACACCTCACGCGTACGGCGCTGGCTCGACGGGGAGAACCCGCGCGAGCCGATCCCGCGCATCCTGTCCGAGCTGTTCTCCGAGCGGTTCGGCTGTGTCGTGGCGGTGGAGGACCTGGGGCTGCGCGCCGCCCACCAGGCACCGTCCGTGTCCGGCGTCGACCTGCCCTGGACGGGCCCGCAGACGGTGGCGCTGATCAGCGAGTTCTCGCGTAGCGACCTGATGCTCGCGCGGCGCGGTTTCCTCGGGAGCTCGCTGGGCCTGGCCGCGGGCCCGGCCCTCATCGAGCCGATGCAGCGCTGGCTGGTGCCCTCGCCCACCGCCCCGCGACCGGAGTCCGAGCCCTCGCCCGCCGCGCGCCGCGCCGGCCGGCTCTCCCAACCGGAGCTGGACCTCCTCGAATCCACCACGGTGATGTTCCGGCAGTGGGACGCCCAGTGCGGTGGCGGTCTGCGGCGCAAGGCGGTCGTCGGCCAGTTGCACGAGGTGACCGACCTCCTCCAGGAGCCCCAGCCCGAGGCCACCACCCGGCGGCTGTTCAAAGTGGCCGCCGAACTGGCGGAGCTGGCCGGCTGGATGAGCTACGACATCGGTCTCCAGCCCACCGCGCAGAAGTACTTCGTCCTCGCGCTGCACGCGGCCAAGGAGGCCGGCGACAAGCCCCTCGGTTCCTACGTCCTGTCCAGCATGAGCCGTCAGATGATCCACCTCGGCCGCCCCGACGACGCCCTCGAACTGATCCATCTCGCCCAGTACGGCAGCCGTGACTGCGCGAGCCCGCGCACCCAGTCGATGCTGTATGCGATGGAAGCCCGCGCCTACGCCAACATGGGCCAGCCCGGAAAGTGCAAACGGGCTGTCCGGATGGCCGAGGACGTCTTCGCCGAAGCCGAGGAGTGGGATGACCCGGACCCCGACTGGATCCGGTTCTTCAACGAGGCCGAGCTGCACGGCGAGAACTCCCACTCCTACCGTGACCTCGCCTATGTCGCCGGCCGCAGCCCCACCTACGCTTCCCTGGCCGAGCCGGTGATGCGCCGCGCCGTGGACCTCTTCGCCACGGACACCGAACACCAGCGGTCGTACGCGCTGAACCTGATCGGTATGGCGACGGTGCATCTGCTCCAGTGCGAGCCAGAGCAGGGCGCGGCCATGGCCCAGCAGGCCATGGAGGTGGCCCGCAAGGTCCGCTCCGAGCGCGTCAACACCCGTATCCGCAAGACCGTCGACACGGCCGTACGCGATTTCGGTGGCCTGTCCGAGGTCGTCGACCTCACCGACCAGCTCGCCGTCCACCTCCCCGAGACCGCCGAAGCGGTCTGACCCCGGCCCGGCCCGCCGCACCTCGAGGGCCCGCTGACCCCGGCCGCGGCCGGCCATCCCGACTGCCCGACTCGGCTCCCCCATGCCAGGTCATCGGATGGTCTGCCGTGGTCGGTCCGTTTCCGGCGCCGCAGCCGGTTCGTTCCTCGAATCCGTCGGTTCGCTCCCGTTCCGTCGGAAGTTCCATCGGATACGAAACCGTTATGCGCGAGGGAGCCCGCAGAGGCAGGGCCCCACACGGGATCAATCCTCCGAGATTCACGTTTCACCTGTCTGTAACGTGATGAGGGCCTTCGTCACGTGCGGGAAACATTTCCAAACTTCCCGTGAAACGGTGCTGCGTCAGTCTCCTGAGCACAGTCGGCCCTCCCCGATAGCTCCCAAGCTTCAGCATCCGCACGGGCCGTTCCGACCACGAGGAGATACCGGCATTGAACGGCACAGATACCGGATTCGTATTGATCAGTGCGGCGCTCGTCATGGTGATGACGCCGGGCCTGGCGCTCTTCTACGGCGGCATGGTCCGGGCCAAGAGCGTGCTGAACATGTTGATGATGTCCTTCATCTCGCTGGGCATCGTCAGCATCCTGTGGGTGCTGTACGGCTACTCGCTCGCCTTCAGCGGTGACCAGGGCGGCTTCATCGGCAACCTGGACGCGATCGGCCTCAAGGGCATCGACGTCACCAGCACGGTCGACGGCTTCGTCACCGGCGCCAACGGCGAGCCGCACAAGATCGCCGCGTTCGCCTTCATTCTCTTCCAGATGCTGTTCGCGGTCATCACCCCGGCCCTGATGAGCGGCGCGCTCGCCGACCGCGTCAAGTTCAGCGCCTGGATGATCTTCGTCGCGCTCTGGGTCACCCTGGCGTACTTCCCGGTCGCCCACTGGGTCTGGGCGCCCGGCGGCTGGCTCTTCGAGAAGGGTGTCATCGACTTCGCCGGTGGTACCGCGGTCCACATCAACGCCGGTGTCGGCGCGCTCGCCGCGGTCCTGGTCGTGGGCAAGCGGATCGGCTTCAAGAAGGACCCGATGCGGCCGCACAGCCTGCCGCTGGTCCTGATCGGCACCGCCCTGCTGTGGTTCGGCTGGTTCGGCTTCAACGCCGGTTCCTGGCTCGGTGTCGACGGCACGACCGCCCGCATGGCCGTCAACACGCAGATCGCGACCGCCGCGGCCATCATCGGCTGGCTGATCTACGAGCGCATCCGCCACGGTGCGTTCACCACCCTCGGTGCCTGCTCCGGTGCCGTCGCGGGGCTCGTCGCGATCACCCCGTCCGGCGGTCACGTCAACGCCTTCGGCGCCATCCTGATCGGCATCGTGGCCGGTGCCGTCTGCTCCTGGGCCGTCAGCCTCAAGTACAAGCTCGGCTACGACGACTCCCTCGACGTCGTCGGCGTCCACCTGGTCGGTGGTGTCATCGGTACCCTCATGGTCGGCTTCCTGGCCACCGAGGTCGGGGGTTGGAGCCAGTTCGGCAAGCAGGCCACCGGTGCCTTCTCCGTCATGGGCTACACCTTCGTGGTGACCTGGCTCATCGCCTTCGCCATCCAGAAGACGATCGGCTTCCGGGCGTCCGAGGAGGACGAGGTCACCGGTGTCGACCAGGCCCTCCACGCCGAGACCGCCTACGACTTCAGCTCGGCAGCGGGTTCGCACATCTCCTCCGCCACCACGACGAGCAGCGTCGCTGCCACTGAGAGCAAGAAGGTCGAGGCATGAAGCTGATCACCGCCGTCGTCAAGCCGCACCGGCTCGACGAGATCAAGGAAGCCCTGCAGGCCTTCGGGGTGCACGGCCTTACGGTGACCGAGGCCAGTGGGTACGGTCGGCAGCGGGGACACACCGAGGTGTACCGCGGCGCCGAGTACACGGTGGACCTTGTTCCCAAGATCCGTATCGAGGTGCTCGCCGAGGACGACGACGCCGAACAGCTGATCGACGTCATCGTCAAGGCCGCCCGCACCGGCAAGATCGGTGACGGCAAGGTCTGGTCCCTCCCGGTCGAGACGGCCGTTCGGGTCCGGACCGGCGAGCGCGGCCCGGACGCGCTCTGACCGAAGAGAAGAACAGGAGTCACTGGGTGACGAGTACGGACGTACGTACGGATGCAGAGGACTCGGGACCCAGCGGCTACGCGGCGGCCCGGCTGCGCCTCCTCCAGGAGGGGGCGCAGTCCGGGCCGCCGCGCCGTTCGGCCCTGGCCGAGCTGACCGACGACTGGCTCACGGGACTGTTCGGCGCGGGGCACTCCGAACCACGTGGGGTCTCGCTGGTCGCCGTCGGGGGATACGGGCGCGGCGAGCTCTCGCCCCGCAGCGACCTGGATCTGCTGCTCCTGCACGACGGGTCCGACGACGAGGCGGTGGCCGCGCTGGCCGACCGCATCTGGTACCCCGTCTGGGACCTCGGGCTGGCCCTCGACCACTCCGTCCGCACCCCCGCCGAGGCACGCAAGACCGCCGGCGAGGACCTCAAGGTGCAGCTCGGACTGCTGGACGCCCGGCACATCGCCGGTGATCTGGGACTGACCGCCGGACTGCGGACCTCCGTCCTCGCCGACTGGCGCAACCAGGCGCCCAAACGCCTCCCGGAACTCCAGGAGCTGTGCGCCGAGCGGGCCGAGCGGCAGGGGGAGCTGCAGTACCTGCTCGAACCCGATCTCAAGGAAGCACGCGGCGGACTGCGTGACGCCACCGCCCTGCGCGCCGTCGCCGCCTCCTGGCTCGCCGACGCCCCGCGCGAGGGGCTCGCGGACGCACGGCGCCGCCTCCTCGACGCACGGGACGCGCTCCATCTCACCACCGGGCGCGCGACCGACCGGCTCGCGCTCCAGGAACAGGACCAGGTCGCCGCCGAACTGGGCCTGCTGGACGCCGACACCCTGCTGCGTCAGGTGTACGAGGCCGCGCGGGTCATCTCCTACGCCAGTGATGTGACGTGGCGTGAAGTGGGGCGCGTGCTGCGGTCGCGCGCTGTACGGCCCCGGTTGCGCTCCATGCTCGGGGGCGGCAAGCCGGTCCCCGAGCGGTCGCCGCTGGCCGAGGGCGTGGTCGAGCAGGACGGCGAGGTCGTCCTCGCGCGCGCCGCCAAGCCCGACCGGGACCCCGTGCTGCCGCTGCGCGCCGCCGCGGCTGCCGCCCAAGCGGGCCTGCCGCTCTCCCTGCACGCCGTACGCCGCCTGGCGGCCGCCGCCCGGCCGCTGCCGACGCCCTGGCCCGCCGAGGCGCGCGAGCAGCTCGTCACGCTGCTGGGCTCCGGGCGTCCGACCGTCGACGTCTGGGAGGCACTGGAGGCCGAGGGCCTCATCACCCATCTGCTGCCCGACTGGGAGCGGGTCCGCTGCCGGCCGCAGCGCAACGCCGTGCACATCTGGACCGTCGACCGGCACCTCATCGAGACCGCCGTCCAGGCCTCCGAGATGACCCGCCGGGTCCACCGCCCCGACCTCCTCCTCGTCGCCGCGTTGCTGCACGACATCGGCAAGGGCTGGCCCGGCGACCACTCCGTCGCCGGCGAGATCATCGCCAGGGACGTGGCCGCCAGGATCGGCTTCGACCGCGAGGACGTGGCGGTGCTCGCCACCCTCGTACGGCACCATCTGCTGCTCGTCGACACGGCCACCCGGCGTGACCTGGAGGACCCGGCCACCGTGCGGTCCGTGGCCGACGCCGTCGGATCACCGGGCACGCTCGAACTGCTGCACGCGCTGACCGAGTCGGACGCGCTGGCCACCGGGCCCGCCGCCTGGTCGTCGTGGCGTGCCTCGCTCGTGTCCGAACTGGTGCAGCGGGTCGACGCGTTGTTCGCCGGGGACGTCCCCGAGGAGCCGGAGCCCGCCGCGCCCACGGCCGAACAGGAGCGGCTCTCCATCGAGGCGTTCCGCACGGGCGGACCGGTGCTGTCGCTGCGCGCTCGGCCCGACGACGCCGTCGTCGCCGAGGAGAAGGGCGAGAAGGCCGACCCCGAGCCGCTCGGCGTGGAACTCCTCATCGCCGTTCCCGACCAGCCGGGCGTGCTGCCCGCGGTCGCCGGTGTCCTCGCCATGCACCGGCTCACCGTCCGCACGGCCGAACTGCGGACCTTCGACCTACCGGACGGCGTCGAGGGCTCCGTCCTGCTGCTGAACTGGCGGGTGGCCGCAGAGTACGGCTCGCTGCCGCAGGCGGCCCGGCTCCGCTCCGACCTCGTGCGGGCCCTGGACGGCTCGCTGGACATCGCCGGACGGCTCGCCGAGCGCGACGCGGCCTATCCCAGGCGGCGCGGCTCCGTGGCACCGCCGCCGCGCGTCACGGTGGCCGCCGCGGCCTCCCGGCACGCCACGGTCATCGAGGTGCGCGCCCAGGACGCCCCCGGTCTGCTGCACCGGATCGGGCGCGCCCTGGAGGACGCGCACGTACGTGTGCGCAGCGCGCATGTCAGCACGCTGGGTGCCAACGCCGTGGACGCCTTCTACGTGACCGGGCCGAAGGGCACACCGCTGCCGTCGGACGAGGCGGCGTCCGTGGCGCGGAAACTGGAGGAGACCCTGCGCGGCTGAGCAGCGGGGGTACGGGGCGCCGCCGGGGCCCCGTACCCCTGACCCGCGACACCGGCCTTTCCCTCACTATCCACAGGGGTGGAGACCCGACCACACCCAGACAGATACCCTGGAGGGCAGCCCACACTGCCCCCGACTCCGAGGACCGACACCGCCGTGTTCGATACGCTCTCCGATCGCCTCTCAGCGACTTTCAAGAACCTGCGCGGCAAGGGGCGCCTTTCCGAGGCCGACATCGACGCCACGGCGCGCGAGATCCGCATCGCGCTCCTGGAGGCGGACGTCGCGCTGCCGGTCGTGCGGGGCTTCATCAAGAACGTCAAGGAGCGGGCGCTCGGCGCCGAGGTCTCCAAGGCGCTCAACCCCGCCCAGCAGGTCCTCAAGATCGTCAACGAGGAGCTGGTCGGGATCCTCGGCGGCGAGACCCGCCGTCTGCGCTTCGCCAAGCAGCCGCCGACCGTGATCATGCTCGCGGGTCTGCAGGGTGCCGGTAAGACGACCCTCGCGGGCAAGCTGGGCCGCTGGTTGAAGGAGCAGGGCCACTCGCCGCTCCTCGTCGCCTGTGACCTCCAGCGCCCCAACGCCGTGAACCAGCTCAGCGTCGTCGCCGAGCGCGCCGGTGTCGCGGTCTACGCCCCCGAGCCGGGCAACGGCGTGGGTGACCCGGTCAAGGTCGCCAAGGACTCCATCGAGTTCGCGAAGTCGAAGGTCCACGACATCGTGGTCGTCGACACCGCGGGCCGCCTGGGCATCGACCAGGAGATGATGCGGCAGGCCGCCGACATCCGGGACGCGGTCTCCCCGGACGAGATCCTCTTCGTCGTCGACGCGATGATCGGTCAGGACGCCGTCAACACGGCCGAGGCCTTCCGGGACGGCGTCGGCTTCGATGGCGTGGTCCTCTCCAAGCTCGACGGTGACGCCCGCGGTGGTGCCGCCCTCTCGATCGCCTCGGTCACCGGCAAGCCGATCATGTTCGCGTCGAACGGCGAGAAGCTCGACGAGTTCGACGCGTTCCACCCGGACCGGATGGCCTCCCGCATCCTCGACATGGGTGACCTGCTCACCCTGATCGAGCAGGCGGAGAAGACCTTCAGCCAGGAAGAGGCCGCCAAGATGGCCTCCAAGCTGGCGTCCAAGAAGGGCCAGGACTTCACGCTCGACGACTTCCTGGCCCAGATGGAGCAGGTCAGGAAGATGGGCAGCATCAGCAAGCTGCTCGGCATGCTGCCCGGCATGGGGCAGATCAAGGACCAGATCAACAACATCGACGAGCGCGACGTCGACCGCACGGCCGCGATCATCAAGTCGATGACCCCGGCCGAGCGCCAGGAACCGACGATCATCAACGGCTCGCGCCGCGCCCGTATCGCCAAGGGCTCCGGTGTCGAGGTCAGCGCCGTGAAGAACCTTGTCGAGCGGTTCTTCGAGGCCCGCAAGATGATGTCCCGCATGGCTCAGGGCGGCGGTATGCCTGGGATGCCGGGTATGCCCGGCATGGGGGGTGGCCCCGGCCGGACCAAGAAGCAGCCCAAGCAGGCCAAGGGCAAGCAGCGTTCGGGCAACCCGATGAAGCGCAAGCAGCAGGAGCAGGAGGAGGCCGCGCGCCGGGCCGCAGCCGCCCAGGGCGGCGCCCTCGGACTGCCGGGCCAGCAGGGCGCCCAGGACTTCGAGCTGCCGGACGAGTTCAAGAAGTTCATGGGCTGACCCGCCCGACGGCGGACGCCGCGTGACCGGCCGGGGGGTGTGGCCGGGCGCGCGGCGCCGGTGTGCCGTTGCGTGGACGGCATCAGTGTGGTGTCGCTCGTGGTGCTTCTGGTGGCAACTCCCGTACGCAGATGTGTGGTTCCCCTGGATGATGCGTCAGGCTATGGGTGCCGTACGGCCCTTGGCCAAGCGAAAGCGGGACCGGCCCGCTTTCTTCACACCATTCACACCCGTTCACACCCGCTCACACCTGCGTCGGAAGCGGCTCGCGAGGACCTTCTCAGGGCGTCCGCGCGATCAGATAGCGGAACACGTTCGGCATCCACACCGTGCCGTCCCGGCGGCGATGCGGATGCAGCGCCTCGGCCAGTTCCTTGTCCACCTGCACCTGGTCGGTGGCCCTGATCGCCGCGTCGAACAGGCCGGTCGACAACAGCCCCCGCACCGCGTTGTCCACGTTGGCGTACCCGAACGGGCAGGCCACGCGTCCCGAGCCGTCCGGTTTCAGGCCGGCTCGCTGGGCGACCTCCTCCAGGTCGTCCCGCAGTGCCGGACGCCAACTGCCCGCGCTCCGCAGCGGATCGGCCAGCTTCGTGGCCACCCGGAGCACGGCCGACGTGGTGCAGCGCTCCGGTGGGCCCCAGCCCGCGAGGACCACGGGGCTGCCGCGTTCCGCGAGCGGGGTCGCCGAGGCGAGCACGTCACCGAGACCCTCGGAGTCGCCGGCCAGACAGCCGATCGGCTCGAAGGCGGTCACCAGGTTGTACCGGGGGTCGCCGGGGGCGCGTGCCGCGTCCCCGGGTGCGCCGTCCACGACCCGGGTGCCGGCACGTGCGCGTGTGCCCCACGCCTCCGGCTGCAGTCGCTCTCGCGCGAGAGCGATTCTCTCGGGTGACGACGCGTCGACGCCGGTGACCGCGGCGCCCCACGACGCCGCCATCAGCAGCGCGAGCCCCGACCCGCAGCCGAGGCCGAGCAGCCGCGTACCGGCCCCGACATCGAGCCGCCGGTAGACGGCCTCGTAGAGCGGTACCAGCATCCGTTCCTGGATTTCGGCCCAGTCACGCGCGCGTGCACACTGGTCCACGCGGGGTGCGGCCCCCGCGCGAGGCAGTCGCTGCCGCACGAGCGTAGGTGTCATATCGAAAGCGCCCCAATCCGCCGTGAGTTGCCGTGCCGGATTTCCTGGCCCCCGTGGCAGTGCGCGCTCGCACTCCCCCCGTATGCCAGGAAACTCCGCACTCGGCGAGTCGTCCAGGGGTAGCGGACACCGGTTTGCGGACTGTCAGGGGCGGAAAAAAGAATTCACATCCCCGCAATATGCCCCCGTACTATCGCGCCATGGCAAAGGCACCCGTACTGACGCCCCGCGCGGAGGACTTCCCGCGCTGGTACCAGGATCTGATCACCAAGGCCGAACTGGCCGACAACGGCCCGGTGCGCGGCACCATGGTGATCCGACCGTACGGGTACGGGCTGTGGGAGCGGATGCAGCAGGAGATGGACGCCCGGATCAAGGAGACGGGCACGCAGAACGCGTACTTCCCGCTCCTGATCCCGCAGTCCTACCTCACCCGGGAGGCCGAGCACGTCGAGGGCTTCGCGCCCGAACTGGCCGTGGTGACGCACGGCGGCGGCAAGGACCTCGAAGAGCCCGCCGTGGTCCGCCCCACCTCCGAGATGATCATCAACGACTACTTCTCGAAGTGGATCCAGAGCTATCGCGACCTGCCCCTGTTGATCAACCAGTGGGCCAATGTGGTGCGTTGGGAGCTGCGCCCCCGTCTCTTCCTCCGCACGAGCGAGTTCCTCTGGCAGGAGGGGCACACGGCGCACGCGACGCATGAGGAGGCGCGCGACTTCGCCGCGCACATCCACCGGGAGGTCTACGAAAACTTCATGGTGAACGTCCTCGCCATGGACGTCGTCCCCGGCCGCAAGACCGTCAAGGAGCGCTTCGCGGGCGCCATCAACACCCTCACGCTCGAAGGCATGATGGGCGACGGCAAGGCCCTCCAGATGGCCACCAGCCACGAACTCGGCCAGAACTTCGCCAAGGCCTTCCAGACCCGGTACCTGTCCAGGGAGGGCAAGCAGGAACTCGTATGGCAGACCTCCTGGGGCTCCACCACCCGCATGATCGGCGCCTTGGTGATGATGCACGGCGACGACGACGGCCTGAGGGTCCCGCCGCGCCTCGCCCACGTCCAGGCCGTCGTCCTCGCCGTCAAGGGCGACGACGCGGTTCTGGCAAAGGTCCGCGAACTCGGCGACCGGCTGAAGACGGCGGGCGTCCGCGTCCAGGTGGACGACCGCACGGACATCCCGTTCGGCCGCCGCGCCGTCGACTGGGAGCTCAAGGGCGTCCCCGTGCGCATCGAGGTCGGCCCCCGTGACCTGGAGAACGGCACCGCGACGCTCGCCCGCCGCATCCCCAGCGGCAAGGAGCCGGCCGCCCTCGACTCGCTGGTCCACCTGCTGCCCGCGATCCTCGAAGAGGACCAGGCGCTCCTTCTGCGGCAGTCGCGCGAGCGCCGGGAGTCCCGGACGGCAGAGGTCTCCACGCTCGACGAGGCGATCGAGGCCGCCACGTCCGGCGGCTGGGCGCGTATCCCCTGGTCGACGCTGGGGGAGGAGGGCGAGACCAGGCTCGGCGAGCACGCGGTGACCGTACGGTGTCTCGTCGCCGAGGACGGGTCGGTGCCCGACTCCTATGACGCACCCGGTAACGTCGCTGTCGTGGCGCGCGCTTACTAGAGCGCGTCGTTCCGCGGGAGAGCGACCGAAACGCCCCTTGCGCATCTGCCGACCACAGGTGCCCCGGCGCGCGGGCTCCACTACGCGCCGGGGCGTACGTGTTACTACGTACCGCCTTGTGGGGAGCTGTGAGGCTTCTCCGCAGATCAGCGCACCCGCCCTCGTCAGGACGCACTAGTGGCAACTGACGGGTACGTGCAAATTATTTGGGATGCCCCGTAATCGGAACACAGCGGCACTCAGGCTCGTTGTCATTACGTGAGCACGACACAGACACCACCTGTTCTCGCCGCAGAACTGGCGCAGGCGTGGGCCGACATTCAACGGCACCACCCCGAGCTGCCGGATCTTGCCGCTCCCGAGTCCCTGATCGGGGAGTCGTCGTCCGCCTGCGGGCACGAACTCTCCTTCGAGCGACTGCTCCATGAGGCAGTCCATGGCATCGCCGCCGCGCGGGGAGTCCGCGACACCTCCCGGGCCGGCCGCTACCACAACCGCAGATTCCTCGCGATCGCCGAGGAACTCGGCCTCGACCACCCCGAGGAACCGCACCCCAGCAGCGGTTTCTCGCTGGTCACGCTCAACGCCGAGGCCAAGCGTCGCTACCGCCCGACCATCGACAGACTGCAGCGCGCCCTCAAGGCGCACACGGCGGCGACCTCCGAGGACACGGCCAGCAGCTTCCGGGGCCCGGCCGCACGCCACGGCTCCTCCGGCGGCGGCGTCCGCGTCAAGGCCGTCTGCGACTGCGGTCGCAACGTCCGCGTGGTCCCGTCCGTACTCGCCCAGGCCCCCATCGTCTGCGGCGGCTGCGGCAAGCCCTTCCGGATCCCGGAGGTCGTGGGCGCGGCGTGACGCGACGACGAGCTGAACAGACGGCCGCTCGTGGCGACCGTACGCAGCTCGTGGGCTCCACATCACGCCGAAGGGTGCCGCCGCGGCCATGCGCGGCCGCGGGCAGTCGTGCCGCTGGGGCGGCATGGTGGGCGCGGTGGCACCCCGCACCCGCCGGTGACGAGAAGCACCTCGGGCGCCGGAGGTCGCTTCGGCATGGCTTCGTACGGCCCCGGTGAGAGGCGAACCCCAGTGTGTGGCAGAATGGCCAGCTGTACTCGACAGCCGCACAGGACCCCTCTCTCCTCCGGCTGACGCGTCCATCGGGCACTCGGGTACCGCAACCCCACGCGGCTCTTTCCGCCGTGCCCAACCACGTCAAATCCAGGAGAACCCACTCCCGTGGCAGTCAAGATCAAGCTGAAGCGTCTGGGCAAGATCCGTTCGCCTCACTACCGCATCGTCGTCGCCGACTCCCGCACCCGCCGTGACGGCCGTGCGATCGAGGAGATCGGCAAGTACCACCCGACGTACAACCCGTCGGTCATCGAGGTCGACGAGGAGCGCGTCGCGTACTGGCTGGGTGTCGGCGCGCAGCCGACCGAGCCCGTGCTCGCCATTCTGAAGAAGACCGGCGACTGGCAGAAGTTCAAGGGCGAGCCCGCTCCGGCTCCGCTCCTCGTGGCTCAGCCGAAGTCCACCCGCCCGTCGTTCGAGGCCCTGGGCGGCGACGACGAGGGCAAGGGTGAAGCGATCACCCAGAAGAAGAAGGCCGACAAGAAGGACGAGGCCGCCGCTGAGTCTTCTTCGTCTGAGCCGACCGAGGCCTGAGCATGCTCGAGGAGGCTCTCGAGCACCTCGTCAAGGGCATCGTCGACTACCCCGACGATGTGCAGGTCGCTTCCCGCAACCTGCGTCGCGGGCGCGTACTCGAGGTCAGGGTCCACCCCGACGACCTCGGTAAGGTGATCGGCCGCAACGGTCGCACCGCTCGCGCCCTGCGCACCGTCGTGGGCGCCATCGGCGGTCGGGGCGTCCGTGTCGACCTCGTCGACGTGGACCACGTCCGCTGACGTCATTCGCAGCACCGGCTCGGGCCGGGGAGGGCCATTGGGCCGTCCCCGGCCCGTAGTCGTATGAGTTGTCCGAGTTGTATGACGGGAGATCAAGCACAGTGCAGCTCGTAGTCGCACGGATCGGCCGCGCCCACGGCATCAAGGGCGAGGTCACCGTCGAGGTCCGCACCGACGAGCCGGAGCTCCGGCTCGCCCCCGGCGCCGTCCTGCTCACGGACCCCGCCCCGACGGGCCCGCTCACCATCGAGTCCGGCCGGGTTCACAGCGGCCGGCTGCTCCTGCGTTTCGAGGGCGTCCGCGACCGCAACGCCGCCGAGGCCCTCCGCAACACCCTTCTGATCGCGGAGGTGGACCCGGAGGAGCTGCCGGAGGAAGAGGACGAGTACTACGACCACCAGCTGATGGACCTCGATGTCGTGACCGTGGACGGCGTGGAGGTGGGCAGGATCACCGAGATCTCGCACCTGCCCTCCCAGGACCTCTTCATCGTCGAACGGCCCGACGGCAGCGAGGTGATGATCCCGTTCGTCGAGGAGATCGTCACGGAGATCGACCTCCGGGAGCAGCGGGCCGTCGTCGATCCGCCGCCGGGTCTGATCGACGACCGGGCGGAGATCGCGTCCGCCCGTGACGCCGTCGAGGACTCCGCGGACTCGGTGGGGGTCACGGATCCGGGGGACGAGGCGTGATGCGGCTCGACGTCGTCACCATCTTCCCCGAGTACCTCGAACCCCTGAACGTCTCCCTCGTCGGCAAGGCACGCGCGCGTGGACAGCTCGACGTCCATGTGCACGACCTGCGGGACTGGACGTACGACCGGCACAACACGGTCGACGACACCCCGTACGGCGGCGGCCCCGGCATGGTCATGAAGACCGATCCCTGGGGTGACGCTCTGGACTCCGTCCTCGCCGACGGCTACGAGACGGGTTCGGGGGAGCCGGCCCTCATCGTCCCCACCCCCAGCGGCCGCCCCTTCACCCAGGCGCTCGCGGTCGAACTCTCCGAGCGCCCCTGGCTGGTCTTCACGCCCGCGCGCTACGAGGGCATCGACCGCCGGGTGATCGACGAGTACGCCACCCGGATACCCGTGTACGAGGTCTCCATCGGCGACTACGTGCTCGCCGGCGGTGAGGCGGCCGTCCTCGTCGTCACCGAGGCCGTGGCGCGGCTGCTGCCCGGCGTCCTCGGCAACGCCGAGTCCCACCGCGACGACTCCTTCGCGCCCGGCGCCATGGCCAACCTCCTTGAGGGGCCGGTGTACACCAAGCCGCCTCGGTGGCGCGGCCGGGACATCCCCGAGGTGCTGCTCAGCGGCCACCACGGAAAGATCGCCCGCTGGCGCCGTGACGAGGCCCTGCGGCGCACGGCCACCAACCGGCCCGACCTCATCGAGTGCTGCGACCCCAAGGCGTTCGACAAGAAGGACCGCGAAATGCTCTCCATCCTGGGCTGGGCCCCGGACCCGGAGGGAGAGCGGTACGGCCGATTTTGGCGACGGCCGGAGGGCGTGGAACAATAGGCCGCTGTTGTGCGTCGTCCGGCGCGCGCCCCTGCCACAGGGGGACACGACGCCCGCCCCGACACGGACAGCATCCTCTCGAAACACCTAGCTCCCGCTCATGACCTGTGGCATGGGCGAAGAAAGCAGACGAAATGTCTCACCTGCTCGACTCCGTCGACGCCGCGTCGCTGCGCAGCGACATCCCGGCCTTCCGCCCGGGTGACACCGTCAACGTCCACGTCCGCGTCATCGAGGGCAACCGCTCCCGTGTGCAGCAGTTCAAGGGCGTAGTCATCCGTCGCCAGGGCGCCGGTGTCCGCGAGACCTTCACGGTCCGCAAGGTCTCGTTCTCCGTCGGCGTCGAGCGCACCTTCCCGGTGCACACCCCGATCGTCGAGAAGATCGAGCTCGTGACCCGCGGTGACGTCCGTCGCGCCAAGCTGTACTACCTGCGCGAGCTGCGCGGCAAGGCGGCGAAGATCAAGGAGAAGCGCGACAACTGAGCGCGCGCTCGAGTCACACAAGGTCGTCATATCGGGGCCGGATACCATCTGGCCCCGATGGACACCGAAGCACGGCAGCACATGGAGCGCGACCGTTCCTCCCACCCTTCTGGCGAGTTCTCCGAGGAGATCTCCGACACAGGAGGGCCGGAGGACCGGTCGCGTTTCGCATGGGTGGACCAGGTCGGCGTGTGGGTGCCCGGGGGGAGATACACCCTGACCGTGCTGATCTGCCTGCTTTTCCTGGCGCTCTTCAGCAACTTCGTGATGCAGCCGTTCCAGATTCCCAGCAGCTCCATGGAGCGCTCATTGAGGATCGGGGACCGCGTTCTCGTAAATAAGTTGGCGTACCGTTTCGGATCTGAGCCGCAGCGCGGTGACGTCGTCGTGTTCGACGGCACCGGCTACTTCGGGAACGCCGACTACATCAAGCGCGTTGTCGGCGTGGGGGGAGACCGGGTGGTCTGCTGCGACCAGGAGGGGAGGCTTGAGGTGAACGGCCGGTGGGTCGACGAGTCGTCGTTTCTGTACCCGGGAGACAGTCCGTCGGGCGTGCCCTTCGACGTGGTCGTCCCCGAGGGCACCCTGTTCCTCCTCGGCGACCACCGCGATGACTCCAGTGATTCCCGTGACCACCTGGGATCGCCCGGCGGCGGCATGATCCCTCTCGACGCCGTGATCGGCAGAGCCGACTGGATCGCCTGGCCCGCCGACCACTGGACGCGTCTGGAGCGTCCGGACGCCTACGCGCGCGTGCCCGCCGCCGTCGGCGGTGCGCATGGGTAACCGTGGCAAACCTCGCGGCGTCCCCAGTACGCCCGCCGACAATCTCCTGCCCACCGGCACCCGGCGGTCCGGCGGAGCCGCCCGGCCCAGCCGGGTCGAGCGGCGCAGGCTCGCCCGCAAGATCAAGCGGCGCAGACGCCGCTCCGCGGTCAAGGAGATCCCGTTGCTCGTCGGGGTCGCCGTCCTCATAGCGCTGGTCCTGAAGACGTTCCTCGTCCAGGCGTTCGTGATCCCCTCGGGCTCCATGGAGCAGACGATCCAGATCGGCGACCGTGTCCTGGTCGACAAGCTCACCCCCTGGTTCGGCTCCAAGCCCACCCGCGGCGACGTCGTCGTCTTCAAGGACCCCGGCGGCTGGCTGGAGGACGAGCAGACGACGACCGCCGCCGAGGACCCGATCGTCATCAAGCAGGTGAAGGAAGGCCTGCAGTTCATCGGTCTCCTCCCGTCCGACGACGAGAAGGACCTGATCAAGCGGGTCGTCGCCGTCGGCGGCGACACCGTCAAGTGCTGCGACATCCAGGGTCGAGTCACCGTCAACGGCATGCCGCTCGACGAGACGGCGTACATCCATCCCGGCAACAAGCCTTCCGTCCAGCCCTTCGAGGTGACCGTGCCCCAGGGCCGCCTGTGGGTGATGGGCGACCACCGGGAGAACTCGGCGGACTCGCGTGCCCACCAGTCGGACGACTCCAAGACGGCGCAGTACGGCGGCACCGTCTCCGAGGAGTCCGTGGTCGGACGGGCCGTCGTCATCGCCTGGCCGGTCGGGCACTGGGGGCAGTTGGAGGAGCCTGACACGTTCTCCGCCGTGCCCAGCGGGTCGACCACGGCCCTCGGCGCTTCGCATAGGGTGGCCCCCGCGGATCGAAATGGATTGATCCCCCTCCCGACCCCTGCGGAACTCCCGCTCGTTATGGGAGTGGTGGGCCTGCACCGGATCTGGCGTGGGCGGCGGTACGGAGTGAGGAGTGGATGTGGGGGATTTGGCGGTCGGCGCACGGTCCGGACACGGTGGTTCCGAAGAACGGCCGGAGCGATCCGACGAGGCGGCTTCCCCGGCCGCGGAGAACCTGGAGAGCGGGGTGAGTTCCGAAGGATCCACCGACTCCGGGAGTGACTCCCCGGACGGGGCGGACGGCGGCGACGGCGCCAGGACCTCGGTCGACGACGGCGACCATGACGAGCGGCCCAAGAAGAAGCAGCGTTCCTTCTGGAAGGAACTGCCGATCCTGATCGGTATCGCGCTGGTGCTCGCGCTGCTGATCAAGACGTTCCTGGTGCAGGCGTTCTCCATCCCGTCGGACTCGATGCAGAACACCCTTCAGGAGGGCGACCGGGTCCTGGTCGACAAGCTCACCCCGTGGTTCGGCTCCGAGCCCGAGCGGGGCGAGGTCGTCGTCTTCCATGACCCCGCCGGCTGGCTGGACGGTGAGCCCACCCTGGAGCCCAACGCCGCGCAGCGGGTCCTCGGCTGGATCGGCCTGATGCCGTCCGCCGAGGAGAAGGACCTCATCAAGCGCGTCGTCGGCGTCGCCGGTGACACCGTGGAGTGCAAGGGCACCGGCCCTCTCAAGGTCAACGGCAAGGCGCTGAACGAACCCTATGTGTACCCGGGCAACACCCCCTGCACCGTCGATGACACCGGCGGTCAGTTCAAGGTGAAGGTGCCCGAGGGCAAAATCTGGGTCATGGGTGACCACCGGCAGAACTCGCTGGACTCCCGCTACCACCAGAACGACGCGAACGACGGCATGGTCCCCGTGGGCCAGGTCGTGGGCCGCGCCATCGTGGTCGCCTGGCCGCCCACCCGCTGGTCCACGCTGCCGGTTCCCGACACCTTCGACCAGAACCTGAGCGCCGCCGCCCCCGGCGCGCTCGGTCTCGCGGGCGCGGTCCCGCTGGTGCTGTGGCGCAGGCGCCGCCTTCTCGCCACCGAAGGCCAGAGGGTTTCTGGCACCGGTACCGCCGGGTAGGGTGCCGTCCCAGATCGCCGATCTTCCGCGGCCCGCACGGGGCTCCGGACGGTCGATTCTCCGACCTGGGGGAGCACTGGGATGAGCGGGACGGCAAGTCGTACGGACGAGGGCCGCGGCGGGCTCGGCAGCAAGCTGTCGGGGCTGGCCGTGGCCCTCGGTTGTGTGCTCTTCCTCGGTGCCTTCCTCTGGGGCGCGGTCGCCTACGCGCCCTACACCGTGCCCACCGACTCCATGGCTCCCACCATCACCGCCGGGGACCGCATTCTCGCGGAGCGGATCGACGGCGCCGAGGTCGAGCGCGGCGACGTCGTGGTCTTCCGGCAGGAGACCTGGGGCAACACACCCATGGTCAAGCGGGTCGTCGCCGTCGGCGGGGACACGGTCGCCTGTTGCACCGACGGCAAGCTGACCGTCAACGGCGAGAAGATCGACGAGGGGTATCTGCCCAAGGGGCAGGCCGCCGAGCTGACCGGTATCCCCGAGATCACCGTCCCCGACGGCCGCCTCTTCCTCCTCGGCGACGAGCGCAGCGGCTCCCTGGACTCCACCGCGCACCTGACGGAGGCCGGCAACGGCACGGTGCCGCGCACCAACGTGGACGCGCGCGTGGACGCCGTCGTCTGGCCCATGGACGGCATGCTGGCGCCCCCCACGGGCTTCGAGAAGCTCGGGGAGCTCTCCTCTCCCGGCCCGCTGCGGCTGATCACCACCGCGCTCGTCGTGGGCATGGTGCTCGTGCTGGGCGGCGCGGCCTACGGACCCGTCGCCAAGCGGCTCGGCGGCCGCGGCCGTACGGTGACGCCTTCGGAGGCGGCCGGTGTCGGCTGAGCGGCCTTGTGACTCGTCGTACGACGCGCACGGCGGCGGGGCCGAGGACACGTACGAGGGCGGGCTGCGCAAGGTGGCCCGGGTGATCCTGCTGGACCCGCAGGAGCGCGTTCTGCTGCTGCACGGGCACGAGCCGGACGATCCGGCCGACGACTGGTGGTTCACCCCCGGCGGCGGTGTGGAGGGCGCGGAGAGCCGCGAGGAGGCCGCCCTGCGGGAACTCGCGGAGGAGACGGGGATCACGGACGTCGAGCTGGGCCCCGTGCTCTGGCGGCGGATGTGCTCCTTCCCCTTCGCCGGGCGCCGCTGGGACCAGGACGAGTGGTACTTCCTCGCCAGAACCACCGTCGAGCACCCGCTGGTGCCCGCCCCAGCGGGCCTCACCGAGCTGGAACGGCGCAGCGTCGCCGGAGCACGCTGGTGGACGTGCGGAGAACTGGCCCGGGCTCATGAGACGGTGTACCCGACCAGACTCGCCGAACTGCTTCGCACGCTGCTCGACGAGGGTCCCCCGGCCACACCCGTGGTCCTGGACACCGAAATTGTCTAGGGGCTCGCGGGACTGGCGCACAATGGTGGGATCGCACGGCTGAAGGGGAACATGCCATGAGCGCCGAGGACCTCGAGAAGTACGAGACCGAGATGGAGCTGAAGCTCTACCGGGAGTACCGCGATGTCGTCGGTCTGTTCAAATACGTGATCGAGACCGAGCGGCGCTTCTACCTGACCAACGACTACGAGATGCAGGTGCACTCGGTCCAGGGTGAGGTGTTCTTCGAGGTGTCGATGGCCGATGCCTGGGTGTGGGACATGTACCGGCCGGCTCGGTTCGTGAAGCAGGTGCGGGTGCTCACGTTCAAGGACGTGAACATCGAGGAGCTGAACAAGAGTGATCTGGAGCTGCCGGGCAGCTGAGGTGTCCGCTGGGGCCGTCGTCCGTGGCCGCCATCTGTGGTCGTATCTGTGGCTGTCGTCTGCCGTCGGCGACTGTGGCCGTTGTCTGCGGCCGTCGTCTGTGGCCGTCGTCTGTGCCTCATTCGTGTGGGTGATGAAGTTATCCACAATCTCCTGCTTGTCCACCAAGATCCAATAGCGGGCTGAATCGCCCTCAGTGTTGGCGCCGGAGGTGGTGCCGACATGAGCGAGGCACGAGGCAACAGCGCGCGAGGTGCGCTCGGCAGGTACGGCGAGGAGCTGGCCGCACGGCGGCTGACCGAGGCCGGGATGACGGTCCTGGAGCGCAACTGGCGCAGTGGCAGGACCGGTGAGATCGACATCGTGGCCCGCGACGGGGACGCGCTGGTCGTCTGCGAGGTGAAGACCCGCAGGGCCGGCTCCTTCGAACACCCCATGGCCGCCGTCACGACCACCAAGGCCGAACGCCTGCGCGGCCTTGCCGAACGCTGGCTCCAGGAACACGGAGGGAGCCCGCCGGGCGGCGTCCGCATCGACGTCGTCGGCGTCGTCCTCCCCGCCCGCGGCGCCGCCGTCGTCGAGCACGTACGGGGGGTGGCCTGAGATGGGCTTCGCCCGCACATGCTCCGTGGCCCTCGTCGGCGTGGAGGGAGTCGTCGTCGAGGTCCAGGCCGACCTGGAGCCCGGTGTCGCGGCCTTCACGCTGGTGGGGCTGCCGGACAAGAGCCTGACGGAGAGCAAGGACCGGGTCAGGGCTGCGGTGGTCAACTCCGGTGCCGAGTGGCCGCAGAAGAAGCTGACCGTCGGGCTCAGCCCCGCGTCGGTGCCGAAGGCCGGCAGCGGTTTCGACCTGGCGGTGGCGTGCGCCGTGCTGGGCGCCTCCGAGCGGATCGACCCGAGGGTGCTGTCCGACATCGTGATGATCGGTGAGCTGGGACTCGACGGTCGGGTGCGGCCGGTGCGGGGCATTCTGCCCGCTGTGCTGGCCGCCGCTGAGGCCGGATACGAGCAGGTGGTGGTGCCGGAGTGCGCCGCCGCGGAAGCCTCGCTGGTGCCGGGCGTCTCGGTGCTGGGCGTACGCACCCTGCGCCAGCTCATCGCTGTGCTCGCGGACGAACCCGTGCCGGACGAGGAGCCCGCCGAGGGGCGTGCGGACCCGCTCATGGCGGGACTGCGAATGCCGGGTACCGGGGCGGCGACCGGGATGAACACCACGGGAGCCGCGCACCAGGACCAGGGCCACGACCTCGCCGATGTCGTCGGGCAGCTCGCGGCACGCACCGCCGTGGAGGTCGCGGCGGCCGGTGGTCACCACCTCTTCCTGGAGGGACCGCCGGGCGCGGGCAAGACCATGCTCGCCGAGCGACTGCCCGCCCTCCTGCCGAAGCTGGGCAGGGAGGAGTCGCTGGAGGTCACCGCGGTCCATTCGATCGCCGGTCTGCTGCCGGCCGGGAAGCCGCTGGTCGACATGGCGCCCTACTGCGCCCCGCACCACTCGGCCACGATGCAGGCCCTGGTCGGTGGCGGCCAGGGCATCGCTCGGCCCGGTGCGGTCTCCCTGGCCCATCGCGGAGTGCTGTTCCTCGACGAGACCCCCGAATTCAGCAGCCAGGTCCTGGACGCCCTGCGACAGCCGCTGGAGGCGGGGCACGTCGTGATCGCGCGCAGCGCGGGAGTCGTACGGTTCCCGGCGAAGTTCCTGATGGTGCTCGCAGCGAACCCCTGCCCCTGCGGTCGCTTCTCACGGACGGACGACCTGTGCGAATGTCCGCCCGCCTCGATCCGCCGGTACCAGGCCCGGCTCTCCGGACCGCTGCTCGATCGCGTCGACCTCAGGGTCGAGGTCGACCGGGTCACCCGGTCCGAACTCACCGGGCGAGGCGCCCGGGGCGAGCCCACTGCCACCGTGGCCGACCGTGTCCGCTCGGCCCGTGAGAGGTCGGGTGCGCGTCTGCTCGGCACGCCCTGGCGGACGAACAGCGAGGTACCGGGGCGCGAACTGCGGAGCCGGTGGCACGCCGCGCCGGGCGCGATGGACGAGGCCGAGCGCTGTCTGGAACGAGGTCTGCTCACCGCGCGCGGCCTGGACCGCGTGCTCAGGGTCGGCTGGACCATCGCTGACCTGGTCGGCCACGATCGTCCCGACACGACGGACGTCAACCTGGCCCTGCAACTACGCACAGGAGTCCCTCGCGGGGTGCCGGTGGCCATCGGGGCGCTGACATGAGGTGCGCGGTCTGTATCGCCTCGGCGGGTGCGCCATGACCGGCGGCAGCGCGTCGGATGCCGAACGCCACGACCGGGCCTTCCTCGCCCGGGTCGTCGAGCCCGGGGACGAACTCGGCGGCCGGTGGCTGCGGGAACTCGGCTCCCGGGAAGTGGTGCAGAGGCTCCGCGGGGGCGGGCGACCGCTTCCGGATGCCTCGCAGAAGCGGTGGGCGGGGCTGTGCGCCCGCGCCGGGCGCGCCGATCCCACGGAGGACCTTGCCCGGGCGAGGTCGGCTGGAGTCCGGTTCCTCGTCCCCGGGGACGCCGAGTGGCCCCGGCAGTTGGACGACCTCGGGGACGGGCGGCCTGTGGGCCTGTGGGTGCGAGGGAAGGCCAATGTGCGGATGTGGGCGCTGCGGTCGGTGGCGGTGGTGGGGGCGCGGGCCTGTACGGAGTACGGGGCGCACATGGCGGCCGCGCTGGCGGCGGGGCTGGCCGAGCGGGGGTGGGTGGTCGTGTCCGGCGGGGCGTACGGGGTGGACGGAGCCGCTCACCGGGGTGTGCTGGGGGTCGGTGGGGCGACCGTCGCCGTGCTGGCCTGCGGGGTGGACCGGCCGTATCCCAGAGGGCACACCCAGTTGATCAACAGGATGGCCGAACAGGGGCTGGTGGTGGGCGAGTTGCCGCCGGGGGAGCATCCGACACCGAGCCGGTTCATCCTGCGGAACCGGGTCATCGCGGCGCTCACCCGGGGGACCGTGGTCGTGGAGGCCGCCTACCGCAGTGGAGCGCTGGTCACGGCGCGGGCAGCGCAGCGGTTGGGACGGTTCACGATGGGCGTGCCGGGCCCGGCGACCTCGGCCCTGTCGGCGGGAGTGCACGAACTGCTGCGGGGCGACGCCGTGCTCGTGTCCGACGCCGCCGAAGTCGTCGAGCTGGTGGGTGACATGGGAGAGCTGGCGCCCGACCGGCGCGGACCCGTTCTCCCGCGTGACCTGCTGGAGCCGGGCGCACGGCAGGTGCTCGCCGCGCTGCCGGGACGGGGGAGCGCGGCCGTCGAGGAGGTCGCCCGAGGCGCGGGCACGACGATGGACGACGTGGTCGGCAGGCTGTACGAACTGCGCGCACTCGGTTACGTCGAACGACACGGCGACAGCTGGAAGTTGACACGCCAGGCGATGATCTCCGTTTCGTCCGATCGGAGGCATGGTTGACCGAGCGTGTTCGGCCGTCCGGGGGAACGCCGACAGCCTTGCGGTTGCTGGCAGTTGGCACCCCGGCCCGGTCACCCGGCGCGACGGTGGCCACTGCGCGGAACGTGTCTGCGCACGAGCGATCCCTCACCCTTCGCGCACTGCGACTCCTCAGTCACGCTACGCTCACGAGGATTCCGACTCAGGACAGGCAACTCGACATCAGACTGACAGCTCACCCAGGTACCCCCAGTTCACGGCAGAACGGCACAAGGCGACGAATGCCCCAGCACACCTCCGGGTCTGACCGGGCGGCGCTACCCTCCGCCGCTCCCGGCACCGTGCGCCCGCCCGCCCCCTCGACACTCGACGAGCTGTGGCGGACGTACAAGACGACGGGCGACGAACGGCTGCGCGAGCAGTTGATCCTCCACTACTCACCCTTGGTGAAGTACGTTGCGGGCCGGGTGAGCGTCGGCCTGCCGGCCAACGTCGAGCAGGCCGACTTCGTCTCCTCCGGCGTCTTCGGGCTCATCGACGCGATCGAGAAGTTCGACATCGACCGGGAGATCAAGTTCGAGACGTACGCGATCACCCGGATCCGGGGGGCGATGATCGACGAGCTGCGTGCGCTGGACTGGATCCCCCGGTCGGTGCGGCAGAAGGCGCGGAATGTGGAGCGGGCCTACGCCACGCTGGAGTCACGGCTCAGACGCACCCCGAGCGAGGGCGAGGTCGCCGCCGAGATGGGGATCGCGGTCGACGAACTCCACGCCGTCTTCAGCCAGTTGTCGCTGGCCAACGTCGTGGCGCTGGAGGAGCTGCTGCATGTCGGGGGCGAGGGTGGTGACCGGCTGAGCCTGATGGACACGCTGGAGGACACCGCCGCGGACGACCCGGTCGAGGTAGCCGAGGACCGGGAGCTGCGCCGCTACCTGGCACGGGCCATCAACACGCTGCCCGAACGGGAGAAGACCGTCGTCACGCTGTACTACTACGAAGGGCTCACGCTCGCGGAGATCGGGAACGTGCTGGGGGTGACCGAGAGCAGGGTGAGTCAGATCCATACGAAGTCGGTGTTGCAGTTGCGGGCGAAGCTGGCCAGTTTCGGCCGCTGAGCCGACGAAGAAGGTTCCGGCCCGGCTGGATGTGGCGTGCGGCTGGTACGCGCGAGGGCTGACGCTGTGCGGGTCGGGGGAAGGCGTCCCCGTGGTATGCGGTCCGTCCGTAAAGTGGTTGATGTGCCAAGGATTCGAGCGGCCTCTGTGGCCGAGCACCGATCGATGCAGCGAGCCGCCCTGCTGGACGCGGCTCGGTCCCTTTTGTCGGACGGCGGGACGGAGGCGCTGACGTTCCCGGCGCTCGCCGAGCGCACAGGACTGGCGCGGTCGTCCGTGTACGAGTACTTCCGGTCGCGGGCCGCCGTGGTCGAGGAACTGTGTGAGGTCGACTTCCCCCTCTGGGCCGCGGAGGTCGAGGCGGCGATGGCCGCGGTCGAGCGGGCCGAGGACAAGGTCGAGGCGTACGTGCGTAAGCAGCTGGAGCTGGTGGGTGACCAACGGCACCGGGCCGTGGTCGCCATCTCGGCGAGCGAGCTGGACGCGGGGGCCCGGGAGAAGATCCGGGCCGCGCACGGTGGGCTCATCGCGATGATCGTGGAGGCGCTGGCAGGGCTTGGGCAGGCGGAGCCCCGGTTGGCGGCGATGTTGTTGCAGGGGGTCGTGGACGCGGCTGTGCGCCGTATCGAGCTGGGGGCTGCGGAGGATTCGGCGGTGATCACCGAGGCGGCTGTGGGGGTGGCGCTGAGGGGCGTGCGGGGCTGAGCCTTGATGGCTCGGTGCCGACACCGGTCCGGGCGGGCCTCGGTGTTCTCAGGGGCCGACGGCGTACTGATCCGGCACCGGTAGGAGGCGGGAGGGGCCCCTTCTCAGGAGCCTCGGGGGTAGCAGGGACAGGGGATTCAGATAGGTTTCGCCTCTGCGCAGGCCCCAGTGGAGGCAGGCTGTGGGGCAGTGGGAGGGGGAGGGTTCCATGGTGCCCACAGGGGTCCCCGCCGTCACCTCGTCGCCCTCGCGCACCGAGGGCTGGACCGGTTCGTAGGTGGTGCGCAAGAGTGGGTCGCCGGTGCCGGTGAGTTCGATCGAGATCACGCCTCGGCCCGCCACCCGGCCCGCGAAGGACACACGGCCCGCCGCCACCGCCCGTACCGGGGAGCCCGGTGGGGCCGCGAGGTCGACGCCCCGGTGGCCCCGGGCGTAGGGGGTCGGCGGGGGTTCCCAGGCATGGACCACCAAGGGGCGGAGGCCGACGGGCCAGGTGCGGCCGAGGGCGGGCACGGGCTCTTCCGGGGCCGGTGGTGCCGGGGCCGCCGCCGGCCCCCGACCCGGCGGTCCCGAGACCGCGCGCGGTGCCGTCGTCCAGGCCGTGACCAGGAGGACCGAGGTCAGGCACAGCAGCAGGACCGGCCGGACGGCCGTACGCCGTCGGATCGTTCGCTGGTGAGACATGGCCGAAGCGTCCCGCGAACGGGCCGATCGGGGTTGGGGTCTGTGGAGTACTCGCCGGTTGTGGATATCGGCGTCACCCGGGGCCTCGTGGGTCCCGTACACTTCTGATGGCGATCCGGGTCACCGGGTCGACTTCGCACGCCCCGGTACGAGGTCCGTCAGATCCGTCGGACGGTCCGTATCAGCGCCCCTCGGTCCTCAGTGGCAACGGCGCATCGCGGGCGTCAGGCGCGGGAGCCGTCCGGTTCTCGCGGCACAACCGAGAAATTCAAGGAGAACGGCCATGGCCGTCGTCACGATGCGGGAGCTGCTGGAGAGCGGCGTCCACTTCGGTCACCAGACCCGTCGCTGGAACCCGAAGATGAAGCGCTTCATCTTCACCGAGCGCAACGGCATCTACATCATCGACCTGCTCCAGTCGCTGTCGTACATCGACCGCGCCTACGAGTTCGTCAAGGAGACCGTCGCCCACGGCGGCACGGTCATGTTCGTCGGTACGAAGAAGCAGGCGCAGGAGGCCATCGCCGAGCAGGCCACCCGCGTCGGTATGCCCTACGTCAACCAGCGCTGGCTGGGCGGCATGCTCACCAACTTCTCGACCGTCTACAAGCGTCTGCAGCGCCTCAAGGAGCTCGAGCAGATCGACTTCGAGGACGTCGCGTCGTCGGGTCTGACCAAGAAGGAGCTCCTGGTCCTCTCGCGTGAGAAGGCCAAGCTGGAGAAGACCCTCGGCGGTATCCGCGAGATGCAGAAGGTGCCCAGCGCCGTCTGGATCGTGGACACCAAGAAGGAGCACATCGCGGTCGGCGAGGCCCGGAAGCTCAACATCCCGGTCGTCGCCATCCTCGACACCAACTGCGACCCCGACGAGGTCGACTACAAGATCCCCGGCAACGACGACGCGATCCGCTCCGTCACGCTGCTCACCCGTGTGATCGCGGACGCGGTCGCCGAGGGCCTCATCTCCCGCTCGCGTGTCGCGACCGAGGGCAAGGGCGACAAGGCCGCCGGTGAGCCGCTGGCCGCCTGGGAGCGCGACCTGCTCGAGGGTGAGAAGAAGGCCGACGAGGCTCCGGCCGCCGCTGAGGCTCCGGCTGCCGCCGAGGCCCCCGCCGAGACCGAGGCTCCGGCCGAGGCCCCCGCCACCGAGGCTGAGGCTCCGGCCGCCGAGGCTCCGGCCGCGGACGCCGAGCAGGCCTGACCTCCACGGTCGTAAGGCTGTCGACATGACGGCGGGTGGCGTCCGGTACGCCACCCGCCGTTCACCCACAGCCCCTAGATCTTCGTGGCCGTAGATCTCCGCAGCCCGTAGATCTTCGACGGGCGCCCGCCCCTGCGAGCGGCGGCGGACGCCGACTTCGAGACTTCGAACTCCGAGAAGAGATTCACAGATCATGGCGAACTACACCGCCGCCGACGTCAAGAAGCTCCGCGAGCTCACCGGCGCCGGCATGATGGACTGCAAGAAGGCCCTGGACGAGGCCGAGGGCAGCGTCGACAAGGCCGTCGAGGCGCTGCGCATCAAGGGCCAGAAGGGCGTGGCCAAGCGCGAGGGCCGCTCCGCCGAGAACGGCGCCGTGGTCTCCCTCATCGCCGACGACAACACCTCCGGTGTCCTCGTCGAGCTGAAGTGCGAGACGGACTTCGTCGCCAAGGGTGAGAAGTTCCAGGCCGCCGCCTCCGCGATCGCCGAGCACGTCGCCAAGACCTCCCCGGCCGACATCGAGGCCCTGCTCGCCTCCGAGATCGAGGCCGGCAAGACCGTCCAGGCGTTCGTGGACGAGGCCAACGCCAACCTCGGCGAGAAGATCGTCCTCGACCGCTTCGCGCAGTACGCCGACGGTTTCGTCTTCTCCTACATGCACCGCACCATGCCCGACCTGCCCCCGCAGATCGGTGTCCTGGTCGAGCTGGACAAGGCCGACGCCGACGTGGCCAAGGGCATCGCCCAGCACATCGCCGCCTTCGCGCCGAAGTACCTCTCCAAGGAGGACGTCCCGGCCGAGGTCGTCGAGTCCGAGCGCCGCGTCGCCGAGGAGACCACCCGCGCCGAGGGCAAGCCCGAGGCCGCCCTGCCGAAGATCGTCGAGGGTCGCCTCAACGGCTTCTTCAAGGACGCCACGCTGCTCGGTCAGCCGTACGCGCTCGACAACAAGAAGTCCGTCCAGAAGGTCCTGGACGAGGCCGGTGTCACCCTGAAGCGCTTCACGCGCATCAAGGTCGGCATCTGAGTCCGTTACCCGACGGGCACCCGGCACCGATAGGGTCGAGTGCAGTCGTTCGCGTACGCCGCCACGTGCGCGCGTGACGCGTGACGGACGACAGCGATCTGACGAGGAGGCCATTGCCGCGCATGGGATGCGAACACCACCCCACCGGCAATGGCCTTCTTCGTATGTGCGACACGTAAAGAGGCGAGATCTCCATGACCACCAAGCCCGCGAAGAGCGACGACGGCAAAGTAAGCGGCCGGTTTCTGCTGAAGCTGTCCGGAGAGGCGTTCTCCGGGGGCGGTGGCCTCGGCGTCGACCCTGACGTGGTGCACGCCATCGCCCGGGAGATCGCGGCCGTCGTACGCGACGGCGCGGAGATCGCGGTCGTCATCGGCGGCGGCAACTTCTTCCGCGGAGCCGAACTCCAGCAGCGCGGCATGGACCGGGCCCGCTCCGACTACATGGGCATGCTCGGCACGGTCATGAACTGCCTCGCCCTCCAGGACTTCCTGGAGAAGGAAGGCATCGACAGCCGGGTCCAGACCGCCATCACCATGGGCCAGGTCGCCGAGCCCTACATCCCGCTGCGCGCCGTGCGCCACCTGGAGAAGGGTCGTGTGGTCATCTTCGGCGCCGGTATGGGCATGCCGTACTTCTCCACCGACACCACCGCAGCCCAGCGCGCCCTGGAGATCGACGCCGAGGCGCTGCTCATGGGCAAGAACGGCGTGGACGGGGTCTACGACTCCGACCCCAAGACCAACCCGGACGCGGTCAGGTTCGACTCCCTCGGCTACGGCGAGGTCATCACCCGCGAGCTCAAGGTCGCCGACGCCACCGCGATCACGCTCTGCCGTGACAACAAGCTCCCGATCCTCGTGTTCGAGCTTCTCAAGGAGGGCAATATCGCGCGGGCCGTCAAGGGTGAGAAGATCGGCACTCTCGTGGGTGATCAGGGAAGCCGGGCCTGACCGGGTCCTTCCCCTGCCCGGGGGACGGAGCCTGACCGGGGGATGGACAATGTCCTGCCGGTCGGGAACCGTGCAGGAACAAGACGCGACGCAGCCGGCCGCCGACCAGACCAAGTACGGCTGCCGGGCCTACTCAAGACACGCAGGAGCAAGTGGTGATCGAAGAGACCCTCCTCGAGGCCGAGGAGAAGATGGAGAAGGCCGTCGTGGTCGCCAAGGACGACTTCGCCGCGATCCGCACCGGTCGTGCGCACCCGGCGATGTTCAACAAGATCGTGGCCGACTACTACGGTGCGCTGACACCGATCAACCAGCTCGCCTCGTTCTCGGTGCCGGAGCCGCGCATGGCCGTGGTGACCCCGTTCGACAAGACCGCCCTGCGCAACATCGAGCAGGCGATCCGCGACTCCGACCTCGGCGTCAACCCGAGCAACGACGGCAACATCATCCGGGTGGTGTTCCCCGAGCTGACCGAGGAGCGCCGCCGCGACTACATCAAGGTCGCGAAGGGCAAGGCGGAGGACTCCAAGGTGTCCATCCGCTCGGTCCGCCGCAAGGCCAAGGACGCCATCGACAAGCTCGTCAAGGACGGCGAGGTCGGCGAGGACGAGGGCCGCCGTGCGGAGAAGGAGCTTGACGACACCACCGCGAAGTACGTCGCCCAGGTGGACGAGCTGCTCAAGCACAAGGAAGCGGAGCTCCTCGAGGTCTGATGAACGACTCTTCCTGGGGGGCGCCGCCACAAGCCGGGTACTGGGCGCCGACCGACCGGGGACCTGTCCAGGGGCATGCCCCGGCGGGTCCCCCGTACGATGCGCCTGAGGCCCAGCACACTCGGCCCATGCCCATCGTGCCCGACGTACCCCCGCATGGCGGGAACCAGGACGACGACCGGGGGGCCGCTCGGCAGGCGGGCCCCCTGTTCCGCGACGAGACGCCGTCGGCGCGTCCCCCCGGGGAGACGCCGCAGAAGCCGGAGCCCATGCACGACGCCCCTCAGCCCGCCCCGCCGAAGAAGAGCGCGGGCCGTGACCTGGGCGCCGCGATAGGAGTCGGCGTCGGGCTCGGCGCGGTCATCGTCGCGTCGTTGTTCATCGTCAAGGCGGCCTTCGTCGGCGTCATAGCGGTCGCCGTCGTCGTCGGGCTGTGGGAGCTCACCTCCCGCCTGCAGGAACGCAAGGGCATCAAGGCGCCCCTCGTGCCGCTCGCGGTCGGCGGGGCCGCCATGGTCGTCGCCGGGTACGTGCGCGGCCCGGAGGGCGCCTGGGTGGCCATGGCGCTCACCGCGCTCGCCGTCCTCGTCTGGCGGATGACGGAACCGCCGGAGAACTACCTCAAGGACGTCACGGCAGGGGTTTTCGCGGCCTTCTACGTGCCGTTCCTGGCCACGTTCGTCGCGCTCATGCTCACCGCCGACGACGGACCGCAGCGGGTGCTGCTGTTCCTGGTGCTGACCATCGTCAGCGACACGGGCGCGTACGCCGTCGGCTGGCGCTTCGGCACGCACAAGCTCGCCCCGCGCATCAGCCCCGGCAAGACCCGCGAGGGCCTGCTCGGCGCGATCGCCTTCGCCATGGTCGCGGGCGCGCTGCTGATGCACTTCGTCATCGACGACGGCGTCTGGTGGCAGGGCCTGCTCCTCGGCCTCGCCGTCGCCGCCAGCGCCACACTGGGCGACCTCGGCGAGTCCATGATCAAGCGGGACCTCGGCATCAAGGACATGGGCACGCTCCTGCCGGGCCACGGCGGCATCATGGACCGCCTGGACTCCCTCCTCCCGACCGCCCCGGTGGTCTGGCTGCTGCTGGTGCTGTTCGTGGGCTCGGGCTGACGGACTTCCGTGCGGTGTGAGTGAGCCCCTGCCCCTTCCGGGCGGGGGCTTCTTGCCGTGGACCCGCAGGGGGCCCGGTGGGACGATTCTCATGGAGGCCCTTGCAGGGGGGATCGCCCTGAAAGGGGGCGGGCTTCATGTCCGACTTCCGTGAATCGATCGACATCGATCGCCGCCCGGAGGATGTCTGGGCGTACATCACCGAGTTCTCCCACGTCCCGGAATGGCAGGAGAGCGCGACCGCGACGGAGCGCCTCGACCCCGGCCCGGTCGGCGTCGGGTCCCGTCTGCGCATCACCCGGCACATCGGTCGCCGGGAGATCCCGATGACCATGGAGCTCACCGAGTTCGAACCGCCGCGTGTCTGGGGCATGCAGGGCGTCGACGGCCCCGTCCGCCCCCATGTGCACGGCGAGATCACCCCACTCGACGACGGCCGCCGCTGCCGGGTGACCCTTGAGGTCGGCTTCGACGGCAAGGGCATCGGCAAGGCCCTCGTCCCCCTCGTCGTCCGCCCTCAGATGCGCAAGGAACTGCCCCGCAACGAGCAGCACCTCAAGGACAGGCTGGAGCACTCCGTCGCATAGCCCACCGGAGGGCAGGGCCGTGGCAGCAGGTCACCCCGAACGATCTGCGACACTGGGAGGGTTATGCCTGCACCCGGAGAACTGATGTGCTCCGGGCACGAAGAAGCCCCCTACCAGCGAGTTTGTCGCCAGTAGGGGGCCGTCTTATGCCCGGTGGGCCGTCCCTGGGCCGTGTCGAAGACGCCATCCAGGGTCCGGCGGGCACGCTCGCTGCTGCTGGGCATCAGGTCGGAGTGCCCGAGGTATTCGCTCACGGCCTTGATGCTCTCGCCCGCGTCCAGGAGGACCGAGGCGTAGAAGTGGCGCAGGGCGTGCATCCCGTGGTGCCGGGCGGAGGCGTACGGCTTGCCGGGTTCGGGAGTCGGAATAAGGCCGGCGGCGGCAAGGGCGCGCTTCCACTCGTAGACGTTGAAGTTGCTGCGCCAGACGATCCCGTCTGCTGCGTTGGTGAAGATCAGACGCCGTTCGGTGAGCGGGCCGTCCGGTCGCATCCACGGCAGCTTGATCGCCACGGGCGGGTGACTCTGCATGTGACGCCGGAGGGCCGAGGCGACCGAGGACGGTAGGGGTACGTCACGTTCCTTGTTGCCCTTTGGCGGAGAGAAGACGGCGACGCCCCGGATCAGCTTGACCTGAGTGGTCACCCGAAGGGTGTCGCTGTCGAGCTGGGAGGTGTCTTCGGCCAGGCCGATGATCTCGCCCTGTCGGAGGCCGCAGCCGCTGCCCACGTCGACCATGGCTCGGTAGCGCTCGGGCAGAGCATCGCGGACCGCACGCACCTTGGAAGGGAGCCAGGGCACGACTCGGGCGGAGGAGGCCGCGGGCGGGCGGACCGACGCAGCCGAGCACGGGTTCCGGGCGAGGTGGCCGTCATCCACGGCGGCCGAGAGCACTGCGCGGACGTTGGAGTAGATGTTGCGGGCGTAGGTGCCGCCGATCGAGCTGTTCTCCAGGTCGCGCACGAACTCGCGGATGTGGACCGGGCGGAAGGACCCGAGCGGACGCGCCCCGATTCGAGGGAAGGCGTGCAGCCGAAGACGGGTCTCCGCTCCGATGCGTGTGTTGAGGTCGGTCGTCTGCCCAGCGAGCCAGCGTTCCGCTTACTGCTGGAAGGTCGTACGGGCAGCCTTGGGGTCGACGTACTGACCACGGGACATGTCGGCAGCCGTCTCGGCCAACCACTCTTCGGCACGGCGCTTCTGCCGGTCCGGGAAGGACTTGCTCTTTTCGGTGCCGTCAGGTCCGACGTACCGGGCCCGGTAGCGGAGCCCGTTGCCGTAGCGGTCGGTCTTGGCCTTTACCGGCTTGCCGTCCGGACCGGGCTCGGTCTTGTACCAGCGATCTTGGATGTGACCAGCCATCAGGCAGCCTCCCCAAGCTGAGAATCCACCCAGGCCCGTATGTCGCTCGGGTCGAAGCGAAGGTGCCGGCCGACTCGGAAGCCGCGGGGGCCGGTGCGCTTGCGGCGCCACTGGTAGACCGTCTCGACGCTGGGCAGTTCGAACATCTCGACCAGGTCCTCAGGAGTTAGGAACCGGTTCGGCAGCTCTGAGGCCAAAGTCAGCACTCCCTTTCATCGGCGAGCAGTTCGCGTATGGCCTCGCGGGCGGTTTCGCGGTTGAGCCGGAGGTCTCGCGCGATGGTCGCGGCGAGGGCGGATTCGCCGGGGGTGTGGCCGTG
Source organism: Streptomyces sp. NPDC012510 (assembly GCF_042955065.1). NCBI lineage: Bacteria > Bacillati > Actinomycetota > Actinomycetes > Kitasatosporales > Streptomycetaceae > Streptomyces > Streptomyces sp. NPDC012510. The sequence continues at coordinate 237,420 of NZ_JBIBEN010000015.1, forward strand.
TCCGGCCTACTGCCAGTTGGCGAGGACGAGGACGGTGTCGGGCTCGCGGTCGTCCAGGGCGAGGGCTTGGCGTTCCTGGGCGGCGCGGTAGTCGGCGCGTGTCTGGCGGAGGGCGCCGAGGGTGGTGGAGTAGCGGCGGGACTTGGAGGAGAAGTGGCCGCGGAAGCCGAGCATGTGAGCCCAGGCCCACAGGCGGCGGTCGGGATAGAGCGGGTCGAGCCGCTTGCACGCTTCGATGAGGCGGCGGGTGTGGTCGGGGACCTGGTGGCGGTCGAGTTCGGAGGGTTCGCTAATGCGGCGGTCGAGGGTGCCGGTGTTCTCGGCCGCCTTGGTGGCGTACTTGGCGACGTAGGAGGCCACGGCTTGTTCGGTGATGTCGGAGCGTCGCCGAAGGCCTTCACGGGGCGTACGTCGAGCTGGGTGCCCCATCGGAAGGTGCGGGCGGGCTGGTCGTCGGCGGCGGGCACGGAGACCGAGGTGTAGGCGTGTGCGGCGGTGGCGCGGATCGCGTCGGTGAGGAGGTCGACTGTCGCCCAGGACGGCGGTGGAGTGTCGGGGCCTTCCGGGCCGTCGATGCGGATCACGGCGTGGAAGTGCAGGGCGCCGCGCTTTTGGAACTCTGCGACCTTGCCGTACGACAGGCGAGCCGCTTCCTTCAGCTCTCGCTGTGTCAGGCCCGCGCGGGCGGCGACCTCGCGGCGGAGCCGGTTGGTGAAGCGCTGCCACAGGTTGCCCGCGTGGTTGTTGAACAGGACGGCGCCCGCGTAGTCGTAGCTGGCCGGGTCGAGGGCGGTGCCGAGGGCGGGATCGTCGGCGGCATGGTGGGTGCCGCAGCGGCAGGTGCCTCGGTCGGGGCGGTTGTGGACCGGGCCGAAGGAGGGGGCGGTGAGGGTGGCGAAGACGCGGGGGTGGTCGCGGACGGTGGCGGGGATGTCGCGGCGGTCGTCTCCGGCTAGGCCCGCCCTGATGAGGTGGTAGGTGTCGCCCGCGTAGGTCCAGGCGCAGGACGGGCAGCGGGAGGCGCGACGGTTTCCGCAAGCGAGGCGGAGGCGTCCGCCCGGCTCGTTCTCGGTGGAGTAGTGATGCAGGGTCTCGCCGGTCGTCTTGTCTTTGGCGATGGTCCAGCCGGTGAGGTGGATGGGGTCGGCGCAGCCGCCGGTGCGGCGGATCTGTTCGTGCCAGCGGTCGTAGTCAGCGGCCGAAGCCACCCTCAGCAGGTCGCCGAGGGTGGTCGGGTCGAGCAGCAGGTCAGGCACGGGCGCCCTCCCGAGTGCTGCGGGTGCGGGCGGTGCCGGTGCCGTGGCAGGCCGGGCATTGCGCGGTGATGGTGCGCAGGTGGCCGTGGTGGTCGCGGCCGCCGAGGGTGATGGCGGCGGAGGCGTGTCCGTCGCAGTTGGGGCAGATGCGGTGCGTCATGCTGGGGGTTCCTTCCGGCTCTTCGGGTTCGGAATGGGGCAGGGCTCCCGGGCGGCGGAGACTTGGCGGTTGAGGCCGCCCGGGGGCCGGTCAGTGGCGCTTGGCTTCGGTGTTGATGAGCGAGCGGATGACCAGGGCGCAGATGGCGACCGAGGCGCCGGTGATGGCGACCGCGAGGAGCATGGAGACCAGAACGGCGCCGACCACGAGGACCACGGCCGTGCCGCCACCGATCAGGGCGACGACGGCGCCCGGGGTGAGCTGAACAGTGGGCCGGGCAGACGCCGTAGCCGGGGCCGGAGCGACCGGGGTGGTGGTCGGCTGGTGCTGGATCACGGCGGTCGGTTCGACGGCGGCGGGCGGGGTGATCAGGCCGGTCGGCTGGGGCATGGTCGGGATCTTCGGGCGGAACATCAGCGGATCTCCCTTCTCAGGCGGGTTACTTGACGGCGGTGTCGATGACGGGGGCGAGGAGGCTGTCCGCGATGAGGTAGCCGCCGAGGAGGAGCACCAGGACCAGCCAGAGCGGCGGGCGGATGAGTTTGCAGCCGAGGTAGCCGATGGCGGCGAGGGCGAACCAGAGGGGGACGTCCATGGCGGTGGCCTCCTAGCGGACGGTGCAGCGGTGGGTGCGGGCGGCAAGCTGGGCGGCGCTCTGGCTGGAGTAGTCGGCGGACCAGCCGCAGCGGTCGTTGGTGCACACGGCGGCGTGTTTGGTGCGGCCGTTGCGGTCGCGGTGGGTGCCGATCTGCACGGGGCCGATCCGCATGACGGAGTGGAAGTGATCGCGGGCAGGCATGAAGGTCGTGTCCTTTCGGCTCAGGTGAGTTGGGCGGCGATGGCGTCGGCCAACTGGGGCGGGACGCCGAGGCGGGCGCGCAGGGTGTCGCTGTCGATCGGCGATCCGGTCCGGGCCTGGTGGTCGTCGGCGATCTTCCGGGCGTGGTCGACGAGCGCGGCCGGGACCGGCGGAGCGGGAACCGCGGGCGGAGACGGGACGGGCTCAGGTGCGGGAAGGGCCGGAGTTTCCTCGACCGCAGGCGGCAGGGAGGCGGAGGCGTCCAACTCCGCTGCTTCGGTGACCGGTTCGGGGTCGGGGTCGAGGTGGAGCGCGGGTGCCGGCGGATCCGGCACCTGGTCTTCGGCGGAGTGGGCGAGGAGGGTGCCGCCCATGAAGGCCAGTGCGGGCCAGGCCGCTACGAGAATCCGCAGCCAGGCGGGGACGTTGCCCAGGTCGAGGAGTCCGGCGGTGGCGACGTTGGCGCCGAGTGAGGCCACCAGCGCGATCACGAACCAGCACCAGGCCAGTCGGGACGGGCCGTCGGTGCGCAGGCGTCGCCAGGCGGCGACCAGGAGCAGGTCGACCGAGACCGGGTAGGCCCAGGCTTTCCAGCCGTCCTGTCCGGCAGCGGCGGCGAGGTCGTGCAGGTGGGCGAAGGGCAGTGCCCCGGCAATGACCGCCTGGACCAGTACGGCGTCGATGCGCAGTCGCGAGGCCATGACGCTCACCCCGCCACGGGTCGGCCGTTGGCCGTGACGATTGCCTTCAGGACCAGGGCGAGGTTGGTGGTGTCGAGGCCGGTGACGGCGCGCCGAGCGGGATGCGGGCGGCGGTGTCGGCGAGCGATGCGGCGAGGGCCAGGATGCGCAGTTCCCCGCTGGAGGCGGGCAGGTCGTTGGCGGCCAGGGCTTCGACGACCTTGAGCCAGTCGACGCCGTAGGGCTCGGGGTCGGGCCCGGAGTAGTCGATCAGGAGCAGGCTGGGCCGCTCCGCCAGGCGCTTGATCCACAGGCCGTGGTCGATCAGGAGGTTGATCGCGGCGCGCAGGGCCGGGGAGCCGTCGGCCGTGGTCTGGAGGGTGATGGTCAGCTGGTCGGGGTCGATGGTCACGGCGCCGTTGACGGTGTCGTACCAGGGGCAGTCACGTTCGTCGTGGTCGATGCCGGTCTCTTCGCCGTCGACGTCGCCGCAGTGCTCGCAGAACACGGGGCGCTCCTTCCTGTCTGGAGGCATGGAGGGGGTAGGGACGTGGCGCGAAGCGGTCGCGCCGACCCGGGGAAGCGGGAGTGTCAGGCCGTGGCGGGGGCTGTCTTGGACAGCGGCACGGGGGCCGAGGGCGCCGGGGCGAGCGCGGGGCGGAAGGCTGCCAGGGCGGGCAGGTCCGGGGTGCGCTCAGCGTGCTTGTTGCAGATGTTCACGGCGTCGCGCAGCGAGGTGTGCGGGGCGCGGATGCGGGCCCAGCCGCCGGAGGCGTCGCCTGTGACGGCGATGCCGGGGGTGTCGGTGGGGATCTGGATGGCGGCGAGGACGGCGTCCGGTGCGATGTCGCCGAAGGTCATGTTCGCCGAGGATTCGTCGTTGACGCGGTGGGCGGTGCGGCCGGTGAGCTGGGGCGGAGCATGGTGATGCCTTTGCCGAGTTCGGAGCCGAAGCGCTGCCCTCAGATTTCGAGGTAGATGCCGGCGGCGCGGCCGAGCTGGGCGAGTCGGACCAGGGCGGTGATGATGCGGTCCCGCCGCTTCTCCTCCTCCTTCGAGGCGAACAGGGCGAGTTCGGCGACCTCGTCGACCAGGACCACGACCGGAACTGGGCGTAGATCGGCGGGCAGGTCCCAGATATCGGCGGCGATCTCGGCGTCCGGCACGTCGACGGTGATCCGCTGGTTGGCCCGGATCAGCTGATAGACGCCCTCCATGTGCGTGACGAGCGCCTCCAGCAGGTCGAGGGCGGCGTCAGGGTTGTCGGCGAGCGCGGAGAACCGCCGTGCCAGCGGGAAGAGTTCCACTCCCTGTTTGCAGTCGATGCCCACCAGTGCGACATCCAGCGGAGCCAGCCCGGCCACCAGATTGCGCTGGTAGACCGACTTCCCCGATTCCGTGGCGCCGAGGGTCAGACCGTGCGGGACGGTCCGGTAATCGCGGTAGTGCACCGAGCCGTCCTCGCGCAGGGCGACCGGGACCCGCATGGGTGCCTGGTCGGTCTTGGCGGGCATCTGCACCCGCCTGAGAATGTCGTAGCCGGTCATCCGCACCTCGACCACACCCGAGCGCAGCTCACGCGAGGTGACGCCGTACAGGCCGAAGGAATGGCGAAGCCGGTCAGCGGACGCCGCAACGTCGAAGGCGTCCTGTCCGGGGCGCAGGCCCAGGCGCAGGACCAGGCCGGTGCGGGTCGGGCGGATACGCAGGATGCGCGGCGGCCGGGACTGCGGAACCTCCCGGTTGGCTACCCGGGCCAGGGCCAGACGCCAGCGGGAAGGCGGGACGGTCAGCCCGCAGGCGTCCATGACCGAGGCGCAGCGGACCAGAACCCGCAGCGTGGCGAGAGTGACCCCGAAGGTCAGCCAGTACCAGGCGGGACGCCGCCACCGCAGGATCACTGCGGCAGCGACGACCAGCACCAGAGCGACCGTGAACCAGGTCATGATCCGGCAGCCTTCGGCTTCGAGGCAGCGGCGGCGAGCGAGGTGACCGCGACCGCGCGGAAGGCGATGCCGTGCCGCTTCTGCCCGTTGAACTCGTTCTCCCACGCCGAGGCGACCAGACCCGTCAGCGCGACCGGGGTGCCCATGGCCAGGTCCTCGGAGACGCCCGGCTGCGGGACGGTGAGCTTGAGGATCTCGACCTCGTCCGGGTGGAGAACATGACCTCCACGGTCATCAGGGTCACGCCGTCCTTGTCGAGGGCGATCTCACCGGTACGGCGGTCCTTGACCTTCGGCTGCGGAGCCTTGGCGACCATCACGGTCGCGGCGGAGGTGTCGACGGGAATCTGACGCGCAGCAGATCACTCCTCTATAGAGGCTGGACTCCGTTACTTATGTATATGAGTTACATGAAGAAGAGCGCCTCACTCCTATACATGAGTCAACTCGCCGCGAAGAAGAACTCGCGACGGGCCGAGGGAAGTTGAGCGCGCGTCAATCGGCGGCCGGGATCCGGTACTCGAAAACGAACTGGTCAGCGGCCATGAGCGTGTCGCAGACTTCGACCACGAGACCATCGGTCGTACGCGCCTCGAGGACCAGGTGAACCACTGGGGCACCGGGGCTGAGCACCAGCTCGGACGACTCCGCCTTTGAGGCCGGGCGCGCTTGCAGCGTCTCGACGAACTCCGCGAACTCGTGTCCATGGTCTTCGAGTCGGGCGTAGATGCCACCGCCGCCGGGGTTCTCGGCGAACAGCTCGGGGATCTCCTTCACGACGTCCCACGGGAGGTACGAGGAGGCGGTCTCGACCGGGGTGCCGTTGCGGAAGTAGAGACGCCGCCGGGCGAGCACCTGAGCGCCGGCGGATACGCCCAACCGCCGAGCGACATCCTCGGGAGCTTCCATAGGGCCGATGTAGAGGACGCTCACCTTGGCCGTGGCGCCGGACTGCGCGGACTCGGCGAGGTACGCGGCCTTGCCGCCCTGCCGCAGCGAGCGCCGGAAGCGATCGGACGAGCGATGCCGTACAGGCGGCCGATCCTTCACGATCGAGCCCTTGCCGTGCCGGGTCTCGACGAGCCCGCTCGCACGCACCTCGACCATGGCCTTACGGATCGTCCCGCCCGAGACGTTGTAGCGATCGACGAGTTCCGACTCGCTCGGCACCATCTAGCCAGGCTTCAGGACGCCTGCCCGGATCTGCTGGATGATTTCCTCGGCGATCTGCACGTACCGAGGTACTGACCTCTGGCCTCCTACTGCAGTTCCCATAGTCCTTCTCTGCCTCCTATGCTCCTGTATATGGGTCAATCACAGGAAGCCACTCCGCCGCCGCTGCACTCCGTATCTGTGGCCGGAGTAGTGGTACGCGAGGACGGCCGCCTCCTGGCGATCCGCCGCGCCGACAACGGCACTTGGGAGCTCCCGGGCGGAGTGCTCGAACTCAACGAGACCCCTGAGACCGGCGTAGCCCGCGAGGTCCTGGAGGAGACGGGTATCCACGTCGAGGTGGACGAACTGACCGGGGTCTACAAGAACACGACCCGGGACATCGTGGCGCTGGTCTTCCGCTGTAAGCCGTCCGGCGGCTCCGAGCGGACGTCCAGCGAATCAACCGCGGTCGACTGGCTCACCCCCGAGCAGGTAAGCGAGCGCATGGCCGAAGTCTTTACAACGGCCCGCACGTACGGAGCCACGACGGCCGGAAGGTCATCAAGTCTCGGTGACTAGCGCCGTATCAAGCAACGTTCGCCCTGTTGTTGTCCTGCGCCATTGAACCTCAGGGGGAAGAGTTGCTGCTGTGCGGCTGTTAGAGTCCCGGACCGACGAAGGGGGGCCGCTCGTGGCCAAGGTCAACATCAGTCTCGATGCCGAACTGGTAGTGGAAGTGATGGTCCTGGCCGGGATCGGCTCGCCTCAGGACGCCGTCGAGGCGGTCGTGCGCGACTACATAGCCCGTGGACACCGCACCGAGGCGCGCACCGAGCTCAAAGAGCAGAGCCTGCGCGAGGTCGAGGTCAAGCCGCAGGAGCCTCAAGGCTGACCACTGTGATCGCATGACGTTGGTCCAGCTCCGTTGGCACGCACCTGGCTGGCTGTGGCGAAACCGCCGCGGAGACGACCGGCGCCTACGCGTCGTCGGCGACAGTGCGAACGTTGCTTGATGCGGCACTAGCAGCTCAGGCCGCCCGCCATGCCTGGCGGTGTCGGGCAACGCTATAGATCCGCTCGATTTGGTCTGTGGTCAGCACCCCTGTGAGGGGAGCTAACGCTGAAAGTTCGCATTCCCGGTACACCCTCACGGTCAACTGCGTAGCGACCACCTTCAGATCGGTGACTCCCACGAAGACTAGAACCGGCTCCACTGGCACGGGGAAGCCGCAATAGCGTTCGAGTACCCGCTGTACGCGTCGAGCCTCAGCCCGACTCTTGCGCGCGTAGGGCTCAGGAGTGCCGTGGTTGACCTTCACGGCGTCATCGCCGACCCATACCGGCTTGTCGGGATGGGTCGGCGATGACGCTGAACACTCCGCCGGGCCCGATCAGGAGATGGTCCAGGTCGACGTTCCTCGGCAGCGGTATGGAGTGCAGCACCCACCACCCGTGGCGCCGCAACCGATCGAGTTCAGCTCCAACCCGTCGCTCACCCGTCAGCCCCTTACGCCAGGAGTCACCGTCGACCGGACGCCGCAGCAGCCAGGCATCAAGCGCACAAGGGGATTGACCCCAGCGGCAGCGACCTGTGTTCGTAGAGCATCACCGGGAGCGTTCGAAGCGAGATCATCACCGGGAGTCAGGGGCGGCAACCGCAGGGCGTCAGGGTTCCTCGAAGCGGGTGCCGGGACGATGCCCGGCAAGTGCTGAGTCAGTATGGCCGTCACGGCATCGCGATACTCGGCCTGTAGGACCGTGATCGCCCCTGTCTTGCAGTCGGCCCAACCTGCTGCCGTGCCGTCTGGAAGGTTGGCGTAGAGGCGGTCATGCCCGTACCTCTTCCACCGCACGACCTCCAGTTGGTACACGGCTCCCCCTGTCCATGAATGACCATGCCGCCATGGCAGCAACAGGAGCGTCATGCCACAAGAGCGCGATCGGGATAGAACTTTCCCTACGTTCATCAAGAGCCCGCGCACGGCGCGGGCGCGCGCCGCCTCTGCGGCGCGGCCTGCCTCCTGTCTGCGCCCCGGCTGGCCGCGCCCGGCGGCTGCGGGCATGAGGTGGGAGACACCCTCTATGGCTGGGGCGGTCGGCTCCACGGCTTTAGGCAGCCACTTTGGGGCGAGCCTCGAAGATCATGGCCCCAACGTCGTGCTTTACGGGCAGGTCCACTGACTGCCCGACTCGCCATCAGCTTACGGGGCCATGATCACTCGCCCCAAAGCAGCTCCAGCCCAAAGCCGCTCC
>NZ_JBIBEN010000016.1:0-239807 GCF_042955065.1 Streptomyces sp. NPDC012510
TCGGGGGACGCGTCGAGCTGGTCGAGCATGTACTCGAACGCGGCGTAGCGGGGCTTGTAGTAGCCGGCCTGCTCCGCGGTGTACACCGCGTGGAAGTCCGCTCCGAGCCGGGGCACGCTCTCGGCGAGGAAGGAGTCGTCCGCGTTGGAGAGGATCACCAGCTTGTAGTGCTCGCCCATCTTCTTCAGCGGTTCCACCACGTCCGGGTGGGGCCCCCAGCCGCGCACTCCGTCGGCGAACCGCTTGCCCGCGTCCGGGGCCGCCTTGATGCCCCACTTGCGGCAGACCCGCTCGAAGGAGTCCTGCAGCACCTGCTCGTAGGAGTAGTACTCGCCGCGGATCTGGTCGTAGCGGTAGCCGCGGAACTCCCTGACGAACTGGTCCCACTGCTCGGCGGGGATCTGGTCGCCGACGAGCTCCCGCGTGATGGGGGTGATCGGGTACTCGATCAGCGTGCCGTAGCAGTCGAACGAGACGTACTTCGGCCGGAACTGCAATGAGGGAATGGGCATGACAGAACTCCGATTTCCGGTTTGAGAGAACTGGACGAGGGGTGTGCGCCGTGGATCAGGCGGCGCCGACACCGGCAGGCGCGAGGAAGTCCACGGGATGGTCCGTGACGCCGTCGAGCGCCAGATCGGCGGCGATCTCCCCCATGGCGGGCGAGAGCTTGAAGCCGCTGCCGGAGAATCCGGCCATGACGATGATGTCGTCCTCGCCGGGGAGATGACCGACGAGCGGGTTTCCGGAGTCGGTGTAGCCCTCCATGTAGACCGACAGCCTGATGGGGTCGGGGTTCAGGTCGGGCATGAGTTCGCGGATGAGGTCGCGGAAGGTGGCGAGTTCCCCGGGGCGGACGTCGCGGTCGAGCCGCTCGGGGTCGGGCACCGGCAGATAGCGGGCGAAGGAGAGTCCGAGCTTGACGGAGATGCCGTCGGGTGACGGAAGCCCGTAGCAGTCGTGGGGTGTGCTGCGTACGAAGGCGGGGGCGCCGCCCGCGAACCAGTCGTGGCGGGTGGGGATGTGCCAGGAGCTGATCAGCCGACGGACGTCGACCGACTTCGGCAGGTCCGGCAGCAGGGTGTTGATCCAGGGGCCCACCGTCACCACCGCGGTGTCCACGTGATCGGTGCCGTGGTCGGTGACGACGTGTACCCCGCCACCGGGTGCGGGGGCGACCTCCCGCACCGGGGTGTAGCGGTGCAGCCGGGCGCCCAGTTGTTCGGCGCGGGTCGCGGCGGCCTGGATCGACGCCTCAGGTCTGATGATGGCGCCCATCCGGTCGAGCACGGCGGTGTGTCCGTCCGGGAGGCGGTGCTGCGGGTAGCGGCGGGCGAGTTCGTCCCGGTCCAGTACCTCGTGATCCAGCCCTTGGGCGGCGCTGGAGGAGAGCAGGAGCCGCATGGACGATGAGGTGCTCTCGCCCATCACGAGAGCGCCGCTGCGGCGTCGCAGCGAACAACCCGACTCCCGCTGGAGCCGGTCCCACATCCGGTCCGCGAGCCGCAGCAGCGGTATGTAGCCGGGTTCGCCGAGGTGGGCGGCTCGGAAGATACGGGTCTCGCCGCCGGCCGCGCCGCGGTCGTGACCCGGCGCGTACCGGTCGTAGCCGATGACCTCGGCTCCGCGGGCGGCTAGCCGCCACATGGCCTGGCTGCCCATGCTGCCGGCACCGATCACGGCGACGCGCTTGGGAGTGCGCATGAGTCGCTCCTTTCGCCGAGCGTGGCCTGAGGGGGTGGGTGGCAGTTGTGGCCCCAGACCGTGCGGGCCGGAGTGTTCCGGGCCCTGCTGGGGATGGCGTTCACTCTCGCCCTGACCGATCCCGCAGGTCAACGCACATTCTGTTCCGCGTTGGGAGCTTCTTGAGACGGTCTGTAACAACGGACGAACGACTCGGGGGAAGTGCCATCCGCCCTCTTGTCAGGGTGCTGGCCCGGTGCGAAGGTGACCCCCGGTCCCCCGGACGAAAGCCCTACCTATGCCACCCAGACACCCCGCAGTAGGACACTTCCCCACCATCGCGGAGGTTCTCAGCCTCCCCGTTCTCGTCGAAGGACTGCCCCGGGTGCTGGCCGGTGAGTCACGGCTCGACCGTCCGGTGCGGTGGGTGCACGTCACGGAGCTGCTCAATCCGGCGGACTTCCTGGAGGGCGGCGAGCTGGTGCTGACCACCGGCATGCCGTATCCCGAGGACGCCTCGAAACTGCGGGACTACGTCGACCAGCTCGCCGACGTCGGAGCTGCCGGCCTGATCGTGGAGCTCGGCCACCGGTACCGGAAGGTGCCCGACGAGTTGGTCTCGGCCTGTCGCGCCCGCGAGGTGCCGCTCGTCGAGCTCGCCCGTGGCGTCCGGTTCATCGACGTCACCCAGATGGTGCACGCGCTCATCCTCGACGCCCAGGGCGCGCTGCTGCGCCGGGGCAGGGACGTCCAGGACATCTTCACCGCCCTGACCCTGCGCGGGGCCTCTCCCGAGGAACTGGTGCACACCACGGCGGAGCTCACCGGAACCCCGGTGGTACTGGAGGACCTCACCCACCGGGTCCTGATGTGTGAACTGCTCGGCCGACCGTACGAGCCGGTGGTGTCGGCCTGGTCCCGTCGTTCCCGTGCCACGCCGACGCTGGAGAAGGTCGCGCCGAGCGGTCCGGAGGGGTGGCTGATCGCCCCGGTGGAGGACCACCACGGTCTGTGGGGGCGGCTGATCCTGCTGGACGGCCGACAGGCCCCGGAGCCCGACCCGGAGCACGTCCTGGTGCTGGAGCGCGCGGCGGTGGCCCTGACCATGGCACGCCTGGCCGGGCCGGCCTGGTGGGAGCGCCGCGCCCACCGCTCGGTGCTGCGGGACCTGTGCGAGCGGCGTTTCCGCTCGCCGGCGGATGCTCGGGCCCGCGCCGAGGCACTGGGACTGCCGGCCTTCGGGCACCGTCTCTTCGCCGTACTGATCCGCCACACCCGGACCGGCACACAGGAGGAGCACCTCGACGAGCGGATCGCCAAGGAACTGACGCAGACCGGAGTGCGCGCGCTGGTCGGAGAGACGGCCCCGGGCCGGATCGGCATCCTCCTCGCACTGGCGCAGGCCAGTGCCTGGCAACCGGTCGCCGAGCGGATCGGCCGTCTCGCACGGGAGGAACTCGGCCCCGACTCCGTCGTCGCCATCGGCCCCGGCGTGACCGACCTGTCCGGGATCGCCCGGTCATGGCAGGAGGCCGAGCAGACCGCCGAGGCCATCACGCCCGTCTCCTCGGACCGCTGGTTCCACGTACCCGCCGATGTCGAGCTGCCGGAACTCCTGGGTGTGCTGCGGGACGACAGCCGGCTCCAGCGGTTCGCGGAGCGGCAGCTCAACCGGCTCGTCGAGCACGACGACCGCAACGGTGGCGACCTGCTGCCCACGCTGCGCGCCTACCTCACGGCGGCCGGCAACAAGTCGGACGCGGCGAAACGCAGCGGCATGTCCCGGCAGGCGTTCTACCAGCGCCTCCACACCATCGAACGACTCCTGGGCTGTGACCTGGAGTCGGGGCTGCGGCGCACGTCCCTGCACGTCGCGGTGCTCGTCCTGGACTCCCGGGGGGCAGCGTCAGCCCAAGGGTGAGGTCCGGGCGCGCCATGCCCGTGCGAGGGTGAGGTCCGGGCGCGCCATGCCCGTGCGGCTCGTCAGTCACCGCGCAACGCCTTGTCAGTCGCCGCGCAACGCCTCGTGGATCTCGCTCAGCGAGCCGGTCAGCCGTACGTAGTCGTCACGGGTAAGCGGAGCCACGAAGTACCTTTCGACGACCCGCGCGTGGACGGCCGCGGCCTGCACGAACACCGCACGACCGCCCTCGGTCGCCTCCACCAGGACGCTTCTGCGGTCCCCGGGTGACGGCACCCGCCGGACCAGAGCGGCTCCCTCCATGCGATCGATCAGCCGGGTGATGCCGCCACTGGTGAGCGTGAGGTCGTCGGCGAGCCGGCGCTGCGAGACCCGCTCGTCCGGCTTCCGGCAGAGCCGGATGAGGACCTCGAACATGGTGTGGCTGATCGCGCACTCCCGTCGCAGGTCGGCGTCGATCCGCTGCTCCAGACGGGTGGCCGCCTTGAGCAGCAGTCCGAAGTCACGAACGAGTCCACTGTTGGCGGCGCGGGTGACCTCGTCCCCCCGCCGACTCGCGGCATCCACCTGCTGGCTCCTCTCCGCCACCGGCCCCGCCGGTGCCTCCCCCGAGTTTACTGCCCCTTCACCTACCGACCCCTCATATACCGAGCACTCAATTACTGATCAATCAATTGCTGAGCAGTCAGCAAAGTCGTATCGTGGGCGCACCGCACCAGAGGGAGTCGGACGAAAGGGAGATCGATGGACCTCAAGCACTGGCTCAGCCGGGCCGACGACGCGATACAGGAGTGGGCCGACACCTTCGGCCCCTACGAGCGGCACCCGTCACTCCTCATCGAGGACGAACGCTTCGCCGCCGCCTTCGAGGAGTTCACCGGACGGCTGAGAGACAACTACCCCTTCTTCCACCCGCGTTACGCGGGCCAGATGCTCAAGCCCCCGCATCCGGCCGCCGTGGTCGGCCACCTCACCACCATGCTGATCAACCCCAACAACCACGCCCTGGACGGCGGCCCCGCCACCGCCGCGATGGAACGCGAGGCGGTCGCGCGGCTCGCCGCGATGTTCGGCTACGACACCCACCTCGGGCACCTCACCACCAGCGGCACCATCGCCAACCTGGAAGCCCTGTTCGTCGCCCGGGAGATCCACCCCGGCCGCGGCATCGCCTACAGCGCCGACGCCCACTACACCCACGGCCGCATGTGCCATCTGCTCGGCATGAAGGGCCACCCGGTCCCCACCGACGACCTCGGCCGTATCCGCGTCGACGCGCTGGAGGACGTCCTTCGGACCGGAGAGGTCGGCACGGTCGTCCTCACCGCCGGAACGACCGGTCTCGGGGCCATCGACCCGATCCACACCGCCGTCGCCCTGCGGGACCGCTACGGTGTCCGGTTCCACGTCGACGCCGCGTACGGCGGGTTCTTCGCCCTGCTCGCGGGCCTCGACGGTCCCGAGGGACTGGCGCCCGAGCCGTGGCGTGCCATCGCCGAGTGCGACTCGGTCGTCGTCGACCCGCACAAGCACGGCCTCCAGCCCTACGGGTGCGGCGCCGTCATCTTCCGCGACCCCGAGGTGGGCCGGTTCTACCTGCACGACTCGCCCTACACCTACTTCACCTCCACCGAGCTCCACCTCGGCGAGATCAGCCTGGAGTGCTCCCGTGCCGGCGCCTCGGCCGCCGCCCTGTGGCTCACCTTCCGGCTCATCCCGCCCACGCCCGACGGTCTCGGACGTGTCCTCGCGGCAGGCCGCCGGGCCGCGCTGCGGTGGGCGGACCTGATCGGCGCGTCCACAGCCCTCGAGCTCTACCAACAGCCCGAGCTGGACATCGTCAGCTACTTCCCCGTCACACAGCCCGCGACCCTGACCGCCGTCGACACGGCGTCGGCACGCGTCCTGGCCGACGGCATGGCCGGTGCCGACCCGGTGTTCCTGAGCACCCTCAGGGCCGACCGCGAGGCGTTCGCGGCCCGCCACCGGGAGATCACCGCGGACGCCGACGGCGCACGCGTCCTCCGCAGCGTCCTGATGAAGCCGGAGTCCGAGCACCATGTGGAGCGCCTCCACGACAAGGTCGAACGCCTCACCAAGGCACTCTGACCGTCCGTGTGTCACGACCGGCCGGAAGGCGTCGGGCTGTGGCCGTCCGACCTCGCCGCCCTCACGTCGGATGCCATGGTGATGCCATGGGGATCGCAGGATGTCGCCGGCCGTGTCCGGGTCGTACGCTGTCCGCGGTGTCTCCCGAAGGAGGCCGGGAGCGAGCCGGATCCTCCTGTCGTCAACACCTGGAAGGGCGTACGACATGAAGGTCCATCACCTCAACTGCGGGACCATGCTCCCGCGCACCGCCCCGCTGGTCTGCCATGTGCTGCTCGTCGAGACGCCGGGCGGGCTGGTCCTGGTGGACTCCGGCTACGGCCTGGACGACATCGCCGATCCCGGACGCCGGTTGGGTCCTGCCCGTCACCTGATCAGGCCCGTTCTCCGGGCGGAGGAGACGGCCGTCCGTCAGGTCGAGGCACTCGGCTTCCACCGCGACGACGTCCGCCACATCGTCGTCACGCACTTCGACCCGGACCACATCGGCGGGTTGTCCGACTTCCCCGGCGCCCAGGTCCACACCACCGCGGCCGAGGCCCTCGGGTCGGTCGTCTCCCCGTCCTGGCGGGAGCGGATCCGCTACCGGCCGGCCCAGTGGGCCCACGGCCCGAAGCTCGTCGAGCACACGCCGGACGGCGAGGCGTGGCGCGGATTCGCCGCCGCCAAGGAACTCGACACCGTCGCCCCGGGGATCGTCCTGATCTCACTGCCGGGACACACACGGGGCCATGCCTGCGTCGCCGTGCACACCGGAACCCGCTGGATCCTGCACGCCGGGGATTCCTTCTACCACCGCGGCACGCTCGACGGACACTCCCCCGTACCGCGCGTCCTTCGCACGATGGAGTCCCTGGTGGCGTACGACGGGAGGAAGGTACGCGCCAACCACGCACGCCTCGCCGAGCTGCACCGGCGGGACGAGGACGATCTCACCCTCGTCAACGCCCATGATCCGTCCCTGTACGAACGGGCCCGCGCCGGCGCATGACGGACGGGCCCTCGGTACGGCTGGACCGCGCCGCCTACCCCGGCACGGCCGTCGCCCGGTCGTCCGTGGCGGTGCGCCTCGGCGTGGTGAGCACGGCGAGGCAACCGACGACCAGGGCGATGCCCGCCCAGCCGAGCAGGGCCAGGCGTTCACCGACGACCCAGACGGCTTCATGGGGCGGGCCCGTCACAGCGCCGCCAGGAGCAGCGGGGTCATGAGCGCGATGGGCGGAAGGAGCATGGCCGCCAGGTGGGTCAGCAACGTCCGGGGCATGGCCAGCACGGCGAACAGCAGCAGCCCACCCAGGAGCCAGCAGCCGAAGACGGGCACGGCGAAGTGCCAGTCAGCGGTCTCCTCCTCGCGGGTCATGGCCTCCGAGAAGGGCGGCATGCCGATCGCCTTCAGGAAGAGCAGGAGGCTCAGCAGCACATCGCTCACGCCGACGACGACCGCCACCCGCCGGTCCGCCCGGCGGGTCAGTCTCCAGATGTCCATGACGACACTCATGGCGCGAGCCTAATGCGGGCCCCTCCGGGCCCTTGAGTCCCTTGAACCCCTTGAACCCCTTGAACCCTTGAGCCTCTTCGGGTCCCAGGCGCGTTGGTTCCACGGGGTCCCAGGCGCGTTGGTTCCACGGAGATCCGCGTACGGCGCTACCGGGATGCCAGCACAACGAACTCGATGCCGTCGGGGTCGGCCAGCACGATCGGGCCGTCCTCGTCCCGGCCGGCGTCGGCGCGCGTCGCCCCGAGGGAGAGCAGACGGTCGACCTCCGCCTGCGGATCAGTGTCGGCGGGGACGACGAGGTCGAAACGCACCCGCTCCCTGTCCGCCTTCGGCAGCACCGGGGGTCCGCCCCAGGTGATCTTCGTGCCGCCGTGCGGCGACTGGATCGCGGTCTCCTCGTCCTGGTCCCAGACCAGCGGCCACCCCAGCGCCCGGCTCCAGAAGTACCCCACGGCCTGCGAACCGTCGCAGGCCAGCGCTCCGACGAAACCACAGCCGGCGAGGAACTCGTTGCCCGGTCCGAGGACGCAGAACTCGTTGCCGTCGGGGTCGGCGAGCACCACATGCCCCTCCTCGGGGCGTTGGCCGATGTCGATGTGGCGTGCGCCCAGTTCCAGCGCCCTTGCCACCGTCTGCCGCTGGTCCTCCGGGGAGGCGCTGGTCAGATCGAAGTGCATCCGGTTGGGGACGGTCTTCGGTCCCCGGGCCGGTACGAAACGGATACGGAAGCCGATGTCGTCAGCAGGCGGCAGTGAGACGCCGTGGCGTGGATCGTCGTCCGTCTCCCGGCCCAGGACGCCGGACCAGAACCGGGCGAGAGCCGACGGCTCACTCGCGTCGAAGCAGATCGCGAACAGTTGAGAAGTCATTTCCCCGCCCATCTCCGGTGCGCCGGCCCACCGCTGCGACACGGCACCTCGACCGCTGCCGACACGGCACCCGGCCTCTCGCCCGGAGCGTAGAGGCGGGCCGGCACACCCGCATCCGAATTTCCCCGGCCGTCAGGTCACCGGGTCGAGGAAGGTGAGCACGGAGGCGTCCTCCTCGATCAGTGGGGCGAGGGCGGTGTTGAAGGGGCCGCCGTAGGGAGCCTTGAGGTGGGCCTGGAAGGCGTCCTCGTCCCGGTAGACCTCGAAGATCCAGAACGCGCGGGGGTGGGCGGACTTGGTGTAGACGTCGAAGGTCAGGTTGCCTTCCTCCTCGCGCACTTTCCGGGCGTACTCCAGGATCAGGCGGGCGACCTCGTCCTGCGCACCCTCGCGGGCGGTGAACTCGGCGAGCAGGGTCTTGTGCACGGTGTGGTGTCCTTCGCGGTGGGGCGTGCGATGAGTCTTGATCGGGAGCAGTCGTGGAGAGGGGCGGGATCAGTCGAGGCGACGGGCGGGCTCAGTCGTGGCGATGAGCGGGATCAGTCGTGGGCGGAGTCGAGGTGCCAGACGGTGGCCCGGTCGAGCTTCACCGAGCCGTTCTCGGCGAAGACCCGCACCCCCTGGCTGGCGGGGTCGGGGAAGATCTGGTCGGTGATCACCGCCTCGCCGCTGCCGCCGAAGACCTCGACGGAGGACCAGTCGACGAGGATCCGCAGCTTGACCTTGCCGTTCTCGGCCTTCAGCGGGGCGGTCTGGACGCCGGGGAAGGTGCTGTTGAAGTCCACGGCGCCGGAGCGGGTGCGGTCGACGTAGAGCTCCTGGGTCGTGGTGTCGTAACCGATCACGGTCTCCTCACCGTCGGCGCCGGTGCGCACCTTCAGGCCGAAGCGGTCGGCGTCCTTGAGGGAGAAGGTCGCCTCGATGTCGAGTGCCTTGCCGTCCGCCGCGTTGCCGATCAGGGGCTTCGAGGTGTCCCTGACCGTGACACCGGTCGCTGTGGCGGGCCGCTTCCGCCGCAGGGACTTCAAGCTGTCCACCGGCTCGCTGGTCAGCCGGACACGGCCGTCGATCGTCCGCAGCGCCATCTCCCGGGGGGCGCTCTGCGCGCCGCGCCAGGGGGAGGTGGGGACTGCGCCGCTGTAGTCCCAGTTGCTCATCCAGCCGATCATGTAGCGCTTGCCGCCCGGGGCGTTCTCCCAGGACACCGCCGCGTAGTAGTCCTTGCCGTAGTCGGCCCAGTCGGCGCGCTGCACGACGGACTTGGCGGGTGCGTCCGCGGCGGTGAACCGGTCGGCCAGGATGTGGCCCCAGCCGGCGGTGTTCATGTCGGCGATCTGGATCCGCGCCTTCTTCCCGGCGTAGGGGCGCAGGTCGAAGGAGGCCCAGTCGAGGGTCTCGCTGTTGGCGCCGGTGGCGCTGCGGACGATCTGGCCGTCGACGATCAGGTTGACGGAGGTCTCCTGGGAGACGGGCCGGGCCACGCTGTCGGAGAGCATGATGTGGTCGACGTTGAGGTGGCCCCAGCCGCCGGTGTTGTCATCGACGATCCTCATCCGCGCCTTCTTGCCGGCGAGGTCACCGACGTCCCAGGCAGCCCAGTTGAGCGCCTCGGCGTCCTTGCCGGTGGCGCTGCGCACCACCCGGCCGTCGACGAGGAGTTCGAGGGCGGTGGGGTGGTCGGAGCCGACGGGGTGGTTGCCCCCGCCGATGAGGAAGTTGATGTGCTTCCTGTCGATGGTGAACTCGGGCGAGGTGAGGGTGCCGGTGGTCGAGTCGCCGTTCAGGTAGGTGTTGACCAGGCCACCGCCCAGGAATCCGGAGACCTCCTGCTGGTTGGGGAGGGTCCCGTGGGCCGGTGCCGTGCCGAAGGCGTCTCCGGTCGTCGTCCAGTCGCCGTAGTCGCCGCCCTCGAAGTCGGCGAGGACCGTGCCGGCGGGCGGGGGCCCCTGCTCCATGACGGTTCCGGGCTGGTGCGGGTGGCGGCCGCCGCCGACCTTGAAGTTCAGGTAGGGGCTGTCGACGGTGAATGCGGGGGAGGTGAGGGTGCCCGTGGTGCCGTCGCCCGAGTGGAAGCTGTTGGCGAGCCCCGCACCGTCGAAGCCGGTGACGGTCCCCTGCCCGGCCAGCGCTCCGGCCGCGGGTGCGTCGCCGAAGGCGGTGCCGGTGGTGGTCCACGTGCCGAAGTCGGTGCCCTCGAAGTCCTGCACGACCGTGCCGGCGGGCGGGGTGTAGGTGCCCTTGTCCTCGGCGGTGAACTTCTCGCCGTCGAAGTCGCCGATGAAGTACTGGGCGGCCGAGCCGCCCGCGATACCACCGGGGTTGATGTTGACGACGAGAACCCACTTGATGTTGTCCTCGTCCCCGTCGACCGCGAGGGGGAACAGGTCGGGGCACTCCCACACGCCGCCCGTGGCGCCGGCCGGACCGAACTCGCTCAGCTGCGTCCAGTCCTTGAGGTTCTTCGACGAGTAGAACCGCACCTTGTGCTCGGTGGACAGCGACACCGTCATCAGCCAACTCCTGGTGGGGGCGTACCACTGGACCTTGGGATCGCGGAACTCCCTGGAGCCGATGTCGATCACGGGATTGCCCTGGTACTTGGTCCACGTGCGGCCGCGGTCGGTGCTGTAGGCGAGGGACTGGGCCTGGACGCCCGTGTCCTTGTAAGCGCTGGTGTAGATCGCCACCATGGGCGGGTTCTTCTTCGTGCCGAAACCGGTGGTGTTGTTCCAGTCGACGACCGCGCTGCCGGAGAACACCATCTCCTCGTCGTCGTGCGACAGGGCGAGCGGCAGTTCCTCCCAGTGCACGAGATCCTTGCTCACCGCGTGCCCCCAGGACATGTCGCCCCAGGAGTTGCCGTTCGGGTTGTACTGGTAGAAGAGGTGGTACTCGCCCTTGTAGTGGACGAGGCCGTTGGGGTCGTTCATCCAGTTCTTCTGCGGCGTGTAGTGGAACTGGGGTCGGTAGGTCTCGCTGTACGGCGGGGTGTCGGCGGCGACGGCCCGGGGGGTCAGAGGTGTCGCGGCGAGGGCGCAGACGGTCGCCGCCGCCGCGATCACCCGGGTGCGGGCATGCCGGGATACGCGTCCAGAGCTCATGGTCACTCCTGTGCCGCCGTCGGATCCGCGCGGCGAGCCTGCCGCCCTGCGCGATCCGGCCGAAAAGGGACTCCCGGCCGACGCCGTCGTCCACGGCGGTCGGCAAGGAGTGTCAACGTTGACTTGTGTCATCGATGACATCGAGTGGCCCGATGATGCGGTCAATGTGGCCGAGGCGTCAACAGTCCGGTTGCGGCTCCTCCTTGACCGGCCGGCGCCGCGTCATGCGCGGTCGACCGCGGCGAGCTGCTCCAACTGGCTCTGCCAGGGCGGGTTGGGACCGGCGACCGAGCAGGTCAGAGCCGCCACCCGGACGGCGAACCGGCACGCCTCCGCGACGTCGTCGAGGCGGAGTCGGGTGAGCCGGCCGCCGAGGAGCCCCTGGGCGGCGAGGTGGTGCAGCAGCCCGGCGGTGAAGGAGTCCCCCGCCCCGACCGTGTCGACGACGGCCGCCCGCACGGCGGGCACCTCGACCCGTTCGCCGTCGAGGGAGGCGAGGGCCCCCTGGGCACCGCGGGTGATCACGACGAGCCGCGCCCCGGCCGCGTGCCAGATGTCGCACGCCTCCTCGAGCGGCACACCCGGCAGCAGCAGCTCCAGATCGTCCTCGCTCAGCCGGAGGATGTCGGCGAGGGCGCACCAGCGCGCCAGGCGGGACCGGTAGACGTCGGGGTGCACCAGCAGGGGCCGGACGTTGGGGTCGATGCTGACGGTCGCACGCCGTCCCGCCTCCACGAGGAAGCCCTCGATCGCGGCCGCGCCGGGTTCCCGGACCAGCGCCAGGGACCCGGTGTGCACACAGGCCGCCTCGGACAGGTCCGTACGGGCCAGCTCCTCTGCCGTCCACTGCCAGTCGGCCGTGCTCTGGGCGTGGAAGGAGAACGCCGCCTGCCCCTGGGCGTCCAGCTCGGCCACCGCCAGGGTGCTGGGCTCCGCCGCCGCGACGGCGTACGACAGGTCGACACCCGACGCCTCCAGGTGGGCGCGGAACAGACGGCCGAACACATCGCCGGACAGGCGCGCGAGGAAGCGGGCCGGGGTGCCGAGGCGGGCCAGGGCCACGGCCGTGTTCGCGGGTCCGCCGCCGGGCAGGACGCGCAGGGCGAGTTCGCTCGCGGTGGCGGCGGGTTCGGTGAACGCGTCCGCGACGCACTCCCCCAGGACGGTGATCTGACGCGGGCTCATGGGCTGCTCTTCTCTCACGGACGAACGGGCGACGGCGGACGCGTCGTGGCGCAGTTGCCGGACGGCCACGGACGAGCGGGGGCCGTCGGCGTTGCCGATTTGTGACAAGTGCAGGGCATTGACGTTTCCGGGAGACGGAGTCCATCATCCTCGCCAGGCAGTGTCAACGATGACATAAGTCAACGATGACACCCCCGGGGCGGCACGCGCTGCATCCGATCCCGTGCCGCTCGCTATCCCACAGGAGTCGATCATGTCTCGCACCACTCGCCTGTCCTCTCCCCTCCTCAGAGCCGCCGCCGTCGCGGGCGTCGCGGCCCTCACCCTGACGGCCTGCGGATCCGGCTCCGGATCGACCTCCACCGGCTCCGGTTCGGGCGAGGTCAAGGTCGGTCTGATCACCAAGACCGACACCAACCCGTTCTTCGTGAAGATGAAGGAGGGCGCGGAGAAGGCCGCCAAGGACAACGGCGCCGAACTGCTCACCGCCGCGGGCAAGTTCGACGGCGACAACGCCGGTCAGGTCACGGCCATCGAGAACATGGTCGCCTCGGGGGTCAAGGGCATCCTGATCACCCCGAGCGACTCCAAGGCCATCGTGCCCGCGATCGAGAAGGCGAAGGCCAAGGGCGTGCTGGTCATCGCCCTGGACACGCCGACCGAGCCGGAGAGCGCCGTCGACGCCCTCTTCGCCACGGACAACCTCAAGGCGGGCGAGCTGATCGGCCAGTACGCCAAGGCCGCCATGAAGGGCAAGAGCGCGAAGATAGCCACCCTCGACCTCGCGCCGGGCGTCTCCGTCGGCGTCCAGCGGCACAACGGCTTCCTCAAGGGCTTCGGCGTCGAGGAGGGCGACCCCTCCGTCGTCTGCTCCCAGGACACCGCCGGCGACCAGGCCAAGGGCCAGACGGCGATGGAGAACTGTCTCCAGAAGGAGCCGGACATCAACGTCGTCTACACGATCAACGAGCCGGCCGCGCTGGGCGCGTACACCGCGCTCAAGGCCAAGGGACGGGAGAAGGACGTACTGATCGTCTCCGTGGACGGCGGCTGCACCGGGACCCAGGCGGTCAAGGACGGCAAGATCGCCGCGACCTCGCAGCAGTACCCGTTGAAGATGGCCGCCCAGGGCGTCCAGGCCGTCGTGACGTTCGCCAAGGACGGCAAGAAGGCGTCCGGTTACACCGACACGGGCGTCACTCTCATCACGGACAAGGCGCAGGACGGGGTCGCGTCCAAGGACACCGCCTACGGCCTGGAGAACTGCTGGGGCTGATCAGCCCCGGGAGCCCGTACGGTCCGCCCCCGAGCGGCATCGCGCGGCTCCGCCTTCCCCAGCGGGGCGGCCGCCCCCCCTCCTCCCCGACCGGTGGACGGCCGCCCGCTCGTCCTCCCGCCCTCGACCGGGGCGGGCACGACCTCTGTCTTCCGACAAGGACTTCGCATGACAGCCACGACCACGCCACCGTCCACGTCCAAGCCGTACGCCGGGCTCACCGCACCGAGCACGGCCCGCAGACTGCTCACGGCACCGACCACTGGCCCGCTGGTCGCCCTCCTCCTGGCCTGCGCCTTCTTCTCGCTCTCGACCGACCAGTTCCTCACCGGCGGCAACTTCTCGCTGATCGTGCAGCAGGTCATGGTCGTCGGCACACTCGCCATCGGACAGACCCTGATCATCCTGACGGCGGGCATCGACCTGTCGTGCGGCGCGGTGATGGCGTTCGGCAGCATCATGATCGCCAAGATGGCGGCCGAGGGCTCGCTGCCCCCGCTCGCCGCCATCGCCCTGGGCCTGGTCGTCTGCGGTGGCTTCGGGCTGCTCAACGGGCTGTTGGTGCAGAAGATCCCGCTGCCCCCGTTCATCGTCACCCTCGGCATGCTCAACGTGGCGTTCGCGCTGACCCACATCTACTCCGAGGAGCAGACGGTCACCAACCTGCCGGGCCCGCTCACGGCCCTCGGGCAGACCTTCCCGCTCGGCGGCACCGACATCACCTACGGCTCCCTGGTCACCATCGCGCTGTTCCTCCTCCTCGCCTACGCGTTGAGCAGCACCGGCTGGGGCCGGCACGTCTACGCGCTGGGCAACAGCCAGGAGGCGGCACGGCTGAACGGCATCCGCACCTCCCGGCTGACCGTCGGCGTCTACACCGTGGCCGGCGTCCTCTACGGCATCGCCGCCCTGCTGCTCATCTCCCGCACCGGGGTGGGCGACCCGCAGGCGGGACAGACCGACAACCTCGACAGCATCACCGCCGTGGTCCTCGGCGGCACCAGCCTCTTCGGCGGACGCGGATCGGTGCTGGGCACCTTCATCGGCGTGCTCATCGTCGGTGTGTTCCGCAACGGCCTGCAGCTCATGGGTGTCGCCTCCATCTACCAGACCCTGATCACGGGTGTCCTGGTGATCCTCGCGGTGACCGTCGACCAGCTCTCCCGGAAGAAGGCCCGATGACCGCCACCTCCTCCCCCACGCCCGTGCTGCAGGCCCGTGGTCTGGTCAAGCGTTACGGCCATGTCACCGCCATCGACGGCGCCGACTTCGACCTGCTGCCCGGTGAGGTCCTCGCGGTCATCGGCGACAACGGGGCCGGCAAGACGAGCCTGATCAAGGCTCTCACCGGAGCGGTCACCCCGGACGCGGGCGAGATCCGCCTCAACGGCGAACCGATCACCTTCTCCGGTCCGCAGAGTGCCCGTGCCCACGGCATCGAGACGGTCTATCAGGACCTCGCCGTGGCCGCGTCCATGGACATCGCCTCGAACATGTTCCTGGGACGCGAGCTCCGCCGCCCCGGTGTCCTCGGCAGTGTCTTCCGCATGCTCGACAAGAAGCGCATGCGGGAGGAGGCCGCCGAGCACATGGCCGACCTGAAGATCGGTCTGCGTTCGCTGACCCAGTCGGTCGAGACGCTCTCCGGCGGACAGCGCCAAGCCGTCGCGGTCGCCCGGTCGGTGGCCTGGGCCCGCAGCGTCGTCGTCATGGACGAGCCGACCGCCGCCCTCGGCGTCAAGGAGTCCGGCCAGGTCCTGGACCTCATCCGCCGCGTCCGGGACAAGGGCCTGCCGGTCGTCCTGATCAGCCACAACATGCCGCACGTCTTCGAGATCGCCGACCGGATCCACGTCCACCGGCTGGGCCGTCGCGCGGCCGTGATCAAGCCCTCCGACTACTCCATGGCCGAGGTCGTCGCCATCATGACCGGCGCACTCACCGTAGACGAGGCCGGAGATACTGTCGTAGCGGATTCCGCGGCGGTCAAGGCCGCGGGCGTCCAAGCCGATTGACGGACAACCGAGCACGCGCAGGTTCCGGCCCGGCCTCGGCCGGGACCTGTGTGTGACGAGCACAGGAGACCGTTTCCTCCATGGCAGCGAACCGCCGCCCCACCCTGGCCGACGTCGCCCGAGAAGTGGGTGTCAGCGCCAAGACCGTCTCCCGCGTCCTCAACGAGGACGGACCCGCCTCGGCACGGACCAGGGAACAGGTGCTCGCGGCGGTGGCCAGGTTGGGCTTCCAGCCGAACCTCATGGCCCGCAACATCCGTGTCGGCGGACCCGACACCACCGTCGGACTGGTCATCCCCGACCTCGGCAACCCCTTCTTCGGGGCCGTGGCCAGCAGTATCGAGGACACCGTCCGCGACCGTGGTCTGACGCTGCTCATGGGGTCCTCCGCCGATGACCCCGACCGTGAACGCGGGCTGACGGACAAGTTCCTGGCCCGTCGCATCAGCATCCTCATGGTGGTGCCGTCCGTCGGCGCCGACCACTCCCACCTCAAGTCCCAGCGCGCGGCCGGTCTGCCCGTCGTCTTCCTCGACCGTCCGGGGGCCGGCCTCGCCACGGACAGTGTCGTCAGCACCAACCGTGCGGGCGCCCACGACGGCGTGGCCCATCTGATCGCGCACGGCCACCGGCGCATCGGGTTCATCGGTGACCTGCCCACCAAGCTCTACACCCGCCGGGAGCGTCTGGCCGGCTACCGGTCCGCCCTCCAGGAGGCCGGTCTCCCCGCCGACCGCTCCCTGGTCACCAACGCCCACGACCAGCACGGTGCTTCCGCCGCCACCGCCCGGCTACTGGAGCTGCCCGATCCGCCCACCGCACTGTTCGCCGGCAACAACATCGTCGCGCTGGGCATAGTCACCGAACTCGCCCGCAGCGACCGCAAGGACGTCGCCGTGGTCGCCTTCGACGACGTGGCCCTGGCCGAGGCCCTCGAACCGGCCCTGACGGTCGTCGCGCAGGACCCCGAGGAGATCGGCCGGGCGGCGGCGACCACCGCCCTGGCGCGCCTGGACGGCGACCGCTCCCGCGCCCGCGCCGTCACCGTCCCCACCCGTCTGATCGTCAGGGGGTCGGGGGAACGGCCTGCTCCACTGCTCCAGGGGGCGTGAGCCCTGCGGCGTCGCGGTGGCGTCGGCATGCGCCCGGCGTGGGCGCGGCGCCTCAGGTTTCGAGACGGCGGCGGTCCTCCTCGTCCCACTTGCGGGTGTCGCGCGGTTCGACGTACGGCTCCTCGTCCGGGGGATGTCCGCCCGCGACGGCCCTCTGACGGGCCAGCTCCGCGTCGAACTCCAGGCCGAGAAGGATCGCCAGGTTGGTGATCCACAGCCACACCAGAAAGATGATCACGCCGGCGAGCGTGCCGTAGGTCTTGTTGTACGAGCCGAAGTTCGCCACGTAGAACGCGAAGCCGGCCGAGGCGACCATCCAGATCAGCAGGGCGAGCAGGCTGCCCGGGGTGATCCAGCGGAAGCCACGGACCTTCGCGTTCGGTGTGGCCCAGTACAGCACCGCGATCATGATGGTGACCAGGAGCACCAGCACCGGCCACTTCGCGTACGACCACACGGTGAGCGCCGTGTCTCCGACGCCCAGCGCGCTGCCCACCTCCTGGGCGAGGCCGCCGGTGAACACCACGATCAGCGCGCTGATCACGGCCATGACCATCAGCACGACCGTCACTCCGACCCGGACCGGGAGCACCTTCCACACCGGGCGGCCCTCGGGGACGTCGTACACGGCGTTCGCGCTCCTGATGAACGCGGCGACGTAGCCGGAGGCCGACCACACCGCGAGCACCAGACCCACGATCGCCATGACGGAACCGAGCCCGGCCTTGCCCTGCATCTGCTCGACCGCGTTGGTGAGGACGTCTCGCGCGGCGCCGGGGGCGAGCCGCTGGATGTTGTCCAGCACCTCCTGGGTGGCGGACCGGCCGACGACCCCCAGCAGGGAGATGAGCGCCAGCAGGGCCGGGAACAGCGCCAGGATCCCGTAATAGGTCAGCGCCGCCGCCCGGTCGGTCAGCTCGTCCTTCTTGAACTCCTTGAGGGTGCCCTTCAGAACCGTCCCCCAGGAGCGCCTCGGCAGCTCCGTCGGGCTGTCCGGCGCCCGCCGCTCCACTTCTTCGTCCGGCCCGGCGTGCGGCGCCCGCGCGTCCTCGACCTCGCGGTCGGCGACGCCGTGCGCGCTGTGCGCGTCGCGTGCGTCACGTGCGTCACGTGCGTCACGTGCGTCACGTGCATCACGTGCATCACGTGCATCACGTGCGACGTGCGTGCCGCGCCTGCCATGCCGTTTCAACGTCCGCATCATGCGGGCCGGGTATCCGACCGAGCACTACTTATACGTACATTCACGACATTCGGGCAGGCAATCACTCGACGGCGTACCCGTCGAGGGACTTCATGAACCCGTCGAAGTCGTCGCGGTGGATGGTGTGGCCCGCGCCGGCGACCGTGCGGACTTCGAAGCCGGCCGCGCGGAGCCGGTCCACGTCGTCCGCGCCGATCAAAAAACTGGGGTCGGCGAGCTGGACGAGGGAGGGCACGACGGGCCGGGCGGGAACGAACCCGGTGAGCGGGCGGCCGTCGAGGAAGCGCGCGGTGTCGACGTCCCAGGCGGCCAGTGTGGCCACCTCGACGTCGACGTCCTCGGCGTCCCAGCGCGGGTTGAACGCGCTGATCTGATCGCGGGTGGTGTGCTTGAAGGAGGCGAAGACATCGGGGCCGATCTCCCGACCGGGGTCGGCCGAGGACCAGGCCGGGTCCGAGTAGACCGCCCGCCGGGGCCGCAGCCGCTCCACGGCGAGGGACAGGACGAGTCCGCCCAGGGAGTGCCCGATGGCGAGATCGGCCCCCTGGGGCAGCGAGTCGACGAGGTCGTCGGCGAAGAACTGCGGGCTGTACTCGCCACGGGGCGAGAGCCCGTGTCCCCGCAGGTCCACGGCGATCACCCGGTAACCGCGTTCGGCGAGGGCCGGGCCGACCCTGCGCCAGGTGCGGGAGTCGGACATGATGCCGTGCACGAGCAGGGCCGTCCGTTCACCTGCGCCCCATTCACGGGTGTTGAGTCGCACATCACGCCTTTCGTCGGTTGGACGCCGTGGCACGTACCGCGCCCGGCCTCGGCCGAGCGTATGCACCGACCACGACCGAGCGCCTGCATATAGCGCCTGCATATAGCGCCTGCACATATACGGCGGTGGCGTCAGGGCGCTTACGACGGTGGCGTCGGGGCGCGTACGACAGTGGCCAGGGCGGCGTCAGGGGGCGAGGGCGGTGCGCAGGGTGCCGGCCATCAGTTCTATGGCTTCCTTGCCGGCCGGCACCGGGCCGGTGTGCGTGAAGTAGTGGTCGACTCCCTCGAAGACCCGGTGGGTGACCGGGACTCCAGCGGCGTCCAGGGCCTTGGCGTAGGCGTCGCCCTCGTCGCGCAGACGGTCGTTCTCGGCGGTGATGACCAGGGCTGGGGGCAGCCCGGCGAGGTCGTCGGCGAGCCCGGGTGAGACCAGGGGGTCGGAGAGGTCGGCCGGGTTCGGGACGTAGGCGGAGGTGAAGATCCGCATGAGCTGAGGGCTGAGCAGCGGCTTGGCGATGCGCGCATGCTTGGTCGACGGGTCCGCGACCTGGTCCAGCGGTGCGGAGTCGATGATCTGGAGCTTCGGGGTGAAGGTGCCCCGGTCGCGGGCCAGGCGGCAGACTCCGGCGGTCAGGTTGGCTCCCGCGCTGTGTCCGCCCACGGCGACGCGCGAGCCGTCCCAGTCGTGGGCGGCGCCGTTCTGGACGACCCACTCGGTGACGTCGTACGCCTGCGTGATCGGGGCGGGGAAGGGCCGCCGGGGGGCGACGGCGTAGTCCACGTTGATCACGACGCAGCCGGCTGTGGCGGCTATGTAGCGGCAGATGTGGTCGTCCTGCTCGGGGCGGGCCACGACGAAGCCGCCGCCGTGGAAGTTGACGTACACGGGAGCGGGGGTGTCGGTGCCGGCCGGGGGGCGGTAGACGGTGCAGGACACCGGTCCGGCGCCGGTCTCCACCCGGAGGGACTCCGTCCGCTTCGGCAGGTCGGTGAAACGCAGCTCCTTGTGGACCCGGGTCATGACGCCACTGAGCAGCAGTTGAACGCCCCTGGCCTGGATTCTGGCACTGAACGACATGATCGACCCCGCCCATCGCTACAACGTTGAATTAACAGGATTCCTGATGATGGACGGTAATCCTGATTTGCGCAACGATGAGCGTCTGAAGGACGGGCGGGGTCAGCTATGGGCGGGTCTGGCTCTGGGCGGGGTCAACTCTCGGCGGGGGTGAGGACCACGAAGTCCGCCTTGGACGGGTCGAGGCACACGGCGAGGCGGCCGACCCCCTCCGCGTCCTCCGGTCCCATCTGCACGTCGCCGCCGTTGCCGGTGACGGCGGCGACCGCCGCGTCGCAGTCGGTGACGGCGAAGACCGGGTGCCAGTAGGGCCGCCCGTTCGTCAGGGCGAGGTCCTCCTCGCGGAGTTGCATGAGACCGCCCTGCATCCGTTCCTCGGGGAGTCCGGCGGGCGTGATGAGGGTGTACGTGCCCGCGTCGCCCGGCAGTCGCATCTCGCCGAACTGCCAGCCGAACACCTCTCCGTAGAACTCCTTGGCCGCCGCGACGTCGGTCGTGTACAGCTCGGTCCACGACAGCGAGCCCGGCTCGTCCGCCCGCTCGAAGCCCTGGTCCTTCCCGGGCTGCCAGACGGCGAACTGGCCGCCCAGCGGGTCGTTGTACTGCGCCATCCGGCCCCAGTCGCCGAGGTCCCTCGGAGCCACCCGCACGGTGCCGCCCACGCGCTCCACGGTCTGCGTCGTGGCGTCCGCGTCGTCGACGGTGTAGTAGATCATCCAGGCCGAACGCGCACCTTCCTCGGTGAGCTTGCCGAGCCCGCCGACGGCCTTGCCGTCCTTCCGGAAGGCTCCGCCCTCCATGTCCTCCCCCTCGCCCCCGCCCTCGTCGCTCATGGGCTCGTACTCCCAGCCGAGCACCGCGCGGTAGAAGGCGGCCGCGGCCGGTACGTCGGGGGCACCGAGGTCGAGCCAGCAGGGGGAGCCGGGAGTGAGGTCAGTGGTGATCACGGGATTCCCCTTCGCACTAGCGGATCCAGTGATCTCAGCCTGACACCCACCCGCGACGCTCGCGCGTCGACCGCGATGGGGGTGCCGGAGCGCAGGGTGAAGGACGGGGTCGGGCCGGTCCGGGGGAGACCGGGGGCGGCGGGACCAGCGGAACCCCCGGGGGGCGGCGGCACGGGCAGGGCAATGTCGGAGCTTGGCAAGGTGTTGCCGGGCGGGCAGAGCGTCACACGGCTATGGCATCGCGGGGTGCCACACGGGTCGGCACCGAGCGGAGCAGTACGCGTTCGTGGATCGGGCCGGGCGCAAGCCGGCGGTGCGCCACGGCGTCAGCCGCGTCCCAGGCCCGCACCCGCGAATGAACCCGACTCAGGCGCCCGGTGACCGCCACCGGTTCGAGCGCCCACACCGCAGACGCGTCCCAGGCCCGCGCACTCACGGATCAGCCCGTCGCCGGACGGAGTGGGCGCGATGGAAGGCCGTCCGGCCCTGGCCGGCGGCTTCCCACGCCGACCCGTCGTGATCGCCGGGGTGCGCCGGTCACCGGCGGGACCGGACGGCCCGCGTTCCCGTCACCGCTTCGGTGGGGTCGGGCGCCGGCCGGTCGTCACCGTGGGGTCGCTCCTCAGGCGTCGAGGTCGTCGGCGAAGTGGCGGAAGCCGTGGCGGTCGCGGTGGAGCTTCCACAGGGTGTCGGCGAGAACGGCCGGGTCCTTTCTGGTGTGACCGGGGACGATCGCGCCCGGGACGACGAGTTGGGCGACGTGGACACCCTCGGCCGCGAGGGTGTCGTGCAGCATGTGGCCGTACGCGCTCTCCGCCGCGAAGGCGATGGACGTACCCGCCCGGTCGGGGCGCGGGACCACGGCCGTGCCGCCGTTGACGAAGAGGATGGTGCCGCGGCCGAGGTCGCGCATGCCGGGCAGCACCCGCCGTACGGCGGCGGCCGGACCGTAGACCGAGAATTCGATAGGACCGACGAGATCGGCGTGGCCGGTCTCCAGCACCGGCAGCATGAAGTCCCGGTGCGGCAGCGGGCTGTACTGCAGGACCTCGATCGGGCCCAGGGTCGTACCGGCCGCGTCCAGTGCGGCGGCCAGAGCCTCCGGGTCGCGTACGTCGGCGGCGAATCCCCGGGCCGTGACGCCCTGGTCCGCGAGGTCGGCGGCCAGCGCCCGGGTCCGTTCGAGGTCACGGGCGACGAGCGCCACGGCGAACCCCTCACGGCCGAAGCGACGGGCGACGGCCGCGCCGAGCCCCGGCCCGGCCCCGATGACGGCGATGGTGGTCATGATGGCTTCCCTCTCCGCTGCCCCTCCGTGGACGGTCGGCCGCCCGGCGCTCCGGCCTGCTGGGTGGCGTCGACGGTCCCCATCATGAAGGGTCGGCGCCGATGCCGCCGATCACCCTGCGTCCGCCCCGCCGGGGCCTCGAAGGGGCGGCCGTACTCTTGCCCCGTGGAGAACTACGACATCCTGGACACCCCGGACAGCGGCACCCCGGACAGCGGCATCCCGGACAGCGACGCTCCGGACGCCGACCTGCCGGACGGTCCACAGCCGCGCCCGCAGTCGCTCATGCTCGCCTTCTTCGGCAACCACGTGCTGGAGGAGGGCGACCGTGACCTGTGTGTCTACTCGGGCAGCATCATCGACGTGCTCGGCCGTGTCGGGGTGGGCGAGCAGGCCGTGCGGTCGACGTTGACGCGGATGGTGAACCGAGGTCTGCTGCGACGCCGACGCGAGGGCCGCCGAATGTACTTCGGCCTCACCCCGCAGGCGACGCGCGTCCTGGGGGAGGGCCGCACCCGCATCTGGGAGCAGGGCGCCGTCAACGACGACTGGGACGGCACCTGGACCCTCCTCGGCTTCTCCCTCCCCGACCCCTGGAAGCGCCGTCGCCACGACCTGCGCTCCCGGCTCACCTGGTCGGGGTTCGGCGCGCTCTACAGCGGGCTGTGGATCGCCCCGGGGAACGTCGACATCGCCGGCGCCGTCGCGGAGTTGGGGCTCACCGAGCACGTCAAGATCTTCCACGCCCAGGCCGACCCCACCACCGACGTCGAGCTGATGATCCGCGACACCTGGGACCTCGACGGCATCGCTGCACGCTATGTGGCCTTCGACAAACGCTGGACCGGCCACCTCGGCACCGGCTCCGGCGACGACCCGATCGGCACCCTGCTGCGCCTCGTCAGCGAATGGCTCTGGACCATCCGCACCGACCCCCGGCTCCCGGCCCGCCACCTTCCCGCCGACTGGCCGGCCCGCCCCGCCGAGGAGACCTTCCGCCGCGTGGCCGGACAGACGACGGGGCCGGCCCGGCGGACGGCCCTCGAACTCCTGGACACGGTGCCGCTGCATCAGGGGTGGTCTGAAAGGCCATCGACATGAAGGTCGAGGCGAAGGCCGAGGTGCGCATCAAGGCACCCTCGTGTCCAGCTCCTCGTGTCCAGCTCCTCGTGTCCACGGCTCCCCCCGGCCCGAGGCCACCGACCGGTGGGGCGCGGCCGAGCCCATGAGACGCTCACGCAGCCGGTCCCGGACTCCGGCGGCCCACTTCCCGGACCGGTCGGGTGCTCCCCACGACGTGCGAGTGCTCACGAGTGCTCACCCCGCGCCCTCACAGGCCGGTCCGCTCCATGGCCGTGGCCCGGGGCCGGTTATTGTGACGAGGCGAATCGAACGTACGCAGGGCTGGCGGAGGGCACGTGGTGTCGGACGTAGGGCGGCTGATCGCCGGGCGCTACCGGCTCACGGAGCAGATAGGCCGTGGCGGCATGGGCACGGTGTGGCGGGCGGGTGACGAGGTCCTCGACCGCCAGGTGGCGGTGAAGCGGTTGCACGTGCAGCCGCACCTGTCCTCCGACGATCTCGTCACCCTGTACGAGCGCACCCGGCGCGAGGCGCGCAGCGCGGCCCGGATCGCGCACCCGAATGTGATCGTCGTCCATGACGTCGTCGACGACCACGTGGACGTCGACGAGAGCGGCACCGGGGACGGCCGGCCGTGCATCGTCATGGAGTACGTCCCGGCGCCGACACTCGCCGATCTCCTCATGGACGGCCGGACCCTCTCCCCCGAGGAGGCGGCGCGGATCGGTCTGGGCATGGTCGCCGCGCTGCGCGCCGCGCACGCCGCCGGTGTGCTGCACCGCGACGTCAAACCCGGCAACGTCCTGCTCGGCGCCGAGGGCCGGGTCGTCCTCACCGACTTCGGTATCGCGATGACCACCGACGCCTCGACCCTGACCAAGACGGGCGAGATGGTGGGCTCGATCCACTACATGGCCCCTGAGCGGATCCGGGGCCAGAAGCCCGGCCCCGCCTCGGACCTGTGGGCGCTGGGCGCCACGCTGTACCAGGCGGTGGAGGGCCACCCGCCCTTCCGCCGTCTCACCGCGATGGAGGCGGCGTACGCCATCGCCGTGGACCCCCTGGAGCCCCTGAAGCAGGGCGGCGCCCTGCAGCCCCTGATCGAGGCCCTCCTCGCCAAGGACCCCGCCGACCGCCCCTCCACCGAGCAGACGGAACGGGCGCTACGGGCCGTGCTCTCCGGCTCGGCGACGATCGCCCTGCCGGTCCCGGGCACCGGGGGATCGGCCGACGTGGACCCGCCCACCGGCGCCCCGTCCTTCGGTGGCGAAGTCCTGGACCGCGTGTCCTCCGGCGGGGGCGCCTCCGACGGGCGGACCGGCGGTGGCGGGCGGCTCGTCGGCCGGGAAACCGGTGGTGGAACGGATCCGGTCGTCACAGACCGTGACAGTGGCCGGGGCGACTCCCCGATCGGCGCGGACCCGAACGCCGGCGGGCCCGCCCGTCGGGGCAGTGGCAGGCGTCGCACCCTCGTCCCGGTCGCCGTCGCCGTGACCGGGGCAGCCGCGCTGGTCGGAGCCACGCTGTACTCGATGTCCGGCCCCGAGGGCGACGACACCTCGCCGAGCGGGAACACAGCCACCTCCACCCCGTCCCAATCGCCCTCCCCCTCCCCCGTTCCCGACGGCTTCCGCCTGGTCACGGACAAGACCCTGGGCATCGCCTTCCCCGTCCCGGACGGCTGGCAGGCCGGCAAAAGGACGGCAGAGTCGGTCACGTACACCGACGAGGCGAAACTGGCGGAACTGACGATCGGCGTCGTGGACCCCGCCGGCTCGCACCCGATGGCCCACTTCGAGGACATCGAGGCGAACACCAAGATCAACTACCTCTCGTACCGCAAGCTGCGGATGCAGAAGACCACCTTCCGCGGGCAGCCGGCGGCCGTGTGGGAGTTCACCTTCCAGGGGCGGGCCCGTCCGTTCCGCGCGATCGACCTCGGGTACGGCCGTGCGGGCCAGCGGGAGTACGACATCTACCTCTCCGCGCCGGAGGCCGACTGGGACACCTATCGTCCCGTCTTTTACACGGCCAGGGACGGTTTCGTCACCGGGGTCTCCTGAGCCCCGCCCACCTGTCTCCTGAACCCCGCCCACCCGTCACCGGGGCCCGGCCACTGCCCGGGTGCCCGTCGGTGCCACGTGCAGCCTGAACCCGGCGACCTCGTGGACGGGCCACGGCCGGGCGTACTCGGGCGGACCGCCGCCCGGGGCGACGAGGGCGGCCACCGGAATGCGTTCGGCGGTCTCCAGGATGCCTTCGCGGGTGATGTTGGCGTTGTTGCCGTGGGTGTGGCCGGAGGCGCAGCCCGCGTAGTAGGCGATGGGGATGGCGTAGTCACCGGTCAGCAGACAGGGCGGCCGGACGCCGAGGTTCCGTAGTTCGGCGGCGGTGCGGTCCCAGTCGCGGTGGAAGGCGTCGGTCCGCTCGACGGTGCGGGACAGCACCGTGTACTGCACCGCGAGGTGCCCGAGGAGCCCGAGCCCCACCACGGCCCCCACGACCGGCCGCCAGGACCCGCCCGGCCCCGTGACGAGGTCGAGCAGCGCGTCGGCGACGGGGATCGCGAGCAGGGCGTACGCGGGGAGCAGGAAGCGCGGCGCGGCGTACCCGATCAGGAACAGGTACGGGACGGCCGCGGTGGCGGCACAGGCCAGGGTCACCGCGGTGGCCGTGGCCCGCCCGGTCCTGAGCGCGACGACGAGTCCGAGGGCGGCCAGCACCGGGAGGACGAACCACCAGGCGAGGACCGCCGCGTTCGGCATGTCGCCGGTGCAGGGACGGCACAGCGTGCGCCCCACGAGAGCGCGCATCTGGTCGTCGACGGCGATGTTCCAGCCCAGCCCGCCCTGGATCCGGGAGGCGTCGGCGAGCCGCCGTGCCGGCCCGCCGTACTGGGCGTAGGCCTCGACGGTCCACGCCCCCGCGCCGGTCCCGAGCCCGGCCGCCAACGCCGCCAGAAGCCCCGGCCGCCGCCATCCCCGTACACCCACCAGCAGCGCGAACAGCGGGAGAGCCACCCACACCGCGTCCGTGGGCCGCATCCAGGCCATCAGCGCGGCACCGGCGCCCGCACCCCACAGGGCCGCCCGGTCTGTGGGATCTTTCCGTACGCGCAGGCAGCACCCCACACAGACGAGTGCGCCGATCGCGACCCAGTGGTTGGGCATGGCCTGCGGACCGTAGAAGAGGGTCACCCACAAGGAGGCGAACAGCGCGCCCCCGAGCGCCAACACCCGCGTGGGGAACAGCCCCCGCCAGGCCCGCAGGGCGAAGTACAGCGCCACCCCGGACAGCACCGCCAGATAGACGCGCAGCAACACGGTGGACGACGACCACCCGGCGACCGGCGCGACCAGCAGCGAGACTCCCCGGGCGCGCGGTGCGCTGAAGAACGCCGCCGGTGCGTGCGGGCTGACCTGACTGACGTACACGGACTCGTCCCAGCCGAGCCCCATCGCCGGTGGCACGAGAAGGAGTTGGGCCAGGGTGAAGGCTCCGGCAACGACGGCGAGGGGGATGAGAAGCGGTGTGACGGTCGTCGTGACGGTGACGGGCGCGACGACCGGGGCGGCGTTCGGACTGATGCGCATGACCCATCCCGGGGAATATGAATAAAACCATCCCAAAGCGACGAAATGATGTGTCATGCGCTGTCGTTCCGTCCCCGCGGCGCACCGCCCCCGGCCCACCTTCACCCTCCCGGCCCAGCCCGGCTTCCCCAGCCCGGCTCCCCTCCCGGCACTCTTCCGCCCTCTTCCTCACGGGACGGGCGTCCGCCTAGCGTGCGGTCCATGGATCACCGACAGCAGCCGCCCCTCAGGTCCTTCGTCCACTTCGACCACTGCCCCTGGCTGTTCGAGAAGGAGGCCAGCGAGGAACAGCGCGCCGCGCAGCGGGAGCGCCAGCGGTCGCTCGGCGGGGACAGCGCCGTGGGCGAGCGGTGTTACGTGGCCGAGTCGGCGGCGGTGTTCCCCGACCGTCTGCGGCTCGGCGACGACTCCTACATAGCCGCGCACGCCTATGTGACCGGCGCCCTGACCACCGGCAGCGACTGCACGCTCAACCCGTTCACCGTCGTACGCGGCACGATCGCCCTGGGCTCCGGTGTGCGCGTGGGCGCCCACACCTCGCTGCTGGGCTTCAACCACTCCACCGCCCCCGACCAGCCGGTCTTCCGGCAGCCCCAGACCAGCCGGGGCATCACCGTCGGCGACGACGTGTGGATCGGTTCCCATGTGGTCGTCGTCGACGGCGTCACCATCGGCGACCACTGCGTCATCGGCGCGGGAGCGGTGGTGACGAAGGACGTGCCGGCGTGGACGGTGACGGCCGGGAATCCGGCGCGGCGGATCCGGGACCGGCGGGAGACGGGGGGCCACAGGCAGCCGGCGAGCACGGGGAGTGGGGACGACGCTCTCACCCGGTTCGCCGACACCACCCGCGCCCAGGCCGCCGACCTTCTCGACCGGTGCTGGAACGGCACCCACTACACCGACCGCCCCGGCGCCGCCCCCACCGTGCGCGCCCACTGCGACGCGGTGGAGATCGCCGACCTGCTGTTGGGCCGACCCCCGGAACACCTGACCGAGGCAGAACACATCGAGCGCCTCGCGGCCCTCCAGGACGAGGAGACCGGCCTCCTACCCGAATTCGGCGAGCGGCTGCCGCCCATGGACGCCGACGGCTTCATCGGCGAGGGCGCCGCCCTGTACCACGTCCTTTCCGTGGGTTACGCGCTCGACCTCCTGGGCGCCTCCTTCCGCCATCCGGTACGCGGGGTGAGCGATATGACGGCCAGTCAACTCATGGCCCGTCTGGAGCGGTTGCCCTGGAGCGACGGCGCGTGGAGTGCCGGTGCCTGGATCGACTCCTGGGCCACGGCCGCCCACTGGAACCTCCGACACCCCAGTGGCGCCGGCCTCACCGCGGGCACCCTCGAAGCCCTTTTCGGCTGGCTCCTCACCCGGGCAGACCCCTGGACCGGGATGTGGGGCACCCCCTCGGGCACCGCCGGCCGCCTCCAGGTGGTGAACGGCTACTACCGGCTCACACGGGGTTCCTTCGCACAGTTCGGGGTACCCGTCCCCCATCCGGAACGGGTCGTGGACGCGGTGCTGGACCACGCCCGTGACACCCGCTACTTCGGTGCGGGGCGGGAGAACGCCTGCAACGTACTGGACGTCGCCCACCCGCTGTGGCTCTGCACACGGCAGTCGGGCGGCGGGGACGGAAGCGACGACAGCTACCGCGCGGCCGAGATCCGCCGTTGGGCCGAGCAGCGGCTCGGCGCCGCCCTGACCCGCTGGCAGGACGGCGAGGGCTTCGGGTTTGGACCCGGTACGGCGGGGCCGGGCCCGGAGCCGGGCCTGCAGGGAACCGAGATGTGGCTCGCCATCGTCTGGCTCCTTGCGGATCTGCTGGGCCGCTCCGACGCCCTGGGCTATCGGCCACGTGGCGTACACCGCCCGGAACCGGCAGGCGGAGCGTGAGGCGCGCCACGTCCGGAACGTCAGCGTCCGCACTGCCCCGTACGGGTGGTCGCGCCGTCACCCAGGTGCCGGGCACCGGGCAGGAACCGGAACGGCTCGGAGAGTGCGAGGAGGCTGAATACCCCATGACTCACTCGGTCACCATGAATTCCCCCCTCACCCGGCGACCCGTGCCCCGGTGGTCTACCTTGGTCCGTGAACAGCCGAGCGGCCCACGTTTACCCAATTCTTGCCACATGAAGCCAGAACGGCTGAGCAGCTACTAGGAGCGGGGCTTCCCATGCGTAATGCTGGGAGGTCCCGCGCTTCACTCCACAGCCGCTGGCACGGGAGGGCATCGGGTGGTTAAGACAGTGAAGACGCCGTCAAGCGGACGGACGATCGCCTATGAGACGTGGGGCGATCCGGACGCACACCCGGTGTTTCTGCTGCACGGAACTCCCGGAAGCCGACTCGGGCCCCGCCTGCGCACCTTCGATCTCCACAAGCTCGGCGTACGGCTCATCGCCTACGACCGACCGGGGTACGGCGGCTCCGACCGCCACGAGAAACGGACGGTGGTCGACGCGGCCGAGGACGTCGACGCCATCGCCGGGGACCTGGATCTCAAGAAGTACTCGGTGGTGGGCAGATCGGGCGGCGCACCGCATGCCCTGGCCTGCGCGGCACGCAACATCGGCAGCCAAGTGGCGAGTGTCGCCGCGTTGGTCTCGCTCGCCCCGCCGGACACCGACGACGACGGCTTCGACTGGCACGGCGGGATGTCGGAATCCAATGTGTCGACCTACGACCTGCTCGACCGTCACGCCCCCGATGTGACCGAGCTGGGCGCGCTGCTCGCCCGGAACGCCGAGACCATCCGGCGCGACCCCACTGTCTTCCTCGCGTCCCTCCAGGAGGAGATGCCGAACGTGGACCGGGTGATCGTCGAGGACGCCGGGATCCGCCAGCACCTCCTCACGAACTACCTCTCCGCCGTGGGTCGCGCGCAGCAGGGCGAGGAGGCGGCGGCCGATCCACGGGCACCGATGGGCTGGGTGGACGACCTGGTCGCGTTCCGGTCGCACTGGGGGTTCAAGCTCGACGAGATCGACGGTTCGGTGCCCGTGATGCTCTGGCACGGGGAGCGGGACGTCTTCGCCCCGGTCGCCCACTTCCACTGGCTGGCCAAGAAGATCCCCTCGGCCAAGGCCGTGCTGCAGCCCTCCGCGGCCCACTTCGCGGCGCTCCCCGCGCTGCCCCACGTGCTCGCCTGGGCCCGGGACTCGGCCGGCCGCTGACATCCGCCGCGGCCGGTGCGGCCGGTGCGGCCGACACCGGCACCGGCCGCACCACCCCGGTTCGCCCAGCCTTCTAGATCGGGTGCGGCTCCAGGTCGAGACAGCTCAGCTTCCACTCCTTGAGCGCTCGCACACGGGGGTGCTCCCTGCCGATCCGCTTGCTCAACGCGGCCAGAGCGTCATGGTGCTTGGTGCGCGCCTCGTCGGCGCGGCCCAGACGGCTCAGGACGACGGCATGGTTCCCCGCGCAGGTCAGCGTCGACGGATGATTGGGCTCAAGGCCCCCCTTGAGCAGTTCGTAGGCCTCGGAGCTGGTTCTACGGGCGGCCTCCCACTCGGCGAGCGCCGCCTGCGCGACGGCCAGGTTCGTCCGGCAGATGAGGACGTGGGGGTGGTGATCGCCGTTGAGCTCGGAGAACCTCTGCTCGGCCTTGCGCAGCAACTCCTGTGCCTCGGCGGCCACTTCCGGGCGAACGGCCTGGATGTCGTGGAGCAGCAGCACCGCGTGGTTGACCGAGCAGGCCACTGTCTGGGAGTGCTCCTCCCCCAAGGTGTCCCTCAAATCTTCGTGGACCTTGCGGATCAGCTTCAGT
Organism: Streptomyces sp. NPDC012510; assembly: GCF_042955065.1. NCBI lineage: Bacteria > Bacillati > Actinomycetota > Actinomycetes > Kitasatosporales > Streptomycetaceae > Streptomyces > Streptomyces sp. NPDC012510. The sequence continues at coordinate 30,500 of NZ_JBIBEN010000016.1, forward strand.
CCCTCGTCGACGCGGCCCTGGGCGGCGATGTCGCCGGCGAGGCTCATCTCCAGCAGCAGCTGTTCGGAGGACGACTTCTCCCCGTCGGGTGTGGGAGTGCTCCTCAGCACATGGCGCACGAGTTCCTCGGCCTCCGCCGCGCGGCCCGCCCTGCGCAGGGAACCGGCCAGGCCCTTGGCCGTGTTCAGCACGGTCGGTGAGCCCTGGGTGAGGCGAGGATTACGCAGACAGCGCTCGTAGGCGCGCTGCAGCAGCGTGACGGACTCTTCGTAGTCCCCGCAGTCACGCAGGTCCCGCCCCAGGTTCACCGCCGACTCGATGGTCAGGGGGTGGTCTTCGAGCTGGATCGCCTCGCGCAGCTCAAGCGTCCTGCGGTCGAGGTCACGAGCCTTGTGGTATTCACCGGACAGACGTAGGGCCACAGCGAGGTTGTTGGCCGCGCTGAGGGTCCGCGCGTGGTCCTCCCCGTAGATCTCCCCGTACTTCTCGTACGTCTCCTCGTCGTACCGCAGAGCCTCCGACAGCCGTCCCAGCCCGCGCAGGTCGGCGGCGATGCTACTGGTGGTCATGAGGATGTGCTGGTCGTCCTCGTCCTCCAGAACCGTGCGTTGCCGCTCCAGGACCTCCTGGTCCAGGGCGAGGGACTCCTCGTACCTGCCCTGGGCGCGCATGACGTTGGCGATCTGGAAGCGCATGTGGAGTGTCCAGCGTTCGTCCGGGGAGCCGTCCTTGGACCAGTCGATCACCCGCTGGGCGCTGTACTTCATGGCCTGGTTCAGCTCTCCCCGGCGGCGCAGTTGGCGAACCCGGTCCACGAAGAGCTCCCTGATGCCCTCGTCCGCGGTGGTCTTGGCCCACGGCGTACCGAGGTGCGGCCAGATGATGCGGTACTTCTCCCAGGTGTTGGGGTTCTCGGGGTCGTCCCCGCTGGGCCTGGCCGCGACCAGCGAGCGATAGACCACCGCTTGTGCCGCCTCGCGCTCCTCTTCGCTCATCATCCCCCGCATGGCGACCTGCATCATGCGGTGCACCGTGATGCTCCGGGCCTTGCGGTCCACCGTGACCAGCGAGAACTTGCTCAGCTCCTTGTACGCGCGGGAGACCGTACGGACGCCGCCCAGTGCCCGGGAGACCTCGAAGCCCTCCAGCAGATCCATCGAGATCGGCTCGGGGCCGTAGTACGAACAGATCTGGAGGAGCCGCATCGCCGCCGGAAAGTTCGATCTCAGTTGTCCGAGGGCGAACTCCCAGGTGTGCTTGACTTCGCCGACGGTGTTGTCGGCCGGGGCGCCGGCGGCATGGGGCTGGAGCTGTTGGATGTAGTCGTGGACGTCGGCCCTGGCCTGTTCGATGTAGGCCGCGGCACGCTCGATCGCAATCGGCAGGTCGCCCAGTGCCTCCGCGATCTGGTAGGCCTCCGTCCGGCCGCAGTCGGGAAGCCGAGTGCGCAGGTGGGCGATGCTCTCGTTCCGTTCAAAGACGGGTACGTCGATGGTGTCCACGAAACGCCCCCAGCCCTCGGCGAGCTGACTGGTGACCAGGATGTGGCCGCGCCTGCCGTCCATCAGGAACTCGAGGAGGTTGCCGGGCTCCGGGACGTTGTCCAGAATCAGCAGGTAACTGTCATACCGGTCGCCGTCGTTGAGTGCCTCATGGACGGCCTTGGCCGTGTCGGTCGGATTGGGCCGCTCCTGCAGCTCGAGTCTCGCGGCCAGGTTCGCGTACGCCTCGAGGCCCCGGTAGTCCTCCTCGGCCTGGATGTGATAGACGACGTCGTAGTCGCTCTTGTAGCGGTAGGCGAACTCCTGGGCGAGCAGGGTCTTCCCGACACCGCCCATGCCCTTGAGGACGAGCGCTCGGGTGTCCTCCTGCCACAGCTTCTCCCGGATGCCCTCCAACAGCTCCGTACGGCCGGTGAAGGACGACGTGCGCAGCGGAACCTGGAAGACCAGGGGCTCGGTCTTCGGGAAGCGGGGGAGCTTGACCTCGGCCCCCGTGAAGTGGCTGTGCGTCAGGGACTCCCCGCTGCGCCCGAACCACGTCAACAGCGTGTCGCGCCCCTCTTCCTGGCTTCCGCAGCGCGTCATGTCGGCGAGCTGTTCCGTGAAGGGCGCCTCGAGTGACACCTGCTGGTCGACCTTCATGGAGACCAGTTGGTGCGTGCGCCGGTCGCTCTCCGCCCAGACCGCTTCCCAGGTCGTACGGAACCGGGACGACCTCTGGTAGTCCTGGGAGAAGATGATCAGGGTGTGCGAGGCGGACTCGACACCGCGCTCGATCTCGTCGCGCACCAGCGCGCCCTCGACCGTGCCCTCCTGCGCCAGGTGGACCTTGAAACCGGCCTGTCCCAGGACCGCGCTCGCCCAGTTGGCCCAACTCCTGTCCTGGGGGACGAAGCTGACGTACACATCGGAGATGCTGGGCGGCCGATGGCGGGTGTACCGATCCAGGGTCTTGCGGCGCAGCGGCTCGTCGATGCGCGGCATCGAGGTGACCTGGCCGTCCGTGATGACGTCGGCGAGTCTCTCGTAGGCCGACAGCAGGCTCTTGGGATCCCCGGGTTGCTCGCGGAACGGGGCGAGCGTCTCCTCGTACGAGTAGATGGGCACGTAAGGGATCTCGACACTGCGCCAGTAGTCCTCGGGGTCCCTTTCGGGGACGTGCTTGCGCACGATCCGGTCGAAGCGGTACTGGATCTGGCCCCGCGCGGCGTCCAGCCGGTCGGCCTCGGCGTTCTCCACGCGCATCGGGACGGGCAGGATCCGGATGTCCCGGTTGCGGTACAGCATTCCGTCGATGCGCTCGGCGACTCCGGCGGCGCCCTCGATGCTCTGGCTGCTGGGGGTGAAGCAGGTGACCACGGCCTGCGGCAGATTGACGGTGCAGATGTCGGAGATGTCGTTGAGGCCCGTACGGCTGTCGATGAGGACGTAGTCGAAGTTCTCGGTGAACTCGCGCTTGAGCCCCTCCAGGAACCGGGTGGCCAGCGGCCCCTCCATGAACTCCTTCCAGTCGAACTGGGAGAACGCCGCGAGGTAGCCCTTGTTCTTCGTTCCGGCCGGGAGGTAGTAGAGCTGACCGCCTTGGGGGAAGTCCCAGTCGACCTGGATGAGGCATCTGTTGAGAGTGATGCCGTCGGCCACCCCCAGGTCGGCCTCGGCCGGGTATCCCGGAATCGGCTCCATCCGGTGCGCGGCCCCGCCCACGCCCTGCGCCGAGAGCACGAAGTGGGTCGACCGGCTGACCAGTTCGAGCACTCCCGGCGTCTCACGCAACTGCCTCTCGCTGAGGAAGGGGTGCAGGAAGCGGTCCAGTCCCGGAGCGTCGAGGTCCCAGTCGACGACCAGGACGCGATTGCCCGAGGAGGCCAGGATCCACGCCGTGTTGGCGAGCGCCATCGTCCTTCCCGTGCCGCCCTTGTACGAGTAGAACGTGATGATCCTGCGCGGGTCCTCGCCGGTCATGACCTGCCCTCCACGCGACGTCCGCCGCTCGGTGCCCCGTCGCCCCCGCCGGCGTCGGGCCCTCGGGACAGGTCCGCACCGGATTCCGGAACGTCCCGGACACCGGTGGCGTTCCGGGACAATTGCGAATGAATGTACCGCAAATAGCGGATCTTGGTTGCCTCGGCCAGTTCGCTGAACCAGCGCGTGAAGACATCCGCTCCGGCCAGACCGCGCACCGCTTCCTGCTCGCCCGCCCGGCCCTCGCTGAGGAAGCGGGGAAAGTGTGTCAGCAGCAGTCCGCGCAGCCGGTCGGACTGCTCCTTGGTCTGCAGATCGTCCCCTGCCAGCGTACTCAGCACGGCCGTCCACGGCTGTCGGGCCGCGTCGAACTCCCTTGCCTGGGCCGCCATTTGGTCGTTCTCCAGGGCCCAGGGGTCGACCACCAGGATCCAGGGGGCCGTCGGGATCTCCGCGCTCCTCAGTTCCGCCTGGTGTTTGTGGAAGGGCAGCACGGTGGGCTCGAAACCGAGGTTGCGGGCCACGGACTCCATCTGCTCGACCAGGGGTCCGACCGCCTGGCCGTACGGCCGCCAGTCGTCGACGCGTGGGCCGTAGCGTGTGTTGTCCCGGCCGACCGGTAACTGTTCCTCGGTCGGGGCGAGCACGGTGATGTGCAGTGGGGAGGCGAAGGGCGGGTCGGCGAAGGCGTCGTCCAGCCCGGCAAGCGTCACCGGCTCGGCCGGCCTCCCCGCACCGCCGGCCGGGGGCTGCCCGGGCACGGTCGCGGCCTGGTCGACTATGCGTCTGGCGAGCCAGTCGGTGACCTGCTCGACCTGGGCGCGGAACCGGTCGGCCGCCTGCTCGTCCTCCGGGTCCGGCCGTTCGGTCAGGTCGAGCAACTGGTCGAGCAGCCGGTGCAGGCCCATGGAGGCGTAGTTCTCGGCGGCCTCACCGATGCCTTCGGGCACCTCGGGGTACTGCTCCTTGACCCTTTTGGGGAGCGAGGTCGGCGGATAGGGCGTCCACAGCACCGGGACGATGCTCGGCCGAGCCGTCTGAACGGTGCCCTGGGTGACGGCGGTCCACTGCCGTCCGCACTGCGGATTGCTGAAGTAGCGCTTCGAGTACAGCGGGACGAAGACCTGACAGCCGAGGAGCGCTTTGATCGCCTTCTCCCCCGGCTCGCCGGGCCGCTCGACGAAACCGGCCTCCTCCCGCGGCACTCTGGCGTACCGCGCCACCTTCCCGCACAGTTCGTCGAAGAACTGGAAGACCAGCCGATTGGGATCCTGTGAGGCGTCCCGGTGCCGGGGAGCAGGAACCCGCGCATAGCTCATGAAGAACATCGGCATCCCGCTATTCCCCCTCGAAGACGTTCCGGAGGTCGCTGAACAGTTCCACGTCACACGGTTCAAGGCTGGTCTGCTGAGCCACTTTGACGATCATCTGGGCGAGCGCCCACACGGAGCTGCGGTACTTGGCGTGACGGCCCGCCTGCTTCAGTCCGTAGAGACCGGACTGCAGGTAGTCCTTACCCAGATCGGGGTGGGCGTACTGCACCTCGGCCGCCACCGGCGGCAGGGTCAGGTGCTGCTCCCCCACCCAGAGGACGGGGATGATGGCGTTGCCCGTGTACGGCCTGGTGCGCAGGCGCTGACGCCGTGCGAAGGCGTCCCATTCCTTGCCGCACCATTCTCTTCTGAAGTACCGGCTGTTGTAGATCGGTACGAAGACCCGGCAGGTGGCCAGCGCCTGCTTGAGTCTGATCTCCCAGAAGTCGCCGGGTTCCATCCTCTTGTCGAGGAAGCCGGGCGCTTCCTGACCGTCGTGGTCCGTCAACTGCATGATGGCGCTGCATAACTGGGCGTGGAACTGCTCCAGCGCCATATCCGACGCGTCCTTCGTGGGCCGGGCCCCCGCCAGCGGCGTCCGCGCGTAACTCATGAAGAACACATACGGATCGGAGGAGACCGTCGCTCGGGTCACCTGAGAAGCCGGATGAATCATGGACTCGCCTTTCCCCTCCCCCGTCGCCCACCTCGGGCCTCCCAGCCCCGAGCATCACAGCTGAATCTCCTCCAGGATCCATTGGAACGCGAAAACCGCCGCCGGTGCCAGGGGTCGTCCGGAGCAAGTTGTACCGGACACCGGTGCGGAGAACGGGAGTTGGCCCACCATTAGACCGCGACCGGACCTGTTTCGGCCACTCCGCCCAGGGTTTCCGCCTCGTCCCGGAGCCCTCGGACGAAGCGATGGCCCATGGCGGTCAGGGAGCCGGTTCCGGCCACGGTGTCCAGGGCGTCCAGCACCGCCCTACGCCAGGTGTCGGCCTCGACGAGGGAGCGTTCGTACAGGGCGGTACCGACACCCGCCGCTCCGCGCCGGACCCTGATCCGCCAGACGTCCGCGACGGCCAGGTGGGCGTACGCGCCCTGCACGATGGCGTCGAGCGGACGGGGATCGGGACGCCACAGCACCCGGTAGCGGCGTTCGTCGAGGCCGTCGAGCAGGTCGAACATGTCGAGCATCGCACCCAGTTTGACGTGCTGGTACTCATGGATGAGCAGCATGGCCAAGTCCTCGGCCGTGCGGGGCAGCGCGATGCCGACCGCGCCGAAGGCGTGCCGGGAGGTGGCGCTGACGTCGGCACCCGAGAGTGCGGGCGCGAGCGGCGTCACCGTGGTCAGTCCGGCGGCGATGCCCTGGGCGTAGTCGGGGTACTCGGTCCGGATCAGTTGCCAGGCCTCGCCGAACATCGCCTCCCACCGGCGGAATTCGGCCTCGGTCAGTCGAGGCAGCGGTTCGTATCCGTAGCAGTCGCGGGAGGGGTCCAGGTCGTCGAGGGCCACTTCCAGCCCGTCGGCCGACAGATGCCGCATCGGCTGCCAGACCATGCCGTCGGCCGGCCGCTCCCGGCCGAGGGTTCGTCCTTCGACGGTGATCGACGCGTCGGCCGCCGTCACGGTGACGGTGCCGGACCGTCGATCACGGCCGCCGTCGGGCAGCGACAGCCGCCCCAGGCCGGGCAGGTGGATCGCCGGGCCCTCGGGTCCGTGCCGCGGCGGCACGGACAGGGTCAACCGCCCGCCGGTGCGTACGACGGCGGAGAGCGCGGCCTCGGCGGGGTGCCCCTCGGCCCGCCGGACCGACTGACCGCAGGCGAGGGCCCACACCCGCAGATAGGGGTCGGCCAGCACCGTGTCCAGCGCGACCGGGGGCAGGGCGAGGATCGCGTCCCAGCCCGGACCAGAGTCCGCCGAGCCGGCGGGGCCCGGGGTGTCCGCGCGGCGGGCGGCCGCCAGCAGCGCCCTTCGCTGGCTGTTCTGTGCCGCCGCCAGGGAGCGGACGGCCGCCGTCCCGCCGTGTCCGGCCGCCAGTTCGTCGAAATGGGTCCAGGACAGTCCGTGCCAGCCGTGCCGGACGCCGGCGTCGTCGCGTTCGGTGGTCTGGACGTATCCGATGACCTTCAGCAGGTCGGCGCAGTAGACGGACGGATTGTCGAAGCCGTTGGACGCACGGTGGCGGTGACCGTAGAGTCCGCCGCCGCAGACCGATACGACGGGGCAGGCGCGGCACTGCGCGCTCAGCCCGTCGAGTCCGGCGCGGCGGGCCTGGATGCCCCGGTGCTCGGCGGCCTGCTCCAGGCGGTGGGTGGTGATGTGCATGCCGGTCCCGGGGGCTCCCGGATAAGCGGTCTTCAGCCAGTCCGCCTGTTCGATGGCGCCGTCGGTCTCCACCACCAGCAGGTCCGAACTGCCCAGCCCCAGTGCCTCGGTGAGGCTGCCACGGCCACGCGTCAGCCGGCTGATGGACTCGAACATCCGGATCCGCACCGGCATGCCGTCCGCGGTCCACTCCTTGTGCACGGCGATCAACCAGTCGGCGTAGTCGGCGCCGGTCTGTGAGCCGGGGCGGGGCGGCGGGTGCTCCCAGGTGGCATGCGGCAGCAGGAAGTCGATGGCGGGAGGGCGCAGTTCGGTCAGCGCCCGGTACACCTCCACCGGGTCGTTCTCGACGTCGATGGTGCACAGCAGCCCGCCGAACGCGCTGCGGTGGGCCGGTGCGCCGAGACGGCGCACCGCCCGCACCACGTCCCGGTGGGAACCCGAGCCGTCCCGCCTGACCCGGTGGCGGTCGTTGGACGCCTCGTCGCCGTCGAGCGAGATGCTGGTGACGATCGACTCCTCGACGAGCATCGCGCAGAACGCGTCGTTCAGCCGCAGGCCGTTGGTCTGCATACGCAGGTCGAGTTCGGCCACCCCGTGCAGGGCGGAGCGCAGTTCGCGGGCGAAGCCGCGCAGCCGTTCCCGTCCGGCGAGCAGGGGCTCACCGCCGTGCAGCACGCAGTGGACACGGGTGAGCCGGTGCTCGGCGGCATGCTCGGCGATCCGGGCCGCCGTACGACGGAACGTTTCATCGGACATCGTCACCGGACGCCCGCGCCAGCTCTGGTCGGCGTGCTGGTAGACGTAGCAGTGGTCGCAGGCCAGATCGCAGCGACTGTGCACCTTGATCACGAACTGGCGGAAGGGCCGCGCCGCCGCGGTCACCGGTCCGGTCCCTCGTCGTTCCGGTCGGACCGGTCAGAGGGAGGACTGGAAGGCGGCCACCGGCTCTCCGCCACCTGCGAGCATCCTTGCCATGGCCGACTCCTGAGCGGACTCCGGTACCTCGTCCAGCGAGGTGTCGTGCAAGTCCCTGACGACGCTCGTGGCGAAGGGCTGCTCGTACCTGTCCATAGGCATCTCCTCGAGCGTACGGCTCCGGGCGGCACACCTCATGGTGACGGCCCGGTAACCGAACAGCAAGGCGATCGCCAGCCAAGTCCATGAATCAAACAGACAGCGTCATACGCCTTGACCGTGAGGTTCCTCCCCCTGGAGCGGCCGCCCGCGGGGAGCGGCCGCCGCTCAGGCAGCCCCGTCCTTCGACGGGACCACGGGTGCGGTGAGGTCGTCCTCCTCGGGGAGTTCCTCCACGTCGACCCCGCGTACTTGGGCGAGTTCGTGTTTGAGGGCGGCGAGTTCGGTGCCGCCGGCCATGTGGTTGGTGAGTTCCTCGAGGCTGACCTGGTCGCGGGCGGCGGAGAGTTCGAGGGTGCCCAGGCGCAGGACGCTGAAGTGGTCGCCGACCATGTAGGCGTGGTGGGGGTTGTGGGTGATGAAGATGACGCCCAGGCCGCGGTCGCGGGCGGCGGCGATGTACTTGAGGACGACGCCGGACTGTTTGACGCCGAGGGCGGCGGTGGGTTCGTCGAGGATGAGGACGCGGGCGCCGAAGTAAACGGCGCGGGCGATGGCCACGCACTGGCGCTGGCCGCCGGAGAGGGTGCCGATGGGCTGGTCGAGGTCGTCCAGGACGATGCCCATGTTGCGCAGTTCGGCATCCGCGGTCTGTTTCATCCTCGGGATGTCCAGGCGCCGGACGGGCCAGGGGCCCTTGGTGAACTCGGAGCCGAGGAAGAAGTTGCGCCAGACCGGCATCAGGGGCACGGTCGCCAGGTCCTGGTAGACGGTGGCGATCCCGGCGTCCAGGGCCTCGCGGGGGGTGGTGAACCGCACGGGTTCGCCGTCGACGAGGACGTCGCCCTCGGTGTGCTGGTGCAGGCCGGAGATGATTTTGATGAGGGTGGACTTGCCGGCGCCGTTGTCACCCAGGACACAGGTGACGCGGCCGGGGTGGACGGCGAGGTTCACCCCGTGCAGGGCACGGACGTTGCCGTAGGCCTTGCCGGTGTTTCTCAGCTCCACCACGGGCGCCTGGTCGGTGGACGCGGTTTCGGGGGTGCTGGTTTCGTTGCTGATGGTCATGGGTGGTTTACCTCCGGGTGGCCTGGGCGCGGACCCACAGGTTGACGAGGGCGGCGATCAGGAGCATCACGCCGAGGAAGGCCTTGAACCAGTCGGGGTTCCAGTTGGCGTAGACGATGCCCTGGTTGACCATGCCGAAGATGAAGGCGCCGATGACCGGGCCGATCGCCGAGCCGTAGCCGCCGGTCAGCAGGCAGCCGCCGATCACCGCGGCGATGATGTAGAGGAACTCGTTGCCCACGCCCTCGTTGGACTGCACCGTGTTGAAGGAGAACAGCAGGTGCATGCCCACGAACCAGGCCCCGGCACCCACGCCCATGAACAGGGCGACCTTGGTGAAGTTCACCGGCACACCCACCGCGCGGGCGGAGTCCTTGTTGCCGCCGACGGCGAAGATCCAGTTGCCGAACTTGGTGCGCAGCAGCAGCCAGGTGGCCAGGGCGGCGAAGACGAGCCAGTAGAAGATCGTGATCTTGAAGTCGACGCTGCCGATGGTGACCTCGGAGGCGAAGATGCTCTTGGCCTGGTCGAAGCCGTCCATGTCGGCGATCGAGTCGGACGCCACGTTGCCGGTGAAGATCTTCGTCACCGCCAGGTTGGAACCCTGGAGGATCAGGAACGAGCCCAGGGTGACCAGGAAGCTCGGCAGCCCGGTCCTGATCAGCAGCCAGCCGTTGAACGCGCCCACCGCCAGGGAGACGACCAGGGCGACGATCACACCCGTCCACACGTTCACCGTCAGCTGGAAGCTGAGGATCGCCGCCGTCAGCGCCGAGGTGGTGACGGCGACACCGGCGGACAGGTCGAACTCGCCGCCGATCATCAGCAGCGCCACCGGCAGCGCCATGATGCCCATGACCGAGGCCTGGTAGAGCACGGTCGCCAGGGAACTCGCCTCCCGGAAGGAGGGAGCGACGGCGAAGAAGAAGACGTACACACCGATCGCGGCGATGAGCGCGCCGACCTCGGGGCGGGCCAACAGCCGTCGGCCCAGGGAACGTTCCACGGTACGGCCGTCCTTCTGGGCGGCCGGCGGAGCCGGCGGCGAGGAACTCGCCGCCGGTGCCGTTGCTTGGGTCATGACCGGATCACCGGGTGCCCTTCGCGGCGAACGAGGCGATCGCGTCGACGTTGTCCTTGTCCACGAACGCCGGACCCGTCAGCACGGGCGCCTCACCACCGCCGCTGTAGTTGCCGTTGTTCTTGTAGAGCCACAGCGAGTCCACGGCCAAGTAGCCCTGCAGATAGGGCTGCTGGTCCACGGCGAACTCGATGTCCCCCGCCTTGATGGCGTCCGTCAGCTCCTTGTTCAGGTCGAACGTGGCGACCTTCGCCTTGCTGCTCGCGTCGTCCACGGACTGCACGGCGGTCAGGGCGATCGGGGCACCGAGGGTGACGACCTCGTCGATGGAGGTGTCCTGCTTGAGCTTGGCGGTGATGGTGGACTTCACCGACGGCATGTCCGTGCCGTTGACGTAGAGGTTCTCGGTCTGGCCCTTGAAGGTCTTCTTCACACCGGCGCAGCGCGCCTCCAGGGAGACGTTGCCCTGCTCGTGGATGACACAGACCGCGTGCTTGGCACCGGTGTCGTTGAGCTTCTTGCCGAAGGCCTCACCGGAGACGGTCTCGTCCTGGCCGAAGAAGGAAAGCAGGCCCTGCTCCTGCCACACGTCCATACCGGAGTTGAGGCCCACGACGGGGATGCCGGCCTTCTCCGCCTTGGCGATGACGTCCTTCATCGCGTCCGGCTTGGCCAGGGTGACGGCGATGCCGTCGACCTTCTGGTCGATCGCGTTCTGGACGAGGTTGGCCTGGTTGGCCGCGTTCGGGTCGTTGGAGTAGACGAGCTTGACGTTGTCCTTGTCGGCGGCCGTCTGCGCGCCCTTTCGGACGATGTCCCAGAAGGTGTCACCCTGGCCGGCGTGGGTCACCATCGCGACGGTCATCCTGGGGGTGTCGGCCTTGCCCGCGGAGCCGTCCGCCCCGCCCTCCTCGGCTTCCTTGCCGCCGGAGCTGCTGGAGCAACCGGCTATCAGCAGCGCGGAGGCCGCCGCCATGGCGAAGAAGGGGGCCACTCTGCGCGAGCGGGGGTGAAGCGTGCGGTCCATCTTTCCTGCACCTCACTGTGCGACAGGGGGAAAGGGAACGGGACAGCGTCGGGCGGAGTGCCCGCGCAGGCCCGGACCTCGAAAGTCCGGATCATTGTGCCGGTATGCCGACTGCGCTGTTTCGTTGGGACGGGATACAAACCCCTGGCGGACCCCGCTGTCAAGACTTTGTCAAGACATCATTTCAGGATCAGGTCAGGATGTCCGTACAAAACCTTGACAGGGGGTCGTTCCGGGTCCTACACCTGGGATACATCCGGGGCCCGAGCGCTCGCACCCCTTCGCGCGCAGGGGCCTCCGGTGGCCGCACACCCGTCTGAGGAGCGACACGCATGCCCGAGTCCGCCGGACCCTCCGTCCTGCTTGCCGTGGGCCGTGTCGAAATCGATCTCCATCCGTTGCACACCCGCGTCCCTCGCGCACGTGTCGAGCCCTTGAAGTCGTTCGGGGCCACGCCCCTCGTCCCCGCCGGGTGCGTTCCCGGGTGCCGGTGAGTGGGCGTTCTCGCCCACGAAAACCCGCAACACTCCTGCAAGATCCCCACAAGAACCCCTTCGCCCCTGTGAGGTTCCGATGTCCCAGCCCACCCGCCGTCTGACCGTCGCTCAGGCGCTGGTGCGGTTCCTGGCCGCGCAGTACACCGAGCGCGACGGCGTACGCCGTCGGCTGATCGCCGGGACCTGGGGCATCTTCGGCCACGGCAACGTGGCGGGGCTGGGCCAGGCCCTGCTGGAGGCCGGTGAGGGGACGATGCCGTTCCACCAGGGCCGCAACGAGCAGTCCATGGTGCACGCCGCCGTCGGCTACACCCGTCAACTGAACCGCCTCTCCGCGCAGGCGGTCACCACGTCCATCGGCCCCGGCGCCACCAACCTGGTCACCGGCGCCGCCCTGGCCACCATCAACCGGCTGCCCGTTCTCCTCCTGCCCGGCGACTACTTCGCCACCCGCTCCGCCGACCCGCTGCTCCAGCAGTTGGAACACCCGACCGAGGCCGATGTGTCGGTCAACGACACCCTGCGCCCGGTCTCCCGCCACTTCGACCGGATCACCCGTCCGGAGGCCCTGATCCCGGCCGCCCTGAACGCCATGCGGGTCCTCGCCGACCCCGTCGACACCGGCGCCGTCACCCTCGCCCTGCCGCAGGACGTCCAGGCGGAGGCGTACGACTGGCCGGAGGAGTTCTTCGCCGAGCGCGTCTGGGGCGTACGCCGTCCCGCGCCCGACCCGGTCGAGCTGGCGGAGGCCGTACGGGCCGTCCGCGCGGCGCGGCGTCCGCTCCTCGTCGCCGGCGGCGGTGTCCACCACAGCGAGGCCGAGGAGGCCCTGAAGGCCCTGGTCGAGGCCACGGGCATCCCGGTCGCCTCCACCCAGGCCGGCAAGGGTTCCCTGCGCTACGACCACCCGGCCGACCTCGGCGGCATCGGTCACACCGGCACGGCGGTCTGCGACGACATCGCCCGCACCGCCGACCTGGTCATCGGAGTCGGCACCCGCTACACCGACTTCACCACCGCCTCCCACACCCTCTTCCAGGCCCCGGACGTCCGTTTCGTCAACCTGAACATCGCCGCCTTCGACGCCCACAAGCTGGCGGCCCGGACGGTCGTCTGCGACGCGCGGGCCGGTCTCGCGGCACTCGCCGAGGCGCTGGACGGCCACCGGGTGAGCGAGGCGTACGAGGCCGAGTACCGGGCCGGGAAGGAGCGCTGGGAGCAGGTCGTCGAGGCCGCCTGCACCCCGGCCGACGAGAACGCCGTGCCCACCCAGAGCCAGGTGCTCGGCGCCCTCGACTCCGTCGTCGGGGACGAGGACGTGGTCATCAACGCGGCCGGCTCGCTCCCCGGCGACCTGCACAAGCTGTGGCGGGCCCGCAGCCCCCGCCAGTACCACCTCGAGTACGGCTACTCCTGCATGGGCTACGAGATCCCCGCCGGGATCGGGGTCCAGCAGGCGGCGCCCGGCACGGCCGTCTGGTCGCTGGTCGGCGACGGCACGTATCTGATGATGCCGACGGAGATCGTGACGGCCGTCCAGGAGGGCCTGCCCGTCAACCTGGTCCTCATCCAGAACCACGGCTACGCCTCCATCGGCGGCCTCTCCGAGTCGGTCGGCGGCGAGCGCTTCGGCACCGCCTACCGCTACCGCGCCGCCGACGGCACCTTCTCCGGCGCACCGCTCCCGGTGGACCTGGCGGCCAACGCGGCCAGCCTGGGCATGGACGTCATCCGCGCCAAGACCGTACGGGAACTGCGTGACGCCCTGACGGCGGCCCGCGCCTCGGACCGGCCGACCTGTGTGTACGTCGAGACCGACCCGACGCCCACCGCCCCCCCGGCCGAGGCATGGTGGGACGTCCCGGTCGCGGAGACCGCCTCCCGCCCGGCGGCCGTCGAGGCGCGCGTGACCTACGACCGCGAGGTGGCCGGCCGGCGCCGTCACCTCTGACCGGGCCGCCGTCACTTCTGTTCCGGCCACGCACACGTCATGTAAGGACAATGCGATGACAGGGGTTCCTGTCATCCGGACGGACGGATACCCTCATGGGCGTGACCAGCGCGACTGCGGGGAGTACAGAGAGCCTCGACCTCAGTGTCGACCGGAGCAGCCCGGTGCCGCTGTACTACCAGCTCGCCCGGCAACTGGAGTCGGCGATCGAGCACGGTGCGCTCGGCCCCGGCAGCCTCCTGGGCAACGAGATCGAGCTCGCGGGCCGTCTGGGCCTGTCCCGGCCGACCGTACGGCAGGCCATCCAGTCGCTCGTCGACAAAGGCCTGCTCGTACGGCGCCGGGGCGTCGGCACGCAGGTGGTGCACAGCCAGGTCAAGCGGCCGCTGGAGCTGAGCAGTCTCTACGACGACCTGGAGGCTGCCGGTCAGCAGCCGACGACCAGGGTGCTGCTGACCGAGATCCGGCGGGCCTGCGCCGAGGTCGCGGCCGCGCTGGGCATCGCCGAGGGCGCCGAGGTGCACCTCTTCGAGCGGCTGCGCCTCACCCACGGCCAGCCGGTGGCCTTCCTGTCCAACTACGTCCCGGCCGGGCTGCTGGACCTCGACACCGAGCGCCTGGAGTCCACGGGCCTCTACCGGATGATGCGCAACGCCGGCATCACCCTGCACAGCGCCCACCAGAGCGTCGGCGCCCGTATCGCCACCCCCGAGGAGGCCGAGCGCCTCGGCGAACCGGAGGGCGCCGCACTCCTCACCATGCGGCGCACGGCGTACGACGACACCGGCCGCGCGGTCGAGTACGGCACCCACATCTACCGGGCCTCGCGCTACTCCTTCGACTTCCAGCTGCTCGTCCGCAACTGACGTCTCCCCAGGGGGAGTCGACGGGCCGGAACGGTCCAGGGGCTCAGAGCTCCACCCACGCTCCGGACGCGGCCGAGCGGCTCATGGCGTCGAGTGCGGTGGCGCTGTGCACGGCGTCGTCCAGGGTGGTGCCGTGCGGGGTGCCCTCGGCGACGGAGCGCAGGAAGTGGTACGCCTCGATCACCTTGAGGTCGTCGTAGCCCATGGCGTTGGCGGAGCCCGGCTGGAAGGCGGCGTACGCGCCGTGGCCGGGGCCGACGTGGAGGGTGTGGACGGCCTGGTCCTGGTAGGCGTCACCCTTGCTGACGCCCAGTTCACCCATGCGGCGGAAATCCCAGAAGAGCGCGCCCTTGGTGCCGTGGATCTCGAAGCCGTAGTTGTTCTGTTCGCCGACGGAGACCCGGCAGGCCTCCAGGACGCCCCGGGCGCCGGAGGCGAAGCGGAGCAGGCAGTTGACGTAGTCCTCGTTCTCGACGGGGCCCAGCTCGCCGCCCGAGGCGCGGGTGTGGCCGGCGGTGGCGCCGGTGGGCCGGGCCCGCTCGGGGACGAAGACCGCGCTGTCGGCGGTGAGGGAGGCGATGTCGCCGAGCAGGAAACGGGCGAGGTCCACGCCGTGCGAGGCGAGGTCGCCGAGGACTCCGCTGCCGCCGCGCTCCCGCTCGTACCGCCAGGTCAGGGCGGACTCGGGATGGGCGGCGTAGTCGCTGAAGAGGCGGATACGGACATGGGTGACGGTGCCGATCTCCCCGTCGGCGATCAGCTCGCGGGCGGCGTCGACGGCCGGCGCGTTGCGGTAGTTGAAGCCGACGGCGCCCTGGACGCCGGCCTGGGCGACCGCGTCGGCGACGGCGCGGGCGTCGGCGGCGTCGAGCCCGACCGGCTTCTCGATCCAGATGTGCTTGCCCGCCTCGGCCATGGCGACACCGATCTCCCGGTGCAGGAAGTTCGGCGCGGTGATGCTCACCGCCTGGATCCGTGGGTCGGCCAGCACCTCGCGCCAGTCCCGGGCCGTCGTGGCGAACCCGAACCGCTCGGCTGCCTCCTCGGCGCGTCCCGGCACCTCCTCGACGACGGTGATCAGCTCGGGGCGCAGGGGCAGCTCCGGGAAGTGGTGCGGCACCCGGGCGTACGCCTGGGTGTGCACCCGTCCCATCCAGCCGAACCCCACGACGGCGACACCGAGCGCACTCACCATGACTGCCCTTCCCCGGACCTTCCTCGGACCCTCACTGGAATCACCGACCCGCTTTTGGACCGTTCCAGAGCGTACGCCGCTCACTCTGCGAGGTGGTCTTCGCCGGTGTCAAGCCCTTTGACAACCGCGCCACGGCTGTGGAACGGTCCACACCATGAGACCCCCGACGATCCGCGATGTCGCCGAGCGGGCCGGTGTGTCGAAGTCGCTGGTCTCCCTGGTGCTGCGCGGCTCCGCCCAGGTACGCGCCGAGAAGCGGGAGGCCGTGCTCTCGGCCGTGGACGAGCTGGGCTACCGGCCGAACGCCGCCGCGCGCAGCCTGAGCGAGCGTCGTACGCGCACCGTCGGCGTCCTGCTGAACGACATGCGCAACCCTTGGTTCGTCGAGCTGCTGGACGGCCTCAACTCCCGGCTCCACGACAACGGTCTGCGCATGCTGCTGGCCGACGGCCATCTCAACCGGCGCCTCGGTGAGGACCTGACCCGCACCTTCACCGAGCTGCGGGTCGACGGCCTGATCGCGGTCGGCACACTGCCGCCGTCCGAGGCGCTGCGCACGGCTGCCGGTCTCGTCCCGACCGTGGTCGCGGGCGCCCGCGAGCCCACCCTCCCCCACGTGGACGTCGTCGCGGGCGACGACCAGCACGGCGCCCGCCTCGCCACCGAACACCTCATCGGCCTCGGGCACCGGCGTATCGCGCACATCGCGGGAGAAGGCGTGGTCGGCGCGCTGCGCCGCCTCGGCTTCGAGACGGTCATGCACGAGCACGGGCTCAGCGACACGGCGACCGTCGAACGCGGCGACCTCACGGAGGAGGGCGGCTACCGCGCCACGGTCCGGCTGCTCAGCCTTCCCGAACGTCCCACCGCCGTCGTGGCGTTCAACGACATGGCCTGTGTGGGCGCCCTGTCCGCCGCCGAGGAACTCGGGCTGAAGGTGCCACGCGACCTCTCCCTCGTCGGCTACGACAACACCTACGTCTCCCGGCTGCGCCACCTCTGGCTGACCACCGTGGACAACGCCAGCCACGACGTCGGCCGCGGTGCCGCCCAGTGCCTGCTCGACCGCATCGCCGACCCGACCCGCCCCGCCGAGGTCGTCCTGACGACGCCGACGCTCGAGGTCCGGGGCACGACGGGCCCGCCCGCGGACGACTGAGCCGCCGGTCACGGGCCCACGGGCCCACGGGCATCAACTCCTGCGAAGGGGCCGTCAGTTGGACGGCGGCAGGCAGTGGTCGTCCGGTGCGACGGTCTGCGTGGCCTGGGGGCGGTTCGGGCCGTACTCCTTCTAGGCTCTCCAGGAGGGCCGCGCCCCGGCGGCGAGCAGAGCGGCCGACGTCTCGGCGTAGGGGCCGGTGGCCGCCCAGTCGAGTGGGGAGCGGCCCGTGCCGTGGTCCTCGCGGAGGTTGGGGTCGGCGCCGTGCGCGAGGAGTGCGCGCACCGCTTCGGTGTGCCCCCAGCAGGCGGCGGCGCAGAGCGGTGTGCCCTGCGTGCCGTGTCCGCTCTCGGTGTCGGGGGAGGCCCCGGCGGCCAGGAGCACGCGGACCGTGTCGGCGGCACCGTGGACGGACGCCGCGTACAGCGGCGTCGTCCCCTCGGGGTCGGTCGTCTCCGCAGGGGTTCCCGCTCGCAGCAGCGCCTCGACACCGGCGGTGTCACCGATCATCGCGGCCCAGACCAGCCGCTTGGACAGCTTCTTCCGCCGCCGCCTGTTCACCGTTCCGCTTCCCCTCCCGTGGGCATCCTGGCCGCCACCCCATCACATCCCCTCTTGAGGAGCGACCTCTTTTCCCCGTACGTCGACGGCGGTGAGCGCCAGAGCCAGCAGCCCCGGTACGAGGAACGCGAGCGGCAGCAGCATCCAGGCGCTCGTCGCGGCCGCCGCCACGGCGAGGACGACCAGAGCGCTGCCGCCCGGATCGCGCACCGCGTCCCGAGCCGCCCCCCGCACCGCGACGGGCCAGTCGGTGACCGACTCGGGGCGGGCGCAGGCGCGCAGGGCGACCACGGCGGCGCCGGTGCCGATGGCGGCGGCGAGGAGGGCGAAGGCGGGGCCGCCGGGGAGTCCGGCGCGGGCGAGCGCCAGATCGGCGAGGACGAGGGTCATGCCCGCGAGGGCCACGAGGCCGGCGGTCAGGTCGCCGGGCCGCAGGCGTCGCCGCAGCGCCGTGAAGAAGCGGCCGGCCGTGGCCGGACGGTCCTCCCGTACGCCGCGCAGGACCGCGCAGGCCGTGGAGAGCGCGGCGGGCAGGGTCACCAGCGGGAGACTCACGACTGCCACGGCGACCCCCACGCCGAGCACGTCCGCGAAGAGCGTCATCCGGGGGCCGAAGATCTCGCCCGCTTCCTTGTTCGTGCGCATCGCGCTCACTTCCCTACCCCTTGATTCCGGAGTTGGCCATTCCCTCCACCAGGAAGCGCTGGAAGGCCAGGAAGAACAGCACGATCGGGAGGAGGGCGAGCACCGACATGGCGAACATCGGACCGAAGGCCGAGGTGCTCGACGCGTCGACGAAGGACCTGAGTGCCAGGGTCAGGGTGAACTTCTCGGGTGAGAAGAGATAGATGAGCTGGGTGAAGAAGTCGTTCCAGGTCCAGATGAAGGTGAAGATGGCGGTGGTGATCAGCGCGGGCCGGGTGAGCGGGAGGATCACCAGGAAGAAGCTCCGGAACGGTCCACATCCGTCGATCCGTGCCGCCTCCTCCAGTTCCCTGGGCAGCCCCCGCATGAACTGCACGATGAGGAAGACGAAGAACGCCTCTGTGGCGAGGAACTTCGGCAGGATCAGCGGCCAGTAGGTGTTCACCATGCCGAGCTGGTTGAAGATGATGTACTGCGGGATCAGAACGGCGTGGTGCGGAAGCATGATCGTCGCGATCATGAAGGCGAAGAGCGGTCCACGGAAGCGGAACCGCAGGCGGGCGAATGCGTACGCCGCCAAGGAGCAGGACAGGACGTTCCCGACGACCGCGCCGCCGGCGATCAGCAGGGAGTTGCCGAGGAGCCGGCCGACCGACACGTCGTTGACGCCGTCGAGCGCCGTCTCGTAGTTGGACCATTCCAAACGGCTGGGCAGCAGGTCGAGGCTGGCGATGACCTCGTTCGCGGGCTTGACGGAGGTCGCGAGGAGCCAGGCCAGCGGGTACAGCATCACGAGGAGCGCGGCCAGGCAGCCGAGGTGCAGGGCCACCCGTCGCCAGGCAACCGGCTTGCGGACCACGGGAGTCGAGGGCGTGGTGGTGGTCATCGGTCCCCCTCGGAGGCGTAGAAGACCCAGGAGCGGGAGGTGCGGAAGAGGATCGCGGTGACCGCGCCGATGGCGAGCAGCAGGACCCAGGCCATGGCGGAGGCGTAGCCCATGTGGGAGGCGACGAAGCCCCGGTCGTAGAGGTAGAGGGTGTAGAAGAGGGTGGAGTCGGCCGGGCCGCCCTTGCCCGCGCTGACCGCGAAGG
The DNA here is from genome assembly GCF_042955065.1 of Streptomyces sp. NPDC012510. NCBI lineage: Bacteria > Bacillati > Actinomycetota > Actinomycetes > Kitasatosporales > Streptomycetaceae > Streptomyces > Streptomyces sp. NPDC012510. The sequence goes on from NZ_JBIBEN010000016.1 coordinate 49,829, forward strand.
CCGGTGTGAAGACCTGGAAGGCCTGGATGGTCTGGAGCACCAGGTTGAAGAAGATCACGGGCGACAGCATCGGCACCGTGATCGACAGGAACCGGCGCCACGCACTCGCACCGTCCACCTCCGCCGCCTCGTACAACTCCCCCGGTATCTGCTGGAGTCCGGCGAGGAAGATGACCATCGGGGCGCCGAACTGCCACACCGTGAGCAGCGCCACCGCGAGCAGCGCCCAGCCGGGCCGGTTGACCCATCCGCCGGTGCCGAGGAGGTGGTCGACGGTGCCGCCGTCGTTGAAGATCGCCCGCCAGACCAGGGCGATGGACATGGATGCGCCGAGCAGGGAGGGGGCGTAGAAGGCGGAGCGGTAGAAGGCCCGGCCGCGCTTCATGTTCTTCAGGGCCAGGGCCACCAGCAGGGCGAGGCCGAGTTGGAGCGGTACGGCGATGACGACGTATGTCAGGGTCGTCACCACCGAACGCCAGTAGCGAGGGTCCTCGGTGAACATCTGGGTGTAGTTGCGCAGGCCCACCCAGCTGGGGGCGTTGAACAGGTCGTAGTCGGTGAAGGAGAGGTACAGCGAGACGGCCATCGGGAGCAGCGTGAGGACACAGGCCCCGAGCACCCAGGGGGACAGGAACACCCAGGCCGCGCCTTCGCGTCGATGTCGCCGGGCGGGCCGTTCGGGCGGGGCGACCTTCTTCCCCCGTACGGTCGTCGGCACCTGCGTGGTGGTCATGACCTCAGCTCCGCCTTCGCCTCGGTGATGTAGTTCTCGGCGGCCTCTCGGGGGGACATCCGCTCGTAGGAGACCTGGTCGTAGTCGCGCTGGAAGGTGGTCTGCAGGGCGCTGTCGCCCGAGGGGGGTGCCTGGGGCGGCGGGTCGAGCTTTCCTTCGACGGTGGCCTGGTAGTCGTAGATGGTCCTGTCGAAGTCCTTGAGGTCGGCCGCGATGTCCTCGCGGATCGACTCGTTGACGGGGATGCCCCGGGTCGCGCCGAGGATCTTCGCCGCCTCCCTGTCGTTGAGCATGAAGTCGACGAGCCGAGCGGACTCCTCGGGGTGTTCCGAGTCGGCGGCCACGCCCATGAACATGGAGGGTTTGAAGTACTGGCCGGGTGTGCCGTCCTCGCCCGCCGGCATCGCAGCGAGGGAGATCCCGGTGGGGACCAGGGCGAGGTAACCGCTCGCGGGGGCGTCCCAGTTGAGGTCCGAGGCGGCCTCGCCCCGGCCGAGCGGGGTGTTCTCTACGGTGCCGTCGAGCTGGGTCGTCTGCTCGGCGGGCGAGACGGCGCCCTCGCGGCGCAGCCCGTCGGTGAAGGTCCACCAACGGGTCAGGTCGTCCGCGTCGAAACCGAGTCGCCTGTCCTGCGTGTACAGGGCCTTGCCCTGACCGCGCAACCAGATCTCGAAGGCGTCCTCGCTCTGGCCGGGGTCGGTGCCGCCGGGCGCTCCCGTCTTGGCCGCCACCTCGCGCATCGCGTCGGCCCACTCGCTCCACGTCCAGCCCACGCGCGGCGGTTCGAGGCCGGCGGCCTTCCACTTCTCGGTGTCGTAGACCATGGTCTCGGTTCCGCGCCCCTGCGGCACGGCGTACTGCCTGTCGTCCACCTTGCCGGTGGCGAGGAGCCCCGGTTCGAACTCGGCGGTGTCCAGGGCCGACCGCTGCTTCGCGAGGTCGAGGAGCACACCGCCGGACGCGTACTGGTCGATCATCCGGTAGTCGAGTTGCATGACGTCGGGCGCGTCGCCGCCGGCGGCCTGGGTGGCGAGCTTCTGCTTGTAGGCCTCGTAGCCGGCGAAGGAGGTCTGTACGTCGATTCCCGGGTTCTTCTTCTCGAAGAGCTCGACGGCCGTCTGTGTCCGGGCCGCCCGGTCCGGGTTGCCCCACCAGGTGTACCGCAGGACCACCTTGCCGCCGACCTCGCCCGACCCGTCCGGTCCCGAGCAGCCGGTGAGCACCGCGCAGAGCGCCAGCGCGGTGGCCGCCGCGAAGGGTTTCCAGGACTTCCTCGTCCTGCTTCGGGGCATGAGTGGGTCACCTCTTCCACTAGAAAGCGCTTCCACCCCCCGTACGACCCTAGGGAAGGTCCGGATGACACGACAAGACCCCCGCACCGCATCCGCCGACAGCCTCCCCATGGCGACCACCGGTGTCGCGAAGACCGGTCACGCGGCACCGGGGGTACGGGCAGCGGCCCGTCGCGGAGGTCGCACAAGCCATGGCAGCCGGCAACGCGTCCGCCACGGTTGCCGGCCGGGGCCGCGCCATGGCCGCCGGCCCGGACCGGGGCACGGCCGGCGGCGGCCGACCCGATCCCGGCGCCGGCGCCGGCCATGAGCGCGCCATGGACCGCGCCCACCCAGCCGGGACCGACATCAGCCACCGGCCCACCACGGACGTCGGTCACCAGCACACCACGGACGTCGGTCACCAGCACACTTCCGGGTCATCGGACGAGTTCGAGGCTCTCCGGGGAGCATCCCGTCGGTGACACCGGGGGGGCCGGCGCCCCGGGCGCCGGTCCCGTCCGTGCTTGTCCACTTACGATCACCGCGTGGTTCTCTTCCTTCTGGAACGCTTCCCCGGGCTTTCCACCGAGGTCGCCTGGCAGCGCCTCACCGACTGGCCCCGGCACGCCGACGTCGCCCCCCTGACCCGCGTCACCGTGCGCACTCCCCCGCCGACGGGCGTGGGCACGGTGTTCGTCCCCCGCAGTGGCATCGGTCCGCTCGCCTTCGACGACCCGATGGAGGTCGTGGTGTGGCGGCCGCCGGAGGGCGAAGGTTCGGGCAGGTGCCGCCTGGTCAAGCGTGGTTCGTTCGTGACCGGGTGGGCCGAGATCGAGGTCCATCCCCACGGCGACGGCGCGTCCCGTGTGGTGTGGCGGGAGGATCTGCGGGTGCGGTGGCTGCCGGGGCTCTTCGACCGTCTCCTGGATCGGTCGGCACGGCGGATGTTCGGGCGGGCGGTGGACGGGCTGCTCGCGCCCGGCGATCGAGGTCCGAACTGAGCTGCGCTGCGCCGGCTGCTGTCAAGCGGTCCGGATCCGGTCGCGGTCGGCATGGGTGAGGTCGTCGTCTCGGCCGAGGCCTCGTTCGAGTCTGGAGATGGTGGTGGGCCGGACGCCGCAGTGCTGGGCGATGGCTGTGAGGGACGTTCTTGGCTTACCGCAGGGGTCTCAGGTCGGCGATGCCGGGGACGGGGACGGGGACGGTGGTGAGGCAGCCCGACACAGAGCTGCGGCCCAGGGACCTGAGTATCCGCAGCGATGTCAGACCCTCCGGCTACCGTCGCGCTCATGACCACACACCACCTGCACACCACCCGGGAGTCCTACGACACTGTCGCCGCTGACTACGAGAAGCTGCTGAGAGACGAGTTGGCGAACAGCCCGTTCGAGCGGGCCATGCTGGGCGTCTTCGCCGAGCGGGTGCTGGGCGCCGGGGGCGGGCGCGTCGCCGATCTCGGGTGCGGTCCGGGGCGGGTCACCGGCCATCTGGCCTCGTTGGGGCTCGACATTTGTGGCATCGACCTCTCACCGGAGATGGTCGCCGTGGCCCGCTGGGCCCACCCCCGACTCCGGTTCGACGTGGGCACGATGACCGCGCTGGACTTCGCGGACGGCTCCCTGGCCGGCGCGCTCGCCTGGTACTCCACGGTTCACACGCCGCCCGCCGAACTCCCGGCGGCATTCGGTGAGTTCCATCGGGTCCTCGCCCCCGGTGGCCTCCTCGCACTGGCCTACAAGGTGGGCGACGAGTCCGTACACCTGTCGCATGCGTACGGCCACGACCTGGATCTCGACGTGTACCGCTTCCCGCCGGACCTGATCACCGAGTTGCTGCGTGACGCCGGGTTCGTCGAGGCGGCGCGGCTGGTACGGGAGGCGGACGGACCCACGGCGAGCACACCGCAGGCGTACGTGCTGGCGCGCAAGCCGACGTGACGCGCCGCGAGTTCGCAGAGCGGGGCCCGGTCAGGACGTGCCTGGGTCCCCGTTCCGGGCGGCGACCAGGCCGTCGCGTCGGTCGCGGTCTCCGTCGCCCGTGGTGCTGAGGAGGGTGTCGCAGATCTCGCGGAGCTTGTCCGTGGCCTGCTTCGAGAACAGTCCGCAGAGCCCGGCTATGCCGGAGAAGCCGTACGGGTTGGTCGCGCCCGCGCCGGAGCTGCCGGCGAACAGGCCGCCGCGCAACAGGAAGTAGACGAGGAGGGCGAGGGCGACGCCGATACCGGCGCGCAGGAGGTACCACCACAGCCAGCTCGCGTAGAGCCGTCGGTTGCCGACGTACGTCGCGAACGAGGTGGCCGCGTGGACGAAGCTGCCGAGCGCACTGCACACGACCACGGCGAGCAGCATCGCGGTGTCGGCGGTCAGCGACCAGTCGCCGAGACCGAAGGGCGACCAACGCGCGGTGGCCGTGGGCTCCGCGCCGGGCTCGACGGTCGCGAGCACCGCCGGCCAGAGCGTCACGAGTGCGCCGCAGACGAACACGACGTCGGCCAGGAGGAAGAGGCCGAGAAGAGTGGTCGCCGCCGTCGACAACCGCCGTTCGTCACGGTTGCCACCGTCACCGTCACTGGCACCGGCACCGGCACCGGCACCGGCATGGGTCGCGGCATCGGTCTCGGTCTCGCCTTCCGCAACCGCACCGGCTGCAGGTCCGGGTCCGGCCTCACCTTTGGGTTCAGGTCCGGGTCCGGCTCCGGGTCCGGCTCCGGGTCCGGCGCCAGTGCCGGCTCCGCGTTGGGGTCCAGGTCCGGCTCCGACTGCGGCTCCGGCTCCGGCTTCAGGTCCGGGCTGGGGCCCGGGTGGGGGTCCGGCCTCACCTTCAGGTTCGGGTCGGGGTCCCACATCGGCTCCGGCACGGGGTCCAGGGACGGCCTCGGCTCCGGCTCCCGCTCCGCTCGAACCGTCGCCCCCAGCCGCGTCCGCATGCGAGCCCGGGGCGGAGTCCGTGTCCGGATCCTGGTCTCGGGCCGTGGGCGCATCTGCATCGCGCGCCGTGCCGGGGGCTCCCCCGGCACCGTCCCCGGCATCCCCGGTGGAGCCCTCACCCGCACCCGCACCACTGCCTGGCGCCCCGGCCACGCCCCGGTCCTCCGGGCGCTCTTCCCCGCTCACCGTGGTCAACTTCCCGCCCCCGTAGTGCTGTCACCGTTTGGGAAACGGTCGCCTCTGCCGCCCCGGCGGTCAAGTGACCGACAAGGGCTCGGGCTCGGGGTCGGAGTCAGATGCGGTTCAAGAGACCCGCAGAGTCGGCAGCTCCGTGATGCCGGGCGGGCCGTCGTGGTGGAGGGGGGTGTGCGCGCCGGTCAGGGACACCCCGCTGCCGCCGCGCCGTTCGGCGACGATCTCGGCGGCGATGGAGAGGGCCGTCTCCTCCGGCGTACGGGCACCGAGGTCGAGGCCGATGGGCGAGCGGAGACGGGCCAGCTCCAGTTCCGTGACGCCGACCTTGCGGAGGCGGTCGTTGCGGTCGAGGTGGGTGCGACGGGACCCCATGGCACCGACGTACGCGACGGGCAGCCGCAGCGCGAGTCGGAGGAGCGGGACGTCGAACCTGGCGTCGTGGGTGAGGACGCACAGGACGGTCCTGGCGTCGACGTCCGTGCGCTCCAGGTACCGGTGGGGCCACTCGACGACGATCTCGTCCGCCTCCGGGAAGCGGGTGCGGGTGGTGAAGACGGGGCGGGCGTCGCAGACGGTGACGTGATATCCGAGGAACTTGCCGACACGGACGAGCGCCGAGGCGAAGTCGATCGCGCCGAAGACGATCATCCGGGGCGGCGGAACGGACGACTCGACCAGGACGGTGAGCGGCGCTCCACAGCGTGAGCCCAGCTCTCCGATCTCCAGGGTGCCGGTGCGTCCGGCGTCGAGCAGGGCGCGGGCCTCGGCTGCGACCGTGCGGTCCAGTTCGTGGTGGGCGCCGAAGCCGCCCTCGTACGAGCCGTCCGGGCGGACCAACAGGGCGCGGCCCCGCAGTCGCGCCGGGCCGGAGACGATACGCGCCATAGCGGCGGCCTCCCCGCTCGCGGCGGCCGAGAGCGCGGCGGCGACCACCGGGCGGACGGGGTCGCCGACCCGTACCGGTGTCACCAGGATGTCGATGACTCCGCCGCAGGTCAGGCCGACGGCGAAGGCGTCATCGTCGCTGTAGCCGAAGCGTTCGAGGACCGGTTCGCCGTCCGCCAGCGCCTGGCGGCACAGGTCGTAGACGGCGCCCTCCACGCAGCCACCGGAGACCGAGCCGATCGCCGTGCCGTCGGCGTCCACCGCGAGGGCGGCGCCGGGCTGACGCGGGGCGCTGCCGCCGACGGCCACCACGGTGGCCACGGCGAAGTCGCGTCCTTGTCCGGCCCACCGGTGCAGCTCTTCGGCGATGTCCAGCATCTTCGGTCTCCTTGAGCGACGTGTTGGCGGACGGTACTCGGTATCGGACGCCTGGTGCGCCCCCAGCCGGCTCTGCAAGGCAGGGGGCGCACCCCTGCCTTTCAGGGGCGCGCGCGGGGAACTGCGCGACCGGCCCGCACCGGCACCCGCACCCGCACCCGCACCCGCACCCGCCGATCCGAGCCCCCGATCCCTTACGCGACCCGGCCCATGACTACGCCGTACCCGTCAAATGTTCCGGTCGTACGGGCGTCCGGTTCAGCTCCAGCCCCGTCGCGTTCCGGATCGCCGCGAGGACGGCCGGGGTCGACGACAGGGTCGGGGCCTCACCGACGCCACGCAGCCCGTACGGCGCATGGTCGTCGGCGAGTTCGAGCACGTCGACGGGGATGGTCGGCGTGTCGAGGATCGTGGGGATGAGGTAGTCCGTGAAGGAAGGGTTGCGGACCTTCGCGGTCTTCGGGTCGACGATGATCTCCTCCATGACCGCGATGCCGAGGCCCTGGGTCGTGCCGCCCTGGATCTGGCCGAGGACGGAGAGCGGGTTGAGGGCCTTGCCGACGTCCTGGGCGCAGGCCAGTTCGACGACCTTGACCATGCCCAGTTCGGTGTCGACCTCGACGACGGCCCGGTGCGCGGCGAAGGAGTACTGGACATGGCCGAAGCCCTGTCCGGTGCGCAGGTCGAAGGGCTCGGTGGGCCGGTGGCGCCACTCCGCCTGGACCTCGACGGCCTCGTCGCCGAGAACGTCGACCAGGTCGGCCAGGACCTCGCCGGCATCGGTGACGACCTTGCCGCCCTCCAGGACGAGTTCGGCGGTGGCCCAAGCGGGGTGGTAGGAGCCGAACTTGCGGCGGCCGATCTCCAGGACCTTCTCGCGGACGAGCTCGCAGGAGTTCTTCACGGCGCCGCCGGTGACGTACGTCTGGCGCGACGCGGACGTCGATCCGGCCGAACCCACCCGGGTGTCCGCCGGGTTGATGGTCACCTGGATGACGCCCAGCTCGGTGCGGGCGATCTGCGCGTGGACGGTGATGCCGCCCTGGCCGACCTCCGCCATCGCCGTGTGCACGGTCGCCACCGGTTCACCGCCGACGACCTCCATCCGCACCCGTGCCGTCGAGTAGTCGTCGAAGCCCTCGGAGAAGCCGACGTTCTTGATGCCGACCGCGTAGCCGATGCCCCTGACGACACCCTCGCCGTGCGTGGTGTTGGACAGGCCGCCCGGGAGCTGTCGTACGTCCGCCGCCTCGCCCGCCGTGAGCCACTGCTTCTCCGGCGGCAGGGGCATCGCCTTGACGCGGCGCAGGAGTTCGGCGACCGGGGCCGGGGAGTCGACGGCCTGGCCGGTGGGCAGGAGCGTGCCCTGCTCCATGGCGTTGCGCTGCCGGAACTCGACCGGGTCCATGCCGAGCTTCGCCGCCAGCTTGTCCATCTGCGCCTCGTAGGCGAAGCACGCCTGGACCGCGCCGAAGCCGCGCATCGCGCCGCAGGGCGGGTTGTTGGTGTACAGGGCGATGGCCTCGATCTCGACGTCGTCGACGACGTACGGGCCCACGCCGAGGGAGGCGGCGTTGCCGACGACGGCCGGGGAGGCGGAGGCGTAGGCGCCGCCGTCGAGGACGATCCGGGCCTTGAGGTGGGTGAGCCTGCCGTCCTTCGTGGCCCCGTGCTCGTAGTACAGCTTCGCGGGGTGGCGGTGGACGTGGCCGAAGAAGGACTCGAAGCGGTTGTAGACGATCTTGACCGGCTTGCCGGTGCGCAGGGCGAGCAGACAGGCGTGGATCTGCATCGACAGGTCCTCGCGGCCACCGAAGGCACCGCCCACACCGGCCAGTGTCATCCGGACCTTGTCCTCGGGCAGACCGAGGACGGGCGCGATCTGGCGCAGGTCGGAGTGGAGCCACTGGGTGGCGATGTAGAGGTCGACACCGCCGTCCTCGGCGGGCACGGCGAGACCGGACTCGGGACCGAGGAAGGCCTGGTCCTGCATGCCGAAGACGTACTCGCCCTCGACGATCACCTCGGCCCGTTCGCGGGCCGCCGCCACGTCTCCGCGGACGATCGGCTGCCGGTGGACGATGTTGGGGTGCGGGACATGGCCGATGTGGTGGTCGTCGCGGTTCTCGTGGACCAGGATCGCGTCCGGCGCGGTCGCGGAGGCCTCGTCGGTGACGACCGGCAGTTCCCGGTACTCCACCTTGATCTTTGCGGCGGCGCGGCGGGCGGTCTCCGGGTGGTCGGCGGCGACGATGGCGACGGGCTCACCGTGGTGGCGGACCTTGCCGTGGGCGAGGACCGGGGTGTCCTGGATCTCCAGGCCGTAGCTGCGCACCTCGGTCGGCAGGTCGTCGTACGTCATCACGGCGTACACACCGGGGGTGGCCAGGGCCTCGGCCGTGTCGATGGAGAGGATCTCGGCGTGGGCGACCGTGGAGCGCAGGATCTGGCCCCAGAGCATGTCCTCGTGCCACATGTCGGACGAGTACGCGAACTCGCCGGTGACCTTGAGGGTGCCGTCCGGGCGGAGCGTGGACTCGCCGATGCCGCCCTTGGTGCGGGAGCCCTGGGTGAGGTTGGTGGGCAGGCCGGTGGTTGCCATGGATCAGACCCCTTCGGACTGCCGGGCGGCCGCGAGGCGGACCGCGTCCATGATCTTCTCGTAGCCGGTGCAGCGGCACAGGTTGCCCGACAGCGCCTCGCGGATGTCCGCGTCGGACGGGTTCGGGTGGCGCTCCAGCATCTCGTCGGCGGCGACGAGCAGACCCGGGGTGCAGAAGCCGCACTGGACGGCTCCGGCGTCGATGAACGCCTGCTGGATCGGAGAGAGCGTCGCACGCGGGGTTACACCGGCGCCCTCGCCGGTCTGCGAGTCGGTACCCCGCGCGGCCCACCGCTTGGCCTCGTCGAGCGAGGTCCCGTCCGCGTCGCCCGTACCGCACGCACCCGTACCGCACGCGCCGGGGCCGCGACCGCCGTGCCGCGCCCGCTGCTCGGCGAAGTCCGCCAGCCCCTCGACGGTGACGACCTCGCGGCCCTCCACCTGTCCGGCAGCGACCAGACACGCGCACACCGGCACGCCGTCCAGACGGACGGTGCACGACCCGCACTCACCCTGCTCGCAGGCGTTCTTCGAGCCCGGCAGTCCGAGACGCTCGCGCAGCACGTACAGCAGGGACTCGCCCTCCCACACGTCGTCGGCTTCCTGCGGACGGCCGTTGACCGTGAAACTGACGCGCATTACGCGGCTCCCTCCGTGCGGGCGGCGGTGCCGCGGTAGGACTCCCAGGTCCACATCAGCGTCCGGCGGGCCATGACGCCGACGGCGTGACGGCGGTAGCTCGCGGTGCCGCGTACGTCGTCGATCGGGTTGCAGGCGCCGGCGCACAGGTCGGCGAACTGCTTGGCGACCGACGGGGTGATGATCCGGCCGTTGTCCCAGAAGCCGCCCTCGTCGAGCGCGGCGTTCAGGAACTCCTCGGCCGCCTCGGCCCGTACGGGGGTCGGCGCGGCCGAGCCGATGCCGGTGCGCACGGTCCGCGACGACGGGTGCAGCGCCAGCCCGAACGCGCACACGGCAATGACCATGGCGTTGCGTGTGCCCACCTTGGAGTACTGCTGCGGGCCGTCCGCCTTCTCGATGTGCACCGCGCGGATCAGCTCGTCCGGCGCGAGGGCGTTGCGCTTGACGCCGGTGTAGAAGTCGTCGATGGGGATGAGCCGGGAGCCCCGCACGGACTCCGCCTCGACCTGGGCGCCCGCCGCGAGCAGGGCCGGATGGGCGTCGCCGGCCGGGGAGGCGGTGCCGAGGTTGCCGCCGACTCCGCCGCGGTTGCGGATCTGCGGGGAGGCGACCGTGTGCGAGGCCAGGGCGAGGCCGGGCAGCTCGGTGCGGAGGTTCTCCATGATCCGGGTGTACGGGACGGACGCACCCAAGCGAACCGTTTCCTCGCCGACCTCCCACTCGGAGAGCTCGGCGATGCGGTTCAGGTCGAGCAGGTACTCGGGCCGACGGTGGTCGAAGTTGATCTCGACCATCACATCGGTGCCGCCGGCGATCGGCACAGCGGTGGGGTGCTCGGCCTTCGCGGCGAGCGCCTCCTCCCAACTGGCGGGGCGAAGGAAGTCCATTGACCGGCTCTCTTATTCGTCTTGAGTCGTTCTGATCGAGCCAGATCGAGTGCGGCGGGGCCCGGCTCGTTCAGGTGCTGTCCACGTGGATCCAGCTTCAGTACACAGCTCCCGATCCGCCCCGGTCAGTCACGGAAACCATGAAGGAGTTGCCTGGCCAAGGGGCGCATCTTGTAGATTCGTATGAATGGAGGCCATCGGCAACCTCCAGGTTTTCCTTTGGACACATCCGGAACACACCCGGGGCCCGGAAAGAGGATGCCGAGTCCCTGGCCACTGTTTTCGAGACAAGAACGGCGGCGACGAGAATGCGCCTGCGCGCACTGCTGGACACCGACGCGTTGGGTCTGCGGCTGCTCGGCGGCGAGGACGAGCTGGACCGCACCGTGCGCGGTGTGATGACCACCGACCTCAGGGATCCCAGCCGCTACCTCTCCGGCGGCGAGCTGGTGCTCACGGGCCTGGCCTGGCGCCGGGACGCCGGCGACTCCGAGCCCTTCGTACGGATCCTGGTCGCCGCCGGGGTCACCGCGCTGGCCGCCGGCGAGGCCGAGCTCGGCGACATCCCCGAGGACCTGCTCGTGGCCTGCGCCCGGCACCGACTGCCGCTGTTCGCGGTCAACGAGTCGGTCGCCTTCGCGACCATCACCGAGCACGTCGTACGGCAGGTCTCCGGTGAGCGCGCGGGGGACCTGGCGGCCGTGGTGGACCGCCACCGCCGGATGATGACGTCCGGCGCCGCGGGCGGCGGCCCGGACGTCGTCCTGGACCTGCTCGGCTCCGACCTGGACCTCAGAGCCTGGGTGCTCTCCCCCGCCGGCCGCCTGATCGCGGGCCCCGAGGTCGCCGGGCCCGCGCTCCCCGCCGAGCTGTGCGCACGGCTGGCCGCCGAACACCTGGCGGCGACGCGCACGGGGCGGCGCGGCCCCCACCGCGTGGCCGTCGGCACCACGACGTACTCGCTCTTCCCGATCAGCAGCACGGGTCGCGCCCCCGGGGAGACCCGTGACGCACGCGGGACGGCGCTCTCCGACTGGCTCCTCGCCGTCGAGGCCGATGCCGGGGACTGGCCCGCCGAGCGGCTCGACCTGCTGTACGGCGTCACCCAGCTCATCGCGGTCGAGCGGGACCGGCGCGACGCGGCCCGCACGGTACGGCGACGGCTCGCCCAGGAAGTTCTCGAGCTGGTGCAGGCGGGGGCCGCACCCGCCGAGATCGCGGCGCGGCTGCGGGTCGCCGCGCCGGTGCTGCTGCCCGGCCTCGGGTCGGCGCCGCACTGGCAGGTCGTCGTGGCCCGGGTCGAGTGGGACGGCGAGGCGACCCACGACGGACCGCTCACCCAGGCTCTGCTGGAGGAGATCCTGGTCGACCCCCTGGCGACGGGCCCCGAGCCCTCCGACCGGATCGCCGTCGCTCACACGGACGAGGAGGCCATCGCCCTCGTCCCCCTCGCGGCGGTCCCCTCGGAGCACGACGCCTCCGGCTCCGGCATTCACGCCGACACGCTTCTCGCGGCCGTACGGGGGCCGCTGACCGCCGGCCTCGACGGCGACGGACGGCTCACCCTCGGCGTCAGCGCGGCCGTGCACTCGGCGGAGGGTCTGCGCGGCGCCCTGGAGGAGGCCCGGCACGCCCGCCGGGTGGCGGCGGCCCGCTCCGGCCGGGTGTGCGCGGCCGGCCACCAGGAGCTGGCCTCCCACGTCCTGCTCCTGCCCTTCGTCCCCGACGACGTACGCCGCGCCTTCACGGCCCGGCTCCTCGACCCGCTGCGCGACTACGACCGCCGCCACCGCGCCGAGCTGATCCCGACCCTGGAGGCGTTCCTGGAGTGCGACGGCTCCTGGACGCGCTGCGCCGCGCGGCTCCACCTGCACGTCAACACGCTGCGGTACCGGGTGGGCCGCATCGAGCAGTTGACGGCCCGGGACCTCTCCCGTCTGGAGGACAAGCTCGACTTCTTCCTGGCCCTGCGCATGAGCTGAGGTCGTGGGTGGTGGGGAAGACAGCGCTGCCCGGACCTCAAGTCCTCGTCCCCGCCCGGCCGTGTGCGGCCGAGGGGCGTGCGGTCGGCCGTTCACGCCTTGTCGCGCTTCTCGACCACCGCACCCACCCACCGCGTCTCCGGACAGGCCGGTTCGCCTCTTCGGAGGGCTCCCGGGTCGGTCTGATCCCCTCTCGCAAGTGAAAACTTTCACACACCCTCTTGGCCGTGCCCCTGTGTTCGTGCTGAGATGCCGCCACCACTCAAAGCTCAAGGGCGTGCTCGGGGAGGGCAACGTGGCGCATACCGCCATGTCTGGTAACGGAACGACCGCCGGTGACGATCCACTCCAGACCGCGGTATGGCGGCTGCGCTCACGCGCCTGCTGGGTCGACGCCGCCACCCTCATCGAACCCGTCACCCCACAGGCCTCGCTGCAGCGCACCGCGCTGCTGGTGGAGCGCTGTCTCTACACCGAGCAGGGCTGGGAGGACGCCGAGGACGCGCTGCGCACGGCCGAGGCACAGGCCCGGACCGACGACGAGCGGGGCGCGGCGGCCTGTGAGCGCGGCCAACTGGCGTACGCGGCCACGCTCCTCGGCGTCCGCGACCGCTCCGACGAGGCGCGGGCCGCGCTCGGCCGGGCGGCGGCCCTGATCGCCCCCGGCGCACCCGGCCGGGCCCTGCTCGACTTTCGCCGGGGCGTCCTCGCCGAGAACCTCGCCCGCTCCCCGCAGGCCGCCCGCGCCGCCTACCGCCGCGCCCACGCGGGCGCCACCGCGCACGGCGACCTTCTCCTGCAGTCCTTCACCTGGCGCCACCTCGCGGGACTCGCCCTGCACGACGGCGAGTTGGCCGAGGCGCGGCACGGTTTCGCCGAGTCCCTGCGCATCCGCGAGGAGTTGGGCTACCTGGTCGGCACGGCCCCGGCGCTGGTCTCCCTGGCCGACACGGAGTCCGAACCGGAGGCCTCGCGACTGCGCGAGGAGGCGGGGCGGTTGTTCCGGCTTCTGGGCGGTGTACCGACGTGGTTGGCGCGGCAGTTGGCCCCACCGCCGGCGGCGACGGCGTGAGCGGCGGGGCGTGGGTGAGGGTGAGGGTGCGTGTTCGGCTGCGGGTGCGTGGGGGCTGGTCGCGCAGTTCCCCGCGCCCCTGAAAAGCCAAGGGCGCGCCCCGGGCCTTTCACCCCGCACCCCCGCCACCTTTCAGACCCGCAGCCCCCTCGCCCTGCAAACCCGCACCCCCGCCGCCCTTCAGGCCCGCAGCCCGTCGCCTTCCAGGCCCTCAGGGCCTGGTCTTTCAGGGGCGCGGGGAACTGTGCGAGAAGCCCCACCGCGCCCGCGGCCGCCGACGTCCCCTCAGCCCCCCGCCCCGAAATGCCTCTCCACCAGACAGCACGCGGCCTCCAGGTCCTGCGCCATCAACGCGTCCAACAACGCGATGTGCTCCGCCGCGTCCGCCATCAGTTCCACACGGCCGCCGCCCCCGGAGACACCCACATGGCCACCGCCCAACGGCAGTTGCGTACGCCGGTGGAGGTCGTCCGTGATCTGCAGCAACTGCTCGTTGCCGGACAGCCCCAGCACCCCCCGGTGGAAGGCCCGGTCCGCCTCCCCGTACGTCGCACGGCACCCGGAGGACGCCGCCCGAGCCGTCTCGTCGGCGAGGGGCCGCAGCTCACCCCAACGGTCGGCCGGCACCGTACGCGCGAGCCTCATGACCACCGGCACCTGGAGCAGCGCCCGCACCTCCGCCAGCTCGGCCAGCTCCCGGGCCCCTCGCCGTACGACACGGAAGCCCCGGTTGGGCACGACCTCGACCGCGCCCTCGATGGCCAGTTGCTGCATCGCCTCGCGTACGGGGGTGGCCGAGACCCCGAACCGCTCCCCCAGGGCCGGCGCCGAGTACACCTCCCCCGGCGTCAGCTCCCCGCCCGCGAGGGCCGCCCGCAGCGCGTCGAGGATCTGCCCTCGTACGGAGGATCGCTGAACCACCGGCCGCTGCTGGCTGCGGGGCAGCGGGATCGGCGTCTCGCTGTGCGTGTGCTCACCCCGGGCCGCGTCGGCGACGGGCCCTGCCTCGCCGCGCACCGGGTCCGCGCCGCCCTCCGCCACGAGGCCCCGCCCCCGGTCGACATCGGCGACGCCCGGCTGTGCGGGCACGCGGTAGTCCGCATCCGGTCGGGCTGCCTCCGGCGCACTCGCGGTCGCGGCCCGGCGCGTGCGAGGTCCGGCCTGCTCCACGTGTCCTCCTCCGAGCCGAGTCGTGTGTCGAGTAGTGCGGCCGGCTGGGTACATGGGTGCGCTTTGGTCACTACTGGGGTTGTTACCGGTCGTAAAGCACCATAGGCGCACATGCCCTCAGTTCAAACCTCGACCACCACGGGTAAGGTCAGCCTTACTTGGCAGCGATGGTGAAACGGCGGTCCCCGTATGCCCCTCTCAGCACCGGCTCCGACACTCGGTTCGCGCACGTCACCCATGACGGTCGCGTACGCCCGGCTGACCGAGGCACTGCCCGTGATGAGCGTGACAGAACTCTCTCCCACCGATCCACTGCCCGAAGGTGAGGGGTGGGTCTCCGCGGCCGGGCTCGCGGCGGCCGGCGCGGAGCTGGACGCGTTCCTCGCCTGGGACGCGGCCCAGATCGTGCGGGACCACGGCCGCGAGGGGCGCCCGGACGTGGTGGCGACCTTCGGGCTGCACCGGTACTCCTGGTACGCCTGTCTGCTTTTCACGGTCCCCTGGTTCCTGCGGCGGCGGGTGCCGCGCTTCCCCGTCGGGCAGGTGGCGTTCCAGCGGGAACAGAGCCGGCTGGCGGTCCGTGGCGAAACGTTCAGCTGCCTGCCGGACGATCCCGCGTCCGCCGAGCCGGGCGCCCGGGTGGTCCCGGACGAGGAGGCACTGCGGGCCGAGGTACGGGCCGCGTTCGCCGAGCACATAGAACCGGTCCTCGGTGGCTTCGGTCCGCGCATGCGGCGGCGCGGGCGGGCGCTGTGGGGCATGGCGACCGACGAGGTCGTCGAGGGGATCTGGTATGTCGCCGAACTCCTGGGCGCCGACGAGCAGGAGCGCTGCCGGCGCGAGCTGGAGCTGCTGCTGCCGGGTTCCACCCGGCCGTACGTGGGCGGGGCGGGCTTCCGCGAACTGACCGGGCCGGGCGGTGAGTCGCTGCCCACCCGGGACCGGGCGAGCTGCTGCATGTTCTACACGCTCGCCCCGGAGGACACCTGCGTCACCTGCCCGCGTACCTGCGAGGCCGAGCGGGTGGCCAAACTGACGGCCACCGTCACCGGTTGACGGGCTCTCGGAGCGCCCGGGGCCAGTGCCGGGGGCCCACGTCCGGGATCCGCGCCGAGCCACCCCCCGGCGATCGCCTACGGCATGTGCCGTAAGATCAACTCCGGGTGGGACCCTCATCGGGTTACAGGTGGTTCACAAATTCCTCACATGCCGCAGGAACTTTCCGTGGAACCACTCGAACAGGTAATCTCACTCGCACTCAACTCCCGTCCCTCGCGCGGTAGTTCGAGCAGAATGCCGTCATGCGTCACTCATTGCACTTCTTTGGCGGTCTCTTGCCCCGAAACCCCCTGAGGGCCGCGAGGATTGGGCCACTATGGCGGGCGTTACGCCCTATCCCAATGCAAGGGACCCCTGATGAGATTGACCGACATATCGCTGAACTGGCTGCTTCCGGGCGCCGTACTGCTCCTGGGCATGCTTGCGGCGGTTGCGGTGCTCGCGCGCGGCAAGCGCTCCGGGGAGCACGCCAAGACCGAGGATTCCTGGGAACGCAGCGAGGAGCGCCGTAGGCGCAAGGAGGCTCTCTACGGCACGGCCTCCTACATCCTTCTCTTCTGCTGTGCCGCGGTCGCCGCCGCGCTCTCCTTCCGCGGCCTGGTCGGCTTCGGTGAGCAGAACCTGGGCCTCACCGGCGGGTGGCAGTACCTGGTTCCGTTCGGCCTGGACGGTGCCGCCATGTTCTGCTCGGTGCTCGCGGTGCGCGAGGCCAGCCACGGTGACGCCGCCCTCGGCTCCCGCATACTCGTGTGGACGTTCGCCGGTGCGGCGGCCTGGTTCAACTGGGTGCACGCGCCCAGGGGTCTCGGCCACGACGGCGCCCCTCAGTTCTTCGCCGGCATGTCCCTGTCCGCCGCGGTGCTCTTCGACCGCGCGCTGAAGCAGACCCGCCGTGCCGCGCTGCGCGAGCAGGGTCTGGTGCCGCGTCCGCTGCCGCAGATCCGGGTGGTCCGCTGGCTGCGGGCCCCGCGCGAGACGTACAAGGCCTGGTCGCTGATGCTCCTCGAGGGCGTGCGCAGCCTGGACGAGGCCGTGGACGAGGTGCGCGAGGACAAGCGGATAAAGGAAGAGAACCGGACGCGCAAGCGCGAGCAGGAGCGTCTGGAGCGGGCCCACCTCAAGGCCATCAGCCGCGGCCACCGGGGTCTGCCCGGCCGTGGCGGCGGTGGCGGCGGCGGTGGCGGGCTCCAGGTGGACACCACCGTGGAACGTGTGCCCGCGGCCCAGGTGACCTCGGAGCCTGCCATATCGACGCCGGAACAGTTGCCCGTACGCACCCGGCCCTCCCTGCAGCCCGTCCGCAACGGTGCTGACAAGTCGATCACCGTCGACCTCACCGCGGAGGACGACACCATGGCCTTGCCACGGCTCGACTCCCTGGAGCGCAAGCTGAAGGACCTTGAGCAGCAGTTCGGCTGATCCCGGACCACACATCGGACAGGGGCGCGGCACATGCCGCGCCCCTGTCCGTTTGCGCGTGTCCGTTCGTCGTGTCGGTTCACGTGTCGTCCGTAGCGCGTGTCGGTTCGCGCGTCGTCCGTTTCCGTTCGGTATTGCTTCCCGGCAGGGCCGGTCCGAGTGGGCCGGTCGAGGTGCCGCTCAGCCGGCCGCGGAGGCGCCGCTCAGACCGCCGTCCAGGTCGAACCACACCGCCTTGCCCACTCCATGCGCCCGTACCCCCCAGGCGTCCGCGAGGGACTGCACGAGGAGGAGGCCGCGTCCATGGGTGGCGTCCTCGGCGTTCGGCTTCCGCGGGGTGGGTCTGCGGCCCACGAAGTCCCGTACCTCCACGTGGAGTCCACGCGGTGACACGGTGGCGGTCAGCACCGCGTCGTGGTCGGTGTGGACGAGCGCGTTGGTCACCAGCTCGCTCGTCAGCAGCTCCGCTATCTCCGCCATCTCCGCTCTGCCCGGCAGCCCCCATTGCCGCAGCAGGTCCCGCAGCGCCCTACGGGTTTCGGGCACCGCCCGCAGGTCCGCCCGCCCGAGTCTGCGCCTGAGCTGTCCGGCACCGGCCTTGTCCGTCGCTCCGCCTGCCGCTTCCTCCGCCGCCTCTGCCGAGAAGGCCCCTACCGCCATGGGACCGCCCCCTCGTGCCTGCCTCTTCATGACCCCCGCCCACGCGCCGATGACGTTCCCCTCCTGCTCGAACACGTACACGGAGATCCATGCCCCGTCCGGATCGCGGCACTCATGCCGGATCGCCAACGACCGTCCGTACGCTTTCAAACGCACAGAGTCAAGCCAGCTATCAGTACCTTGGGAGAGCGCTTCCCTCCCCGGAAAACCCCGCGCGGGCCGACGAATCCGGCGTCCCCCGAGTGCGGGCGGCCCCGACCGTGCCGCCGCGGTCGGTCCCATACGCCCATGCGGGGCCGCCGATCCGGCCGATGCCACCGGGACACGGCCGGCGTGGACGCCCGGCGTCCGCCGCCAGGAACCGACCACTCGGCTCGATGATGTTGATTGGCCGGAATTCTGCGCCGGCACAGGTCAACTTCCGGCCGAGCGCGGCTGGTTGACGCCTACCCTTATCGGCCGAACACGGCTGGTTCACGCCTGTCGTCACCGGCCGGGGATCGGACGGCGGGCACTGTTGGCCTGGTCTTCCTCGTCCGCCCTTTCATCGTTGTCGTCATTGCCTCAGTCCCCGCGGTCAGGCCTCCCACACGGCGGCGGCCGTACGGTCGTCGGCGTAGCCCTTGACCCGGACCTGGGCGTCGGCGAGGAAGGCGGCGAGTCCGGGCGGCTCGTCGGCTCCCCAGCGGGCCGCCAGGTGTTCGGCGAGCGGGGCCTCGCCGCGCAGGGGCTCGGCCAGGCCACCGGTGCACAGGAGCAGGACGTCGCCCTCGCGGGCCACGGAGGCCCGGAAGCGGAAGGGTTCGCGTGGTGGGGCGGGGGCGGGTTCGTACGGGCTCGGCGGTGTCGTGATGCCGAGGTCCATGGTGAGGCGGTCACCGTCGGGGGTCTCGTGCGGCAGCGAGCCGAAGCCCACCACCGGCGCGCCCGCCGTGTCCGAGACCCGGGGCTCTATGTCCTGCCACTCCCCGTCCCGCAGGCGGAACAGCCCTCCGGCACCGACCCCGAAGAACACGCGGGTACGGCACCGGGGATCGGCCGGGAGCAGCAGACAGCGCAGGTGCGCCGTGTACTCCTCCGGGTCGAGCCCCTGCTCGGCGGCGCCGGCGCGCAGTTTGCCGAGGCTGCGGTCGGTGAGCCGGTGCAGCCCGGACTTCAGGTCACCGCGCCGGGCCGCCCTGATGTCCTCCACCAGCCGCACATGGCTGAGCCCGACGGCCCGGCCGATCCACCGGCACGCCTCCGCGGCCGCGCGGTGCGCCCCCGGAGTGGCCCGCGCGCCCGTCGCCATGGCCACCAGGACCAGGGCCTGCTCACCCACCCCGAAACGGACGGTCAGAAGCGCGTCGCGGCGCGGCTCGCCCCGGTACCGCGCGGAGTCGCCGCGCAGCGACGCCGCGCGCAGCGTGCACGCCCCGTAGCGCGCGCCGTCCAGCACCGTGTCCGCGACCAGGTCCCCCAGGTCCTCCGGATCCGCCGACGGCAGCGCGGTCGGCTCCGCGTCGTAGGTGGGCGGCCCGGACCCCACGTACGCCACCTGTGCGGGGCGGTCGAGCCGGGTGGATGGCCTGGCGTCGGAGGGCTCGGCCTCCACCGGGTGGGCTGTCCGGCGGGGGTCGTGCCCGCGTTTTCTGAGGCCTCCGGCCCCCGACGACTCCGAGGAGGCCGCCTCCGGGGACCGGCGTGGCGCGGGCGGGACGGCGTCGGAAGGCTGGGGCGCGGGCGGGACGGCGTCGGAGGGCTGGGGCATGGGCGGGGCGGCGTCGGACGGTGGGGGTGCCGGCGAGCGTGTCCAGGGGCCCGCGGGCCTGGGTGGGCTCGACGGTCGCCTCGGGAGGGGGGGCGGTGGCTGCGAAGGGACCGGAGGGCCGCCGGGGGCGGGCAGCGCGGCTGCCGGGGGCCGCGAGGTCGTTCCTTCCCCGGTTGGTGACTGTGTGGGCGTACGGCGTCGGGGGGCGGCCGTGGGGTTGCCGGGTGGGGTGGGGCCGGACGGGAAGGTCACCGGGCCCGTGGGCTGGGCGGTCGGGGGCTCCCAGGGGGCGCGCTGCGGGGTGAGGCCGCTGCGGCGCAGGGCCTCGGCGGTGGCGTCGGGGCTGGAGTCGGGCGTGGGGTCGGGGGGCGTGGCGGGTTTCGGGGGGACGTCGGGTCGGCTGCCGCGTTCGTCCTGCCCGGGGTTTCCGTCGACATTCGCCCCGAGTCCGTCGGCCTCGCCCCACCTCTCGGGGGCGCCTGGCTGCCCTTGAGGAGGGACTCGGTCCGAGAGGGCACCCGACAGCCCCGGCGCGGGGCCCGAGGTGTCCGGGACCACGCGCGGTCCGCCCGGCTGGGCCGATCCGCTGCCCGGCGCACTCCCGGTGCCCGATCCACCCCGCGCGCCCGACGCACCCGGCACGGCACCCCACGCACCCGAGGTGCCCGGCATCGCGCTCCACGCGCCCGACGTGCTCGATGTGCCCGACGTGCCCGCCGGTGTCGGCGGTCGGGCGGGCGGTGTCGCCGGGCGGGCGGGCGGTGTCGCCGGGCGGGCGGGCGGTGTCGGCGGCTGCCCGAGCGTGCCCGCTGCCGAGGCGAAGCGGTCGTCGAGGGAATCGGCCGCGACCGAGGGGCCCGTGTCCCCGTTGTCGTCGTCGTACAACTGCCGCCACCAGTCGTCCTCTTGACCGGTCGGCCTCTCCCCCTGCTGGCTCATGCCCCTAATTGTCCACCTCAGGAGCCGTATGAAAACGGGGCATCCGGAAAATCGGCCCGCAGAGCCGTGGACCGCACGGCGTGTCGGACTAAGTGTCGAACTCCGGTGCGACGCGGGGGAACAGAGGGGATGGAGGGACGCTCGGGCCGGAAGGGCTCGGGTTCGGACGTTCCTCCGAGTGCGGCCGCCCGCATGGCCGAAGGACGGTGCCTGGCGGACGGTATCTGGCGACGGGGACCACCGGGCGATGCCGTGCGACCCCGCCCTGTCGGTGGGATGTGCGGTGCGGTGATGATGTGCCGAGGCGGAAGTGCGCCGGAAGGCGCGGCAAGGGAGGGCGTCGCCGCATGCTGGGAGCGATCGGTCTCAACGAGACGCACGAGTCGGCGTACCGGGCCCTGGTGTCCGTGGGCGCCGCCGACGTACCGGATCTGGCGCGCCGGCTCACGCTCAGGGAGCACGACACCGAGCGCGTGCTGCGTCGGCTGGAGCGGCACGGGCTGGCGGCCCAGTCCTCGGCCCGCCCGGGCCGCTGGGTGGCCGCGCCCCCCGGGGTCGCCCTGGGCGCGCTGCTCACCCAGCAGCGGCACGAGCTGGAGAAGGCCGAGCTGGCGGCGGCGATGCTCGCCGAGGAGTACCGGACGAACTCGGCGGAGCCCGCCGCGCACGACCTGGTCGAGGTGGTGATCGGCTCGGCCGCCATAGCGCAGCGCTTCCTGCAACTGCAGCTCGGCGCCACGGAGGAGGTCTGCGCCATGGTCACCGGCGCTCCGATCGCGGTGTCGGGGCCGGAGAACGATCCCGCGGAGGAGCAGGCCACCGGGCGCGGTGTCGGCTACCGCGTGGTGGTCGAGCGGGCCGTCCTGGACGAGGACAGCGGGCTCACGGAGCTCTCCGCCGCGCTGGACCGTGACGAGCGGGTACGGGTGCTGGACGAGGTGCCGACGAAACTGGTGATCGCCGACCGGGCGCTCGCGATGGTCCCGCTCACCACGCAAACCGCCGAACCCGCGGCGCTCGTCGTGCACGCGAGCGGGCTGCTGGAGCTGCTGTCGGGTCTGTTCGAGTCGGTGTGGCGGCAGGCCCTGCCGCTGCGGCTCGGCGCCGCCGGCCGTGTCACCGAGGACGTCCCGGACGACCCCGACGACGCCGACCTGGAGATCCTGTCCCTGCTGCTGGCCGGCATGACCGACGCCAGCGTCGCCAAACAGCTCGATCTGGGCCTGCGGACCGTACAGCGCCGGGTGAAGCGCCTGATGGAGCTGACGGGGGTGACCACCCGGTTACAGCTGGGCTGGCACGCGTACGAGCGTGGCTGGGTCACCCGGGACTGACCGGGGCACGGCGCGCACTGGCCGAAACCGGCGTACACGGGCCGGGCACCGGCGCGCATGGGCCGGGCACCGGCGCGCATGGGCCGGGCACCGGCGCGCATGGGCCGGGCACCGGCGCGCATGGGCCGGGCACGGGTCGGTGCCACCTGGGCGCTGCCCCAGGACCTGCACACCGGCACACCGGCACCACTGACCTGCGCCTTCACGCGCGGTCCTGCACCCTGGGCAGATGGGAGCGTGGGAACTCCTGCTGGTCGCAGTGGTGCTGCTGCTCGGCCTGATCGGAGTGCTGGTGCCCGGCGTGCCGGGGTCCTGGCTCGTGTGGGCCGGGGTCATGTGGTGGGCGCTGGAGGAGCCGCGGCCCATCGCCTGGTGGGTGCTCGTGGGCGCCACCGCCGTCCTGCTGCTCTCCCGCGCGGTCCGCTGGGTCCTGCCGCCCCGGCGGTTGCAGGAGAGCGGCGCCACCCCCCGAATGGGGGCGTACGCCGGTGTGGGCGCTCTCCTCGGTTTCGTCCTCGTCCCCGTCCTCGGCACGATCCCCGGCTTCGTCGGTGGCATCTACCTCTCCGAACGGCTCCGTCTCGGCTCTCACGGCGCGGCGAAGGCGGCGACGCGCACGGCGATGCGCGAGGGCGGGTCCAGCGTCCTCGCGGAGCTCTTCGCCTGTCTGCTGGTGACGGGAGCGTGGGTGGGTGTGGTGTTCGGGGGCTGAGGAGGACCCCCCTCGGGGCTGCCGGCCGGTCCCCGCTGACGGCCGGTCCCCGCTGCCGCGAGCCGATCCGGCCGGCTCTCAGCCGGTGACATCCACCAGGTAGACGGCGTCGGACAGGGCGCGCATGCCCGCGTCGTTGAGGTGGACATGGTCGCCGGGGTCGTAGGCGGGACGGATCCGGTGCGGGCGGAGGGGGCCGCGGACTGGCCCGGCCGAAGCCCGCCACCGCGTCGAAGATCCCGTCGGCCCGGATCGAGGCGTTCACCGCCTGTCGTACCCGCGGCGGAAGCGACACAGGCCCCTCATCACTTCCCTGGGCGCCGGCCCCGTGCACGCGCCCTCACACCGTTGGCGCACTCGGCCCTCGCGGGTTGACGCGGGCCGGGTACGGCCGGTCCCGGGCGGTGCTACAGCACGCCCTCCAGGTCGAGGAGCAGGCGTTTGCGGTGGAGGCCGCCGGCGTACCCCGTGAGGGTGCCGTCGGCGCCGATGACCCGGTGGCAGGGGCGGACGATGAGGAGGGGGTTGGCGCCGATGGCGCCGCCGACGGCCCGGACGGCGGCGCGGGGTGCGCCGATGCGGGCGGCGATGGCGCCGTACGTGGTGGTCGCGCCGTACGGGACGTCGTCGAGCGCGGCCCAGACCCGTCGACGGAAGTCGGTGCCTTCGCCGGCCAACTCCAGCGTGAATTCCTTGAGTTCACCGGCGAAGTACGCGGCGAGCTGCCCCTCGGCGGCCCGGAAGGGCGCGGGGTCGCGCAGCCAGTGCGGCAGGGGGACCCGGCCGCCCTTCTGCTCCGGCACGGAGAGGGAGGTCAGGGCACCGCACTCGTCCGCCGTGAGGAGAAGTGGTCCGGCAGGGCTGTCGACGGTGGTGTAGTACGTCCGCTGCTCGATGCTCACGACTGAACTCCCGATTCCCGCTGTTGTGTCGACGTCGGCGCGGCGCTGCCCGGCTCCGGCCCGCCTGCTGTCCTGAGGTGCTGGAGGGCGTAGGAACGCCAGGGCCGCCAGGTGTCCGGCACGGCCTCGTCCGGCGGTGCCGCGTCCGGGTCGCCGAGGGCGCGGGCGCGGATCGCGGCGACGGTACGGGCATCCAGGCCCGGCAGGGCCGACAGCGCCGCCGCGGCCTCGTTCCGGTCGACGCCCACGTCGAGGCGTACGGTGCCGTCGGCGAGGGCGGTGGCGAGGGCGCCGAGCGGTCCGTCCGCTCCGGCCAGCGCGTCCGGTTCGGGGAACAGGTGCGTCAGGGTTCCGTGCGGGGCGTCCAGCGTCTTCCCGTAGGTCCGCACCAGCCGTTCCGCGTTCTCGCGCCCCACGAGCGCCCGTACGGCGAACTCCTCCGGATCGGCCGCGCCGGGCGAGCGCAGCCCTGGTCTGGCGGCGACCAGCGGCGCGAGCCGCGCGTCGGCTCCCAGGCGCCCGTCCACGGCGTAGGGATCCGCGTCGAGGTCGAAGAGCCGACGCAGCCGCTGCACGGCCGTGGTGAGATCCCGGGGATCGGTCAGACGCAGCCGGGCGTCCAGCCAGCCACCGGGGTTCGAGGCAGCGCGCCGGTCCGGTTGCTGGGCGGCGCCCGGCCGGCCGTCGGGCCGTCCGTCGGCGACGGCCCCGGAGCGCCCCCGGCGCCCGCCCGGCCGTTCGTCGATCTCGGCGACTCCCGTGCCGTAGGGCAGCCGGAGGGTGCGCCGGTAGGTGCGGTGGCCGCGTTCTCCGGTGATGTCCTCGATGCCGGGGACGGCCTCGGCGGCGAGGACGTCGAAGACGGCGGTCGACTGGTACGGCCCCGGTGGGCGAGCCGCAGGGGGACACCGGCGGTCGGTGCTCCGGCGGACCGCTGGGGCGCCCTCGCGCGCAGTCCGCTCGGCGTCAGGGCGTAGACCGCTTTGATCGTGTCGTTGAACTGGCGCACGCTGGCGAAGCCGGCCGCGAAGGCGATCTCGGTGACCGGCAGTGCGGTGGTCTGGAGGAGGACGCGTGCGGTGTGGGCCCGCTGGGCGCGGGCCAGCGCGACGGGCCCGGCGCCGACCTCGGCGGTGAGCTGCCGCTGGACCTGGCGCGCGCTGTATCCCAGCCGCAGCGCCAGCCCGGCGACACCCTCCCGGTCGACGACGCCGTCCCCGATGAGCCGCATGGCCCGGCCCACGGCGTCCGCGCGCACGTTCCACGCGGCCGACCCCGGCACCGCGTCCGGCCGGCACCGTCGACAGGCCCGGAACCCCGCGCCCTGGGCGCCGGCCGCCGTCGCGTAGAAGCGGACGTTCTCCCGTTTCGGCGTCACCGCCGGGCAGCTCGGCCGGCAGTAGATCCCGGTCGTCTCGACAGCGAAGAAGAACTCCCCGTCGAACCGCCCGTCCCTGCTGCGCACGGCCTCGTACCTGGTGTCCTCGTCCTTCATGCCTTCCAGTGTCGACGACCGCGACCATCCGGTCCGGCGGAATTCGGACACGGCGGTGCTTCCCTCCGAGGGGACGCGGGTGAGCGGGGCCCGTTGCGGCGAGCCCCGCTCATCCGCGGCGGGAAGTCAGCGCCAACCACCCCTCTTCGCCTCCATGGCGGCGCGGCCCTCCGCGTGCTTGCGCTTCCAGTCCTTCCGGATCTCGGCGCGAAGCCTGGCGTCGCTCTTGGCCACGATCCGCTGGTTCTCGCGGAGCAGCTTGCGGTAGCTGTCGAGCCGTCGCTCCGGCAGTTCGCCCGACTCGACCGCGCCGAGGACGGCGCAGCCCGGCTCGGCGATGTGCGCGCAGTCGTGGAAGCGGCAGTCGGCGGCGAACTCCTCGATCTCCGCGAAGACCTGCCCGACCCCGCTCTCGGCGTCCCACAGGCCGACACCGCGAAGCCCCGGGGTGTCGATCAGGACCCCGCCGCCGGGCAGGGCGAGGAGGTTGCGGGTGGTCGTGGTGTGCCGTCCCTTGCCGTCCACGTCACGGATGGCCTGGACATCCATGACGTCCTCGCCGAGCAACGCGTTGGCGAGGGTCGATTTGCCCGCACCGGACTGCCCGAGCAGGACCGACGTGCCGCCGGAGAGGACCGCGGCGAGGACGTCGAGTCCCTCGCCGAGGGCGGAGCTGACCGTGAGCACGGCCACACCGGGCGCGACGGTCTCCACGTCCCGCACCAGATGCGCGAGCGTGGCCGGGTCCGGCACGAGGTCGGCCTTGGTGAGCACGACCACCGGCTGGGCCCCTGATTCCCAGGGGTTCGCCGCGTTGTGCAGCAGAGCCTCACCGTTCGAACTGGACATCGCGAGCGCCAGGAACCGCTCGATGCGCGCGAGGTCGAGTTCGACCGCGAGCGACACACAGATGACGATGTGCTCGATGTTGGTGGCCAGCACCTGGCCCTCAGAACGCTTGGACGAGGTCGAGCGCACAAAGGCGGTACGGCGCGGGAGGAGCGTCCGCACGTACCGCGGATCACTTCCCTCAGGGTCGACGGCGACCCAGTCCCCCGTGCACACCACCTTCATCGGGTCACGGGGAACGACGAACTCGGTGTCGGCTCGGACGGTGCCGGCCGGGGTGACGACGTCGCACTGGCCTCGGTCGACACGTACGACACGGCCGGGCAGAAGACCCTGCTCGGCAAAGGGAGCGAACTCGGCTTCCCAGCCCTCGTCCCAGCCGTAGACGGCGAGAGGGTGCGACGAAACCGAAGAAGAAGAGAAAGACAAGGGGTGACCCTTCACAGGGGTGGCCCCGGCACCGCGCCCATTGGCGCGGGAGAAGAGTGAGGTCAGCCGGAGACCACGGAGGTGGACTGAATGAACATCCGGATGCGGGCAGCGCCCATCTCAACGACAGCCATCGGTCACACCTCCCAAACCAAGCCAGGTCACCCGAGCCAACCTCGGGTCACCGCTCGAGCAGCACTGACCTTAGAGACAGTCAGGCCGCGCCGCCACCGAATTTCGGCAACCCTTGTCCACGGGTCATCCCATGCCGTAGAGCGTCTCCAGGTCGACCAGTTGGATAGGTGATCGCCGCCGCCCGCCCTGACCACCGACTGGGTTGCCGACGACGAGAGCTGACCGCAAGCCACGAGTCTCACCTGTGGGCATTTCGGGGAGTAATTGAGCGTTTTCGAACCACACGTCGAGACGTGGTGCAGGACGACGACGGCCTTCAGATGCCGGTGATCCGATTCGTGCGGCAGCGGAGCTTTCGCAGCAGGCACCAGCCCTTCAGGACAGCCCTGGCCTGCTCGCCGACGCACTCAGTCCGCCTGTCGGCAGGCCTTCCCCCTACGCACTCAGTCCGCCTGTCGGCAGGCCTTGCCGTTGAGTGTGAAGTCTCGCGGTGCGGGGTTCTCGTCGTCCCGGGTGCCGAGGAAGCCGACGCCGAAGGTGCCGCCCTTGGTGACGGTCTTGTTGTAGTCGGCGGCACTCGCGGTGACCTCGGAGCCGTTCTGGTCGAAGGTGCCGTCCCACATCTGGGTGACGCGCTGGTCGTCCTCGTAGGTCCAGCCGAGGTGCCAGCCGTCGAGGGCCTTGGTGGAGGTGACGGTGACGGCGGCCTGGAAACCGCCGGGCCACTCGTTGACCACCTGGTAGCGGACGTGGCAGGTGGCGGCGGACGACTTGCCCGGGTCGACGGGCTCGTGGGGGACGCGGGCAGGCTTGGAGGAGTCGCCCTGGGGCTTCTCGTTGCTGTTGCCGTTGCTGTTGCCGTTGCTGTTGCCGTTGCTGTTGCTGTTGCGGCTGTCGCCGTCGTCTTCGGAGCCGGGCTCCTGGGGGCGGGACGTACTCTGCAGTTCGGACGACGATCCGCCGGGCGGGGGCTCGGTCGCCGGGAACCGCGGGTCCTGCCGCACCACCGACGACTCGCCGGCCGACGTGCCGCCGGCGACGGTGTCATCGTCGCCGAAGGGCATGAGGGAGACGGCGAGCGCCAGCACGGAGACGAGCCCGGCCCCGACTAGCACCCCGTTGCGGCCGAGCCGGGGCTTCGGCTCCTTGCCCGGGGAGAAGCCGAGGTCGGTGCCGGTGGAGTCGGCGCGCCCCGGGAGCAGTCCCGCTTCGGCGGCGCGGCGGCGGCGCTCCAGATAGGCGAGGCCGCCCCAGCCGATCACGCCACCGGCGAGCGCGGCGGGCAGCCCGCCGCCGTGCAGGCCGAGGCAGGCTGCGGCCTCGGCGCACTCCACGCAGGTGGCGAGGTGCCGGGAGAGGTCGTCGGGGGTGTCGGTGCCGGGCGAGCGGGTGACGGCGTCCAGCAGCCGGGCGTAGCTGCGGCAGTCGGCGTGCAGGGGCACGTCGAGCTGGTTGCGGTGGCAGCGGTCCCTGAACAGGGACCGCACCTGGTCGAGTTCGGTGCGGGCCACGGCCGGGTCGAGGCCGAGGCGGCGGGCCACCGAGGTCAGTGGCAGCGACTCGACCTCGACCAGCCAGAGCAGGGCCGCGTCGGGTTCCTGCATGTCCCGCAGGGCACGCAGGGCGAGGGGGCGGTGCAGCGGCGGGCCTGTGTAGCGGGCGGCCTTGTCCGAGTTGAGCCAGAGGCGCAGGTCAGGGTCGAGCCGGTGGCCCTGTCCGCCCGTCTCCCAGGCCGCGGCGCTGGTTCTGACCCAGGTCAGGAGGAACGGTATTCGGGGCAGCCGCCCGGCACGCCGTCCGGCACCGCGTTCGGCCCCCGCGTCGAACTCCAGGGCGTGTGCCTCGTGCATGCCGTGGGTGAAGGCCTCGGTGGCCAGTTGGGTCGCCGCGGTCGAACCGGAGGTGCACAGGTCGGCGTACGACAGGACCGCGTCCCAGCACTCAGAGAACAGCGCGGCCTCGGCGGCGTCCTGGGGCTTCGGCAGGTCGGGCATGGGTCTCCTGCATCCACAGAGCGAGGGGGGAAGTCCGCAAAAATGGTCAACTACCCTGTAAATCAAGGGGAGTTGAGGGGGCCACCTTGCGGCTGCCCCAGAGCTTTTCACGGTACCCACACAACTGACAAGCTGCGTCTTCAAATGCGGTTACCAGCAGTCGCACTGTTCAGTTGTACGTACGCCGACCCCAATCGACTCAATGGCCACAGGAGTTACTGGACGGAAACTTCCCGAGGGCTCTAGGCGGTCGCCTCGTCGCCTTCCTCGACGGCCGGGAGGCTGTCCATGAAGGAGCTGACGGAGAAGACGGCGTTGCCAGGTCCGGGCGGGCCGTATCCGGGCGGCGAGGACAGCCCGAACTCCTCCATCGTGGCTCGGTATGCCTGCAGCAGCCGGATGTGGTACTCCAGCGGCGCACCCTGCGGGTTGGCCTTTCCGAGCGGGGTGGTGGGCTCCGGGCACCAGGTGGTGAAGCGGGGCGTGATGCCGTGCGACATGAAGAAGCGCAGGCCCTCGGTGGTCGAGGCGATCGCCTCGTCGACCGTCTTGAAGCCGAAGGGCTCCGCCATCTCCACGCCCGCCACGAAGTTGGGGATCACATTGCGCGCGCCGAAGACTCCGGCCGAGTCCAGGATCCGCTTGTGCCACTCGTCGCGCCCGACGTACCGCTCCTTGCCGGGGCAGTACATCTTGAAGAGGTACTCGTCCCACACCTCGTAGTTGGGGTGGTAGATCTTCACGCCGTAGTCGTGGAACCGCTTGACGTCGTCCAGCGGCAAAGCCTGGGCGACGACCTTGCCGATCCAGCGGTTCGGGAAGCGCTCCTCGATGGCCTTGGCGTAGTGGCCGTAGAAGTCGGCCTCGTCACGGCCCGCGACCGTCTTGGTGATGGCGCCGCCAGTGAGCGTGTACGCGGTGGAGGTCTTCGCCGTGTCGTACCGGTCGATGATCTCCAGCGCCTCCAGGACCTCGTCGACGTCCTTCACGCCCGTGTACGGGCGGCCCGCCGCCTTGTGCTGGCGCCAGTTGTGGTTGATGTCGCAGTACTGGCACTCCTCCTTCGCGCCGAAGTACTGGCAGACGCGGAAGACGGTCAGATAGATCAGGTAGCCCCACTGGATGGTGGGGGCCACCTCCATCACGGACTTCCCGTTGGAGAGGGTGTGCCGGTAGTACTCCGGCATGGGCGGGACGCCGACGTCCGCGATGCGCCTGCCGTCGAGGTAGAGGCCGAGGAGGCCTTCCTCGTCGGCGGCCACGCGGTAGGGCGAGGACGGGTTGACCCGTACGGAGACGACCGTGCGCCGCAGGTCGTACGGGCCACCGGTGAGGATGATCTCCTCCGGCGGGCGGCGCAGGGCGGCCTCGCCGAGTTCGGGCAGGGTGCCGTGGTCGAAGGAGAAGATGAAGTACGACTTCGGCTTGACCTCGCCCTGCTCGTTGTCGCTCAGCGCGGAGGCGTCGAAGGCCACACCGCCCCTGAGCAGGTCCTCCTTGAAGACGGCTTCCCGTGGCACGTGCGGGAACCTCTCCATCAGGTCCTCCACCAGTGCGGTGCGGCTGCCATCCATCCCGTTGTCTCCTCGCTCCCGACGGCGCCCGGGGGTCGCCCGCACGCAACTCCCCACGGTAAGCCTCCGGCGGGCGGGCGGAGGGAGCGGGGGGCTTGTCGGGGGTGGCGCGTTCGAGCTCGGGGGCCGTGGCGCGCTCGATTTCCGGGGTGGGGTGCGTTCGAGTTCGAGGGTGGGGTGCGTCGGCGGGTGCGGGTGGTTTGTGGCTGATCGCGCAGTTCCCCGCGCCCTGATGGCCCTGCGGGCCCCTCGCAGGCACGGCGCAGCCCCTGCCTGCGAGGGCGCGGGGAACTACGAGCAACCCCCGTCCACCCGCACCCTCCGACGACACGACCGGCTGATCTTGGTGAAGGTCGGGCGGCGGCCACCAGCTCGGTCGGTGCGGCCGACGCGGGGGCGAAGGAATTGGGTTGCCACGCCCGCATCACAGGCCGAACGATTGCGCCTTGTGACGACCACTGGAGAGAAGCCGCCGTTTGGCGCCGCAAGGCCGGTCGCGTTGGTGACCGGCGTCGGCCGGTCCGTCGGCATCGGCGCGGGCATCGCTCACCGGCTGGCCGAGGCGGGCTGGAACATCGCCTTCACGTACTGGACGCCGTACGACGCTCGCATGGCCTGGGGCGCCGAAGCCGGTGCCGCGGGCACCATCGCCAGGGCGTTGACCGAACGGGGCGCCGACGCGGTGGCGGTGGAGGCGGACCTCGCCGACCCTGAGGCGGCGCAGCGTGTCTTCGATGAGGCCGAGCGTCGCCTCGGCGGCATCACCGCCTTGGTGATGTGCCACTGCGAGTCGGTCGACTCCGGCCTGCTCGACACCACGCTGGAGAGCTTCGACCGCCACTTCGCGGTCAACACGCGTGCCACCTGGCTGCTGATCCGCGAGTACGGCCGTCGCTTCCACGGGGCCGCGGGCACCGGACGCGTCATCAGCCTCACCAGCGACCACACCGTCGGCAACCTGCCCTACGGAGCGAGCAAGGGCGCACTGGACCGCATCACCCTGGCAGCCGCCCACGAACTCTCCCACCTCGGGGTCACCGCCAACGTGATCAACCCGGGGCCGGTGGACACGGGTTGGATGTCCGACGACATCCGGGACCACGTACTGCGTCAGACGCCGCTGGGACGTCTGGGCAGCCCGCAGGACACCGCTCATCTCGTGGAGTTCCTGTGCTCACCGCAGGGCCAGTGGATCAACGGGCAGCTGCTGAAGAGCGACGGGGGTTTCGCCGGCTGACCGGCCGACCCGACTGCGTGGCCTCCTCGCGTTAGACCAGGACGCCGTACTCGCACCTGGCGCCGGAGCGAATCAGGACGGGCCCTGGTGAACGCCCATCCCCGTGCAGGGGATGGGCGAAGTCCTCGGGCAGCCGCCGGGAACCGTTCCCGATCTCGATGTGGTCGGCCCGTTCGTGTGGATCACTCCACGAGACCCGGAGGTGCCGGACGCCCGCTCAGCCGTCGCCGACCTGGCGAGGGAGCCGGCACCACCGGCCCGGCGCCTGCTCCCGCCCGAAGGGCGACCGGCCCGGTCATGCGGTCCGTTCCAGCGCGGCCCGGTCGAGGGCGTGGGCCAACGGATGCCCGGCCGCCAAGCGTGCGGCCTCCTCCATGACCGCGAGGCCGAGGCGGGCGACCTCGTTGCCCTGGGAGCCGGCCAGGTGCGGGGTGACGAAGGCGTTCGGGAGGTCGAGGAGGGGGGAGTCGGCGGGCAGCGGCTCGGGGTCGGTGACGTCGAGGATCGCGGAGAGCCGCCCGGCGCGCAGTTCGTCGATGAGCGCGTCGTGGTCGACGAGGCCGCCGCGCGCGGTGTTGATGAGGACGGCCCCGTCGGGCATGAGGGCGAGCGCGCGGCGGTCGATCAGCCGACGCGTCTCGGGGGTGTCCGGGGCGTGGACGCTGACGATGTCCGAGGTGCGCAGCAGGTCGTCGAGCGGCAGCAGGGGTACGCCGAGGGCGGCGGCCCCGGCCTCGTCGACATAGGGGTCGGTGAGGGTCACCCGCAGGTCGAAGGGGCGCAGCAGCTCGATGACGCGGCGGCCGATGCGGGAGGCGCCGATGAGGCCGACGCGGCGCCCGTGGTTGCCGATGCCGGGGACGAACCCCCAGCCGGGTGAGACCCGTTCGGCCCGGAGGCGGTCGCGACTGCCGAGGATGTCCTTGCCGGCGAGCAGGATCATGGCGAGCGTGTACTCGGCGACGGGCAGCGCGTTCGCGGTGGCCGCAGTCGAGACGGCGATCCCTCGTTCCCATACGGCGGGGGCGAGGAATCCCTTCACCGAGCCCGCCGAGTGCAGGACGGCCCGCAGCTCGGGCGCCGCGTCGAGGACCGCCTCGTCGATCCGGGGGCAGCCCCAGCCGGTGATCAGCACCTCGGCCGCGGCCAGCGCCTTCCTGACCTCGGGGTCGCTGAAGTCCTCGGCTACCAGGGCGGGGTTGATCTCCACGGCCTCCCGCAGTCGGGCCAGCACGTCCGGCGGGAAGATCTGCGGAACGTTCTCGGCCGTCATGGCGAACAGCGCGCGGGGACGCTCGTGCAAGGAAGAAACCTTCCGACTGGGAGAGGAGGGGCATGATAGCAAGCGCTCTCTACGTTAGGCGGGCACTCGCTGAGGGGTCAATGAACTGGACACGGCGGAGAAGATGACCTTCGACAGGCCTCGACCACAAGGGCTTGCTGATCGCGGAGGACTTCGGGCATGACCACGCAGACCCTGACCAACTGGGCCCGCAACATCACATACGGCGCCGGGGAGCTGCACCGGCCGCACTCGGTCGAGGCGCTGCGGACCTTGGTCGCGGGCGCCGAGAGGGTGCGGGTACTGGGCAGCGGCCACTCGTTCAACGAGATCGCGGATCCGGGCCCCGAGGGCCTGTTCCTCTCCCTGACCGGGCTGCCGCCGGAGATCGAGGTGGACGCGACGGCCCGTACGGTCCGGGTCGGAGGCGGTGTCCGGTACGCGGAACTGGCCCGCGCGGTGCACGCGCACGGTCTCGCCCTGCACAACATGGCCTCCCTCCCGCACATCTCCGTGGCGGGCTCGGTGGCCACCGGCACCCATGGCTCGGGCGACGGGAACGGTCCACTCGCGGCGGCCGTGCGCGAGGTCGACCTGGTCACGGCGGACGGTTCGACGCTCACCCTGGCGCGCGGTGACGAGCGCTTCGGCGGGGCGGTGACCTCGCTCGGCGCTCTGGGCGTGGTCACCGCCCTCACCCTCGACCTGGAGCCGGCCTTCGAGGTGAGCCAGCGGATCTACCGTGAACTCCCACTGGTCGGGCTGGACTTCGCCGCCGTGTCGTCGTCGGCGTACAGCGTGAGTCTCTTCACCCGCTGGCGGCACTCGGGCTTCGACCAGGTGTGGGTCAAGCGGCGCGTGGACCGGCCCACGGTGGACTTTCCCTGGGCGGTGCCCGCGACCGAGGCGACGCATCCGGTGCCGGGGATGCCGGCGGTGAACTGCACCGAGCAGTTCGGGGTGCCGGGCCCCTGGCACGAGCGGCTGCCGCACTTCCGGGCCGAGTTCACGCCGAGCAGCGGGGACGAGTTGCAGTCGGAGTATCTGCTGCCGCGCCCGTTCGCCCTGGACGCGCTGCACGCGCTCGACGAGATCCGGCATGCCGTGGCGCCCGTGCTGCAGGTCTGCGAGGTCCGTACGGTGGCCGCCGACGCGCAGTGGCTCAGCCCGGCCCAGGGGCGGGACACGGTCGCCCTGCACTTCACCTGGATCGCGGACGCCGCGCCCGTGCTGCCGGTGGTGCGGCGGGTCGAGGAAGTGCTGGCGCCGTTCGAGGCCCGGCCGCACTGGGGCAAGGTGTTCACGGTTCCGGCGGCCGGCCTGCGCGGGCTGTATCCGCGGCTGGGTGATTTCCGGGCGCTGGCCGAGGCGCTGGATCCGGTCGGCAAATTCCGGAACGCGTTCGTTCGGAACGTCCTGGACTTCTGACGACACCGGAATCCTGGGTTCCCGCGTGGACTCGTGAGGCCCCGTCGGCCTTCAGCCAGGGACGCTGTTCGTCGGGGGGACTTTGTAAACCCCCTTTCCTAACCCCTTGTCGAAAGTCCCTCCGCGCCATAGCCTGGCGACCGCGCCGGGGCAACAGGCCTCGTCATGGCCTGGAGGGATCGAGGGGATCATGTCGTCGGTGAAGCGCACCTCACGCGACATCCGCACCGCGAACCGCTACGAGGTGCTGCGCCAGATCATCGCCAAGTCTCCCACCTCCCGGCAGGAGCTGGCGGCGGCCACCGGGCTGAGCCTGGCCACGGTCGCCACGCTGGTCGGTGAGCTGCTCGACCTCCGCATGATCACCGAGGTCGGCTTCGAGGACTCCGCCGGGGGTCGCCCCCGGGGCCTGGTGGCCGTCAACGCCTCGGGGGGCGCGTTGATCGGCGTCGACATCGCGGAGACGTACGTCCATGTCGAGCTGTTCGACCTTGCACTGAACGTGCTGGCACGCGCCGAGGAGGACGTGCGGGCCGGCGAGAGTCTGCCGGAGCAGATGGTCGGCCATGTCGCGGCCGCCGTGGGCTCGGTGGTCGCGCAGGCCGGCATCGAGGGCGCCCGGGTGCTCGGCGTCGGGGTGAGTGTGCCGGGGCAGGTGGACCGTGCCACCGGCATCTCGGAGTACGCGCCCAACTGGGACTGGCACGACGTGCCGCTGCTGGACCTGCTCACCGAGCACATCGCCTACCCCCTGTACCTGGACAATCCGCTGCGCGCGGTCGCGGTGGCCGAGCTGTGGTTCGGGGCCGCGCGCGGGTGCGGGGACGCGGTCGTGGTCAACCTGGGCACCGGTGTGGGCGCCGGGCTCGTCCTGGGCGGCGGGTTGCACCGGGGGGTGAGCAACAGCGCCGGCGAGTGGGGCCACACGACGATCGTGCTGGACGGCCGGCTGTGCCACTGCGGCAACCACGGCTGTGTGGAGACGTATGTGGGCGCCCCCGGGATCATGTCGAACCTCCGGGAGTCGAGCCCGCGCAGCACTCTGCTGCATCCCGAGGACCAGACGGCCACCATCGCCGCGCTCGCCCAGGCGGCGGCCCGGCGGGACCCGGTGGCGCTCAAGGTGGTGCGGGACACCGCGCGCTACCTCGGCGCGGGCATCGCCGACCTGGTCAACCTGTTCAATCCCGAGGTGGTCGTGCTCAGCAGCTGGGTCGCCGCCGCCCTCGGCGAGCCCCTGGTCGCGGAGGTCCGCGAGGCCGTCGCCCGGCACGCGCTGCCGCGGCCGATGGCCGCCACCGAGATCGTCCTGTCCCTGATCCCCTCCGACCCGGCGTGTCTGGGCGCGGCGACGTTCGCGCTCGAAGGGGCGCTCCAGTCGGGCGGGCAGAAGCCGGGCACCCGCGGCGCACCCCGACAAAACAGGCCGGCCGTACGCCGCCTAGGGCGCCCCGAAGAGCGCGAACGCCTGCGCGAACACCCCTGAGCCGAGGGCCGCCGGCCCCTGACCCGGCGGCCCTCTCCCCCCACACGTCACCCTTTGCGCCGCACGGACGTTCGGAACACCAAACCGAATACAACGCTTCGAACAGGCTTCGTCCAACCCCTTGCCGAAGCCTTTGTCGAAGGTTAACGTCCCGCTCCGCAAGACCCTTTGAGCCAACTGGCACTGAGCCGCCGAGCCACAGGCCCAGAGCCGCAGCCGTATTCGAGACAAGGACGTCAGCATGTCGGCATTGAGCAACATGAACTTCGACCGCCGCACCGCACTGCGGGCCGCGCTGGGTCTGGCCGCCGCCGGCGGACTGGCCGCGTGCGGCGGCAACACCGGCCGCAGCAGCGGCGGGGGTGCCGGTCTCACCCAGTACTTCCACGCGTACGGCGAGGCCGGGACCGAGCAGGCCATCAAGCGCTACGCGAAGGCGTACAAGGAAGCCAACGTCACCACGCAGTGGATCACCGGTAACAACTTCGAGCAGAAGCTGTTCGCCGCGCTGCTCACCAAGAACGCGCCCGACGTCTTCGAGTTCCACCCGCAGATCCAGCTCATCAAGAGCGGCCAGGTGGCCGATCTGACCGACATCATCGAGCCGGTCAAGGACGACTTCAACAAGGCCGACATCGAGTCGCACACGGTCGACGGCAAGATCTACGGCGTCCGCATGATCGACGACCCGCAGTTCTTCTTCTACCGTCCCTCGGTTTTCGAGAAGGCCAAGATCGAGGTGCCGCAGACGCTGGAGGAGCTGATGGCGGCCGCCGACAAGCTCACCACCAGCAAGGTCAAGGGCGCCTTCCTCGGCAACGACCTCACCACGATCCAGAACCCGCTGATCTGGTCGGCCGGCGCGAACACCCTCACCCCGGACAACAAGCCCGCCTTCAACACGGACGGCGTCGCCGAAGGCCTGAAGCAGCTGCGCTCCCTGTTCACCAGCGGCAACCTGCTGCTCGACGCCCCCACCGACTGGTGGGACCCGTCGGCCTTCACCCAGGGCCTGACCGCGATCCAGTGGTGCGGCATGTGGGCCATGCCCGCGATGATCGACGCGCTCGGCGACGACATCGGCATCTTCCCCTTCCCGAAGGTCGGCTCCGCGGGCAAGCAGTCGGTCACCAACGGCGGCTGGTCGATGTTCGTCAACGCCAAGGGCGACAACGTCGAGGCGGCCAAGGAATACGTCAAGTGGCTGTGGATCGACCAGAAGGAGTACCAGGAGGACTGGGCGCTCTCCTACGGCTTCCACATCCCGCCGCGCACCTCCATAGCCGAGTCCGCCACCAAGCTGAAGACCGGTCTGCCGGCCGAGGGTGTCAAGCTCTTCAACGAGTTCGGCCACTTCGACAACATCGGCTGGACCCAGGCGATGATCGCCGCGGTCAACGACGTGATGGCCAACTCCGTCCGTAAGAACGAGGACCCCAAGGCCCAGCTCGCCGCCGCCGAGAAGAAGGTCAACGCCGAGCTCACGAAGCTCTTCGGATAGGCCGCCGGACGGATCTCGACATGTCGACCACCACAACGCGCGGGGTCGCCTCCTCCCCCGCCCCGGCCAAGGTCTCCCAGGACCGGCCGCGGCGGGGCCTGCGGGCGAACAGCACCGTCAACTTCTGGCTCTTCACCGGGCCGTTCCTCATCGGCCTGGTGATCTTCGTCTTCGTGCCGATCGGCTGGAGCCTGTACCTCAGCTTCTTCGAGGCACGCTTCACCGTCACACCGAGCGAGTTCATCGGCCTGGAGAACTACAAGCAGATCCTGTCGGACTCCGACTTCAGGAACTCGCTCGTCACCTTCACCGTCTTCGCCGCGTTCATCGTGCCGACCACCTGGGCCCTGTCGCTCGGGCTGGCGCTGCTGGTGAACCGGCTGCGGTTCATGCGGGCCTTCTTCCGGTCCGTCTTCTTCCTGCCCACCGCCGTCAGCTACGCCGCCGCCGCGCTGATCTGGAAGATGTCCATCTTCAACGGCGTTCGCTTCGGCCTCGCCAACACGGTCCTGAGCTGGTTCGGGGTCGACAACGTCGCCTGGCTGGGCAACCCCGACCCGCCGTGGTACTGGCTGGTCATCGTGACCGTCCGGCTGTGGCTCCAGGCCGGCTTCTACATGATCCTCTTCCTCGCCGCGCTCCAGAACATCCCCAAGGAGCTGTACGAGGCCGCCTCTCTCGACGGCGCCAAGCCGGGCTGGCAGACCTTCCGGTACATCACCCTGCCCCAGCTGCGCTCGACGTCGACCGCGGTCATCCTGCTGCTGCTCATCGCCGCCTACCAGGCGTTCGACGAGTTCTTCATCCTGCTCGGCAAGGCCACCTGGGGCATGCCGCCGCTGGTGGAGCTGTACAAGATGGCGCTGGGCGAGAACCAGAACTACGGCGCGGGCAGCGCGGGTGCGCT
Organism: Streptomyces sp. NPDC012510; assembly: GCF_042955065.1. NCBI lineage: Bacteria > Bacillati > Actinomycetota > Actinomycetes > Kitasatosporales > Streptomycetaceae > Streptomyces > Streptomyces sp. NPDC012510. The sequence goes on from NZ_JBIBEN010000016.1 coordinate 87,668, forward strand.
GATCCTGACCGCCCTCATCTGCCTCGTGACCCTGCTCCAGGGCAAGATCATGGGCTTCGGAAGGGGTGACGAGTCCCAGTGACCACCACTGCACCCGACGTCAGGAAGCCGGCGAAGACCAAGCGTCTCGGCGGTGTCATGGGCAACACCGGTCTGTATGTCGCGACCGGCGTGGCCGCCGTCCTCTTCCTCGTCCCGTTCTATCTGATCGTCCGCAACGCCTTCATGACGGACCCGGAGATCACGGGCGAGGAGTGGAAGTGGTTCCCCACCGACATCCAGTGGGGCAACGTCAGCGAGCCGTTCGACGACGTCACGGTCGACTTCGCCCAGTCGATGTGGAACTCGCTGGTCGTCGCCGTCCTGCACACGGTGGGCATCCTGCTGATCTGCTCGCTGGCGGGATACGGCCTCGCGCGCATCCCGTACAAGCACGCGAACAAGGTCTTCTACGCGGTTCTGGCCACCCTGATGGTGCCCACGGCCGTGACCTTCGTGCCGAGCTTCGTGCTCGTCTCGTCGCTCGGCTGGGTGGACACCTACCGCGGTCTCATCATTCCGGGCCTGTTCAGTGGTTTCACCTGCTTCCTGTTCCGGCAGTACTTCCTGGGGTTCCCCAAGGAGCTGGAGGAGGCGGCGCGTGTGGACGGGCTCGGTTACATGGGCGCGTACTGGCGGGTCGTCGTACCCAACTCGCTGAACTTCTTCGCCGCGATCGCGACGATCACGTTCATCGCGGGGTGGAACGCCTTCCTGTGGCCCCTGGTCATCGGCCAGGACCCCAGCGCGTGGACGGTCCAGGTCGCTCTGTCGTCGTACGCGACCAACCAGACCGTCAACTACCACCTGATCTTCATGGCCACGGCCATATCGATCCTGCCCCTGGTGTTCGTCTTCCTCTTCCTCCAGCGCTGGCTGGTGCAGGGCATCGCGCAGACCGGCATCAAGGGCTAGGCACCAGCAAGGAGACCGATGTCTTTCCGCACCACCGGGATCACCGCCACATCCGTCGACTACGTCGAGGACGTGTCGCCGGGCAGCGGGGCGCTTCCGCCCCGTGCCTGGTACGCGTCCTCCGACGCCGAGTCGCTCTCCCTGAACGGCGACTGGAGCTTCCGGCTCTCCCCCACCGCCGACGCCGAGGACGAGTCCTTCGCGACGGAGGGGTACGACGCCGGGGGCTGGGCCCGGGTGACCGTCCCGGGTCACTGGGTCCTCCAGGGGGACGGGGCCTTCGGGGCGCCGGTCTACACCAACCATCTGTACCCCTTCCCGGTGGATCCGCCGAGGGTGCCGACGGAGAACCCGACCGGCGACCATCTGCGGTACTTCGACCTGCCGGCGCAGTGGCCTGCGGACGGTGGGGCGGTGCTGCGCTTCGACGGTGTGGAGTCGTGCGCGCGGGTGTGGCTGAACGGCACGGACATCGGTGAGTTCAAGGGTTCCCGACTGCCGCACGAGTTCGCGGTCGGGCACCTGCTGAAGCCGGCCGGCAACGTGCTCGCGGTCCGGGTGCACCAGTGGTCGGCGGGCTCCTACCTGGAGGACCAGGACCAGTGGTGGCTGCCCGGCATCTTCCGGGACGTCACCCTGCTGCACCGCCCGGTGGGCAGCGCCCTCGACTTCTTCGTGCACGCCTCGTACGACCAAGTCGGCGGCATCGGGACCCTGCGCGTCGACTCCGACGTCGACGGGCGGGTCCTCGTGCCCGCCCTGGACATCGATGTCGAGACCGGTGGGTCGGTGACGGTCCCGGTGGAGCCGTGGACCGCCGAGACGCCAAGGCTGTACGACGGCGAGCTGGTCACCGAGGGCGAGCGCGTCCCGCTGCGGATCGGTTTCCGCACGGTCGTCGTGGAGGACGGGCTGCTCAAGGTCAACGGCAAGGCGATCCTGTTCAAGGGCGTCAACCGGCACGAGTGGCACCCGAGGAAGGGCCGCGCCCTCGACCTGGAGACCATGCGCGAGGACGTGCTGCTGATGAAGCGGCACAACGTCAACGCCGTGCGCACCTCGCACTACCCGCCGCACCCGGCCTTCCTCGACCTGTGCGACGAGTACGGCCTCTGGGTGATCGACGAGTGCGACCTGGAGACCCACGGCTTCGTCGAGCAGAACTGGCGGGACAACCCCGTCGACGACGACCGCTGGACCCCCGCCCTGCTGGACCGCGCGGCCCGTATGGTCGAGCGGGACAAGAACCACCCCTCGGTGATCGTCTGGTCGCTCGGCAACGAGGCGGGTACCGGCCGGGGACTGACCGCCATGGCCGAGTGGATCCACGGCCGCGACGGCTCGCGCCTGGTGCACTACGAGGGCGACTGGGACTGCCGGGACACCGACATCTACTCCCGGATGTACGCCGACCACGCCGAGACCGAGCGCATCGGCCGGGGCCTGGACGGCGGCACCCACAAGCGTCGCGGACTGCCCTTCATCCAGTGCGAGTACGGTCACGCCATGGGCAACGGCCCCGGCGGACTCGCCGACTACCAGCGGATCTTCGAGGAGTACGACCGGATCCAGGGCGGCTTCATCTGGGAGTGGATCGACCACGGCGTCCAGCACCCGAAGCTGGGCTACGCCTACGGCGGCGACTTCGGCGAGGAACTGCACGACGGCAACTTCGTCTGCGACGGCCTGGTCTTCCCGGACCGGACGCCCTCCCCCGGCCTGATCGAGTTCAAGAAGGTCGTCGAGCCGGTCCGCATCGACGGTGACGGCCCGACGGGCACCGTACGGGTGCGCAACGCGTTCGACTTCGCGGACTTCTCCGGGCTGGCCTTCGAGTGGTCGTACCAGGTCGACGGGAAGACGGTGGAGGCCGGCACGCTGTCCGTGCCGCCGCTGAAGCCCGGCGAGTCGGCCGAGGTGAAGCTGCCGCAGCCGCCGACCGGTGGACCGGCGGGCGAGACACAGTGGACCGTACGGGCGCTGCTGGCCGAGGACACGGCCTGGGGGCAGAAGGACCACCAGGTGGCGTGGGCCCAACTGCCGGTCGCGGAAAGGCTGTTGCCGACCGTGGTTTCTAGCGACCGCCCCACGGCGAGCGAGAAGCTGATCTACCTCGGCCCGGCCTCCTTCGACGTCCGCACGGGTGCGCTGAAGACCATCGGCGCCCTGGATGTGACCGGGCTGCGGCTGGACGTGTGGCGGGCTCCGACCGACAACGACGCGGGGGCGCCCTGGCAGCCCGACGTGCGGTACGGCCTGCTGTGGCGCAAGCTCGGTCTCCACCGGATGCGGCACCGTCTGGACGGCGTGGAGCTGGGCGAGGACGCGCTGACCGTACGGACCCGGGTGGCACCGGCGGCGTGGGAGATCGGCCTGCGCACGACCTACCGGTGGACCTCCGACGGGACGCGGCTGAAGCTGACGGTGTCGGTGGCCCCCGAAGGCGACTGGACCGTTCCACTGCCGAGGCTCGGCATCCGCTTCGGGCTGCCCTCCGCCAACGCGGTGAAGTGGTACGGCGGAGGCCCCGGCGAGGGCTACCCGGACACCAAGTCGGCGTCCATGCTGGGCCGTTGGCACTCCACGGTCGACGAGCTCCAGACGCCGTACGTCCGCCCGCAGGAGAACGGCGCCCGACCCGACGTCCGCTGGGCGGAGCTGGGCGGTCTGCGCGTCGACGGTGAGCCGGAGTTCTCTTTCACCGCCCGCCGCTGGACCACCGAACAACTGGACGCCGCCGAGCACCTGACCGACCTCCGGGCCGGTGAAACGGTCTGGGTCAACCTCGACCACGGCCAGATGGGCATCGGCTCCCAGTCGTGCGGTCCGGGCGCGCTGCCCCAGTACCACCTGCTCGCCGAGCCGACGGAGTTCTCGTTCGTGTTCTCAACAACCAACTAAAGCAGGCCGGAGAACCGGACAGGGAGGTCCCACACCGGGGGCCTCCCTGTCCGCTGTCGTACAGCGACCTTCGCGCGGGCTCCCTCGCCGGCTTCGCCGTTCGGCAGGATCACCTCGGCACTCACTGTTTCCCCGGCCGCTGTTTCCCGTCACACTGGTCGCCACTGAAGCTGAGCACTATTCAACTTCCTGGTGATTGTTCTGTTTCCCGGGATCCGCTCCCCCATCGCCGGATCCCCAGACCCTGACCGGAGACGCCCCACCATGAGAAGACTCCTCGGCGCCCTTGCCGCCGGCGCGCTGGCCGTCACCGGACTCGCCACCACCGGTGCCACGCCCGCGGCCGCCGCCACCAGCGGCACGTTCAATGTGCTGACGTACAACGTCGCCGGTCTCCCGGAAGGCCTCAGCTCCGGCAGCCCGGAGAAGAACACGCCGCTGATATCGCCGCGCCTCGGGGCGTACGACATCGTGAACGTGCAGGAGGACTTCAACTACCACGCGGCGCTGTACGCGGGTGACGACCACCCGTACCGCACGGCGACCAGTGGTGGCGTGCCGTTCGGGGACGGCCTCAACACGCTGTCGGACTACGCGTTCGAGGACTTCCAGCGGGTGAAGTGGAACAACTGCACCGGCACCAACTGCCTCACCCCCAAGGGATTTTCGCTGGCCCGGGTGCGGCTCGGCGAGGGCGTCTTCGTCGACCTCTACAACGTGCACACGAACGCCGACTCCGACGACGCGGCCCTCGCCGCCCGCCGCGCCAACGTCACCCAGCTCTCGGAGTTCATCAAGGCGAACTCGGCGGGCAACGCGGTGATCGTCATGGGCGACACCAACACCCGCTACACACGCACGGGCGACAACATCCGCAGCCTCGTCTCCGAGAACGGCCTCACGGACCCCTGGGTGCAGCTGGTCAAGGGAGGTGTGGCCCCCGCCCTGGGCAGTGACGCGCTGGTCTGCCCGACGACGGCCCCGACCAACGACTGCGAGGTCGTGGACAAGGTCTTCTACCGGGACAGTGACGTCGTGAACCTGACGGCCACCCGCTACAACAACGACTGGGCCAAGTTCCTCGACTCGGCGGGCGCCAACCTGTCCGACCACTTCCCGCACACGGTCGACTTCTCCTGGACCCTGAACCCGGGGCTCAGGGCCAGCGACTTCTTCGGCGGGCCGCACGGCACCGCGTTCAACGACGCGGACAACCTTCCCGCGGCCGTCTCGCCCCGCACCCTCACCCTGCGCGGCGCCTCCCGTCTCGACGCGGTCTCGCTCACGCACGACGGCGGTACGACGCTGACCCACGGCGGCACGGGCGGTACCGCGACCTCCCTCACCCTGGCCCCGGGCGAGCACCTCACCTCGGTGAAGTTGACCCAGGGCCAGAAGGACGGCCGCACCCGGATCTTCTCCGCCGCCTTCGGCACCGACAAGGGCCGCACCCTGTCCGCAGGCACCGCCTCCTCCGACACGCGGACCTTCACCGCTCCCGCCGGCTGGCAGATCGTCGGCTTCACCGGCCGCTCGGGCAGCGAGATCGACAAGCTGGGCGTGCTGTACGCACCGATCCGCTGAGGCACGGCTCGGCATGGGGGTCCAGGCTTTAACCTAAAGCCCCTAGGATCACGTCCCCCCGAGGTACCCCCATGCCCCGAGTCGGTCTCACCCCCGACCGCATCACCGCGGCCGCCGCCGATCTCGCCGACGAGGTCGGCTTCGAGAACGTCTCGCTCTCCGCCCTGGCCCGCCACTTCGGGGTCAGGGACGCGAGCCTGTACTCACACGTCAGGAATTTGCGGGATCTGCGGGGCCGGATGGCGCTCCTCGCCGGCGGCGAGATGATCGAGCGGATCGCGGCGGCCGTGGCCGGCCGGGCCGGCAAGGACGCGCTCGCCGCCTTCGCCGGTGCCTACCGGGAGTACGCCCTCCAGCACCCCGGCCGCTACGCGGCCACGCAGATCCCCCTCGACCAGGCCCTCGTCACCGACTCCTCCGCCCTGCGCCGCACCGCCGAGATCACCTACGGCATGCTCCGCGCGTACGGCCTCGACGAACCCGATCTCACGGACGCCGTACGGCTGTTGCGCAGCACCTTCCACGGGTACTGCGTCCTGGAGGCCGGGGGCGGCTTCGGCGCGCCCCGGGACGTGCGCCGGTCGTGGGACAAGACCGTCGAGGCCCTGCATCTGGCGCTCACCCACTGGCCGCGGGAGAGCGAAGCGCCGCACTGTTGAGGTCTCAATTATTGTTCGCCCGGACGGCAACCTTTCACCCTCCGACGGCGACCACCGGACATGACACCTGCACCACCCACACCCTCCGCCCCGTCCCGACACCGTCGCCGTCACCTCGTGCGCAAGCCCGTCATCGGCTCGCTCGTGGCGGCGTCCGTGCTGGCGGGTGCCTGGTACGCGACCGCCGGGGCGGCGCCCACGACCAGCGCGGCGGCCGGTGACCTCACCGTCTCGAACACGACCGTGAGCCTGCCGGCGAAGTTCCCCTACCTCTCGGCGGGCTACAACAACAGCCGGGAATGGACGCGGACGGCTACGGCCGCCGCGCCCAACGGCACGCTGCGGGTCGCCTGGCCGGCGTCGGACGGCATCCATGTCACCTCGCTGACGGCGGCCGGGAAGCGTTCGGGCGCCGACACGGTCGTCAAGGGGACGAAGGAGATCGGTGGGCTCGTCGCTCACAACGACGGCTTCGCGCTGCTGACCCGGGTCGCCGACAGCAACAAGTGGAAGGAGACGGCCGCCGCGCTGATCCGCTACAAGGGCGGCAAGCAGGCCTGGCGGACCAAGCTCACCGGCAGGTCCAGCAACGACACGGCACCGCTGCTCGACGGCCAGCTCGCCTGGAACGGCAAGAAGTACGGCGCCTACTTCGTCGTGCACGGCGCGGGCGGCTTCGCCGACGGCCACTTCGGCGACAAGCTCGCCTACGTGGGCTCCACCGGCAAGAAGCTCGGCGGCGGCTGGGGCTGGGGCTGTTCCCACAACGAGGGCATAGCCCTGCGCGCCGAGACCAGCGGGAACTTCACCTCCCTCTGCTTCGACGACTGGCGCTCCGGCCTGTTCGTCTCCACCGGCATAGCCGCCCCGGACAACGCACCCGTCGTGCAGCGCGAGCAGTGCTGGGCCGGTTACTGCGGCGGCACCTTCGCGGGCCGCACCGGCGACCTTGTGAAGTCCTCCACCGGCCGCTACGCCACCGCGTTCGCCTCGCGCGGCGCCGCCTCCGCCAAGAAGAACCCGGAGGACTCCAGCGGCCGGGGCTGGACGGTCAAGCCGAGGACCAGCGCACACCAGGTCGCCGTGGCGTTCCTGAAGAACCGCAACACGCCTTCGGGCAAGCCTGTCTACCTCACCTCCGCCAAGGGCACCGAGCACGTCAACGTGCGCGTCGCCCCGTACGGCAAGAACCGGCTGCTCGTCTCCTACGAGACCCTGAAGAACGCCAAGTGCGCGAGCGGCACCTGCACCGGCACCTTCACGGGCACCCACCTCCGCCTCGTCGACTGGAACGGCAAGCTCCAGGGCGCCGACAAGGTCGTCAAGGCCCGGATCTCCGGTGACATCGCCGTCCTCAAGGACGGGACGCTCACCTGGGCCTACGCCCCGGTCACCCCCTCCTACAAGACCGGCCTCAACGGAGCCTCACCCACCACGAAGACCCTCAAGATCGCCCGGCTCGAGCCCTGACCGTCCCCGGCTCCGTACCACCCGTCCGCCGAGGCGGTCAGGTGGTACGGAGACGGAAGTGCAGCAGGCCGGCGGCATCGGCAGGGGCCGGCTTCCCGTCCGTGTCGGTGACCGCGGCCACGGCCAGGCCGGCGGCCGCGGCCAACTCCTCGAACCGGTCCCGGGGATACCAGTGCAGGATCCACGGGCGGTCTTCGACGGTGCTCTCCGAGCCGTGGTGCCGTTCGTAGCGCAGAAGCGTCGTCTGCGTCCGGGCCGTCTCGTCGCGCTGCTCGGCGACGACGGACACACGAAGCTCGGCGCCGTCCGGCGCGGTGGCGGTACGCACCTGACCGATCTGTTCGGCGGGGGTCGGTGCGGGGGTGAACAGGGGCACCAGGGCGGTGCCGCCTTCCGCCAGGTGAGCGCGGATGCCCCGCAGAGCGGCGAGCGCCGTGGCATCGTCGGGGAGCAGGGTGAAGGTCGGCCCGGCGAGGAAGATCGCCTGGTAGTGGCGGGGCAGACGCAGAGCCTCCATGCGCTGGTGGTACACGGTGGCACGGAGGTCCTGTGCGTCTGCCCGGCGCCTCAGTCGCTCCAGCATGTCGGCGGAGGAGTCGACGCCGTCGACGTCCATGCCGCGCCGGCGCAGTTCGAGCAGGGGATCACCGTCCCCGCACCCCAGCTCCAGAGCCGGTGTTCCGGCTTCCTCGATGAAGGCCGCGTAGAGTTCGGGATCCTGGGAGTGGGACTTGAGCGGTCCGTAGAGGTCCGCGACGATGCCCGTGTAGAAGTCAGCTGGGTCCACGCCCCGCACCCTACGCAACTCTTTCCGTACGCTCACTCGAATTTCCAGGGGTCGGGCTGAGGGGTCGGGCCGATCTCCGGTCGCCGTACCTCACCCCCTTCGTCGCGGTCACCCTCCCGCCCCCGCACGGGACACACCGACCGGTACGAGATCCGGCGAGTCGACCGCGCCGTCCGTCAGCCGGGCCCGTACCTCGGTCCCGTCGGCCCAGCGCACACGCAGTTCGTCCGTCCCTTCCAGGCGTACGGACACCGTCTCCTCCAGGGGGACGGCGGCCGGCTCGGCGGTGAGGCGGGCGAGGGCGACGAAGAGCGTGGCGTCCTCGGAGGTCGCTCCGGCCAGCGCGATGCCGGCCTCGAAGGTAGCTCCACTCGTCGCCGCCCCGGACTCCGCTCCCACGTGCTCGGCGGTGAGACCGACCGCCGGGCGGAGTTCGGTCCGTACGCCGGTCCGCGCCGCCCAGCCGGTCACACGCACCTGCGTCCCGGGCGCCGCGCCCGCCACGAGGTGGGCCCGTACCTCCACCGCGCCGCGCGCGAGCACCAGGCTCGTCACCCGGGCTCCCTCTCCGGCCGAGTGGCGGGACGCCGCCCATCCCTCGCCCACGCCCAGCGGCTCGATGTCCGTCCGGCCGGGGTCGCCGCCGACGAACACGGTGTTGTCGTAGGACTTCACCGGCTCCGCCAGGGGCACCGGCTCGGTGACCGTCGAGTAGGCGAGCCTGGTGTAGAAGGGGTCGTAGCGGACGTCCTCGCTGCCGTGGTTGTGCAGGCGCACCAGACCGTCCGCACGCGTGGACTGGAGCAGCCAGTTGGGCGGGCCCACCGGGCGGACCTCGTCCTCCCGCTCCACCGGACCCGGCTCCTCCGTCGCCGTCCACACCTCGTGGTCCGGCGGTAGGAGCAGGCCGAGGAAGCCCTTGCTGGCCCAGTACGGGGAGGCCGGGCCCGAATAGCCCTGCAGCACGGCGGAGTCGGGGCCGTGCCAGCCCAGGGACAGCAGGCCCCTGTCGTCGACCGCGCCCCGGTCGAGGAAGTACTTCAGCGCCCCCGACGCCAGCCGCCGCGTCCGGCCCGGCGACAACGGCGTACGCCCGGTGAGGGCGCCCAGCCACAGCGGGACGGTCGTCGCGAAGCGGTAGGTGAGGGAGCGGCCCTGGTGCATCGGGGCGCCGTCACCGCCGAACAGACGGGCGTAGTCGCCGAGATGGGCCGACAGCCGGTCGCCGTAGCGGGCGAGGAGGCGTTCGTCGTTCGCGAGCCAGGCGTGTAGCACCGGGTAGAGGTGCATAGCCCAGCCGTTGTAGTAGTCGAACTTGCGGCCGTCGCCGTCGGTGTACCAGCCGTCGCCGAGGTACCACTGCTCGATGCGGTCGAGTCGCCGGTCGACGACCCGGCGGGACAGCTCGGGTTCGTATCCGATCTCTTCGAGGAAGCCGCCGACCGTCACCGGGAACAACTCCCAGTTGCAGGGCCAGGGTTCGGCGGTGAGGGCGTCGCCGAGCCAGGCCGCGGCCCGCTGGCGCACTCCGTCGTCGAGGCGGTCCCAGAGCAGGTTCCGGGTCACGCGGAGCGCGAAGGCGATCGACGCGGCCTCCACGAGGGGCTGGCTGCGGTCCTCGATGCGTGGCCAGGCGCCACAGACTCCGGCCGCGAGGCCGTCGGCGTACCGGGCGAGCGCCTTCTCGTCCCGGCGGAAGGCGGCGAGGAGCAGGGTCCGGGCGTACCCCTCCAGACCGTCCGAGAGCCGGCCCGACCAGCTCGTGCGGTCGCCCGGCAGGTGGTACAGGGCCCCGTCGGCGGTCGCGTACGGCTCCACGGCCGCCAGCAGCGAGTCGGCCGCGGCCTCCCAGTGGGCGCGGGTGTAGCCGGTGTACGGGCTGAGGACGCGGTCGTCGTGGGGCTGGGAGGGCATGCGGTGCGCTTTCTGACTGGAGGCTGGAGGTCGGGCGTGGCTGGGGTACGTCGACGGATGCGGGTGTGTGGGGCTTCTCGCGCAGTTCCCCGCGCCCCTACAAGATCAGCCCCCGGGCCCAGAAAGACAACGGGGCTGCGCCCCCGAATGCCAGCAGAGCTGCGGCCCCGAACGCCAGCAGGGCTGCAGACCAGAACAACAACGAGGCTGCGGGCCGGAAGGACAGCGGGGCGCCGGGCCCGAAAGACAGCGGGGCCCTGGAGGGGAAAGCACGGGGCGCAGCCCCAGCTTTCAGGGGCGCGGGGAACTGCGCGAGAAGCCCCACACACCCGCACCCGACAACGCACCGCCAGCACCCTCGACACCCCCCGTCCGGCGCAGCCCCCACGCAGACCTGGGGCGCCCCGGTTCCGGTCGGGACGCCCCAGGGGCTCATCCCTCCCTGGTCCTGCCCTCGGGCACCAACCCCCGGGCGACGAGTTCGTCGCGCACGAGGTCGGCGTAGACGGTCGCGCCGTGCACGGAGGTGTGGGTGTTGTCGCGCTTCTCGTTGTAGAGGTAGAGCGCCTTGGAACCTTCCGTGCCCAGCGATTCGACCAGGGTCTTCGTCTTGGCGGTGAGGTCGATCACCGGCACGCCGGCCGCGGCGGCGACCTCGCGGGTGACCGCCGGGTGGTCCACGCCCAGGCCGTTCACGAGCAGGGCCGTGCCGTTGTTCAGGGTGCCGTCCGCGTTGAACCAGCGGCGGACGATCGGGGTGACCAGGACCGGCTTGCCGCCCTTCTCGCGGACGCCCGCGACCAGGGTCTCCAGGTTCGCCCGGTAGGTGGCCCCGTCGGTCTGCTTGTCGTTGTGGGCGAGCTGGATCAGGACCAGATCGCCGCGGCGGATCTGCGGCTGGACGGTGGCCCACAGCCGGGAGTCGGCGAGGTAGGACACCGTACTCTCGCCGGAGTCGGCGTAGTTGGCGACCGAGACACCCTTGCGCAGGTACTGCGGGAGCTGCTGGCCCCAGCCGGAGTAGGGATCGCCGGGCTGGTCGCAGACCGTGGAGTCGCCGACGAGGAAGATCTGGCGGGCCCGCTTGGCGGGGGTCACACGGATGTCGGCGAGCGCCGGTGCGGAGCCCCCGATGACGAGGTCCAGGCCGGGGGTGCCGTCGGGGCCGGTCGGCTCGCCCTCGGGGGTGCGGACGTCCACGGTGAAGCTGCGTGAGACCCGCTCACCCGCCTCGGTGGCCGTCTCGGCCAGGAGCGTGCGGCGTGTCTCACCGGTGATCGCCGTGCTCGCGGCGCCGTCACCGCCGAGGCGGACCGTCACGTCGTACGTGCCGGCCGGAACGTCGAAGTGGCAGACGTTCGCGGCGCAGTTCTTCATGCCGAGCGGCGCGGGGCCCCGGTGCGCCTCGGCCGGTACGGCCGTGAGGACGGTACCCAGGGTCGTCGCCGCCGTCAGCGCGGCGACAGTGAAACGTCTCATTTACGGCTCCTCGGGAGGATGACAAGACCCGGCGGCTGGACCGTACCCCGTTTGGCAAGCGCTTTCTAGATGTCGGCGCACTTTCACAAGATTGCCAACTTCCTCGCGACGAAAGCCCTTTCGCGAAATCGATTCAACTGTCACCCTTCCGAATCACCGAACTCCCCACGCTCCCACCCCCACACCTCTCGAGGAGGGCCCCCATGTCCGGATCCACCGACAGACCGACGCTGGGCCGTCGTGGCTTCGTCGTCGGTACGGCGGCCGGTGCCGCCGGTGCCGCGCTCGCCGGGCCGCTGGCCGGCACCGCCCGTGCCGCGGCCTTCGGCTACACCGACGACGGCACCCACTACGTCGTCGACACCGGCGCCGACCTCGTGTTCAAGGTCAGGAAGAGCAACGGCGACCTGTCGTCGCTGGTCTACCGGGGCACGGAGTACCAGGGCTACGGCGGCATGAGCTCGCACATCGAGTCCGGCCTCGGCAGTTCCACCGTGACGATCCGGCAGTCCGGCACGACGATCCTGGTCTCCGTCGCCTACGGCACGCTGAGGCACTACTACGCGGCCCGCAGCGGCGAGAACAACATCTACGTGTGGACGAACAAGGCCGACACCTCGGTCTCGGCGACCCGCTTCATCCTGCGGGTGAGGGCGGGCCTGTTCCTCAACGACGAGCCGGACTCGTACACCTACGCGCCCACCACCATCGAGGCCTCGGACGTCTTCAGGAAGTCCGACGGCCAGACCCGCTCGAAGCACTTCTCCAAGCTCCGGGTGATGGACTACGACTACGTCGGCTGGTCGGCGAACGGCGTCGGCCTGTGGATCGTGCGCTCCAACCACGAGAAGGCCTCCGGCGGCCCCTTCTACCGCTCCCTGCTGCGCCACCAGAGCGCGGACGGCGGCGGCCTGTACGAGATCCTCTACTACGGCCAGAACCAGACCGAGGAGCAGCGGTTCGGCCTCCAGGGCCCGTATGTGATCGCCTTCACGGGCGGCGGGGCGCCCTCCTCGTCGCTGTTTCCGGGCACGCTGACCACCCCCTGGGCGGACTCGCTCGGCCTGGCAGGGTACGTCGGCGCGAGCGGCCGGGGCCGGGTGGCGGGCGTCGGCATCACCGGGCGGAACACGACGTACCCGTACACGGTGGGCCTCGCCAACTCCACCGCGCAGTACTGGGGTTCGGCCAGGGCGTCGGACGGCTACTACTCCATCTCCGGGGTGCTTCCGGGGGCGTACACCCTCACGGTGTTCAAGGGTGAACTGGCGGTGTACACCACCTCGGTGACGGTATCGGCGGGTGGCACGACGACCCTGAACTCGATCGCGATCCCGTCCACCAACGACCCGTCCAACGCGGGCGTGATCTGGCGGATCAACGACTGGAACGGCACGCCGAGCGGCTTCAAGAACGCCGATCTGATGACGTACGCGCACCCGTCGGACGCCCGTGCCGCCTCCTGGACCGGCAACGTGGTGATCGGCAGCGGCACCGAGACCTCCGCCTTCCCCTGCTACCTCTGGAAGGACGTCAACAGCGGTCTCCTCGTCTACTTCAGGCTGACCGCCGCGCAGGCCGCCGCCGCGCACACCCTGCGGATCGGTGTGACGACGGCCTACGCCAACGGCCGGCCGCAGATCGCCGTGAACAACTGGACCTCGGCGATCCCCTCCCCGCCCACCCAGCCGAACACCCGCTCACTGACGAACGGGTCCTACCGGGGCAACAACCACACGTTCACCTACAACGTGCCCGCGTCCGCCTGGCTGACGGACACGAGCCAGTACAACATCCTGAAGATCAACGTGGTCAGCGGCTCGGGATCGACGTCCTACCTCAGCGCCGGCACGGCGATCGACGCGATCGACCTGTTGAGCTGAACATCCGTCAAATCCGGGACGTCCACGGTCGGTTCGCACGACGGTCGCACGTGTACGTGACGACGGCGGTCGAGCCGGCGGTGGACGCACGGGTCGAGGGCACTAGCCAGCGGGTTCGGAGGTGACCAAGGGGATCCGCCACGCGACACACCCGGCCGCGACGAGCCCGACGACGGCCAGGCAGCTACTGACGGGGAACGGATCGGTGCTGTCCAGGGTGGGAGCGAACCCGATGCCGACGTACAGCGTGACACCGGTGGCACCGCCCAGTTGGTCGGCGGCTCGCTGTACGCCGGAGGCGATGCCTGCGTCGTCTTCGGTCACCCCGGTCACCGCGACGTACTGCAGCCCGACGAGCCCGAACCCCATCCCCGCAGCGATGAGCACCATCGCCGGAACCATCGCCAGACCCGTGGCCGCCCCGAGGAAGGAGACCAGAGCGATGGCGACCATCGCCAACGCGGTGAACCCGATGCCGGCCAGGACGCAGGCTCGGGCACCCCACTGTCCGAGCAGCCGGGGCACCAGCATCGAGGCCGCGATCAAGGACACCGCCAGAGGCAGCATCGTCAGACCGGCCTGAAGCGGACCGGCGCCCGACCGGTCATGCAGGTAGTACGTGAACAGCAGGAACGAGGTGGACAGTGCCGCGCTCAGCAGAGCGGTGGCGAGGTCGGCCAGGACGCGCGGCCCGTTGCGGAAGAACCGCAGTGGCACGAGCGGGTCCCGTGAACGGCGCTCGACCCTGATGAACAGGGCTCCCGCCACCACCGCGCCGACGAGGGCAACCGGCGGCCGCCAGGACAGCGCGCCGCCGCGGCGACCAGACGGCCCTGCTCCCTCATGGTGAGGGAGCAGGGCCGTTCATCGCCGTTCGGGGACGACCGCCTACCTCAGCGCCGGCACGGCGGTCGACGCGATCGACCTCCTCGGCTGACCTCCGGTCATGTTCCGCGCGTCCACTGCTGGTTCGTGCCGCTGTTGCACGTGTACGTGATGATCGCGGCGCCGTCGGCGGTGGACGCGCCGTTCACGTCCAGGCACTCGCCGGTCGCGCGGGACTTGATGTTCACGTAGGAGCCCGAGGTGGTCACCGACCACTGCTGGCCGGTGGCCGAGGAGTTGCAGTTCTCCTGGGTGACGGTGTTGGCGTTCTCCTGGACGCACAGGGAGCTGTGACGGGTCATCAGCTGGTAGTAGCCGCTGCCGACGGACTTGAACCAGTACTTCTGGTTGTTGCCGCCGTTGCAGGCGTACTGCTTGATCTGGCCCCCCGCCGTCTGCGACTGGTTGGTGACGTCGGCGCACTTGGAGGAGTGGCGGGCGATCAGCGTGTTGTACGTGGCGCTGGTGCCGCTGATCGTGCCGGTGGCCGTGTCGACGGTGATCTCCGGCGACCAGGACATGGACATCGTGGTCGAGGTCGGGAAGGTCAGCGGCAGCCAGACGTAGCGGGAGTCGTTGACCGTGCCGCCGATGGAGTTGCCCCAGCGGTCGCCCATGTAGAGGTACGAGGTGGTCGACGTGCCCTGCACGGGCAGGACGTACGCGGTCTGCGAGCCGAAGGTCGTGGAGTCGCCGACGTTGGCCATGGCCGTCCAGGGGCCCGCGATGTTGGTGGCGGTGGCGTACTGCTGCTGGTTGGGGTTCCAGCCGGTCGCGCCCGAAGTGAGCATGAAGTAGACGCCGTTGCGCTTGAACAGGGCCGGGGCCTCGCGGTGGCCGCCGTGCCAGGGGTCGGCGACGAGGGCGGCGATGCCGGTGTAGTCGGCGGTGAGCCGGTAGATCTGGAGGTCGTAGTTCTCGCGGGCCGCCGAGATCATGTAGCCGGTGCCGTCGGTGTCCACGAAGACCGTGATGTCACGGGACATGTGCTGGCCGAGGGGACGGAAGCTGCCCCGCCAGGTGTAGTTGCCGTCGACGGTGTCGGAGACGGCGACGGCCGCGCGGGCCTCGCTGTAGTCGACACCGTTCTCCTTGTGCATCCACATCACGAACTTGCCGGTGGCCGCGTTGTACATGACCTTCGGGCGCTCGATGTTGGCGGTCGCCAGCTCCGGGTCGGTGGCCTCGGTGAGGACGTGGTTGCGGAACTCCCAGTTCTTCAGGTCCGTGGAGCGGTAGGCCGAGACGTACCGGAAGGTGTTGTCGGCGTTCCGGTTCTCCCCGAACCAGTAGTAGTAGGAGCCGACCTTGATGACCCCGCCACCGTGGGCGTGCAGCGGGTTGCCGCCGCTGTCGGTGAACTGGGTGCCGTTGGTGATGGTCTGCGGCGCCGCCTGGGCGGGGCCGGCCGTGGCGAGGGCGCCTGCCAGCGCCAGACAGAGCGCGAGGAGCATCGCGTACGCACGTCTCATCTCAGCTCTCCTTACCGGGTGCTCGGGGTGGGTGTGTCGGCGACGGGCACACCGAAGTCGGGGGTGCCGTCGGGCTTCCAGCGCAGGCGCTGGACGCGGGTGTGACGGTTGGGGTCGTTGAGCGGGTCGCCGACGATGTCCTTGTACTGGCGGGCGTGGTAGACGAGGACGTCGGTGCGGCCGTCCTCGGCGACGGTGAAGCTGTTGTGTCCCGGCCCGTACTGCTTGGTGGTGTCGTTGCTGGTGAAGACCGGCGTCGGGGACTTCGACCAGTTCGCCGGGTTCATCAGGTCGGCGTCCTCGTCGATCGTCAGCAGGCCCATGCAGTAGTTGGAGTCGGTCGCGCTCGCCGAGTACGTCATGAACAGCCGGCCGTTGCGCTTGATGACCGACGCGCCCTCGTTGACCTTGAAGCCGATGATCTCCCAGGGCAGCTCCGGGGTGGAGAGACGGACTTGGGGACCGGTCAGGGTCAGCGGGTCGGCCATCTTCGACAGCCAGAGCGCCGTGTTGTTGTCCATCCCGGGCTCGTGCTGCGCCCACGCGAGATAGCGGGAGCCACGGTGGGTGAAGGTGGTGGCGTCCAGGGAGAAGGTCTCCCAGGCGGTCTTCAGTTGCCCGCGTTCGACCCACGTCCCCTTGAAGGGGTTGGGGTGGGAGTTCTCCAGGACCCAGATGCGGATCGCCCAGATGTCCTCGGCGGGCGCGGAGGCGAAGTAGATGTACCACTTGCCGTCGATGTGGTGGATCTCCGGCGCCCAGATGTGCGCGCCCATGACACCGGTGGCGTGCTTGCGCCAGATGACGGACTCGGACGCCGTCGACAGTCCGCGCAGGGTGCGGGATCGGCGCAGGATGATCCGGTCGTACTCGGGCGCGGTGGCCGTGAAGTAGTAGAAGCCGTCACGGTGCCGGTGGATGTGCGGGTCGGCCCGGTTGCGGACCAGCGGATTGACGTACGGGGCGGCGGCGCCGGGACCCGACGGGGAGCTCGCCGCGTGGGCGGCGCCCGCGGGCAGCGCGGTGAGGGCGCCCACGGCCAGGGCGCCCTTCAGGAGCAGCCTGCGGTGGGGCGGCTCGGGGAGGTGGTGTTCGCGGCTCATCCAGGCTTCCTCTCGGAGGGGGGAACAAAAGGAAACAGAAATGTTCGACATTTCGCACAAGATCGTTCATCCCGAACGGCGAAAAGGTAAGGGTGTGTTACGCGGAGGTCAACGGGTCGGGCGAGACCCACACAACCTCACAGCGACCTACCGAGCGGAACAGTGGTGTCAGACCGGATCAAACCCATCGCCGGGCGCGAATTTCTGTTATCGGCGGGTCCCTGAACCGTCTCCTACGACGTGCGCAGCCATACCCACAAGACAGCGGCGGCCGCCGGAGCCCTGGCGATCACCGCCCTCATGCTCGGTGCCCCGACCGCGACCGCCGCCGGCCCCCGTGATGTGACGGCCGACGTCCTGGCCGGACGGAACGTCACCCTCAACGGCGACACGGTAGTGACCGTGCCGTCCGGGACGACCACGTACGACGGCGTGTTCAGCGGCACCGGAACGCTCACCGTGCGCGGCACCGGGACGCTGGTCCTCACCAAGGACAGCGACTTCACCCTGCCGAAGGCGCGGCAGCGGCAGAGCGTGAGAACGCTCGGCGGCAACCACCCCTACGTCACCGTGACCAACCCGGACCCGCCGGCCGTGACCGTCGAGAGGGGCGCGACCCTCCAGTACGGGAACAGCGGCTCGACGGGGGTGATCGGCCACTACCCGTACAACACCCCGGCGTTCCGGCTGAACCAGAACAACATCAAGGTCGACGGCACCCTGCGGCTGTCGCTGAAGGACGTCCAGTACAACCTCGGCACCATCAGCGGCTCCGGTCTCGTCACCCAGCCGAGGTTCCTCTGGGCCACCTGGGACCTGTCGGGCACCCACCCCTTCACCGGTGTGATCGACAACGGCACCCAGGTGAACGGCGGCGCGCCGGAGTTCGCGACCTCACTGCCGGGGGTGCGGAAGATCCTCAACCAGGGCACCTGGACCGTGGACACCCCGCTCGGCCAGACCGTCACCATGAGCGCGGACTTCTACCAGCGCGAGTACGGCAGCGACATCAACGTCCAGTCGCGGCCCGGCAGCAAGGTGGTCCTCACCGGCCAGTACAGCTGGTCGAACCAGGGCGGCGACACCAACCCCTCCCTCAGCGACCCCGCCCTGAACTGGACGCCCGCGCGCAAGAACGTCAACAAGCGCGGCACCAACATCAAGGGCGCCAACGTCCAGTGGGGCGACGGCACGACGAACAAGATCTTCATGCCGGGCACGGCCGAGACCGTCTACATCAACCTGTTGGCCGCCCGCTCCCGTTCGCTGCTCACGTTCGACTACAACGGGCCGGTGACCCTCGGCGCTCCCATCGGCGGCGGCCGGTTCCACGACACGCTCTCGGCGCCCGGCGCCGGGGACATCGTCATCAAGGGCACGAAGGGCAACGACGTCACCTTCGCCGCCGTCCAGTACTACAACGGCTCCACGACGGTCGAGAAGGGCGCCGTGCTGCGGCTGGGCAGCGGGAAATCCGGCGGCGACGGCGGGCTGTACACCAAGGGCGACCTCCACAAGGTGGTCAACAACGGTTCGCTGATCGTCCGGAACGTCTCCAAGCCCGTCATCCTGTCGCGCGTCGGCGGCAGCGGTTCGCTCACGCAGTCGGGCAAGGCCACCACGACGCTGACGGGCGGCGCGGTGACGTACACCGGGGCGACGACCGTCACCAAGGGCACCCTCGCGCTCCGCTCCGGAGCGAACCTCGCCCGGAGCAGGACCATTCGGCTCACCACCGCCGGGGCGAAGCTCGACGTGGGCACGGCCGGGCTGAAGGTGACCAGGTCGCTGTCCGGCAAGGGCACGGTGAAGGGCTCGGTGACCAACGCGGGCGCGGTCGTGGCCGGCCTCACGGTCACCGGCGGCTACACCCAGACCTCACGGGGCGAACTGGTGCTGCGCCGGAAGGCGTTGAAGGTCGGCGGGAACGTGAAGCTCGCCGGTGGACTGGACTTCGCCGCCCTGGGCGACGTCGGCGGTCCCGGCGAGAAGATCACCGTGATCGATCACAAGGGCAAGGGCAGGAACACCGGTACGTTCAGCGGTCTGCGCGAGGGCGCCAAGGTGAAGCTGGGCGACAACACGTACCGGATCAGCTACAGGGGCGGCGACGGCAACGACGTCGTCCTGACCGCGGCGAAGCCGAACGCGTCACCGGCCGCCGAGGCCGGCTCCGGCTCCGGCACCCGGGACACCCGCACACAGAACGCGAGCGCCTCCGTCGACAGCGGTCTCGGCTGGTGGCCGTACGCACTCGCCGTCGGCGTGCTCTCCGGCCTGTTGGTACCGATCACCCGACGCCGCAGGAACGGCCGCCGACGCGGCGGCCGGCACGCGGCCACGGGCTGAGACCGGGGTACCGGGCGGCGAGCGGTCGCCGGTACGCCACCACTCGTGGGCGGTCGCCGAACAGGCTCGGTGACCGCCCACGAGCGCGTCGCGGCTCCCGGCGGTGCCGTGCCGCACGACCGGTTCCGGCAAGGCCTCGCGACCAGCCGGGCCGACCCGGGAGCCCCGGGGCCAGAGCGGACCGAACGTCGTGTGCCGCGCCTCCTCTTCGCGCTTCTGGAAGCGCACGGCTTCCGAGCGGCACCCCGCCGGGCGGCCTCGGACCTAACCCGTGGTCCCGCCCTCGGCCCCGGCGGCGCCGGGCCTTTCCTGCCGCCCGCTCAGCCACACGTACACCGGGATGCCGGCGAAGAGGAACAGGACGCCCTGGTAGACGGCGGCGTAGCCCGCGCCGGCGATCAGCCAGAAGGAGAAGGCGAAGCAGAGGGCGGCGACGATCAGGTCGCGGACGAGGCCGGCGGGGCGGACCCTCGCGCGGGTGCCCCGGGCCAGCCAGTAGAGCTGCGCGGCGGCGGACAGCAAGTAGGGGACACAGCCGGTGAACGTGGTGATGAGGACCAGGACACGGAAGGCGGTGTCCGGGTCGTCGGCGTAGTTCACGACGATGAGGAGCGTGCCGAGGGCGGCGGTGGCGAAGACGCCGAAGCCGGGCACGCCGCCCTTGCCGACGCGGGCGAACGGCTTCGGGAAGAGACCGTCACGGGCCGCGGCGTACGGCATCTGGGCGCTCAGCAGGACCCAGCCGTTGAGGCATCCCACGATCGAGGCGACGGCGACCAGCGCGATCACCGTGCCGCCCCAGCTGCCACCGGCCATCGAGTTCACGGCGTCGGCGAAGGGCGCCCCGGACTCGACGAGCTCCTTGTGCGGGACCAGACCGAAGACGGCGACCGTGCCGAGGAGGTAGACGAGGGCGGAGGCGAGCGTGCCCAGGACGCTGGCGCGGCCCACGGTGCGCTCGGGGTCCTTGACCTCGCCCGCGCTGACGGCGGCCGACTCCACGCCCAGGAAGCTGTAGAGGAGGAGCGCGGCGGCGGCGGCCACCGCGCCGGCGGTGCTCTCGCCGGAGGCGTTGAAGGGGCCGTAGTTGTCGGTGTCGACGAAGAACAGACCGACGGTGGCGACCAGCAGCAGCGGCACGAACTTCAGGACCGTGGAGACGATCTGCACGGCGCCGACATAGCGGGTGCCCGCGAAGTTCGCGGCGGCGGGCAGCCACAGGGCGGCGAGGGCGACCGCGGCCAGGACGACCTTGCTGTCGCCCAGCGGTATCAGCACATCGACATAGCCGACGACGCCGACGGCGAGGGCGGCGATGCTGACCCAGCACATCGTCCAGTACGACCAGGCCGACAGGAAGCCCGCGAAGGGGCCGAAGGCGTCGCGGGGATAGACGTAGAGGCCGCCGGTGACCGGGCTGCGTCTGGCCAGCTTCCCGAAGAGCAGCGCCAGCAGCACGGCGGCCACGGAAAGGACCACGAAGGCGAGCAGACTCACCGTGCCGTACGGGGCGACGGCGGCGGGGAGGGTGAAGATGCCGCCGCCGATGATGTTGCCCATGACGAGCGCGGTGGCGGCGGCGAGGCCGAACTTGCGACCGGGCCCGGTCGCGTCCGCCCCCGGCCCGGTGTCCGCGGTCGTCTCGGATCCCACGGCCGGGGTCGGCTCGGGTTCGGTGGCCTCTGGAGGGCTGGTGGTCATGGCGGTTCCCGGGGGTGGGCGGGGTGGGACGGGGAGGGCGTGATCGTATCCCCATGGTCCACATGGTGGTCAATCTGTTCATCCACCGGACACAATCGGGTGTGTGCCGCCCCTGTGGGTTCGACTACCGTCGACGGCATGACCAGCGACACGCCCGGCACGTTCCCCGGCACCCCCGGCCCCCGTCCCACTCCCTTCGCCGAAGCCCTCGCCGCCCGTGTGCTCGTCCTCGACGGCGGTATGTCCAACCAGTTGGAGTCCGCCGGGCACGATCTGAGCGACGAGCTGTGGTCGGCACGGCTGCTCGCGGAGGAACCGGAGGCGATCACCGAGGCCCATCTCGCCTACTTCGAGGCGGGCGCCGACGTGGCGATCACCTCCAGCTACCAGGCCACCTTCGGGGGCTTCGCCAAGCGCGGGATCCGCAGGGAGAAGGCGGCCGAACTCATGTCCCTGAGCGTCAAGTCGGCCCTGGACGCGGCGGCGGGGGCCAAGGCGAGGGGCGTCACGCGTCACCTGATGGTGGCGGCCTCGGTCGGCCCGTACGGGGCGATGCTCGCGGACGGCTCCGAGTACCGGGGCCGGTACGGGCTGAGCCCTGCCGAGCTGGAGCGGTTCCACCGGCCCCGTCTCGAAGCCCTTGCCGCCGGCCGGCCCGACGTACTGGCCCTGGAGACGATCCCGGACACCGACGAGGCCGAGGCACTGCTGCGGGCGGTCCGCGGGCTGGACGTGCCCGCCTGGCTGTCGTACACCGTCGCCGGCGACCGCACCCGAGCGGGGCAGCCGCTGGAGGAGGCCTTCGCCCTGGCCGCCGACGCCGAGGAGGTCATCGCGGTGGGCGTGAACTGCTGCTCGCCCGACGACGTGGACGGGGCGATCGAGACGGCCGTCCGGGTCACCGGCAAGCCCGTCGTCGTCTACCCGAACAGCGGCGAGTCCTGGGACGCCTCGGCGCGGGCCTGGACGGGCCGGTCGACATTCACCACCGGGCAGGTCGAGGGCTGGCGTGCGGCGGGGGCCCGGTTGATCGGCGGCTGCTGCCGGGTCGGACCGGAGGCGATCTCGGGCATCGCGCGGACGCTGCGCTGACGAACTCCGCGTCACGACCCCTCCCCCGCTGCTAGCCTCCGTTCCGGGGAAACCGGTTACTGACGTGGTGCCGAGAGGCTGGACGGGGCGGGGCATGACGAGGAAGAGCGCCGATGGCGGGGGCCGCAGCACGATCCGGGACGTCGCCGCGCGCGCCGGGGTCTCGGCGGCGACGGTGTCGCGGGTCCTCGGCGGGGTCTACCCGGTGAGCACCGCGACCCGCGCCCAGGTGCTGCGGGTCGTCCGCGAACTGGACTACGTCGCCGACGCCCGCGCCAAGGCGATCGCCGGCGTCGGCACGCCCACCCTCGGGTTCGTCCTCGACGACATCACCGGCCCCTCGTTCGCGCTGATGGCGCACGGCGTGGAGCGCGAGGCGACCCGGCTCGGCCATCTGTGCCTGGTGTGCAGCACCGACGGCGACGCCACGCACGAGCGGGACTTCATCGAGACGATGCGGGCGCAGCGGGCCGCCGCGGTCATCCTGGTCGGCGGCTGCGCGGACACACCCGAGTACCGGTCGCGCACCGCGCAGGTCGCCGACGCGCTGGCGGCCGCCGGCTCACGGCTCGTGCTGTGCGGGCGGCCCCCGCTGGGCCCCGGCGCGCCGGTCACCGTCATCGAGTACGACAACGAGGGCGGTGCCCACGCCCTGTGCGCGCACCTCCTGTCCCGGGGCCACCGGCGGATCCTCTTCCTCGGCGGCGCGCCGGAGCACACGACCGCGCAGGGGCGGGAGCGCGGGTACCTCGCCGCGCATCGCGCGCGGGACGTCGACGCGGACCCCGCGCTGCGGCTGGCCGGGGACTTCACACGCGACTCCGGCTACCGGTCGATGCGGCGGGCGTTGGAGACGGGCCTGGAGTTCACGGCGGTGATGGCCGCGACGGACATGGTGGCGGCGGGGGCGCTCACCGCGCTGCACGAGGCGGGGGTGTCGGTGCCGGGGGACGTGTCGCTGGTGGGGTACGACGACATTCCCTTCGCCCGGGATCTGTATCCGCCCCTGACGACCGTGCGGGTGCCGTACGAGGAACTGGGGCGGCTCGCGGTGCGGGCGGCTCTGGATCGTGGGCGGGGTTCGGACGACGAGCACCTGTTGTTGGGGACGCATGTGGTGGTGCGGGGCTCTGTTCGGGCGGTGGGGGGTGCGTCCGGCGGGTGAGGATCGGCGGGTGCGTCCTGCGGGGCAGCGCGCCGTTGCTGTTGGCGCCCGCCGACTGTTCGAAGACTCCGACAGATAGCGGGCGAACGCCTCCGAGTACGGCGGTTTCGGAGGCGTCGGCCAGAAGTCGACGGTGTCACGCACACCCGCCCGGGGGTCGGGCGGGACGGGCGGTCGGAACCGGTGGGGGCCGAAGGGCGCCGCCGCGTACGGGACGCCCCGGAACACCGTGATCCCGTTCTCGTTCTCGTGCCCCTCCCCGTGCTCGTAGGTGCCGTGTACGTCCCCGTACGGCGTCCTGACCACGGGGGCCCGGCCGGTCTGCCGTCATCGCAAACCAGCTCCTCACGCCCGCCGCTCGTGAACCGTCGTTCACATCAGAGCACCACATCCCTTCGGGGTGTTCCGGTCGTGCCGGGTCTCAGAAGGTTCGTTCGGTCGACGACGGGGCCGCCACGGGGCTATTTGGCGTACATCAGGGTGCCGAAGCCCAACTGGTCGAAGCCGCCGCTGGTGGTGCCGTAGTCTCCGCCGCCGCCCTCGGGACGGACTCTCTCGGCCATGGCCTTGATGTAGGGGACGTCCAGGCCCCGGCGGCGGCCGTAGTGGTAGTACAGGATGTCCCAGACGGGCCTGACCTGGCCGCGGCCCACGGAGGAGATCGCGGTGTGGGTCTGCCGGGCGCAGTTCTGGCCGGTACCCCAGGTGTAGGCGGTGAAGGGCACGCTCTGGCCGAGGTTGTACTTGGCGACGTACTGCGCGGCCTTCATGAAGCGGTTGCTGCCGTAGCCGTACAGGTCGTCGCCCTGGGACCAGGCCATCTCGCAGAAGGCGCCCATCTGGCCCATGCCCATCATGGTGTGCCCCTGGTCGCGGCCGGACTCCTGCCACTGGCCGAGCGCGTAGCCGGCGGAGTCTGTGTGGAGGAACGGGACGGCGTGGGTGAGGGAGCCGTTGCCGGCACCGTTCTTGAAGTAGTTGACGGCCTGGTCGTACTTGGCGCCGTCGTCGCACAGGATCCCGATCGCGAGGATCGAGTTCATGTTGCACAGGTCCCAGTTGGCCCAGTAGTTGGTGATGCAGGCGTCGTTGTGGTTGTTCAGGAACTGGTTGTTGAGCGGGTAGAAGACGTTGAGCATCATCGTCTTGAACCGGTCCAGGTTGAACCCGCTGTAGCCGCGCATGAGCTCGGCGGCGTTCGCGAACTCGTAGCCGTAGATCCCGGCGGCCAGGAAGCGGTCGGCGTTGCCGGTGACGGTGGTCAGGGTCGACGACCAGGCGTTGAGGATGCGGACCGCCGCGTCGCCGTTGGCGGTCGTGCCGGCGATCTTCCAGCGCAGGGCGTTCTGGTAGGCGGCGTGGATGTCGTTGTACAGGACGGTGTAGTTCTCGCCCGTGCCGCCGCGGATGATCGTGGCCTGTGGCCTCGGTGTCCAGGTGCTCGCGGAGTGGGAGTTGGCGGTCAGGCGGTTCCAGCCGGACAGCCACGGGTTGTCACCGGCGGCGACCCGCGCCTTGGCGCGGTTGAGTTCGCCGTAGGCGTGCAGCATGCCGGGGTGGGTGAAGGTGGCGGGGGCGGCCTCGGCCGTGGTGGCGGCGAAGGCGCCGCCCAGCGCGAGGCCGGCCGTCAGGCCGCCGGCGGTGCGCAGCAGACCTCGTCGGCTCGGCGCGCCGTCGGGAGTGGTGTCGTCCGGTTCGTTGTGGGGGGAAGTGCGGCTCATCTGTGCGTCTCCATTCCATGGAGGAGCAGCGATCGGGGGAGGGCGGGTGGGTGCCCGCGCCTCCCCCGAGGTCGCTCAGGTGGGGGTGATGCTCACCTCGCTGAATCGCGCGGTGCCGTGGGTCAGCGGGCTGCGGGAGCAGACCACCAGGCCCACGTAGTAGGCGGCGTCACCGAAGCCGGGGATCTCTCCCTCGGCGAGGGGGGTGAAGGTGACGCCCCCGTCTGTGGAGGCCGCCGCGGCGAAGACGCTCCCGGTGCGCCTCAGCCGCAGCAGGCAGGGGGTGGTGACCGTGGCGTTGCCGGTGAACGTCGACCGTCCGGCCACGGTCGTGCGGAGCATGAGCTGGGCGCTGGTCCCGCCGCTGACGATGGCCCCGGCCGCCTGGTCGAACGGCGACAGCGACTTGGCCATCAGCAGCCCGACCCGGTCGGCGTCGGCCCCGGTGCGGGAGTCCAGCCGGACGGTGACCTCGCAGTCACCGGTGATCGGCCGCCGTACGAACTGGCCGGTCATCCCTTGGTTGTTGACGGTCAGGTCGACTCCGGCGCCGTGTACGACGAAGGTCCCGTCCTCCTCGTACGCGGTGCTGCCGGGGGTGCGGACGGCGACCACGCCGAGGGTGCCGAACAGGCGGTCGTCGAGGACCGGGTCGCCGAGGTCGCCGTAGGTCCAGGGGGTGGGCGGGGGTGTGCCGACGGTCAGGGTGAGCGTGCCGGTCGCCTCGCCCGCCGCGTTGCCGGCCGTGGTGGTGAGGGTGAACCGGCCCGTCCGGGTGGGGGTTCCGGAGATCAGGCCGGTGCGCCGGTCGAGGCGGAGGCCGACGGGGAGTCCGCTCGCGGTGAACCGTACGGGTGCGTGTGAGGCGCGGATCAGGTGCTGGAAGGCGTCGCCCCGGTTGGCGAAGGCCGTTGTCGTGGAGGTGAGTTGCGGCCGGGAAGGGGTCGGCATCGGTGCGGAGGCGGGTTCCGAGCGCGGGCCCCGTCCGCCGCTGTTCGTCTTGGAGACGGTGTAGTGGTACGTGGTACCGGGGGTGCCGGTCGCGTCCGTGTACCGGAGGCGGGCGCCGAAGCCGACCGGGCCGACATCGCTCGCGATCGTCCGATAGGGGCCGTCGGCGTCCGTGGCGCGCTGCACCTTGTAGCGGGCGGAGAGGTCTGGATCGGTCCAGGCCAGCTCGACCGCGTCGGCACCGGCCCTCGCCTGCAGATCGGTGACCCGTCGGGCCGGGCGGCCCACCGACCAGACCTCTCCCCCGGCGGCGGACACCACGCTGACGTTGTCGAAGGCTCCGGTGCCGGTCTCGGCGTACTCCTCGTCCACTCCCAGGCAGGACGTGAGGACCAGCCCCGCGTGGACGGTGCGCCCCAACGCGACCTCGGTGGTGCCGACTTCGGTCCAGTGGACGCCGTCCGGGGAGATGGCGCCGGTGCAGCGGCGGCCCCTGCGGGTCACCCGCACCCAGTACGGGGCCCGCAGCCGGTAACCGTCGCCCGCGCCCTCGACGTACGGGGCCTCGAGCGGTGTCGCCGACTCCGGCAGGGAGCCCAGGCCGGAGATCGGGAAGGCGGCGGCCGTGGTGATGGCCTGCTGCTGGGAGGGCGGCACCGGTGTGCTGCCGGTGGCGGAGATGTCCGCGCCGGCCGCCGGACGCACGCTCCACACACCGCTCCAGGTGTGCAGGGGCAGCCCCTGGATCAGCATCGAGGCGTGCGGGGCGCCGGCGTCGAGCGAGTCCCGGAGCGTGACGCCGATCTTGGAGTACTGGGAGCTGAGCGGCCACACGATCCGTGCCGTGACGGTGCCGTCGCCACGCAGCGGCAGATGCGCCAGATGGTAGGTGTCCGCCGTCCCGCTCGCCCGCAGCACGAACCGCTCGCCGTCGAAGCCGGCGGAACCCGCGATCCCCACGTCCCCGAGGTCCTGGCCGGTCCAGGGCTCGGGAAGGCCCGCGGCGGTGGCCGCCGGGCACGAGGGGTCGCTGCCGCCCCGGGAGTTGGTGGCGGTGACGGTGTAGTGGTATGTCCTCCCTCCGCGCACCTCCTTGTCGGTGTAAGTCGGCTCGGTGAGACCGTCGGCGACCTTCTCGTACGGTCCCTCGGGGCGGGTGGACCTGCGGACCGTGTACGCGGTGGCCCAGGCCGACGGCAGCCACGCGACGGTCACGGCCTCGCGGTCGCCCACCGCCGTCACACCGGCCGGTGGCCTCGGGGCGGGCACCGTGGCGGGGGCCGTGGCCCCGGCGTAGGCGAAGGTGCCGAAGCTGGGCAGGTCGTCGTTGCTGCCCTCGACGACGCGGGAGCCGCCCGTGCCGCGGAAGAGGGCCGCCTTGGTGGCGGGGGCGTCGAGGCCGCGTACGCCGGCGTAGTGGGCGTGGTACATCTCGTAGATCGGCGGGATGGTGCCGCGGCCGACGGCCGAGACGGTCTTCTTGATGTACTTGCCGGTACGGTCCAGGTCTGGGGTGAAGGGGACGTCGCCGCCGAGGTTGTAGCGGGCGGCGTACTCGGCGTTGGCCAGGAGGCGGTGGCCGTCGAAGCCCCACAGGTCCACGCCCTGGTTCCAGGCCACCTGCGCCGCGTCGCCCATCAGGCCGACGGCGAGTTGCTCGTGCCCCTGGTCGCGGCCGCTCTCCTGCCCCTGCCCGCCGGCCGTCACGATCCGGCCCGGGACACTGCCGTTGCCCGCGCCCGCCGCCGCGAAGCGCAGCGCGTCCTCGAAGAGCACCGGCTCCTCGCAGAACACACCGATGGCCAGGATGGTCTGGATGGCGGTCAGGTCCCAGTTGCCGTTGGCGTACAGCATGTAGCCGGAGACCGCCGGGTACCAGACGTCGAGGAACGACCGCTCGCAGCGGGCGATGTCGGCGTCGGTCCAGCCGTCGTAGCCGGTGTGCCGGAGCAGTTCGGCGGCGTTGACGAATTTGAACGCCTGCAGGCCCGCGCCGAGCGGGCCGTCGGCGCCCGTGATCGTCGTCAGGGACGCCGACCAGGCGTTGAGGATGTCCCTCGCCTTGTCCGCGTGCGCCCGCTGTCCCGTCACGCACCACATCAGCGCGTTCTGGTACGCGGCGGCCGAGTCGGCGACGGCCTGGTTCTGGAAGTTGGTGGGGCCCCGGCCCCAGGAGGTGATCTGTCCGGTGTTCTGGACGGTGTAGGTGGACTTGGACCGGGCGTGGGCGGCCAGCGCGAGGTAGCCGTCGTGGATCGGGGATTCCTTCGCCGCGACCGCTTTCTTCAACCGGTCCAGGTCGGCCGCGGTGTGCAGCAGACCCGGGTGGCTGAAGGTGCGGGTCGCTTCGGTGGTGCGGGCCCACGCGGCCGTGGCGGAGGCGGACAGGAGTCCGGCCCCGGCCACGGCCGTGAGCCCGGCCGCTCCGAGGAACGACCGTCTGCTGAGGGGAAGCACAGGCGTCTCCTGGTGTTACGGGTGCCGCACGGTGAGCTTGAGGGACTGGGTGGCCGTACCGGCGCTGTTGGTAGCCGAGACGGTGACCGTGCAGGAGCCGGGGCGGGACGGGCGGCCGGAGATCAGGCCCGTCCTCGTGTCGAACGTCAGGCCCTTCGGAAGCCCCTCGGCCGCGAACGACGTGGGCAGACCGGACGCCGTGACGAGGTGGTTGAAGACCTGCTTCATGGTGGCCGTGGCCTCGCCCGCGCTGGTGATCGCCGGTGCCTCGGTGGCGGCGGCCGTGTCGGCGTCCAGGAAGCGGAGGTTCTGGACGTGTTCGTTGGCGAACATCGGGACCATGTCGGTCGTCAGGTACCAGCCCGGCTTCTTCATCTTGTCGTGGACGACCGTGCCGTTGACCGTCAGGTTCTGGAACGTGAGGTTCTTGATCGGACGGTCCGCGTCGTAGCCGGTCAGGATCGCCATGGAGGCGTGCGTGCCGTCGTACGTCAGGTTGCGGACGTAGACGTCCTCGATGCCACGGCCCGGCGCGGCGTTGTACCGGTTGGCCATCACCCGCATGTTGAGCAACTGGCCCCAGGTGAAGTCCTCCACGCGGACGTCCTGGATACGGACGTTGCGTATGAGGTTGCTGTCGCCGGGGTTGAGGGCGAAGCAGCCCTGGTAGAGGACCTGCGGTTCGCGGTGCTGGAGGACGTCGATGTTGCTGAAGACGATGTTCTCGATGGTCTCGGGCTTCTCGGGGTTGCCGTGGGTGCCCATGTTGACGGGATGGGCGACGTCGGCCCAGAGGGTGGAGTCGCGGACGGTCACGTTGCGGCAGTCGCCGTAGTAGTCCCAGCGGTGGGCGTAGACGGCGATGCAGTCGTCGCTGTTGCGCATGAAGACGCCCTCGATCAGCACGTCCTCGCTGCTGAACACGTCGATGCCGTCGCCCCACTGGCCGAAGCTGTAGGAGTGCAGGTTGCGGACGGTGACCTGCCGGGACTGGCCGATGGTGCAGGAGTAGCCGGTCTTGGGGTTGAGGGCGAGGATGCCGTCGATCTCGATGTTCTTGGAGAAGGCGACCAGGGTGGCGGCGTCCGAGTCGTAGATGATGCCCCGGCCGAGCAGCCGGGCGTTCTCCACGTTGGTGAATTCCACCCGGGCCTTGAGCACCGCGCCGCCGGCCAGGTACACCGTCTTGCCGCTGGGCACCTTCACCACGTTGTCGGTGACGGTGTGGATGCCCGGACCGAAGTAGATGACGTCCGGGTCGTCCTCCTCGGGCCGCCACTTCTCGATCGGGTTGGCGTGCAGTTGCAGGTTGTCGTAGATGTCGAACGCGCCACCGGCCGCGTCGCCGATCTCGATGGAGAGGTTGCGCGGCTCGCTGAGGCTGAAGGTGACGCTGTCGCCGCTGACCTCGTGTGCGATGTCGTACGACAGGGGCCTCACCCGCGCCGAGGCAATGGCGCCCTTCGAGGAGGTGACCTGGACCTCCACGGTGCCCCGGAAGTCGAGGTTGGCGACGGAGGAGCTGCGGACGACGCCGGATCCGGTCTTCTCGTTGATGGTCTTCGTACGGGCCCGGATCACGGGTACCGGCTGCCACTCGCCGCCGGGCGTACGGGCTTTGACGGAGAAGCTGGCGTTGAGGGGCAGACCGGTCGGGACCGGGTACACCACCAGCTTGTCGGCGGGCTCGCCTCCCTCGGCGGCGGTCGCGGTCCCGGTGGCCGCGCCGAGCAGTGTGTACGCGGCGGCCGTGGCACCGGCGGCCTGGAGGAGGGTGCGCCGGGACAGTCCGGAGGACTGAAGGTCGGTCATGAGCAATGTCCTTACGTGCAAGGGAGTTGAGGGAGCTGAGGGGTCGGGTCACATGCCCGCTCCGGGTCACTTGAGCCCGGAGGTGGACATCCCGGCGACGAAGCCGCGCTGGGCGACGAGGAAGATCAGCAGGATGGGGACGACGTACATCACCGATGCGGCGGCCTGGAGGGTGGTGACCGGCGTCCCGGCGGAGGTGACGTAGGTGGACATCACGGCGACGGCGAGTGTGGAACGGTCCGTGGACAGCAGGAGCTGGGGTGCGATGTAGTCGCCCCAGGTCCATGTGAAGGCGATCACGAAGCTCGCGGAGAGCACCGGCCAGGACTGCGGCAGGAAGATCCGCCAGAAGATCGTGGCGTATCCGCAGCCGTCGACGATCGCGGCCTCCTCCAGTTCGCGGGGCAGCCCGGCGAAGAACTGCCGGAAGAGGAAGACCAGGTACGGCGCCGCCGCGAGACCCCACAGCACCCAGGGCCAGTAGGTGTCGACCACGCCGAGCTTGGCGAAGATCAGATAGGTCGGCAGGAGGGTGATCATCTGGGGCAGCATCATCGAGCCGAGCAGGACGCCGAACAGCGTCTTCTTGCCCGGGGCGTCCAGCCGGGCGAAGCCGTAGCCGACCCACGCCGAGCTCAGGGTGACCAGGGTGGCGTAGAGGAGCGCGATGATCAGGGAGTTGCGGGCGTAGCCGAGGAAGTCGATGAGCTGGAAGGCGTCCGCGAAGTTGTGCCACTGGAAGTCGGCCGGCAGCCAGTGCACCGGCGCGGCGGCCGTCTCGGCGGAGGTCTTCAGACCGGTGAGGACCAGCCAGCCGAAGGGGCCGAGGAAGAGCCCGGTCGCGACGACGAGCACCGTGTAGAGGACGAGCCGGCCGGTGCGTATCCGCACCCGGGCCGGTGACCGCGCGGATTTGGAACGGTTCAGGGGGCGAGGGGTGCCGGTGGCCGCGGCGTCGGTGGTGGCACTGCCGGTGGTGTCGCTCGTGACGGTCACTTCTTCGCCTCCGGATCGACGTTGTAGAACACCACACCGGAGGTGAACTTGAAGATCAGTCCGGTGGCGATGAGGATCAGGACGAAGAGGACCCACAGCAGCGCGGAGGCGTAGCCGTAGCGGCCGAGCGCGAAGTACTCGGCGAACACGTGCATCATGTACATGTAGTTGGACTGCGGGATCGCGGTGACACCGCCCGTGGTCGAATCGGCGGCCAGCAGCAACGGCATGATCGTCTGCACCGACGCGATCACCCCGGTCACCGTCTGGAAGAGCAGCACCGGTGACAGCAGGGGCACGGTGATGCTGCGGAACGTCCGCCAGGCGCTCGCCCCGTCGAGCCGGGCCGCCTCGTGCAGTTCGCGGGGCACGTCCTGGAGCCCGGCCAAGGAGATGATCATGACGTTGCCCGCCGCCCACAGCACCGTCATCAGCAGGACGTAGCGGGCGTAGGGATCGGCGAGCCAGCCGAGGGCGTCGATGCCGAAGACGTTCAGTACCCCGTTGGCGGCACCGGAGTTCTGGTCGAAGAGCGACTTGAAGGCGAGTCCCGCGCCCACCGGCGGCACGACGGCCGGCAGATAGAGCAGGGTGCGGAACAGCCCCCGGGCCCGGATCGGCCGGTTCACCAGGACGGCGAGCCCGAGCCCCGCGAGGATCGACAGCGGCACCGAGGTCACCGCGAACAGTCCCGTGCGGCCCAGGGCGTCCCAGGTCACCGGATCGTCGAGCAGCTCGCGGTAATTTTCGAGCCCGATGTACCGCCAGTGCGGCGAGATCCCGTCATAGGTGGTCAGGCTCAGCCACAGCGCGTACGCCATCGGGACGACCGTCAGCAGCAGGAAGCCGATGATCCAGGGCGAGGCGAACATGTAGAACGCCCGGTGTCTCCGGGTGGTCATGCTGGTGCGGGGCCGGGCCGTGATCGCCGCCCCACCGCCGCGGCTCGTCGGCCCACCGCCGCGCCTCGTCGGCCCGTTCGCCGCGGCCGGTATCCGCTCGACCGTCATCCCACCTGCTCCTTACCGCGTTCGAGCTGTTCGTTGATGGTCGAGTTCAGACGCCTCGCGAGGGTGTCGAGGGAGATCTCGCCCTTCATCGCGGCGGGTGCCACCTGGTTGAAGAGGGCCTTGAAGCCGTCGGCCGTGATGTACGGGGTGAAGGAGATCACCGAGAAGTGCTCCAGCTCCGCCTCCTGCGCCTTCAGCACCCGGCGCTGGTAGTCGTGCTGGGCGGGCATCAGCGGGCGCAGGGACTTCAGGCTGGGGATGCCCCAGCCGCCGCCGGCGCGGTCCTTGGCCGGGGCCTCGCCGAAGAACCACTCGAAGACCCGCCAGGCGGCGTCCTTGTTGCGGGCCTTCTTCGGCATCCAGAACCCGGTGCCGCCCTGGCAGGGGCTGACCCGCACACCGCCCGCGAAGACCGGGGCGGGGGCGAGCCGGGAGACCTTCGCCAGCTTCTGGTCGGCGTTGATCATGCCGCCGAGCCAGTAGCCGCTGTTGGTCATGGCCATCCGGCCCGCCTGATAGGTGGGCCCGTCCCAGGCGTTGGGGTCGGGCTGGATCACGCTCGGGCCGACCCTGGTCCGGCAGTAGTCGACGTACCAGCCCAGCGCCTTGCGGGCCTCCGGGGTGGTGAAGTCGATCCGGGACAAGTCGTCGCTGAAGAGACTGCCGCCGGCGGCCGCCGTCAGCGTCGACAGGTTGGTGGCCTCGTAGAGACCGTTGTAGCTGCCGCCGAAGACGATCGTCTGACCGTTCTTCCGCTGGGTGAGCCGCTTGGCCCGGTCCAGCCAGTCCTCGTAGGTGACCGGCTCGGACTCGGACGGGTAGTCGACGCCCGCCTCGTCGAAGTGCCCGGTGTTGTACCAGTACATGGAGTCCTGGGAGAAGTCCTTCACCATGCCGTAGCGCGGACCCTTGCCCTGGATACGGCCGTCGTAGCGCCACAGGTCGTTGACCGGATCGAGGTCGTCGGCCCTCAGCACCCGGCTTCCGGCGAAGTACGGATCCAGGTTCTCGGCCACGTCCCGCGCCACGAAGTACGGCGCGTCCACAGCACCCACGCCGCGCACCAGGTCCGGCGGGTTTCCGCTGGTCAGCATCGCGATCAGCTTGGTGATGTCGTGCTTCACCGTGACGATCCGGACGCCGATGTCCTGCTGTGCCTGCTGGATCAGCTCCGGGGAGATGTCCTCGGGTTTGACCATCAGCGTGACGATCTCGCCGGGGCCGCTGACTCCGCTGGACACCTGGAGCGCGCAGCCGTTCAGCGCCGCCGCGCCGGCCGCCACGCCACCGGCGGACAGGGCGAGGAACCGACGGCGGCTCATGTGACCACCGGCAGGGGTAGGCATGCACACCTCCAGGAACAACAACCGGTTTCTACCGGTCGACGGGCAGAGCTTGTGCCTGAGCGCAAACCGCGTCAAGAGTGTTGACCAGTTTTCGAAAACCCTGCACAACCCCTGGGGTATGACCGAATGCCCCCTCGGGCACCCTCGGCGGCACTTCCGCGAGAGCGAACGTGCCTGGTCAACGGCCGCGTACGGCGGGTTCCCCGACCGGCGTCCGAGTCCAGAAGCACGCGGCTGCAGCAACCGGTTGCTCCCCGCCCGGGGGAGCGCCACGCGGCTCCCAGGGCGCACATTCCGTCCCGGTTACCGGAGACCAGGGGTAACCGATTACGCCATGCCGCGGTTCTCGTCGGCCTCACAACCGCGAGCACCCCCTCCCCACCGCAGGCCGGAACCAACAAGACCGATCCCGCCGCCCCTTCCTCGCCCGCATGACCTGCATCTTCACGGGCACCCTGCGACGGGCCTCCACCCTGACCACGCGACCACAACGATTGACCGCCCATCGAGGGCGGATCTACGGTAGAAGACGTTTTCTGAAACTGTTCCTTCTTCTACCCCCCGCATCCCCTCCCAGCGCTCCAGGAGAGTCATGCCCAGCGCCCAGCCGACGCGAGCCGTGTTCGCCATGGATCCGGTGCACCTGCCCCTGCTCTTCCCGCCGCCGCTCATGGCACGGCTGCGGCAGGTGGTCGAGATCGACCCCGCACTCGTCGTACGGAACTTCGCCGATCCCGAGGCCGCCCCGGCGCTGGCCGAAGCCGAGGTGCTGATCACCGGCTGGGGCTGCCCGCACCTCGACGCGGACGTCCTGGTGGCGGCGCCCCGGCTGCGTACCGTCCTGCACGCCGCCGGCTCGGTCCGCGCGCTGGTCGGCGAGGCCCTCTGGCGGAGCGGGGTCACCGTGTCCAGCGCGGTGGCCGGCAACGCGCTGCCGGTCGCCGAGTACACCCTGGCGATGATCCTGCTGGCCGGGAAGGACACCTTCGACCAGCGCGAACGCTTCCGACAGACGCACACCTACCCCTCCCCCGCCGAGACCGCGACCATCGGCAACGTGGGCCGCCGGGTCGGGGTCATCGGGGCCTCGCGCGTCGGCCGCCGGCTCCTGGAACTGCTGAAGCCGTTCGACTTCGCCGTCTCGCTGTACGACCCCTACGTGGACCCGGCCGCGGCCGCCGCGCTGGGCGCCGAGCCGATGACGCTGGAGGACCTGCTGCGCACCAGCGACATCGTCAGCCTGCACGCACCCGACATCCCCGAGACCTACCGCATGCTCGACCGCGACAGACTCGCCCTGATCAGGGACGGCGGCGTGCTCATCAACACCTCGCGGGGCGCCCTGGTCGACCCGGACGCGCTCACGGACGAACTGCTCTCCGGCCGGCTCAGCGCGGTCCTGGACGTCACCGAACCCGAGCCGCTGCCCCCCGGGTCCCCGCTCTACAACCTCCCCAACGTCTTCCTCACCCCGCACATCGCGGGCTCCCTCGGCAACGAGCTGGAGCGCCTCGGCCGTACCGTCGTCGAGGAGTTGGAGCGTCTCGCCTCGGGTCGGCCCCCGGCCCACGAGGTGCGCCACACCGACCTGGCCCGGGTCGCCTGAACGGTGCCGGCGCGCCCCGCACGGCCACCCCTCCCACCGCGTCGCCGTTCACGTCCGCCACCACCCCTCACCTCACCGTCGACTGCCCCGCCGCGCCTGTTTCGTAAACGTTTTCGGCCTCAAGGCGGCCCTGAGAGGAGCTCTCAGGGCCGCCCATCCGAAGTGCGGCACAACTCTGACCTGCGAGGCTCTGGTCACGCAGCCGCCGCCATGCGGCGACTCTCGGCAACCTCGGCGACAATCCGGCGTAACAATTTCTCTTCGCACTCTTGCGTGAGCCGATCAGGCGACCTACGTTTCATAGCAACCGTTTACTACACGTTTCCGCAGGGGTCCCGAGACACGAGCTGACGGTCCGCCTCGCTCGCCGTCGCCCCACCGAGCCGCCCCTCGCTTCCCCGCTTCCGCGATCGTCTACGTCTCGAAGGATGACCGTACGATGAACTCCACCAACCCCCGGAGAAGGTTCGCCCGCATTGCCGTCGCGGGTATGGCGCTCACGGGTCTGCTCTCCGCATGCGGCGGCTCGGACTCCGGCGACGGAGGCGACTCCTCCGCCTCCGGCCCGGTCACCCTCGACTTCTGGGGCTGGGCCAACGGCCAGGAAGCCGTCGTCAAGGCCTTCAACGCCTCCCACAAGGACGTCAAGCTCAAGTACACCAAGGTCACCGACCAGCTGACCATGCAGAAGCAGCTCAGCAACGCGGTGAAGGCGGGCAACGCGCCCTGTCTGCTGCAGAACACCGGCGAGTACGTCACGAGCTGGGTCTCCCAGGGCGCGCTGGCCGACATCACCGAGTACGTCGAGCCGAGCAAGGGCGAGTTCAACCCCGGTTCCTGGGCCACCGGCCAGGTCCAGGGCAAGGTCTACGGCGTGCCCACCGCCTCGGCGCCCGCCTTCACGATCTACCGGACCGACATCTTCGAGAAGTACGACCTGGAGGCGCCGCAGACCTGGGACGACTTCATCGCCGCAGGCAAGGTGCTGAAGAAGCACGACATCCACATCACCAACTACGCCGGCGAGGACCCGAGCACCCTGGAGGTGCTCGCGATGCAGGCCGGGGCGCACTGGTACTCGATCGACGGCGACTCCTGGAAGGTGGACTTCCAGGACGAGGGAAGCCTGAAGGCCGCCGAGGTGATCCAGGAGATCATCGACAACGACCTGAACGCCAAGCGCTCCTTCGCCGACTACGCGGCCGTCCAGCGCAGCTTCGACAAGGGCGACACGGCCACCCGTCAGATCTCCACCTGGCAGATGTCCGGCATGGTGCAGAACTTCACCGACTCCTTCGGCAAGTGGGCACTCTCGCCGTGGCCGACGTACAAGGGCGAGGCGCCGAAGACACCGGCCGGCACCAACCAGAGTGGCAACCTGACCCTGGTGTCCGAGCAGTGCGAGAACAAGAAGCAGGCGGCCGAGGCGGCGCTGTGGATGTCCACGGACACCGGCGCGGTCAAGACCATGGCGAGCCCGGAGACCGGCAGCGGTGTGATGCCGGCGCTGGCCGACAGCGAGTCGTACGTCTCGGAGGCGATCTCCGAGAAGCTGCTCGGCAAGAACTACGAGCCGGCCAAGACGGTCGTCACCGACAGCCTGGGCACCATCACCACCGACTGGGTGTTCGGCCCCAACTGGACGGCCATGTTCACCGAGCTGCAGAGCGAGTGGGGCAAGGTCGTCAGCAAGGAACAGAAGGTCACCGACCTGCTCGCGCACATGCAGGAGTGGACGGTCAAGGACCTGAAGTCCCGCGGTATCAACGTCAAGGGCTGAGGCATCCTTCGATGATTCGCTCCCAGCGCTGGAAGGGTGCCGCGTTCACGGTGCCCTTCCAGCTCGGCTTCGTCTTCCTGTATCTGCTCCCCATCGGGTACGCGTTCTACGAGTCGCTGTTCCTGGAGAAGCAGTCCGGGCTGGGCCTCGGCGGCGCGACCCGGGAGTTCGCCGGGTTCGACAACTACCAGCAGGGGCTGACCGACTCGGCGTTCATGGGCTCGATCCTGCGGGTGGTGCTGTTCGCCTGCGTCCAGATCCCGTTCATGCTGCTCGTCAGCCTGGTGCTGGCCCTGTTCCTGGACACGCTCACCTCGAGGGTGGCGAGCAGGTTCCGGATCGTACTGCTGGTGCCGTACATGATCCCGGGCGTGGTCGCGGCTCTCGTGTGGATCAACCTGTACAGCCCCGAGGTCGGGCCGCTGACCCCGATCGGTGACTTCTTCGGGTTCGACTGGAACTTCTTCGCGCCGTCGATGGTGTGGCCGTCCATCGGCAACCTGCTCACCTGGCACGGCATCGGCTACAACATGGTGATCATCTACTCTGCGCTCCAGGGCGTGCCCCGCGAACTGTTCGAGGCCGCCCGTCTCGACGGCGCCTCCGAGTCCCGTATCGCGCTGAGCGTCAAGATCCCGTTCGTGCGCGGCGCGCTGGTCCTGACCGGCCTGCTGTCGATCATCCAGATGCTGCAGATCTTCAACGAGCCGGCGCTGTTCCGGAACATCGCCCCGGAGACGGTCGACGACAGCTTCACCCCCATCATGATCATTTACAACCAGGCGTTCAACGCCGCCAACTACCACTACGCCGCCGCCCTGTCGGTCCTCCTCGCCCTGATCCTCGGCATCGCCTCCTTCCTCTTCTACCGGCTGACCTCGAAGGAGGCGGACTGATGGCCACGACGACCACCGAGTCCCCCAAGAAGGCCGCGGTCCCTCCCGTGCGGCGGATCACCCGCGTCGACACCGCCTCACGCGGGCGCGGCGGCCAGCGTTTCATCCTGCTCGGCCTGATCCTGGCCAGCGTCTACAGCCTGTTCCCGGTGTACTGGCTGGTGGTCGCCGCGACCAAGGACCAGGTGGGCCTGTACCAGAGCAACGGCCTGTGGTTCTCCGACTTCCACCTGTGGGACAACCTGAGGCAGGTGTTCACCTACGACGACGGCATCTTCCTGCGCTGGGTCGCCAACTCGTTCCTGTACGCGGGCGTCGGCTCCCTCGGTGGCACCCTCGTCGCCCTCGCCACCGGTTACGGCCTGGCCCGTTTCGACTTCCCCGGCCGCGGTGTGGTCTTCGCGGCCGTGGTCGGCTCGTTCCTCATCCCGATCGCGCTGCTCACGCTCCCGCTGTACCTGATGTTCTCGAAGATCGGCCTGGTCGACACCCCCTGGGCCATGCTGATCCCCTGTCTCATCAACCCGTTCAGCGTGTACCTGGCGAAGGTCTACACCGAGGCGACGATCCCCTTCGAACTGCTGGAGGCCGCCCGCATCGACGGCGCGGGTGAGGTCCGCATCTTCTTCAGCATCGTGCTGCGGATGATGACCACGGGTGGCGCGACCGTGTTCCTGCTGGCCTTCGTCAACACCTGGAACGCCTTCTTCCTCCCGCTGACCGTGCTGCGCGGCAAGGAGAACTGGACACTCAACCTGGGCCTGTACAACTGGTCCGGCAAGCGGGCGGAGTCGGGCATCGACGCCACCAGTCTTGTCCTGACCGGCGCCCTGCTGTCCATCATCCCGATGGGGATCATGATGGTCGCGATGCGGCGGTACTGGCGCAGCGGTGTGACGCTGGGAGCCCTGAAGTGACACCTCCGGTGCCCGCTCAAGCAACCGTCGCCCCGGGAACCCTGGAAACCCCGGGACCCCTGGGAACCCTGGAGATTCTGGGAGCTCGCTCGTGACCGTGGCCCGCAACCCCGTCATCCGTGGCTTCGCCCCCGATCCCTCGCTCATCAGGGTCGGTGAGTGGTACTACGTGGCGACCAGTTCCTTCGAGTGGTTCCCGACCATCCCGATCCACCGGTCCCGGGACCTCGCGCACTGGGAGTACGCCGGCCATGTAGGCGGCGCCGCCCCCGGCGGCACCCTGTCCGGCGTCCCCGACTCGGGCGGCATCTGGGCGCCTTCGCTGAGCTGGGACGGCGAGCGCTTCTGGGTGGTCTACACGATCGTGCGGTCGGTGGGCACGCGGTACTTCGACCTGGACACCTACATCAGTACGGCGACGGCGGTGGACGGCGAGTGGACCGCTCCAAGGCGGGTCGCGAGTCATGGCTTCGACCCCGCCCTCTTCCACCACGGGGGTCGGCTCTGGCTGCTCAACATGCAGAGCGACCACCGCCCCGGCGGCCGACGCTTCGCCGGCATCGTCCTCACCGAGTTGGACCGCTCCACCCTGCGTCCCCTCGGCGACACCCATCTCCTGCTCCAGCATGACGAGCTGATCGAGGGCCCCAAGCTCCTGCTCCACGGCGGCTGGCACTACCTGGTCCTCGCCGAGGGCGGCACCGGCTTCGAACACGGAGTGCGGGTGGCACGGAGCCGCGCACTGACCGGCCCGTACGTCCTGGACGACGTCCCCCTGCTGACGACGCGGGACGACCCGAAGCTGCCGTTGCAGAAGGCCGGGCACGCCGAACTGGTCGAGACCCCGACCGGCGAGTGGTTCCTCAGCCACCTCACCGCCCGCCCGCTGCACACCGAACACGGCATGCGCTGCCCACTGGGCCGTGAGACCGCGATCCAGGCGGTGATCTGGGACGCGGAGGGGTGGCCGAGGTTGCGGCAGGGGGGTTGGCATCCGGTGGTGGAGGTGGCGGTGCCGACCGTGCGTGTGCGGACGGGGGAGGTCCCCGCCGGGGAGGCGCCGACCGCGAGGGCGGCTGCTGCGGTGGCGCCGGCGGAGGTGCCGGGTGCGCTGGTGCGGACCGCGCAGGCGTCGGCGGCGGGGGTGCCTCCTGTGGAGGCTTCGGCCGTGGACGTGCCGGGGGTGTGGACATCGGCTGGGCAAGCGCGGGGGGTCGAGGCGGTCGCCGCATACGCGGCAGCCGTCGGGCCCGCCACCGGGCAGGGCACGCCGCCCTGGCCCTGGAGCAGTCTGCGTGCCGAGCCGGACGGCTCCTGGGTCGACACGGCCGTGCGCCCCGGCTGGATCCGGCTGCGTGGTCGTCAGGGTCCGGAATCGCTGTGGGAGCAGAGCCTGTTGGCCCAGCGGATCACCGAGCACCGGGCCGAGGTGGAGGTCACGGTCGAGGCCCGGCCGCGCACCTTCGGGGAGGCCGCCGGGCTGACCCTCCGCTACAACACCGCGTCCTACCTCACACTCGACCTGACCTGGGCCGAGGCCGAGGGCGAGCCCCAGCGCGGCCAGCAGTGGCGCGGCGAGGGTCGTACCGTGCTCAGCCTCCTGGAACGCGACGAGGACGGGGCACGGCAGGTGGCCCTCGTCGAGGTCGAGGCGGGGCGCCCGGTCACCCTCGGGGCGAGCGTCGACGGCGCCGAGGCGCGTTTCTGGTACCTCCACGAAGGCGTACGGATCCCCATTGGACCGGTCCTGGACTTCAGCCGCCTCTCCGACGACTACGGCTCCAGACTGCGCTTCACCGGTGCGCTCGCCGGCATCCACGCCCAGGACCTCGTGGCCGCGGAGTTCACCGCGGACTTCAGCGGGTTTCGGCTGGTGTGCGAGGCGGAGTAAGGGGTGGGCAGGCACGGGCGGGAATGCCGAAGAGAGACAGGGACCCGCCCGCCCGCTCAAGCCGCCGGTTCCACCGTGGCGGTCGGGGGTTTCGCCGCGCCGGCCCAGGGTTCCGCCGTGCTGGTCCCGGTCGTTCCTCTCGGTTTCCTCACTCCTCTCACTCCTCTCACTCCTCCCGGTCCTCCCGGTCCTCCCGGTCCTCCGGTCCTCCCGGTCCCGTCGCGCCCAGGCCGTAGCCCGCCCGCCCCGCCTCGGCACCCGGGCCCTATCACCCGCCCTCGGCCGCCGACTCCCGCTCGCCTTCTCCCCGCATCCGAGCCTCGCGCCCCGGCCGGGCCCGGGCCCGGCCCCGGCAAGGACCCCGCCTTGTTCGAAGTTTCGAAAGTTTTGGCTGGTTCGGTCCTTTGAATCTCTGCTTCTTCCCGCCGTGTTGAGTTGGGCTTACCGTAGGAAGCGCTTGCTACGTGGTTCCCGTTCCCACCGCGCGAGCGAGGCTGTTCGAAATTTTCACCGGGCTTCGGGACGGGCCCTGAGAGGTGGAGTCGCGATGGTGCGTGGCGGAAGCGCGACGGCCGGGCCTACGCTGGCGGTGGTGGCGCGCGAGGCCGGGGTGTCCGTACCCACAGCCTCGAAGGTGGTCAACGGCCGCGAGGACGTCGCCCCCGAGACCAGGCGCCGGGTCACCGAGGCGTTGGACCGGCTCGGTTACGTACGCAGACCACGGTTCGAGGCGTCCAAGCCACCGCGCATGGTCGACCTGGTGGTCCACTCGTTGGAGAGCTCCTGGTCGGGCGCGGTACTGCACGGTGTCGAACAGGCGGCCCACGACGCCGGTCTGGAGGTCGTGGTCTCGGCCGGTCTGACCCGCACCCGGGGCGCCCGGCCCGAGAGAGGCTGGTTCGACAAACTGACCACCCGGGGCTCGGCCGGCGTGCTGTTCAACCTGGCAGAGCTGTCCCCCGCCCAGTACTCCTGGCTCACCCAGCACCGCATCCCGTTCGTGCTGATCGACCCGGTTCTCGAACCGCCGTCCGGTGTGGTGTCGGTGGGCGCGGCCAACTGGCAGGGCGGGATGACCGCCACCGAGCACCTGCTGTCCCTGGGGCACGAGCGGATCGCCGTGATCGCCGGGTACCGGCGCAAGATGTGCAGCAGCGCCCGGGTCGCGGGCTACCGCTCCGCGCTGATGGCCGCGGGCGTCCCGTACCGGCCGGAGTACGTCCGCTACGGCAACTTCATGGAGGTGACCGCCCGCCACCGCATGCTCCAGCTGCTCGACCTCCCCGAGCCGCCCACCGCCGTCTTCGTGTGCTCGGACAGGATGGCGCTCGGCGTGTACGAGGGGCTGGCCGAGCGGGGGCTGAAGGTGCCTGACGACATCAGTGTGGTCGGCTTCGACGACCTTCCCGAGGCCCGCTGGGCGAGCCCCGGTCTGACCACGATCCGCCAGCCGCTCTCCGAGATGGCCTCGACCGCGTTGCGGCTGCTGGTGCGGATGATGGAGGGGGACCGACCGGAGGGCACCCGCACCGAGTTGTCGACACGTCTGGTGGAGCGCGCGAGCACGGGGGCGCTGCGCTCGGCCTGAGCCGGAGGGCGGGGGCGTTGAGGTTCGGTGAAGTGGTTGCTGTCGACCTGGGTTCGGTGAACGGTCGGCGTCGTGGGACCGTACGCATAGGGATGGCCGAAAGGGCTGCCCCGGTGGTCCCGCCGCGCCGGCCCTCCACCGCACCAGTACCGAGCTCCACATGCTCCACAGGGAAGGACCTTCGGGTTGTCGCACATACGCTCTCCGCAGTTTCCGGGACCGACACCGGCACCGGATGACGACAGAGCCCCGCAGGACGCCGCCCCTCGGGAGGCGACAGCGGACGAGAGTGCGGCGAAGGCGGGGGCGAAAGCGGAGGCAGAGGCCGAGCCGGAGCCAGCGCCGGAGGCGGAGACAGAAAACGAAGCCGTGGCCGAGGCCCCGCCCGAGAAGCGGAAGCCGAGCCCCGACAAGGAGAGGCCCGAGCCGGAGCCCGAGTCCGGGTCGGGGTCCCAGTCCCAGTCCCAGTCCCAGTCCCAGTCCCATTCCCAGTCCCAGTCCCAGTCCCAGTCCGGCCAGGATGCCGGTACCGAGCCGAAGGAGGGGGAGCAGGCCGGGATCGCGTCCGAGCCGAAGCAGGGGGCCGAAGTTTCGGCGGACCCCGCGCCCCCCGTCCCCACAGGCCTCCGCGCCAAGCACCCCCGGGCCGCGCGAGCCCTCGCCTGGACCGGTACGGCGCTGGCCTTCGCTCTCGTGATGTTCGCGCTGCTCGTGCCGAACGACATCACGCAGATCGAGTTCGGCCGTTTCCTCAGGATCCCGGCGGAGGGCGTCCTCGTGGCGGGGCTGCTGCTCGTGCTGCCGCCGAAGGCCCGGCGCGTGGCGGTGGTGGTCGTCGGGGTGTTCCTCGGGCTGCTGACTATCGTCAAGGTGCTGGACATGGGGTCGTACTGGACCTTGGACCGCTCCTTCGACCTGGTGCTGGACTGGATCCTGCTGGACGATGCGCAATCGTTCATGAAGGACTCGCTGGGCGGCGCGGTCGCGCAGGCCGCGACGATCGGTGTGATCGCCCTGGCACTGGCGCTGCCGGTGCTGATGACGCTGGCGGTCGTACGGATCAGCCGGCTGATGGTGCGCAACCGGCACACGGCGAGCCGGACGCTGCTCGTCCTGGGCACGGTGTGGATCACGTGCTCGACGCTGACGCTGGAGTTCGGCGGCGTCCCGGTGGCGTCGCACAGCGCGGCATGGCTCGTCGAGAAGCGGATCGAGTCGGTGAGCGCCGGTCTGAAGGACGGGGAGGCGTTCCAGAAGGAAGCCGCGGTGGACGCCTTCGCCGACGTACCGCCCGACCAACTGCTGACCGGCCTGCGTGGCAAGGACGTCCTGATCACGTTCATCGAGAGCTACGGCCGCTCCGCGATCGACGACCCGCAGATGGGCGAGCCGCTCGGCGAGACGCTCGCGCGGAAGACGAAGGAGTTGGAGGAGGCCGGGTACGCGTCGCAGAGCGGTTGGCTGCGCTCCCCGATCACGGGTGCCGGGAGCTGGCTGGGTCACTCCACGTTCCTGTCCGGCCTGTGGATCAAGAACCAGCAGCGGTACCGCAACCTGGTTTCCGGTGACCGTCTCACCCTCACCGAGGCGTTCCGCCGTACCGGCGCCTGGCGGACCGTCGGCGTGGTGCCGGGAACGCAGAAGGCCTGGCCCGAGGGCAAGTACTTCGGCCTGGAGCACATCTACGACTCCGACCAACTGGGTTACCGCGGGCCGAAGTTCAGTTGGTCGACCATGCCCGACCAGTACACGCTGAAGGCGTTCCAGGAGCTGGAGCACGGGAAGAAGGACCGTGAGCCGATGATGGCCGAGATCATCCTGACCTCCAGCCACAACCCGTGGGCACCCATCCCGCGCACGATCCCCGAGGAGCGGATAGGTGACGGCTCGGTCTACCACTCGCTCCAGAAGGCGGAGGGCAAGGACCCCAAGGAGGTCTGGCAGGACCCCTCGGACGTGCGCGACGAGTACCGGAAGTCCATCCAGTACTCGGTGACCAGCCTGGTCGACTTCGTCGCGAAGTACGGCTCCAAGGACACCGTGCTGATCTTCCTCGGCGACCACCAGCCCAACAGGACGGTCACCGGCGACAACCCCAGCCACGACGTGCCGGTCTCGGTCGTCGCCCAGGATCCCGAGGTGCTGGAGAAGATCTCCGACTGGGGCTGGACGGACGGCCTGAAGCCGGCCGACGACACCCCGGTGTGGCGGATGGACAAGTTCCGCGACCGCTTCATGACGGCGTTCGGCCCGCAGCAGCCGGGCGGTACGTCCTGACCGCTGGTCGCCCCGGTCGCCCGTGTCCTTAGCCGCCCGCGTCCTAACGCCCGCGTCCTCGCGGTGGGCCGCCCAAATGGCCGGATGGTCGTGGTCCTCGACGATCGCCTTGCCGGGCTGGACGCGCGGCCCCGACCCCTACGGCTTCCGACGGCTTCCGACGGCCCCCGACTCCCGCAGCTCCTGCGGCTCCCCCGGATACCCGGCGGTTGTCCGATTCCTTCAAGACCGGCCGACGCCGGTCGGCCTACG
The DNA here is from genome assembly GCF_042955065.1 of Streptomyces sp. NPDC012510. Taxonomy (NCBI): domain Bacteria; kingdom Bacillati; phylum Actinomycetota; class Actinomycetes; order Kitasatosporales; family Streptomycetaceae; genus Streptomyces; species Streptomyces sp. NPDC012510. Next base: position 132,566 of record NZ_JBIBEN010000016.1, read on the forward strand.
GTGACGGTATGACTCCACGACTCGACGCGATCGGCATGGTGGCCTCGGACATGGCCGCCTCCGTCACCTTCTACCGCCGACTCGGCTTCGCCTTCCCGGAGGGCGCCGAGAACCAGCCGCACGCCGAGGCCCGACTGCCCGGCGGCCTGCGGCTGTTGCTCGACACCGAGGAGACCGTCCGCTCCTTCCACCCCCGTTATGTCAGGGGGGAGGGTGGCGGTGCCGGACTGGCACTGCTGTGCGACAGTCCGGCCGAAGTCGACGCCGTCTACGAGGAGTTGGTCGCCGCCGGGTACGAGGGCGAGCTCAAGCCGTGGGACGCGGTGTGGGGCCAGCGCTACGCCGTGGTCCTCGACCCGGACGGCAACGGGGTGGACCTCTTCGCTCCCCTCCCGTCGCCCGGCACCGAGTAGCCGGGCCCAGCTCTCCGCGGTCGGGATGCGGCCCGCCCGTCACCGTGCCGGTCCGGGTGAGCCCGCCCGTCACCGTGCCGGTCCGGATGGGGTCCGCCTGTCACCGTGCGCCGAGCAGTTCGCCCAGCGGCAGACCGGCCAACTCCCGTACTTCTCGGGAGAGATGGGCCTGGTCCGCGTATCCGGCCCGGACAGCGGTGTCGGCGAAGGGCACACCGCGTCGGGCCAGGTCGAGCGCCCGCCGCAACCGCAGCACCCGGGCCAGCGTCTTCGGCCCGTAGCCGAACGCGACGAGCGATCTGCGGTGCAGTTGCCGTGCCCCGAGCCCGAGTTCGTCGGCGGTGGCGGCCACGGTCCGGCCCGCGTCGAGCGCGGCGACGACCTGTCGCAGCAGGGGGTCCGGGCGCTCCGCCTCGGCCGCCCGCTCCAGTACCACCTCTTCGAGCCCGCTCGCCGTATCAGCCGCCGCGTTCACCCGGGCGGTGAGGCGCCGGACCAGCGTGGGGGGCCACAGGTCGGCCAGCTCGACCCTGCGGTCACGCAGTTCATGGGCGGGGACGCCGAGGAAGGCGGGCGCGGCGCCCGGGTAGAAGCGCAGTCCCGCCCAGCTCCTGGGAGCGCCTTCGGTGACGTACGCCCGGGAGTCCGGCCCGGCGACCAGCAGCCGCCCGTCGTTCCAGAGCAGGTCCATGCAGCCGTCCGGCAGGATCCGCCCGGCACCGGTCCCGACGGGCCGGTCCGGGGTGTTCGTCCACACGACGGCCCCGTCCAGCCGAGACGCCCGTTCCGCATACACGGGAAAAGGCTACGCGCCCGGAGCCACCGATTCCTGCCGCGCCCCACAGAGGCGGGGGAACCACGCGGGCCATCACAGGGGGGACCACGAACACCCGCGGTCGCCGACGAACCGCACCACCCGAGCCGCGCGACGCCTCTTCAACCGTCCTCCCCCTTCTTCACCGGTGCCCGCAGCCTCGACGTCACGTCCTCCGGCGGCAGGAAGCGGGACCAGCGCTCGGGGAACTCGGACGGCATGTCGGGGTCCTCTGGGTCGTGGGAGCGGGCGGCGGCGGCACGGGCGACGTACTCGGCGGCCTGTTCCTCGCGCAGGCGCTCGTTGGCAGCGCGGGCGGCGGCCGTGGCGGCGGCGGGCCAGACGCGGTCGATGGCGGCGTTGACGGCGGCACCGACCAGGACGGCGAAGGCGCTGACGCCGATCCAGAGCAGGACGGCGACGGCGGCGGCGAGGGAGCCGTAGATGGTCGCCCCCTCGACCGTGTTGGTGAGGTAGATGCGCAGCAGGAAGCTGCCCAGGACCCACATGGCGAGGGCCACCAGGGAGCCCGGCACGTCCTCCACCCAAGGGGAGCGGACCGGCACCGACACGTGGTAGAGCGTGGTCAGGAAGACGATGGACAGGACCATCACGACGGGCCAGTAGAGGACCTGGACGACCGTCGCGGACCACGGGACGATCCGGACGACGGCGTCGGGGCCGGCGACCATCAGGGGCAGGGCGATCGAGCCGATCAGCAGGGCCACGATGAAGAGCAGGAACGCCATGAGGCGGGTCTTGACGATGCCGCGGACCCCGTCGAGGCCGTACATCACGGTGATGGTGTCGATGAAGACGTTCACCGCACGGGACCCGGACCACAGGGCGAACAGAAAGCCTATGGAGATGACGTCGGGGCGGCCGCCCTTCATCACGTCGTCCAGGATCGGCTGCGCGATCTGGGCGACACCCTTGTCGGACAGGACGGTGCGCGAGGCCTCCAGGAGGTTGAGCTCCAGGCTGGCGATGGTGTCGGCACCGGTCCAGTCGTCGACGTAGCCGAGCAGACCGATCATGCTGAGCAGCAGCGGCGGTACGGAGAGCAGGGTGAAGAACGCCGCTTCGGCGGCGAGGCCCAGGATGCGGTACTCGATGCAGGAGTTGACGGTGTCCTTGAGGAGCAGCCAGGCGGTCCTGCGCTTGGAGACGTTCCGGTAGAGGGCACGTGCGCGGTGGAGACGCCCGTGCGGGCTCTCCGCTGGTGGGGGTGAGTGGCTTGCTGGCTGCACGCCCCAAAGGTATCGGGCCGCGCGTGCCGCCCTCACCTCCTGGTGGCGCTCGTCGCGGCTGGATCCGCGTGCGTCGCATGCTTCCCTCCGGTCGCGTCACGGTGCGGCAATTCGAGCACCTTTGCACCCGTTGTTTGGAAAGTTCCTTGCTGGAACGTGGTAGCGAGTGGGGTCCGACCCTGCGGAAAAGATCGAAACAGGGGCGGTAAAGCGTCAACTAACCGACTCCGCTTGGCCTGTTCCCGATTGTTCCCGGAGAACACGGCGTCAGGGCTGCCGCGGGCGTCCGCCGTGGTGATCCTCGACGACCACACCACCGGCTGTCCGTTCGCCTGCCCGGAGGCCTCGGTCATCAGCGCCACCCGGACGGCCGCGTCGGCGCTGGATCCGGAGAAGGAGTTCGGCACCGGTGATCCGGGGACGGGCGAGCCGGCGGCCCCTGTCTGAACCGCCGGCCGCCGGCCGGAACAGGAGGGCCGCCCACCGGACGCGGGTGGGCGTCGCCGTGCCGAGACGCCGTTGACGGGTAGGTTCCAGATATGGCAGCCAGCACGCATGAAGTGACCAATCAGGCTCCGCCCCTGGTGGACTACGACGTCTTCGCCGCCGATCGCGTCCTGTCGGAGGCGGTCGAGCGGCATCTGGCTCCGGAGGTGCTCGACGAGGCGCGGGGCGACCTGTCGGGGTTCGGCCGCACGGCGGGCTCCGCACAGGTGCAGGAGTGGGGGCGGCTGGCGAACGAGAATCCGCCGAAGCTGCGGACCCACGACCGGTACGGCAACCGGGTGGACGAGGTGGAGTTCCATCCGTCGTGGCACCGGTTGCTCGGCAAGGGCGTCTCGGCGGGGCTCACGGCCGCCTGGAACCGGCCCGGCGGGCATGTACGGCGGGCGGCGGCCTTCGTCGTCTGGACCCAGGTCGAGGCCGGCAACGGCTGTCCGCTGTCCATGACCCACGCGGCGGTACCGGCGCTGCGTACGGAACCGGCGCTGGCCGCCGAGTGGGAGCCCCGCCTGACGTCCATGCTCTACGACTGGGACATGCGGCCCGCCGACCAGAAGGCCGGGGCGCTGTTCGGTATGGGGATGACCGAGAAACAGGGCGGCAGCGACGTACGCGCCAACACGACCGAGGCGCGGCCGCTGGCGGAGGACGGGACGTACGAGCTGAGGGGCCACAAGTGGTTCTGCTCGGCGCCCATGTCGGACGGGTTCCTGGTGCTGGCGCGGGCTCCCGGCGGGTTGACGTGTTTCCTGGTCCCCCGGGTGCTGGCGGACGGTGCCCGGAACGTGTTCCGCATCCAGCGGCTCAAGGAGAAGCTGGGCAACCGGTCGAACGCCTCGGCCGAGGTGGAGTTCGACGGGACGTGGGCGCGCCGGGTCGGGGACGAGGGCCGGGGAGTGCGCACGATCATCGGGATGGTGGCGGCCACCCGGCTGGACTGCGCGCTGGGGGCGGCCTCCCTGATGCGGCAGGCGGTGGCGCAGGCAGTGCACCACAGCACGTATCGCGAGGCGTTCGGCGGCCGGCTGGCCGACAAGCCGCTGATGCGCAATGTCCTCGCCGACATGGCGCTGGAGTCGGAGGCCGCGACAACGCTGGCGATGCGGGTGGCGGCGGCGTACGACGCGGCGGAGGCAGGTGACGAGAGCGAACGTTCGTTTTTGCGGCTCGCGGTGCCGGCCGCGAAGTACTGGGTGACCAAGCGCTGCACCCCGACCGTGGTGGAGGCCGCCGAGTGCCTGGGCGGCAACGGCTATGTCGAGGAGTCGGGCATGCCCCGTCTGGTGCGTGAGTCCCCGCTCAACTCCATCTGGGAGGGCGCCGGGAACGTGCAGGCCCTGGATGTGCTCAGGGCCCTCCAGCGCGAACCCCGGGCGCTCGACGCGTTTCTGCGCGAGGTGGGCCGGGCCCGCGGCGCCGATCACCGGCTCGACGGCGCGATCAAGGACCTGCTGACCGAGCTGGCCGATCTGGACGGCATCGAGGCCCGCGCGCGCCGACTCGTGGAGCGTCTCGCCCTCGTCCTGCAGGGCGCGCTCCTGGTGCGGTACGCGCCCCCTGCGGTCGCCGACGCGTTCTGCGCCTCCCGGCTGGGCGGCGACTGGGGCTCGGCCTTCGGCACACTGCCGCACACCCTGGACCTGGCGTCGATGGTGGAACGAGCGCGTCCGGTGAGCTGAGCCGCCGCAGGACGGGCGCTCCGGTCCTGCCCGAAAGGTGCCCGGAGTGCTGCGCAGACACTGCACCACCCCCGCCTCCCGGACCACCTTCCGAAACCACCGGCCGTACCGCTTCACCGAACGCGCCGAAGTCGAAGTCCTGCTCCCGCAAGCCCCGTTGGACCTCCTTCCCCGCTCGGTGCGCCGGGGGTGGTGCGCGCCAGAGCCGCCGCCGCGTCCGGTGGACCGACAGGGCCCGCGTCACACATCTCCCACCCCCCTTTCCGGTGAACGGATCATGGTCTCGGAGTGAGGGATCTCCCTGTATTTGTCGGTTCCTCGGCGTGACACGTGCCCCACTGCCGTAGCATCGCTGCCAGGCCGCCCCACCTGCCCCGCCGTCAAGGTCTCCTTGCCGGCTGGCAGTTGGGTGTCCCCCCGGGAGGTTTGATGAAGCACCGCGGCAGGCACCGTCGACGCAGAAGGGGACGTGCGCTGCGCGCGTCGCTGGCGGGAACCGCGCTGGCGCTCACGGCGGCGGCCACACTGATCAGCACGTCGCAGGCGGCGGGCGGCGAGACACCTGGCGCGCTCTCCTCGATCACCTCGGCCGGTGAGCTGCGCGAGCTCGGCCTGCGGGAGACCCTGACGGACGGGACCGAGCTGCACAGCCTCGCCGACGAGATGGGCGGCGGCGTCGGTGTCGACGAGGTGCTGAGGAGCGCCAACCACGCGATGCGCGCCGAGGGCGACTGCTTCGCCTCCGAGAAGCAGAACCTGCCCGCGGAGCCGGAAGCCGCGCGGGCCTACTGCTGGGAGCCCGCCGACGCCGTCGACGACACATGGGTCCCCCGGTCGGTCACCACGTCCCGCGACAACCAGGTCATCGTGGCCGGCTGGACCCACAGCGCCGACGACGACCGCGCAGGCACCGACGACGAGGGACTCACCCGGGTCGCCTTCGTCGACGCCCGGGATCCGGCGAGCCTCAGGTACCGGTGGGTCCTGCTGGTCGTGCCGAAGGCCGACGGACAGGGCTTCGACGGTCTGCGCTCCCGGCTCGGCGGCATGGCCTGGTACGAGGACAAGCTGATCGTCACCGCGCGGGGCCCGGAGAGCGGCGGGCGTCAGGACGACTCGCTGTACGTGTTCGACCTGGCTCGTTTCCTCCGCGCCGACATGACCGACAGCGAGGTGATCGGCAAGGTCGGCGACGGCTGGTCGGCCCACCACTACCGGTACGTGCTGCCGGCGGTCGCCGCCTACAGTCCGGCAGCGGGCGGCGGTTGCGACGCACGCGACAACGACGGGGTGCCCTGCTTCGGCTCGCTCTCCCTCGACCGGACGGCGACGCGGCCCAGCGTCGTCGCGACCGAGTCGTTCCGGCCGGGCCGCGAGGAGCCCGCCCGCGTCTGGCGCTACGCCCTGGACACCACCGCCGACCGCACCGGGCTGCTCGCCACCACCGGGCGCGAGAGCGACGTCGCCGCCACCGAGGCGTACCGGACCGAGGCCACCGGTGTGCGAGGTGTCCTCTCCCATGGCGGCCGGTGGTACGTCGGGCAGGCCGGCGAGGGCCGTGACGGACACGACACCCTCTGGCGGCAGGACGAGGACGGGGCGAAGGCCGCCACGTGCGCGGAGAACAAAGCCGACGAGAAGTCGGGCCTCAGGTCGTACGCCTGCTGGGGACGGCACACCGCCTCCCTCTCCTACTCGCCGGAGACCGACGAGGTGTGGACGCTCACGGACCCGATCCCGGAGCGCGTGCTGTACGCCGTGAAGCTGTCGGACGTCGACGGCACGCTGGACTAGGGGCTCATGGCCCGGCTTTGGAGGCGGGTCGGGCCGCGTGATTCCCTGACCTCATGAGCAGCAGCCCCGTCACCACCTGGTCCCTGGAGCAGACCTCGCCGAGCGATCTGCTTTCCGCCGCCGCGCCCGACGGCGACGACGTCCATGTCGTGCGCGCCGAGGTGCCCTCGCCCGAGTTCAGCCGTTTCCTGTACGCCTCCGTCGGCGGGGACATCCTCTGGATCGACCGGCTGTCGTGGTCGTACGAGCGGTGGCGGGAACATCTGGGCCGGCCCGGTGTGGAGACCTGGGTCGCCTACGACCGGGGCACGCCCGCCGGTTACGTCGAGCTGGATCCGCAGGACGACGGGGTCGTGGAGATCGCGTACTTCGGGCTGATCCCGGCGTTCCGGGGGCGGAGGATCGGCGGACACCTTCTGTCGTACGGGACGGCCCGCGCCTGGGACCTCGCCGAGCGGTGGCCCGGACTGCCTCCGACCAAGCGGATCTGGCTGCACACCTGCAGCCGGGACGGGGAGCACGCCATGGGGAACTACCTGCGGCGGGGGTTCAGACTGTTCGACACGAAGGTGACGGAGGAGCCGGACGCTCCGGCGCCGGGGCCCTGGCCCGGGGCAGCCGTTCCCACACCATGACCCACATCACACCGTCTCGACATGCGGGACATCCCTGTCCGAGATGTGGACTACGGTGGACTGAGTCTAAAGAGGCGTGACACGCTTCCGTCATGTCTGGAACTGGAATTGCCTTGGTGAGTCGGCGGCACGTCGACCTCGGCCGCATGTCCAGCGCCATCTGTCCGGTGAGCTGACGCCCTACCGCGAGGGGTTGGACGACCCCGGGCGACAGCGCCGCACCTCCTCTGTTTGAGCCAGCGCAAGGACGCGCAGGCGCCGCACACGCCGCGCGTGTGCTCGCATGCGCGCGCAAGCGCAGGTCAGAGCCGCCTCCCCGCCTTTCCCGAAGGACATACCACCATGGCCGCCACCCCGCAGAACCCCGCCACGCCCCGCCGCAAGGTGAGCCGTCACCGTGGCGAGGGCCAGTGGGCCGCGGGACACTTCACCCCGCTGAACGGCAACGAGCAGTTCAAGAAGGACGACGACGGTCTCAATGTGCGGACACGCATTGAGACGATCTACTCCAAGCGCGGCTTCGACTCGATCGACCCCAACGACCTGCGCGGCCGCATGCGCTGGTGGGGCCTCTACACCCAGCGCAAGCCCGGGATCGACGGCGGCAAGACCGCGATCCTGGAGCCGGAGGAGCTGGACGACAAGTACTTCATGCTGCGGGTGCGGATCGACGGCGGTCGGCTCACCACCCAGCAGCTTCGGGTGATCGGCGAGATCTCGCAGGAGTTCGCGCGGGGCACCGCCGACATCACCGACCGGCAGAACGTGCAGTACCACTGGATCCGGGTCGAGGACATGCCCGAGATCTGGGAGCGGCTGGAGGCCGTCGGCCTGTCCACCACCGAGGCCTGCGGTGACACCCCCCGTGTGATCATCGGCTCACCCGTGGCCGGTATCGCCGCGGACGAGATCATCGACGGCACGCCCGCGATGGAGGAGATCAGCCGGCGGATCATCGGCAACAAGGCCTTCTCCAACCTGCCCCGCAAGTTCAAGTCCGCGATCTCCGGCTCCCCGCTGCTCGATGTGGCGCACGAGATCAACGACATCGCCTTCGTCGGTGTCCGCCACCCCGAGCACGGACCCGGCTTCGACCTGTGGGTCGGCGGCGGTCTGTCCACCAACCCCAAGATCGGGCAGCGGCTCGGCGCCTGGGTGCCGCTGGACGAGGTCGCGGACGTGTACGAGGGCGTCATCTCGATCTTCCGCGACTACGGCTACCGGCGGCTGCGCACCCGCGCCCGGCTCAAGTTCCTGCTCGCCGACTGGGGCACCGAGAAGTTCCGCCAGGTCCTGGAGGACGAGTACCTCAAGCGGAAGCTGGTCGACGGCCCGGCGCCCGACCAGCCGGTGGCGCGCTGGCGCGACCACGTGGGTGTGCACCCGCAGAACGACGGCCGCTACTACGTCGGCTTCGCCCCCCGCGTCGGCCGTGTCGACGGCACCACCCTGACGAAGATCGCCGATCTCGCCGAGGCGCACGGCTCGGGCCGCGTCCGGACCACCGTCGAGCAGAAGATGATCGTGCTCGACGTCACCGAGGAGCAGGTCGACTCTCTGGTGGCGGGGCTGGAGGCGCTGGACCTCACGGTGAACCCGTCGCCGTTCCGGCGCGGCACCATGGCCTGCACCGGCATCGAGTACTGCAAGCTCGCCATCGTCGAGACGAAGCAGCGCGGCTCCTCCCTGATAGACGAACTGGAGCGCCGGATCCCGGACTTCGACGAGCCGATCACCATCAACATCAACGGCTGCCCCAACGCCTGCGCGCGGATCCAGGTGGCGGACATCGGTCTCAAGGGACAGCTCGTCCTGAACGACGCGGGCGAGCAGGTCGAAGGCTTCCAGGTGCACCTGGGCGGCGCGCTCGGCCTGGAGGCCGGGTTCGGCCGCAAGGTGCGCGGTCTGAAGGTCACCTCCGAGGAGCTGCCCGACTACGTCGAGCGCGTGCTCAAGCGGTTCCAGGAGGAGCGCGAGGACGGCGAGCGGTTCGCCACCTGGGTCGGTCGGGCCTCTGAGGAGGCGCTGTCGTGAGCCGGGCCGCAAAGAAGAGGGAGGCGCTGTCGTGAGCGAGCGTGCCGCGCCTTTCTACTGCCCCTACTGCGGTGACGAGGACCTGCGCCCGAACGAAGAAGGTCACGGCGCGTGGGAATGCGGGGCCTGCAATCGAGCCTTCCAGTTGAAGTTCCTCGGGCTGCTGGCCCGGGGGCTTCAGCGAGCCGACAGCGGAGGGGATCACATATGACTACCGTTCAGGCGGATTCCGATACATCCGCGTCCTCGAAGGACGCGGACGACCCGGACGCGGCGAAGCGCGCGGAGCTGAAGGCGCTCGCCGAGCAGGCCGGCCGCGATCTGGAGGACGCCTCGGCACTGGAGATCCTCCAGTGGGCCGTGGACACCTTCGGCGAGCGCTTCTGCGTGACCTCCTCGATGGAGGACGCGGTGGTCGCGCACCTCGCCTCCCGGGCCAGGCCCGGCGTGGACGTCGTGTTCCTGGACACCGGCTACCACTTCCCGGAGACCATCGGCACCCGCGACGCGGTCGAGGCCGTGATGGACGTCAACGTCCTCACGATCACCCCACGGCAGACGGTCGCCGAGCAGGACGCCGAGTACGGCCCGAAGCTGCACGACCGCGACCCCGACCTGTGCTGCTTCCTGCGCAAGGTCAAGCCGCTCGAAGAGGGCCTGACCCGGTTCGACGCGTGGGCGACCGGCCTGCGCCGCGACGAGTCCGAGTCCCGGGCGAACACCCCGGTCGTCGGCTGGGACGACAAGCGCGGCAAGGTCAAGGTCTCCCCGATAGCCCGCTGGACGCAGGACGACGTGGACGCCTACGTCGCCGAGCACGGCGTGCTGACCAACCCCCTGCTGATGGACGGCTACACGTCCGTGGGCTGCGCCCCCTGCACCCGCCGGGTCGCCCCGGGCGAGGACGCGCGGGCCGGACGCTGGGCGGGCAACGCCAAGACCGAGTGCGGGCTGCACCTGTGACCGCCGCAGTGCCTGCCGAGATCACCGACACCACCGCGAACACCGTCCCCGTGACGAACCACGGTGTGACGAGCAACGTTCCTGTGACGAACCAGGAGAACCAAGTGACGACCGGAGCCACCGGAGCCACCGTCTGGCTCACGGGTCTGCCGAGCGCCGGCAAGACCACCATCGCCCACGAGCTCGCGGGCCGGCTGCGCGAGGAGGGGCACCTCGTGGAGGTGCTCGACGGCGACGAGATCCGCGAGTTCCTCACCGCGGACCTCGGTTTCAGCCGCGCCGACCGGCACACCAACGTGCAGCGCATCGGCTTCCTCGCCGACCTGCTCGCCCGTAACGGCGTCAAGGCGCTCGTACCGGTCATCGCGCCCTACGCAGACAGCCGCGAGGCGGTCCGTGAGCGGCACGCGGCGAGCGGCGCCGCGTACGTCGAGGTGCATGTGGCGACGCCGGTCGAGGTGTGCTCCGAACGCGATGTGAAGGGCCTGTACGCCAAGCAGGCGGCCGGTGAGATCTCCGGGCTGACCGGGGTCGACGACCCGTACGAGGCTCCCGAGACCCCGGATCTGCGCATCGAGTCGCAGGACCAGACGGTCCAGGAGTCCGCGGCGCTGGTCCACAAGCTGCTCACCGAGAGGGGTCTGGCATGACGACGACCGTCGCGTCCGTCTCCGAGGAGACCGGCACCCCCTACACCCTGTCCCACCTGGACGCCCTGGAGTCCGAGGCGGTCCACATCTTCCGCGAGGTGGCGGGCGAGTTCGAGCGGCCGGTGATCCTCTTCTCCGGCGGCAAGGACTCCATCGTCATGCTCCACCTGGCGCTGAAGGCCTTCGCCCCCGCGGCGATCCCCTTCTCGCTGCTGCACGTGGACACCGGGCACAACTTCCCCGAGGTGCTGGAGTACCGCGACCGCACGGTCGACCGGCACAACCTGCGGCTGCATGTGGCCTCCGTGCAGGACTACATCGACCGCGGGGTGCTCAAGGAGCGTCCCGACGGCACCCGCAACCCCCTGCAGACCGTGCCGCTCACCGAGAGGATCCAGGCGGAGAAGTTCGACGCCGTCTTCGGCGGTGGCCGTCGCGACGAGGAGAAGGCGCGCGCCAAGGAGCGGGTGTTCTCGCTGCGGGACGAGTTCTCCCAGTGGGACCCGCGCCGCCAGCGGCCGGAGCTGTGGCAGCTGTACAACGGCCGCCACGCGCCCGGTGAGCACGTCCGGGTGTTCCCGCTGTCCAACTGGACCGAGCTGGACGTGTGGCAGTACATCGCCCGGGAGGGCATCGAGCTGCCGGAGATCTACTTCGCGCACGAGCGTGAGGTGTTCCAGCGGGCCGGGATGTGGCTGACCGCCGGCGAGTGGGGCGGCCCCAAGGAGGGCGAGACCGTCGTCAAGCGCCTCGTCCGCTACCGGACCGTGGGTGACATGTCCTGCACGGGCGCCGTCGACTCCGACGCGACCACCCTGGAGGCCGTGATCACCGAGATCGCCGCCTCCCGGCTCACCGAGCGGGGCGCGACGCGCGCCGACGACAAGATGTCCGAGGCCGCGATGGAAGACCGTAAGCGCGAGGGGTACTTCTAGCCATGAGCACGACCACGGAACTCACCGAGACGACCCTGCTGCGTTTCGCGACCGCCGGTTCGGTCGACGACGGCAAGTCCACCCTCGTCGGCCGGCTGCTGCACGACTCCAAGTCGGTCCTCACCGACCAGTTGGAGGCCGTGGCACGCGCCTCGGCGAGCCGGGGCCAGGAGGGCCCTGACCTGGCGCTGCTCACCGACGGCCTGCGGGCCGAGCGGGAGCAGGGCATCACCATCGACGTGGCCTACCGCTACTTCGCCACGGCCAAGCGGCGCTTCATCCTCGCCGACACGCCCGGCCATGTGCAGTACACCCGCAACATGGTGACCGGCGCCTCCACGGCCGAGCTGACGGTGATCCTGGTCGACGCCCGCAACGGTGTCGTCGAGCAGACCCGCCGGCACGCCGCGATCGCCGCGCTGCTGCGGGTCCCGCATGTGGTCCTCGCGGTCAACAAGATGGACCTCGTCGGGTACGAGGAGCGGGTCTTCGCGCGGATCGCCGAGGAGTTCACGGCGTACGCGTCCGAGCTGGGCGTCCCGGAGATCACCTCCATCCCGATCTCGGCGCTCGCCGGTGACAACGTGGTGGAGCCGTCGGCCGAGATGGACTGGTACGGCGGTCCGACCTTCCTGGAGCACCTGGAGTCCGTGCCGGTCAGCCACGACCTGGCGCACTGCCACGCGCGTCTGCCCGTGCAGTACGTGATCCGTCCGCAGACCGCCGAGCACCCGGACTACCGGGGCTACGCGGGCCAGATCGCGGCCGGTACGTTCCGGGTCGGCGACTCGGTGACGGTGCTGCCCTCCGGTCGTACGACCAAGGTCACGGGCATCGACCTGCTGGGCAAGCCGGTCGAGGCGGCGTACACGCCGCAGTCGGTGACCCTCCTGCTGGAGGACGACATCGACATCTCGCGCGGTGATCTGCTGGTGCCCAGCAAGGACGCGCCCGCGACCACGCAGGACATCGAGGCGACCGTCTGCCACGTCGCCGACCAGCCGCTGACGGTCGGTCACCGGGTGCTGCTCAAGCACGGCACCCGTACGGTCAAGGCGATCGTGAAGGACATCCCGTCCCGGCTGACGCTCGACGACCTGTCCCTGCACCCGCACCCGGGGCAGCTCGTCGCCAACGACATCGGGCGGGTGAAGATCCGCACGGCGGAGGCGCTGCCGGTGGACTCCTACGCCGACTCCCGTCGCACGGGCTCCTTCATCCTGATCGACCCGTCGGACGGTACGACGCTGACCGCCGGCATGGTCGGGGAGTCGTTCGCCTCCCCGGAGCCCGTCAAGGACGAGGCCGAGGACGACGGGTGGGACTTCTGACATGAACTCCCTCGACGTCTACGCGACGTTCGCGAAGGAGGGCGGCCGTGTGGGCAGCGGCGCCCTCGGAAGCGGACAGGGCGGAGTGGCGCGATGTGTGCGATGACGTACGCGCACCGCTCGCGCGCCCTCACCCCCCACCGCCGTAGACGAAAACCCGACCTCCCGGCCACGACCTGAGAGACCGTGACCGCCGGGCCTCCGAGAGGAACACCTCCCGTGCCTGCACGACGATCAGCCGCCTTCCGACGAGCCCTCGCGGCCGTCACCACGCTTCCACTCCTCGCTCTCGCCGCCTGCGGTTACGGTTCCCAGGCCCCCGAGGACGACGCCTCGCAGGTCGCCGCCGGGGCCGAGAAGATCGACGGACTCGACTCCGTCAGCATCGGGTACTTCGGCAACCTCACCCACGCCACCGCCCTCGTCGGCATCCAGAAGGGCTTCTTCCAGAAGGAGCTCGGCGGCACACAGGCGAAGTACACGACCTTCAACGCCGGTCCCTCCGAGATCGAGGCACTCAACGGCGGCTCCATCGACATCGGCTGGATCGGTCCCTCCCCGGCGATCAACGGCTACACCCAGGCGGACGGCACCAACCTGCGCATCATCGGCGGTTCGGCGTCCGGCGGTGTGAAGCTCGTGGTCGACCCGGACAAGATCAAGTCCCTGAAGGACGTCAAGGGCAAGAAGATCGCCACCCCGCAGCTCGGCAACACCCAGGACGTGGCGTTCCTCAACTGGATCGCGGAGCAGGGCTGGAAGGTCGACCCGCAGAGCGGCAAGGGCGATGTCTCCGTCGTCCGCACGGAGAACTCGGTGGCCCCGGACGCCTACAAGTCCGGTGCCATCGACGGCGCCTGGGTGCCGGAGCCGACCGCGTCGAAGCTGGTGGCCGAGGGCGCGAAGGTACTGCTGGACGAGGCGGACCTGTGGCCGGACAAGAAGTTCGTGATCACGAACATCATCGTGCGGCAGGAGTTCCTGAAGGAGCACCCGGACGTCGTCGAGGCCGTGCTGCGCGCCTCGGTGAAGACCAACGCGTACATCAAGTCCGACCCGGACGACGCCAAGGCCGCGGCGAACGCCCAGTTGAAGGCCGACTCCGGCAAGGAACTGCCGGCGGACGTGCTCGACCCGGCGTGGAAGTCCATCCAGTTCACCGACGACCCGCTGGCCTCCACCCTCAACACGGAGGCCGGGCACGCCGTGAAGGCGGGTCTGCTGGAGAAGCCGAAGCTGGACGGCATCTACGACCTGACGCTGCTGAACAAGGTCCTCAAGGCCGCGGGTGAGCCCGAGGTCGACGACGCCGGTCTCGGCGCCGAGTAACCGCACAGTCCGATGAGTTCCCAGGAGGTGACGACCATGGCCACCGCACTCGCCAAGGCCGCCGACGGCGTCCAGGCGGATCTGCACGCCGCCCGTATCGAGCACGTGTCGAAGTCCTTCGCCGGACCCGCCGGGCAGCAGCTCGTCCTCGACGACATCACCCTCGATGTCGCGCCGGGCGAGTTCGTCACCCTTCTGGGGGCCTCGGGCTGCGGCAAGTCGACGCTGCTCAACCTGGTCGCCGGGCTCGACAAGCCCAGCGCGGGCAGCATCTCGACCGACGGGCGTCCGGCCCTGATGTTCCAGGAGCACGCCCTGTTCCCGTGGCTGACCGCGGGCAAGAACATCGAACTCGCCCTGAAGCTCAGGGGCGTTCCCAAGAACGAGCGGCGCGAGCGCACCGAGGAGCTGCTGGGCCTGGTCCGGCTCAAGGGCGCCTACGGCAAGCGGGTGCACGAGCTGTCCGGCGGTATGCGCCAGCGCGTGGCCCTGGCCCGCGCGCTGGCGCAGGAGAGCAAGCTGCTGCTGATGGACGAGCCGTTCGCCGCGCTCGACGCCATCACCCGTGACGTCCTGCACGACGAGCTGACCCGCATCTGGAGCGAGACGAAGCTGTCGGTGCTGTTCGTGACGCACAACGTGCGCGAGGCGGTACGCCTCGCCGAGCGCGTGGTGCTGCTGTCCTCGCGTCCGGGCCGGGTGGCCCGCGAGTGGACGGTGGGCATCCCGCAGCCGCGCCGTATCGAGGACACCGCTGTGGCGGAGCTGTCCGTCGAGATCACCGAAGAACTGCGCAAGGAGATCCGCCGCCATGGCCAGCACTGAGACCAAGGGCGACGCCGGCCCCGGCAAGAACGTCAAGGACTCCGACGATCTCGCCGGCCTGGAGGCGGGCCTCGACGCGCTGGACACGGTGCAGACCGGGCGGCCGCCGCTGCGTCAGGTCCTCGTGCGCAAGGTGCTGCCGCCGGTCGTCGCGGTCGCGCTGACGCTCGCGGTGTGGCAGCTCCTCGTCTGGGCCGAGGTCGCGCCCCCCTACAAGCTGCCCGCGCCGTCCGCCGTGTGGGGCGAGGTGCGCGACGCCTGGCTGCAGGGCACCCTCCTCGAATACATCTGGACCAGTGTCTCCCGGGGTCTGCTGGGCTTCCTGCTGGCGCTGCTGATCGGCACCCCGCTGGGGCTGCTGGTGGCCCGGATCCGCATCGTCCGCGCGGCGATCGGTCCGATCCTGTCCGGTCTGCAGTCGCTGCCGTCGGTGGCATGGGTGCCGCCCGCGGTGGTCTGGCTGGGCCTGGAGCCGTCGGTGATGTACACGGTGATCCTGCTCGGCGCGGTCCCATCCATCGCCAACGGTCTGGTGTCCGGCATCGACCAGGTGCCACCGCTGTTCCTGCGGGCCGGCCGCACCCTGGGCGCGACGGGACTGAAGGGCACCTGGCACATCGTGATGCCGGCGGCGCTGCCCGGCTACGTGGCCGGTCTGAAGCAGGGCTGGGCGTTCTCGTGGCGCTCGCTGATGGCCGCCGAGATCATCGCGAAGGCCCCGGACATGGGCATGGGCCTCGGCCAGTTGCTGGAGGCCGGCCGCACCAACAGCAGCATGTCGCAGGTCTTCCTCGCGATCTTCCTCATCCTGATCGTCGGTATCGCCATCGACCTGCTGATCTTCAGCCCGCTGGAGCGGTGGGTGCTCCGCAGCCGAGGTCTGCTGGTGAGCCGCTAGACCGAGCCGTCGAAAGAGAGCCGAGCCGACCTTCCATGAACCACAGCCCCGTCCTCCTCGTCATCGCCCACGGCAGCCGCGACCCGCGGCACGCCGCGACCGTCCACGCCCTGGTGCGTCGGGTCCGGGCGACGCGTCCCGGGCTGCGCGTGGAGACCGGCTTCCTCGACTTCAACGTCCCCTCCGTCCAAGGGGTGCTGGAGTCGCTGGCGGCGGAGGGCGTACGGGACGTGGTGGTCCTGCCCCTGCTCCTGACCCGTGCCTTCCACGCCAAGGCGGACATCCCGGCGGTACTGCGAGAGGCCCCGCCGGGCCTGCGCATCCGCCAGGCGGAGGTCCTCGGCCCCTCGCCCCTGCTGCTGTCGGCCCTCGAACGGCGGCTGTACGAGGCGGGGTTGAGCCCCGCCGACAAGTCCTCGACCGGGGTCGTGCTGGCCTCGGCGGGGTCCACCGACCCGGAGGCGATCGCGGTGATCGCAGCAATCGCGCGGGAGTGGCGGCACACCGGTTGGTGCGCCGTGCGACCCGCGTTCGCCTCCGCCGCGTTTCCCGCGGGGTTCCCTCGCACGGAGGACGCAGTACGGGAACTGCGTGACCTCGGCTGCGCACGCGTCGCCGTCGCCCCGTACGTCCTCGCCCCCGGTTTCCTGCCGGACCGCATCGCGCGGGGCGCTGCGCAGGCGGATGTACTGGGCGAGGTGCTGGGTGCCTCACCGGAAGTGGCACGGCTGCTGCTGCGCAGGTACGACGAGGCCTCCACGAGGACGCTCCTGCGGACGAGGGTGAGAGCGAGCGCCTGAGCGCGACGGCTCACACGAGCGTGGCTTCAGCGCCCATCGTGTGACGCGTGGATCTCTCCCTGCGCTACGGCGTCGTCCGCCATTCTCAGCAGCTTCGCCACAGGCAGGGAACCGGCCTCCTTGTGCTCGCGGGCGAACGTGTTGGCGAGTCGCTGCAGCAGTTCGTTGAGCGGGGTCGGCACGTCGTGCAGGCGGCCCAGCAGGGCGATCTCGCCGTTGAGATGGTCGGCCTCGATGGTGCCGGTACCGCGGGTGAGGGACTGCCAGGAGGAGCCACCCCCTCGTGGGACGCCGTCGAGCGGGACCAGGGTGATCCTGTCGCCGCGGGCCTCCCGCTGTTCCTCGTCGCTCGCGTAAGGGATTCCGGCGGCGTCGAGGACCCGCTCGCCCTCCGCCCGCACCCTGGCGAACAGGTCCCGGGCCGGGGCGCTGTCGATCGGGCCGCTCACCGCTTCGAGGGCGTTGCCCAGATTGCCCAGCAGTTTGGCGTACTGCCAGCGCTGTACGTCCGGCACGACCGGGGCCTCGAACCAGGACCTCTCCAGGTCGGCGGCGATGCGGTGGGCCGTGTCGTCGGTGCCGTGGGAGTAGCGGCCGAGGTGGAGCATGCCGGTGAGTGGGGTACCGGCGGCCGACACTACGCCGGGCTCGATGAAGGTGGAGGGCAGCCAGACGCAGACGCCGTACACCCGGCGGAAGCGGCGCAGGGCGAGGCGCTGGCTCTCGACGCCGTTCTGGGCGCAGACCACTGGGAGGCGTTCCGCCGCGGTGCCGCCGCCGGCCACCGGGGCTGGGCCCCAGGTGACGAGGGCCGCCTCGGTGTCCTGGGTCTTCACCGCGAGGAGGAGTACGTCGTCGGGGCGGAGGTCGCCGAGTGCGGCGGGGCCGTCGACCGTGGGGAGGTGGTGGGTGTGGGGGCCGTCCGGGGTGATGAGGCGGAGGCCGCGGTCGCGCAGGGCCGTGTAGTGGGCGCCGCGGGCCACCAGGACCACCTCGTGGCCGGTCTGGGCGAGGCGGCCGCCGATGGCTCCGCCTACCGCGCCTGCGCCGATGACGATGTATCGCATGGGGTCATTAAACGGTGCGCCCGGGGAGACGGCCCGCGCCCTTGAGCGAGCGGCGGTTCAGATGGCCCTCGTCAGCTCCGACAGCTTCACCACCGTGTTCCAGTTGCGGGTCGTCGCGATCAGGGCCTTGACGTGGCGGGGCCTCGACAGGGTCTCCGCGAGTTTGGACCGGCCGAGGCCCTCGGGGACGTAGAGGTACAGCACCCTGTCCCCGATTCTGAACTCCTCCGGGAGGAAGGCCTGTTGGTCGATGGCGGAGAAGCGGTCGGGGGTCACCGGCTCCGAGAAGTACGTGACGTGGAGCTGCTTGCCCTCCAGTTCCGCCGCCGGGAACGGGCATGCCTCACGTACGGACTCCAGGTAGGCGTGGTCGCGTACGAGGACGTCCACGGTGAACCCGAAGTGTTTCTCGATGGCCGTGGTGATCTCGGCGGCGAGGGAGTCCTCGTCACCGTGGTCGCTGGTGAAGACCGCGTTGCCGCTCTGGAGGTAGGTGGCCACACCGGTGTGGCCGAGGCCCGTCAGGAGGGTGCGGAGGTCGGCCATCGGGACCTTCTTGTTGCCACCCACGTTGATCCCGCGAAGGAGCGCCGCGTAAGTCGTCATGGGCACACGATAGGCGTGGCGGGGCGCGCTCGTACCGCTGGTGGGTGGCGAGGACCCGTGCGGGCCGACCGTCGAGGTGGGCCGGGCGGACACACCGTCCCGGCCCACACTTGTGTCGTCCGCCTGGTCCCCCTGGTCCCCCTGGTCCGCCTCGTCCGCCGGGTCCGGGGCTCAGGCCGCCTGGGCCACGTCGCCCCGGTCGAACGAGTCGAGGGTGCGGGCGAAGTCGCGGGTGGACAGCAGCAGTTTGTAGACGATGGCCAGTTCGAAGACGAGCAGCAGGGCGCCGGAGACGAGGGTCGCCGCCATCACCGAGTCGATCAGCGGGCCGATCATGAAGACGCCCATCTGGAACTCGATACCGCTGATCAGATGGGGGCGGACACGGTGGCGCAGCAGGAAGGACCGGACGCGCAGATAGGCGGGGAAGCGGCGGCGGAACTCCTGGTGCAGGTCGACGACCTGGGTCCGCGGCGCGGCCTGGACGACCTCGGCGGCGGCCGTGCGCAGGTCCTGCTCGATGTCGGCCTCGGGGTTCTCGCGCAGCAGGTCCTCCATGAAGGCCAGTTCCCGCTCGTTCTCGGCGCGGCGGGCCTCGCGGAGGCGGGCCTTGATCTGCTTGCGCATGGTGTGTCGGACCTTGAAGGTCTCCAGGGAGTTGATGTAGCGGAGCGCGTCGCAGCCGATGACGGCGGCGGCGAGCCAGATGTAGAAGGTCTCGCCCGTGCGGTGGTACTGCCCGGCCATCAGGGCCACCGAACACGCCGCCACCCGGACGCGGTCGAAGACGAAGTCGAGCCAGGCGCCGAACACCGAGCCCTGGCCGGTGAGCCGGGCGACCTTGCCGTCCATGCAGTCGAGGACGAAGCTCAGGTGGTAGACGACGGCACCGACGATCAGCCAGCGCCAGTCGCCCAACGCGAAGAAGGCGGCCGAGACCAGCCCCAGCAGGAAGGCGCCCCAGGTGAGCTGGTTGGGTGTGATCCGCGTGTACTTCGCGGTCCACCGCACCAGCGGGGTGGCGACCGGATCGACGAGCAGCACGGTCCACCAGGCGTCCCGCTTCTTCTGCGTGACGCGGCGCACTTCCACGAGGTCGGGTATGTCTCGGCGCATGGGTCAACTTCCTGGCGTTCTTCTCGATGAATTCACGCCCAGCTTGGAATCCGTTCGTCCGAGGTACAAGAAGTACGGAACGCAACCTTTCGGCGGGGGTAAAGGTCGTACCCGGTAACAGAGTCAATGGATTTTCCGCGCGCCCTGGGCGTTATCCGAGCGTCATGCCAGCTCCGCCTCGATGAGATCGGCGGCCCGCCGGGTGCCGCCCTCCCCCGCCATCCCCTCCCGTATCTCCTTGAGACGGCGCGCCACCTCGGGATCGTCGACGAGGGCGAGAACGGCCTCGCGCAGGGCCTCGGCCGTCGCCTCCTCCATCGGCAGATGGCGGGCGACGCCGAGCGCCTGGAGCATGTCCGCGTTGCCGAACTGGTCGACGGCCTGCGGTACGGCGACCATGGGCGTGGCCGTGGCAAGCCCTTCCTGGCTGCCGCCGGCGCCGGCGTGGGTGATGAAGGCGTCGGCCTGCCTGAGGATCGCCAACTGCGGCACCCAGTCGCGCACTTCCACGTTGGCCGGGACATCGCCCAGCTCCGCCGCGGTGACATGCCTGCCGACCTGGAGCACCGTGTACCAGCCGGGCAGGTCGCCGAAGGCCTCCACGCACGCGCGGTAGAAGTCGGGCTGCTTGGTGAAGGACGAGCCGAGGGAGACGAGCAGCACCTTCTCCGCGTCGGCCGGCCGCTGCCAGTCGCCCTGGGCCGAGCGGTCGCCCTGACAGGCGCCGACGAAGGTGTAGCGGCTCTCGTCGACCCGGTCGGCGTTCGGCTGGAGCGCCTTCGGGATGAGGACGAGGGAGCGGGCGGGACGGGCGCCGAAGGAGTCCGGATCCTCGTCCATCCCGTTCTCGTCCAGCCAGGCCTGGAACCGGGCGTAGTACGCCCTGCCGCGCTCCGTCTTCTTCGGCTCGGCCCACATGGGTTCGGCGACCTCTTCCTCGTAGCCGGTCCAGGCGACCAGGTTCGGGGAGAGCGAGATCGCCTTCACGCCCCAGCGGTGGGCGAGGACGGGCGCCGGGTAGGCGGTGATGTCGTGCAGCACGAGATCGGGTTCGTCGCCCTCGTACGCCTCGATGAGCTGGGGCAGGGCCTGGATCGCGTCGTCGAGGAAGGGCTCCACGTTGTCGAGGAGCGTGCTGCCCCAGGCCTCGGGGTCGGCGTCGGGGCCGGGCAGTGTCGAGTTCCAGAGCTTGGGTTCGGCACCGGTCTCCGCCACCTTCTCCGCGAAGGCCGGCGGGATGGCGTACGTGACCCGGTGCCCGCGGGCCACCAGCTCACGGATCACTTCGAGGCTCGGGTTCACGTGGCCGTGGGCGGCGATGGAGAACATGGCGATGTGGGCGGTCATGCGGCGACCTTATGCGAGACGATACGTCTCGTGCAACATATTTCCCGGGAGCCGCCGCTCACCGCTCACCGCTCACCGCTGGTAGCGGGCCAGCACCAGGTTGCCGTCCTCCTCCAGGCGTTCGCGAAGTTCGTCGAGGTCGATGGCGCCGCTGTAGTACTCCTGGAAGGCGGGGGTGGCGACCTTGTCCTTCCACTCCGGGTAGCCGCGCACGGACTGGGCGGGGGCGGAGCGCAGGTGCGCGGCCAGGGCGGTGCCGGTGGCCCAGTCGTGCTCGGTCGTGCGCAGGGCCGGGTCCTTGAGTGCCTCGGTGCCGGTGGGGAGCATCCAGTCGCCGAGGGCGAGGCGGACCATGTTGTCGGGGCGGAGAAGGAAGTCGATGAACTCGACGGCCTCCTGCTTGTGCGGGCTGTCCTCGGCGACGGAGAGGGTCTGCGGGCTGACGCCCTGGGTGAGGCCGTCGGCGCCGGCCGGGGCGGGCAGCACCTGCCAGTCGAAGCCCTCGGGGGCCTGCTGGACGATCTGCTGACGGTAGGAGAAGCCGAGCGGGACCATGGCGTACTTGCCGCCGAAGAAGCCCGGTAGCGTGTCGGAGCCGCCCATGCCGAGGGTGGTGCCGGGCGCGCTCTCGTCGGTGTTCACCTCGTCGTGCACGGTCTTCGGCACGACCGCGTCCGCCGCCTCGAAGCGGACCTGGACCTTGCCGTCCCCGTCCCGGTGGAAGAGCTGGCCGCCCGCCGACAGCGAGAGGTTCAGCGTGGCCGACACCGGCTCCTTCAGCGGCCAGGCGACGCCGTACTTCCCGTCGCCGCTCAGCTCCCTCGCGACCTCCCGGAACTCCTCCCAGGTCCACGGGTCGTCCGGGGTCGGCACGCGCACGCCGGACTCGCGCAGCCACGCGGCGTTGGCGATCATGACCCTCGGTTCCTGGAGGAACGGCACCCCGTAGATCCCGTCCCCGAAGGTCGTCGTCTCCCAAGAGCGCCGCGGGATGTCCGCCTTGAGGCGCTCGGGCAGCAGCTCGCGCAGATCGGCGAGGTAGCCGCCGTACGCGAAGTCCGCGAGGTCGTCCGAGGCGTCGTGGACGATGTCCGGTGCCTCACCGCCCTCGAAGGAGGTGAGCAACTGATCGTGGACGCTGTCCCACGTCCCCTGCACATACTCGACCTTGACGTCGGGGTGGGCGGCGTTCCACTCCTCCACCAACTCCTTGTTGGCCGCGACGGACTCCTCCTGCCAGGCCAGGGACTGGAAGCGGAGGGTGACGCGGCCGCCGTCGGAGCCGCCGTCGCCGTCCGAGACGCAGCCGGTGGCGAGGAGACAGAACGACAGGGCCGCGACCAGCCATCGTGCGCGCATCAGCTCTTCACCGCCCCGGCGAGCGTGCCGCCCGTGATCCGTTTCTGGATGATCGCGAAGACGACCAGGGAGGGCAGCGTCGCGAGGAAGGCCGCGGCGGCCAGCGGACCGAGGTCGGCCACGCCCTCCGCCCCGATGAAGTGGGTGAGGACGACCGGCAGCGTCTGCTTCTGCGGGGTCTTGAGCAGCACGAGCGCGAAGAAGAACTCGTTCCACGCGGTGATGAAGGCGAACAGCGCCGTCGCCACGATGCCCGGCGCCAGCAGGGGCGCCGTCACCGACACCAGCGTCCGCAGTCTCCCGGCCCCGTCGACCGCCGCCGCCTCCTCCAGCTCGACGGGCACGGCCCGTACGTAGCCGACGAGCATCCACAGCGCGAAGGGCAGGGCCCACACCACGTACACCATGATCAGTCCGGGTACGGAGTTGATCAGCCGGAGGTTCTTCAGCACCAGGAACAGCGGGATGATCACCAGCACGAACGGGAACGCCTGGCTGACCACCACCCATCCGGTCGCCATCCGCGACAGGGTGGAGCGCTGCCGGGCCATCACATAGGCCGTCGGGGTCGCGATCAGCACGGCGACGACGGCCGCGCCGAGCGCCGCGACCAGCGAGTTCAGCGCGGCCTGAAGCAGGGGCTGTTCGTCGAACGCCTGCCGGAAGTTGGCGAGGGTCGGGTCCTCAGGGATCCAGGTCGGATGGAGACTGCCCAGCTCACGGGCCGGTTTGAAGGCCGTGGAGATCAGCCAGAGGAACGGGAACGCGAGGAAGGCGAGATACGCGAGAAGGGCCGCGTACTGGCCGGCCCGGGCTGCTCTGCTGGTCCTCACGCGCCCTCACCCCGCCGCAGTCGGCCGACCAGATGGAACGCGAGGACGACCGAGATCACCGCGACCATCGCACATCCCATCGCCGCCGCGTACCCGAACTGCCCGTAACGGAAGGCCTCCTCGTACGCGAAGAGCATCGGCAGGCGGGTCCGGCCGCCGGGTCCGCCGTTGGTGAGGACGTACACCAGGGCGAAGGAGTTGAAGTTCCAGATCAGGTTCAGTGCCGAGATGGCGAGCGCGATGGGCCTGATGGCCGGCCAGGTGACGGTGCGGAAGCGGCGCCAGGCACCCGCGCCGTCCATCGCGGCCGCCTCGTGCAGTTCCCGCGGGGTGTTCTGCAGGCCGGCGAGCAGGGCGACGGTGGTCTGGGGCATACCCGCCCAGACGCCGACCACCAGGACGGCGGGCAGGGCGGTGGCCAGTCCGCTCAGCCAGTCGCGGCCGTCGCCGAGGCCCAGGTCGCGGAGGGTCTCGTTGAGGATGCCCGCGTCAGGGTTGTAGACGAGCCGCCACATGATGCCGACGACCACCTCCGGCATGGCCCAGGGGATGATCGCGAGCGCGCGGGCCAGCCGGCGCAGCCGTAACCGCTCGTTGAGCAGGAGGGCGAGGCCGAGCGCGAGCAGGAACTGCGGCACGGTCACCCCGACGGCCCACAGCAGGCCGATACGGAACGAATCCCAGAACAGGGTGTCGTGCAGCAGATCCTGGAAGTTGAGCGTGCCGATCCACCGGGTGGGCTCCGTACGGCCGGACTGCGCATCGGTGAACGCCAGCCCGATGCCGTACAGCAGGGGGCCGACACTCAGCACCAGGATGGGTATCAGCGCGGGCAGCACCAGGAACCAGGCGCCGTGGTCGAGAAGGCGCCGGTCCCGGCCGTCCCCCGGGGTGCGTCGCTTGGCCGGTCGCGGGCGTTTCGGCTTCGCGGTCGCCAAGGTCATGTCCGTCATGGTGCAGAGGGCGTGAAAGGGCGTCAAGGCATCGCGCACAGGGCCCGACCTGTGCGAATGCGAGACTGACCCACGGATGGCGTGAACCTGACGCCCCGAGGGGAGCGTCAGCCGTACGACACGGAGGCGAAGGATGGACGAGGCACAGGCGCGGGGCGTGCTGGTCGCGGCCGGTGTGCTGCCCGGTGCGGCCGGGGACGCGCGGTTGCTCGCCCTGGGCGAGAACGCGGTGTTCGCCGCCGGTGACCTGGTGGTCAAGGTGGGCCGCGACGCCGAGCTCCTCGACCGGGCCCGCCGCGAGGTGCGCATCGCGGGCTGGCTGGCCGCGCAGGGCCTCCCGGCCGTACGGGCCGCCGCGCCGGAGGCCCTGCTCGTCGAGGGACACCCGGTGACCGTGTGGCACCGTCTGCCCGACGCCGTGCGCCCCGCCGGGCCACGCGATGTGGCCGAACTCCTCCGTCAGGTCCACGCCCTCCCGACGCCGCCCTTCACGCTGCCCCGCCGTGAGCTGCTGGGTGGTGTGGAGCGCTGGTTGCGGCTCGCCGGTGACGCGATCGACCCGTCGGACGCGGACTACCTCCGCGAACGCCGCGACGGCTTCGCGGCGGGGGCCGCCGCCCTCACCCCTCATCTGCCGCCGGGCCCGATCCACGGCGACGCCCTCCCCCGCAACGTCCACATCGGCCCCGACGGCCCCGTCCTCGTCGACCTGGAGACCTTCTCCGGCGACCTCCGCGAGCACGACCTCGTCGTCATGGCGCTCTCCCACGACCGCTACGGGCTTCCGGCCGACGAGTACGACATGTTCACCGTCGCCTACGGCTGGGACGTCCGCGCCTGGGACGGCTGCTCCGTACTGCGAGGTGCCCGTGAGACGGCCAGTTGCGCCTGGGTCGCCCAGCACGCGCCCAGCAACCCCAAGGCACTGGCCGAGTTCGAACGCCGCGTCGCCTCGCTGCGTGAGGGGGACGAGACGGTCCGCTGGTACCCCTTCTGAGCGGCTCCGGCTCAGACGGCCCGGAGTATGAGCGCCACTTCGTCGATCTCGGCGTCGCGGGCCTGGGCGAAGCCCCGGTCGTGGCCGGTGACGACGAAGCCGCACTTCTCCAGGACACGGATCGATCCGGCGTTGTCGGCGGCCGCGTAGGCGTGCAGGGGGCGGGTGGGGACGAGGCCGATCAGGGCGGTGAGGGCGGCGGTGGCGATGCCCCGGCCCCAGTGGGCGCGGTCGATCCAGTAGGTGACCTCGCGTTCGTCCGGCGGACCGAAGACCGCGATGCAGCCGACGACCTCGCCGTCGGCGACCACCGTGCGGTTCAGCACCTCGGAGTCGGCGCGGAGCTTCGCCCAGTGGCCGTCGAAGAGCGCCCGGTCGTAGTTGTACCCCCCGGTGAAGGCGGCGATCCGCCGCGCCTCGGGATCGGAGAAGTTCCGCCAGAAGAACGGCAGGTCGCTGTCACCTACCTCGCGCACGGAGATCTCCGTGGCGGTCATACCGTTTCGTCCTCCAGTTCGCGCAGCGGCCAGATCGCGTCCACGACCGCCTCCGGGTTGCCCTTGCGGCGGAGGAAGGCCTGGAAGTCGGCTGCCCACTCGGCGTACCAGTCGATCTGACGGCGGTGCAGCTCGGCCGGTCCGAGGGCGGCGACCTTCGGGTGGCGCTGGGCTATCGCGCGGGCGAGGCGGGCGGCGGCCAGGGCGTCTGCGGAGGCGTCGTGCGCGGCGTCGAGCGGGACGCCGTACTCGGCGCAGACCGCTTCGAGATTGCGTTTGCCCCGGCGGTAGCGGTCGACGGAGCGGTCGATCGTGTACGGGTCGACGACCGGTGCCGGGTCGATGCCGCCGAGCCGGTCGCGCAGGGACGGCAGGCCGTGCCGGCGCAGTTCCGCGGAGAGCAGGGTGAGGTCGAAGGCCGCGTTGTACGCCACGACCGGGACGCCCGTCTTCCAGTAGGAGACGAGGACGTCGGCGATGGCGTCGGCGACCTGGTCGGCCGGTCTGCCCTCGGCCGTCGCGCGGGCGTTGGTGATGCCGTGCACCGCCACCGCCTCCTCCGGGATCTCCATGCCCGGGTCCGCGAGCCATTCCCGGTGTCCGACCGGTTCCCCGTCCCTGACCTCGATGATCGCGCCCGTGACGATGCGCGCCTCGCGCGGGTCCGTCCCGGTGGTCTCCAGGTCGAAGCCGATCAGCAATTGCCGGTGCCAACCCATGCTGGCCCCCCTTCTTGGTGGTGCTTTCCCCCAGTGACCACCACCATCCCATGGGCCACTGACAATCCGAGGGCCGCATTCCGCTTGACCGCCCGGCACCCCACCTCGACCCCGCTCACGACACGGGTCGCGAGTCCGCCCAGGCCGCCTCGAACTCCTCGCGGTAGGTGTCGAAGAGCCCGACCTCGCCGTTCTCGTTCGCCTTGAGGACGCGGTTGCCGCCGCGCAGGACGAGCACCGGCGCCTCCATGCCCCGGGTGCGCCGCAGATAGGTCTGGACGACGGCGACACCGTCCGAGCCGTCGCCGTCGACGAGGTAGGCGGTGAAGCGGGGGGTCTCGTCGAAGACCTGGATCTCGAAGGCGTCGGGATCACGGAGGCTGGAGCGGACCCGGCGCATATGGAGGATGTTCATCTCCACGGCACGGCTCAACTCGCCGCGCTTTATGCCCAGTTCGCGTTCGCGCCGCTTCACCGCACTGGAGGCCGGGTTGAGGAAGAGCAGCCGCACCCGGCAGCCGGACTCGGCGAGCCGCACCAGCCGCCGCCCGGAGAAGTTCTGCACGAGTAGGTTCAGGCCCGTCCCGATGGCGTCGAGGCGGCGGGCTCCACCGAAGAGGTCCTCTGCGGGGAACTGCCGCAGCAGCCGGACCCGGTCGGAGTGGACACCGACGACGTCCGCGTACCGGTCGCCGACCAGGTCCTCGACCGCGTCTACGGGCAGCCGGCGGGCGGACGGCACGTCGCTGCCCGCGCCCAGGATCTCCAGCAGTTTCGCCGAGGCACGCTCGGCCTGGGCGAGGACGGCCTCGGAGAGCGCCCGGTTGCGGGAGACCACGTTCCGGGTGACCTCCAGCTCGTCCAGGGCCAGTTCGACATCGCGCCGCTCGTCGATGTACGGCTCGAAGCAGGGCCAGTGCTGCACCATCAGCTCGCGCAACTGGGGCAGGGTGAGGAAGCTGAGCACATTGTCGTCGGCAGGGTCGAGCAGATAGCCCTTGCGGCGGCTGACCTCGCGTACCGCGACGGCGCGCTGCACCCACTCCTGTCCGGCGGGGCCGGCGGCGGCGACCACCCAGTCGTCGCCGTGGACGGGCTCGTAGATGGGCCGCAGCACGGCGGCCACCACCGCCCGCAGCCGCTGTTCGACGAGGTTCAGCCAGATGTAGGCGCGGCCGGCCCGCTGGGCGCGCGTACGTACTTCGAGCCAGGCGTCGGCGTTCCAGTCCAGTTCCGGGCCGATGGAGCCCCGCTCCATCGGCCGTGCCAGGGACACCGCGCCGGGTGGGACATCTGTGGAGTTCTCCTCGTGACCCGTGTCGCTCGCGTCACCAGGAGGCAACTCCAGCCCTCCCGAGCCCACCCACGCACCGCCTTCCGCTCCCCCGAGCTCGCCCCTACTCAACGATCAAGGAAGGGTACTCCGGTAGCACCCGGCGTTGCAGCCCGATGGACAGGTCGTTTCTCAACCACCGCACGAGACTTGGCCGTTCCGGTCCACCACCGCACCGGGAGTGAGCTGATTCATAGCGGTCGGGCCCCCGACGACCGAACACCGGCCGCCCGCGGCACGTCACGATGTGCCCGCCGCTGGGCAGAAGGGACGTATGTCTTAGGAGGTTCCATCAGTTTGGGGGAGACTCCCTCCGGAGTCGCCCTCAGTGGCGCGCGACAACTGGAAGAGTCGTATCCATGCAGGTCTGGCCTGGACAGGCGTATCCGCTCGGCGCCACGTACGACGGCGCCGGTACCAACTTCGCGGTCTTCTCGGAGGCCGCGCACCGAGTAGAGCTGTGTCTGCTGGACGACGACGGCTCCGAGACGGCGGTGGAACTGCGCGAGTCGGACGCGTTCGTACGGCACGCCTACCTGCCCGGGGTGATGCCCGGGCAACGGTACGGCTTCCGTGTGCACGGCCCGTACGCGCCGGAGCGCGGACTGCGCTGCAACTCCGCGAAACTGCTGCTCGATCCGTACGCGCGTGCCATCAGCGGCTCCGTGAAGTGGGGCGAGGAGGTGTACGGCTATCACTTCGGGGCGCCCGACAAGCGCAACGATCTCGACTCGGCGCCCCACATGATGACGTCGGTCGTGGTCAACCCGTACTTCGACTGGGGAGACGACCGCCGGCCCCGCACCGAGTACCACCACACGGTGATCTACGAGGCCCATGTGAAGGGCCTCACGATGCGGCACCCGGCGCTGCCCGAGGAGCTGCGCGGCACGTACGCGGCGCTCGCCCACCCGGCGATCATCGAGCATCTGACCGAGCTGGGCGTCACAGCGCTGGAGCTGATGCCCGTACACCAGTTCGTGAACGACCACCGGCTGGCCGACATGGGCCTCAGCAACTACTGGGGCTACAACACGATCGGCTTCTTCGCCCCGCACAACGCGTACGCCTCCTGGGGCGACCGGGGGCAGCAGGTGCTGGAGTTCAAGTCGGCGGTGCGGGCTCTGCACGAGGCCGGGATCGAGGTCATCCTCGACGTGGTCTACAACCACACGGCCGAGGGCAACCACCTGGGGCCCACGCTCTCCTTCAAGGGCCTGGACAACCCCTCCTACTACCGGCTCACGGACGACCCGCGCTATTACATGGACACGACGGGGACGGGCAACTCCCTGCTCATGCGCTCGCCGCACGTCCTGCAGCTGATCATGGACTCGCTGCGGTACTGGGTGACCGAGATGCATGTCGACGGCTTCCGCTTCGACCTCGCCGCCACCCTGGCACGGCAGTTCCACGAGGTGGACAGGCTGTCGTCGTTCTTCGACCTCGTCCAGCAGGACCCGGTGGTCTCCCAGGTGAAGCTGATCGCCGAGCCCTGGGACGTCGGCGAGGGCGGCTACCAGGTGGGCAACTTCCCGCCGCTGTGGACCGAGTGGAACGGCAAGTACCGCGACACCGTACGGGACCTGTGGCGGGGCGAGCCTCGTACGCTCGCGGAGTTCGCCTCCCGGCTGACCGGCTCGTCCGACCTGTACCAGGACGACGGGCGGCGCCCGCTGGCCTCCATCAACTTCGTGACCTGCCACGACGGCTTCACGCTGCGCGATCTCGTCTCCTACGACGACAAGCACAACGACGCGAACGGGGAGGACAACCGGGACGGGGAGAGCCACAACCGGTCCTGGAACTGCGGGGCCGAGGGAGAGACCGACGACCCCGGGGTGGTGGGACTGCGGGTCCGGCAGATGCGGAACTTCATCGCCACGCTGATGCTGTCGCAGGGTGTGCCGATGCTCAGCCACGGCGACGAGTTCGCGCGGACGCAGGGCGGCAACAACAACGCGTACTGCCAGGACAACGAGGTGTCCTGGGTGCCGTGGCCCGGCGGCGAGGACGCGGAGGACGGCGCGGGCGAGGTCTTCGGGGATCTGCTGGCCTTCACACGCGCGATGGTGTGGTTGCGGAGGGACCATCCCGTCTTCCGGCGGCGGCGGTTCTTCCACGGGCGGCCCGTGGAGGGCACGCACGACGAGCTGTCGGACATCGCCTGGTTCACGCCCCAGGGGCGGGAGATGGTGCAGCGGGACTGGGATTCCGCGCAGGCCGGGGCGCTGACCGTGTTCCTGAACGGGAGCGCGATCTCCGAGCCGGGCGCGCGGGGCGAGCGGATCAGCGACGACTCGTTCCTCTTGATGGTGAACGCGTCGGCGCATTCGCTGGAGTTCGAGGTTCCGGTCAACCACGGTCCGCAGTGGCAGATGGTCGTGGACACCGGGCGGGAGGACGCGGCGCCCGAGGACGGGCCGAAGGTGGCGGCCGGGGAGCGGGTGAGGCTGGTGGACCGGAGCCTGGCTGTTTTCAGGAGGCCCGCTTAGCCGGCGGGATCGCCGCGGGAGTGACCGCTGTGCCTGACCGCGACTTGTCTGTGACTGCTCGCGCGGTTTCCCGCGGCCCTGACGGGGCTCGGCGTGCCCTTGCGTGTCAAGCCGCGCAAAACACCGCCCAGCGGGTACGTAGGACTCCATGACCTCTGTCGTGCCTGCCGCCACCTATCGGATTCAGCTCCAGCCCGGCTTTCCGTTCGCCGCCGCCGCGGCCGCCGTTCCCTACATCGCCTCCCTCGGTGTCTCCCATCTTCACCTCTCCCCCGTGCTGGAGGCCGTGCCGGGGTCGGCGCACGGGTACGACGTGGTCGATCACGGGCGGGTGCGCGGGGAGCTGGGCGGGGAGGAGGGACTGCGGGAGCTCGCGCGGATCGCTCGGGAGCACGGACTCGGGCTCGTCGTGGACATCGTGCCCAACCACATGGCCATGGCCCCCAAGCACAACCGGGCGCTGTGGGAGGTGTTGCGGGAGGGGCCGAAATCGCCGTGCGCGCGGTGGTTCGACATCGACTGGGAGGCGCAGGGCGGACGGGTCCTGCTGCCGGTGCTCGGCGGGCCGCTGGGCGACGAGATCGAGCAGTTCGTCGTCGACGGGCGGGAGCTGCGGTACTACGACCATGTGTTCCCGCTGCGGGAGGGTACCGAGAAGCTGCCGCTGCCGCAGTTGCTGGACGCGCAGTGGTACCGGCCGGCCTGGTGGCGGCTGGCCCGCACCGAGCTGAACTACCGGCGGTTCTTCAGCATTTCGGAGCTGATCGGGGTGCGGGTGGAGGAGCCGGAGGTCTTCGACGCCACGCACGCGAAGATCCTTCAGTTGCTGGACGACGACGTCGTGCAGGGCCTGCGCGTCGATCACCCCGACGGGCTGGCCGATCCCGACGCCTATCTGCGGCGGCTGCACCGGGCCACGGACGGGCGGTGGACCGTGGTGGAGAAGATCCTGGCGGACGGGGAGGCGCTGCCCGCGGCCTGGCCGGTGGCGGGGACCACCGGCTACGACGCGCTGCGGCACGTCGACGGGCTGTTCACGGACCCGGTGGGAGCGGGTGAACTGCGGGAGCGGTACGGGCGGTTCACCACCGCGCAGGACGACCGGGGCGGCGAGTGGGAGCCGACCGTACGTCGGGCCGCGTACCGGGTGCTCACGCATGAACTGGCCACCGAGGTCGAACGCCTCACCCGGGTGGCGCACCGGTTGTGCGAGCGCTCCTCGGAGCCGGCGCTGCGCGACCACGCGCCGTGGGCGCTGCGCACCGCGCTGTGCGAGCTGCTCGCGCGGATGGAGGTGTACCGCCCGTACTCCTCCCAGGACGCCTCCCTCGTCGTCACCGAGGAGGCGGCGGCCGAGGCGCGTGCGGTGTTCGTGGTGCCGGAGGAGGCCCGGTCGGTGGACGCCGTACGGGATCTGGTCCTGGGGCGGGCGGGTGACGGGCCGGAGCAGGCGGAGTTCCGGGCGCGGTTCGCGCAGACGTCGTCGGCACTGCGGGCCAAGTCGGTGGAGGACACGGCGTTCTACCGCTATGTGCCGCTGCTGTCCGCCAACGAGGTGGGCGGGAACCCGGGAGACCCGGCGGTTTCGCCGGAGGACTTCCACGCGTACTGCGCGCGGGTGCAGCGGGACTGGCCGGCGACGGGGACCGTGCTGTCGACGCACGACACCAAGCGCAGCGCGGACGTGCGGGCGGCGATCGCGGTGCTCGGCGAGTGCCCGGAGCGGTG
Source organism: Streptomyces sp. NPDC012510 (assembly GCF_042955065.1). Taxonomy (NCBI): domain Bacteria; kingdom Bacillati; phylum Actinomycetota; class Actinomycetes; order Kitasatosporales; family Streptomycetaceae; genus Streptomyces; species Streptomyces sp. NPDC012510. The sequence goes on from NZ_JBIBEN010000016.1 coordinate 164,470, forward strand.
GGCCGCCGTACTGGCGGAGGTGACGCGGGACGGTGCGGGGGTGCCGGATCCGCAGGTGGCATGGGCCGCCTGGCAGACGGCGTTCGGGCTCGGTCCTGGTCCGGCGGACGAGGAGCGGTTGCGGGGCGCCCTGCTGAAGCATGTGCGGGAGGCGGGGCTCCACACCTCCTGGACCGAGCAGAACCCGGTGTACGAGCAGGCCGTGACGGACTTCGTCGCGCGGGGGCCCGCCCTGGACACACGGGTCGCCTCGCTGCGGGAGGCTCTGGAGCCCCATGTACGGGCGAACGTCCTCGGCGCGGCCTTGGTGCATCTGACGATGCCGGGCGTACCGGACGTCTACCAGGGCACCGAGGACGAGTATCTGGCGCTGGTCGACCCGGACAACCGGCGGCCCTTCGCGGCGCGGGAGGGGGCCTCGGAGAAGTTCCGGCTCACCTCGGCCGCGCTGCGGCTGCGCCTGCGGCGTCCGGAGGTGTTCGGGGTGGCAGCGACGTACGCGCCGCTCGCGGCCGACGGGCCGGCGGCCGGGCACTGTCTGGCCTTCGTACGGTCCGGTGAGGTGGTCACGGCGGTCACCCGGCTGTCGTCGCGGCTGGCGGAGGCCGGGGGCTGGGGAGACACACGGCTGACGCTGCCGGAGGGGCGGTGGGTCGATGTGCTCGGCGGGGAACGGGAGTTCACCGGGGACGTACGGCTGGCCGGGCTCCTGGGGACGGCGCCGGTCGCGCTGCTGGAGCGGGCCGGCGGATGACGGCGAGGCGTCCGCCGGGTGGCGGTGAGGTGTCCGCCGGGTAGCGGTATCTCCCGTACCGGATGGCGGTGAATGCCCCTGGGCGCCCCTGGGAGCCGCCCCTTCGACGCCAGGACACTGGGTATCTCCCCCACCCGGCCCGACCGGGTGGCGGGGTTCTCGGTGCCGGTGGACTGGACGGGGGTGGGTCTGCTGTTGGAGCTCGGTTATCCCACGGTGGCGGAACTGGAGAGGGCGGCACGGGCGCTGACGGCCCGTCGGCCGGGGCTGTGCGCGCTGCGGCGGATCGGTGTCTCCCGGGCGGGCCGACCGCTGCGGCTGCTGTCCGTGGGCCACGCGAGACGGGCCGTGCTGGTCGTCGCGGGCGCCCACGCGAACGAACCGACCGGCGGCTCCACGGTGCTCGCGCTGGCCGAACGGGTCGTACGGGAACAGCGGTTGCGGACGGGTGTCTCCTGGCATTTCGTGCTGTGCGCGGATCCGGACGGGGCCAGCCTGCACAGGAACGCGGCGCCGCGCACCCTCCTCGACTACCACCTGGGGTTCTTCCGCCCGGCCGGACCCGAGCAGCCGGAGTGGTCGCCGTCGGTGCTGCCGCCGGACCGGCTGCCGCCCGAGACCCACGCCCTGCTGGGCGTCCTGGACGAGCTGCGGCCCTACCTCCAGGTGACCCTGCACGGCACCGATCTCGGGGGTAGTTGGGTGCAGTTGACGAAGGACGTACCGGGCCTGGCCGAGCCGTTCGCCAAGTCGGCGGCCGAGCTGGGTATACCGGTGGAGATGGGGGCCTCCGATGCCGCCGGCTGGCCCGTGTCCGGGCCCGGTGTGTTCGTGATGCCGCGTCCCGACGGCCATCCGGCGTACCCGAGCATGCCGGACGACGCCCGGCACAGCACCTGGTACCACGCCCACCGCCACGGCGGTCTGACGGCGGTCGTCGAGGTGCCGATGTGGGCAAGCGACCTGGTGGACGACACGGCCCCGCATCCGGCTCCGGCGGCGGCGCTACGGCATCTGGCGCGGCGGCTCCTCGCGGAGGCGGGCCAGGTGGAGGGGGTGCTCAGCGAGGCGCTGCCCCGGCTGTCGGGCCCCGAGGGGCCGCTGCTGCGGGCCGCGCGGTGGGCGCTGGCCCTGGTGCCGGGGCTGGCCCGGGACTGGGTCGACGGGCCGCCGGCGGGCCTGACCACGGCGTACGTGGGCAGTGTGGACGCCTTCGGGCGCCGGCTTCCGCTGCGGGCCGCGGCGATGCTGCTGCGGGTGTTGCGGGAGGCCGGCGACCCGGGGGTGCCGCATCTCGAGGGGCTTGTCGCCGAGTGGTGCGAATCGTTCGCCGACCGGTTTCGGGCGCGGTGGGTGCCGTTGGCCGATCAGGTGGAGCATCAGGTGCGCACGGTGCTGGCGGCGGCGTCGCACGCGGGCGGCGATGTGAGGTGACGAGCGGCCTGTCCGGGGTGATACGGCCCCGTGCCCCTGAAGGGGCACGCAGGCGGACCGTCAGTTCGGCAGGGCGAAGACCGCTCCGGTGCGGGCCGTCATCACGCAGGGGTTGGCGAAGGTCTGGTCGTAGGTGACCGGTCTGCCGTTCCACCGGCCTTGTGCGGTGGCTCGGACGGGAGCGTGGATCTCGGTGCAGATGGCGTTTCGGTGGGGGATGCGGGTGATGTCGCCGTCGGTGCCGCGGAGTTCGTCGCAGGCCTGGGCGGCGTGGTCGTGGCCCTGGGGCGGGTCGCACAGGAGGAGGGCGCCTCGGGTGTCGGAGGAGCGGACGTCGCCTCGGGTGACGGAGACGTAGAGCCAGTCGCCCTGGAGGGCGGTCGCGCGTGCGGGGGCCGAGGAGGCGACGGTGAGGAGGGCGAGCGCCGCCAGCAGGCCGGCTCGGAGCGTGTGGGTGGTGTGCGTCATTCCCGGTGCATCGGCACGGCGGGCTCGGAACTCCATTCCGGCTCACCCGAACGGGACCCGGCCGTACGCGGGTGCCCGGCCGCCAGTTCGAACGCGGCGAGGACCACACGGGTCTGGTACTCCGTCTGGCGGGCGACGGGGATCCAGCGTGCCCCGTGGCCGTCGCGGTAGTCGGCGCACCACGTGTCGATGAGCCCGTCCAGCTCGGGCAGGGCGCCGGCCGGGTCGTGTCCGGCGCGGGTCACCAACTGGTGCAGCAGGCCGGCTGTGCGCAGGGCGACCCTGCGGCCGGAGAGGGCGAGGGTGGTGAGCCGGGCGGTGTCGGGCGGGGGCAACGGCCGGTTGGTGCCGTCGCGGATGTCGGGGTCCCAGGAGTCGGCCACGCCCGGACCGACCAGGAGGTAGTCGTCGACCGGGGCGAGGAGCCGGGCGGCGTCCGGGCCGGCGCTCGCCGAGGGGCGGACACGGGCGAGGATGCCTGCCAGGCGCCGGGTGTCGTGGCGCAGGGTTCTGCTGACGGTGCGCAGGGCGGCGTCGGCGTCGGGCGCCGGGGAGGCGTCCTCGACGGCGCTCACCCCCCACATGGGTGCCTCGACGACGGCGGTGACCGTGCCGTGGCGGTGGGGGTGGTACCAGGTGGACTCGACGGCCGCCTCGGTCATGGCGGCGGCCAGGTCGCCCCGGCGCGGGGGCGGGATCCGGTAGACGGCGGGGCCGAGACGGGGCCAGTGGAGGGTGTCGTAGGGGCTCAGTTCGCGTGGGACGCCGAGGCGGGCGGCGGTGCGGGCGACGCGCTGGTCGAGGCCCGGCAGTTCGCGGGTCAGCTCGACGAAGCCGCCGCCGATGTCGACGCCGTGCAGCGAGCACTGGAGGAAGGGCCGCAGTTCGTCCTGGAGGTCGAGCAGGGTACGGGTCTCCGGCAGGGCGGCCCCGGCGGCGCCGTCGGGCAGCCACTCGGGCTGTTCCAGGAAGCCCGGGCGGAAGAAGTGCCGGAAGTAGCGGCCGAGGGTGTAGGGGCCGGACAGCCAGCCCTCGTTACGGCGTGAGCCGTCGGGGTCGAGGCTCAGCAGCAGGTTCCAGGTGGTGTCGGCGCATTCGGTCAACCTGGGGTCGGCCAGGGCCCGTTCGGCGAGTCTGAGGACCGTGGCGCCGCCCACGGGTTCGTTGGCGTGCGGTCCGGCGACGATCAGGGTGTGGCGGCTGCCCCGCCCGACGGACAGCAGCCACATCGGCGTGCCGGCCCGTGAGGTGCCCACCCGGCGCAGTCGGGCGTGGTGCGGATGTCGGGCGACGAGTGCCGCGGCGCGGGCGGACAGCTCGTCCACGGTCGGGTAGCGGAGGAGTGGCGGCAGGGCACACCTCCACGAATGCGGCGCCGTCGGTTCACCTGCTGTGCATGTGTAAGCACAGTCAGTCATGGCCGAGAACGTACGTCAACAGCTTGGAAGGGAAGGGCAGTTGACAAACTCGCTGGGTAAAACCCAGGCCAGAGCTTCATGGTGGGGTCGACGGACGGTCACTCCGAGGAGAGACGGAACGTCATCCGGCCGAAACTCACCTGATCGCCGTCCCGGACGACGGCGGCGCCGATCACCCGACGGCCGTTGACGGTGGTGCCGTTGGTGGAGCCGAGGTCGCGCAGGATCCACATGCCGCCCTGCCGGCTCAGCTCGGCGTGCACCCGGGAGACCGTCTCGTGGCTGAGCCGGAGTCCGCTCGCCGGGTCGCGGCCGATGCGCAGGGCGTGGCCGCTCGCCGGGTGCGGGAGCTGGAGCTTGGGCAGCCGCTCGGCCTGCCAGGCCCGGCGCAGCTTCACCCCGAAGCCGGAGACCGCTCCGACGGTGCCGAGCACCAGTCGGGACCAGCGGTTCTCGGCGGGCAGGTCGGCGGTGAGCACGGCGAGTTCGTCGGAGCGGCGGGCGGTGAGCGCCAGCTCCATGCGGCGGATGAACGTGTCGTGCGAGAGCCTGCCCAGCGCGACGCCGTCACGCAGCGCCCTGAGCGCGCGGTCGCGCTCCGCGTCCGACAGCCGCGCGGGGTACGTATGGAACTCGAAGGACGACGTCACGCGTGTGATTGTCGGACAGGGAGGCGGGGGGTGTCCAGGAAACCCGTGAACGGTGACCATCCCCGGACACAGGGGTGGACCGTGTGACTCGGGTGGTGGCAAAAGCACCGATCCGGGCGCACGGGGATCTCCTGTGCCGCACGATGGACGGGAGCGGCTCTCGGGGTGGCGAGGGTGCGTTCCCCGGGTCGCTCACCCCCTGACTACCCAGGACCACGACCGGCAGCCGAGGGAGAACCGTTCCGTGCAGTTCGAGGTGTGGGCACCGCAGGCCGACCGTATGACGCTCCATCACGCGGGCGCCACGCACGCGATGGAGCGCGATCCACAGCGGCCGGGGTGGTGGACCGCCGACGCGGAGGCGACGGACGGCACGCGTTACGGATTCGCCGTGGACGACGGCCCGGTGCTGCCCGATCCGCGCTCGCGCCGCCAGCCGGACGGCCCCGACGGGCTGAGCGCGGTCGTCGACCACGGGCGGTACGCGTGGCGTGCGCCGTGGACCGGACGCGGGCTGCCGGGCGCGGTGCTCTACGAGCTGCACGTCGGCACGTACACCCCCGAGGGCACGCTGGACGCGGCCGCCGGACGCCTCGGTCATCTGGTGGAACTGGGCGTGACCCACGTCGAGTTGATGCCGCTGTGTCCGTTCCCCGGGACGCACGGCTGGGGGTACGAGGGTGTCTCCCTGTGGGCCGTGCACGAGCCGTACGGCGGTCCCGAGGCGCTGAAGCGGTTCGTGGACGCGGCGCACGAGCTGGGGCTCGGGGTCGTGCTCGACGTCGTGCACAACCATCTGGGCCCCTCCGGCAACTACCTGCCCGTCTTCGGGCCGTACTTCACCGAGCGCCACCACACCCCCTGGGGCGCGGCGGTCAACCTGGACGCGCCCGGCTCCGACGAGGTGCGGGCGTACTTCCTGGGCAGTGCCCTGGCCTGGCTGCGCGACTACCGCCTCGACGGTCTGCGCCTGGACGCGGTGCACGCCCTGAAGGACACCCGCGCCCTGCACTTGCTGGAGGAGCTGTCGACGGCGGTCGACGCGCTCGCCGAGGAGGTGGAGCGGCCCCTGTTCCTGGTCGCCGAGTCGGACCTGAACGACCCCCGGCTCGTCACCTCGCGCGCCCAGGGCGGGCTGGGCCTGCACGCCCAGTGGAACGACGACTTCCACCACACCCTGCACACGACCCTGACGGGCGAGTCGCAGGGCTACTACGAGGACTTCGCGCGGGCCGGCCTGGCAGGGCTGGCGAAGACCCTGACGGGCGGCTACTTCCACGACGGTACGTACTCGTCCTTCCGGGAGCGCCGCCACGGGCGCCCCCTGGACCGTACGAGCGTCTCCGCGCACCGGCTGCTGGGCTACACCCAGACCCACGACCAGGTCGGCAACCGCGCCCGGGGCGACCGCCTCTCCGCTTCCCTCTCCCCCGGGCTGCTGGCCTGCGCGGCCGCACTGGTGCTCACGGGGCCGTTCACCCCGATGCTCTTCATGGGCGAGGAGTGGGGCGCCCGCACGCCCTGGCAGTTCTTCACCGATCACACCGATCCGGAGCTCGCCGAGGCCGTACGGCGGGGGCGGCGCCGGGAGTTCGCGGCGCACGGCTGGGCGGAGGAGGACGTGCCCGATCCCCAGGACCCCGCGACCCGTGACCGCTCCTGCCTCGACTGGTCCGAGCCCGCGCGCGAGCCGCATGCCCGTCTGCTCGCCTGGCACCGTCGACTCATCAACCTCCGCCGGACGTTGCCCGACCTCTCCGACCCCGACCTCTCCGATGTCAAGGTCGCGTTCGACGAGGCGGCCCGGTGGATCGGCTTCCGTCGGGGGGATGTCCGGGTGGCACTGAACCTCGGGAAGGAGACGGCGGCGATCCCGGTCGGGGTACCGCATGCGCGGGTCCTGGCGTCCTGGGAACCGGTGGAGGCACCGGGAGCGGACGGGGTGCTGCACGTGGGCGGGGAGTCGTGCGTGGTGCTGACGGTGGCCTGAGGGGGCTCGGGGAACAGCGCGATCAGCCACGTGTCACCCGCGGTCGCCCCGGCGGCACGACGCGCCCTCAGTCGCCCCGGCGGCACGACGCGCCCGCAGTGGAAAGGCGGCGCGAAGCCCCGCGAGCTCCGAGGCGCCCCACGGGCACCCTCAGTCCTCACCCCGCAGCTCCGTCACCCTCTCCAGCAGAATCGCCTCCCAAGTGCGCCGCAGGCGGTTCCGGAGGACCGGCAGCGGCGCGGAGGCCCGTCCCCGCAGCCCCTCCGCGAGGGCGACGACCGTGTCGCAGCGGGCCAGCCACAGTCCGCGCAGACAGGGACGGGCGCCGTAACCGGCGAGGGTGGCGGCGCGGACGGCGGCCGGGGAACCGACGGCCGTCGCGAGGCCGGCGATGTCCTCGGCGGGGTCACCGATGACCGCGTCACTCCACCCGAGGACCCCCCGGACCCGGCCGTCGGCGCTGACGATCAGGTGGTCGCCCGAGAGCCCGTGGTGGATGAGAACGGCGGCCGGCGCCGCGAGCTGCGCGGTGTGCGCCGGCGTGAGCTGCCCGAGCCGCGCCGCGTCGAACTCGTCCGCCTCGGCGAGGAGCCGCGCCGCCCGTTCCGCGGCCGTACGCAGCGCCTCCAGGGAGCGCGGCGCGAGCCTGGGCACCCCGAGCGGCTCGACCTGGCGCTGCGGCACATCGCGCAGCCCCGTGAGGAGTGCCGCCAGATCGTCCTCGCCCACGGCGGAGACGTCGTGCTCCCCCGCCGTACCGCCGGGCAGTCTGGTGTCGAGCGTGTAGGTGAGACCCACGGCCCACTCGCCGTGCGCCACGCTCGTCGGCACGGCCACGCCGAGGTGCGGGCGGACCACGTCGCGCAGCCGCAGTTCGCGGCGTTGCCGTGCGGCGGCGGGCCGGTCGGGCGCGAGACGCAGCACATGGCGGGAGCCGACCCACCAGGTGCCGTGGGCCTCGTCCCCTGCGACGGGCCGCACCTCGGGTCCGTCGCCGCCCGTGCCACCGGGCCGTCCCTCCCCGTTCTTCAGCAGGGAACGGACCAGCCGGCGGACGCTGTCCGCACTGGGTGTCGGTGCCTGGGTCATGGTCGCGCCGTCGTCCGGGGTTCAGGTGAGCGGGAACACGGGGTCGGTCACTCCACGGTCGCCATCTCGCGCGGGGTGTTGTTGAGGCGTCGGGCGCCGTCCTCGGTCACCGTCACGATGTCCTCGATCCGCACGCCGAACCGGCCCGGCAGATAGATGCCGGGTTCGACGGAGAAGCACATGCCGGGCACGAGGGGCCGTTCCTCGCCCTCCACCATGTACGGCGGCTCATGGGTGGTGACACCGATGCCGTGACCGGTGCGGTGGATGAAACGGTCGCCGTACCCGGCCTCGGAGATGACCGCGCGGGCGGCCCGGTCGACGTCCTGGCAGGCGGCGCCCGCCCGTGCCGCGCGGACGCCCGCCTCCTGGGCGGCGCGCACGATGTCGTGCACCTCGCGCTCCTCTGCGGACGGTTCGCCGACGTGCACCGTGCGGGAGGTGTCGGAGCCGTAGCCGTCCTTGAGGCCGCCGAAGTCGAGGACGACCATGTCCCCGGACCGGATGACCCGGTCCCCCGCCTCGTGGTGCGGGTTGGCGCCGTTGGGGCCCGAGGCGACGATGGCGAAGTCGACCTGGGAGTGCCCGAACCGCCGTAGCAGCGCGGCGAGGTCGGCGGAGACCTCGGCCTCCCGGCGGCCGGCGAAGGGGACCTGGCGGATCTTCTCGTACGCCCGGTCCGCGGCCGCGCCCGCCGCCGCCATCCGCTCCAGCTCGGCCGCGTCCTTCACCGCGCGCAGCATCGGGAGTGCCTCGGTGAGCGCCACGTACGTCGTTTCCGGCAGCCGCCGCCGCAGACCGAGCAGGTGCAGTGCCCAGGTGTTGTCGCTGACCCCGAAGCTCCCGCGTGGGCCGAGGACGGAGACGGCCGCGTCGTAGGGGTCCTTGCCGTCGGTCCAGTCGTGGAGGGCGAGCGCGGGGCCGCCGGGTGCCTCGGCGGCGTCCGGGGACTCCAGCGCGGGCACCACCAGCACCGGTTCCTCGCCGTCCCGCAGCACCAGCATCGTCAGCCGCTCCGTCTCCGGCGGCCGGTGACCCGTCAGCCACACCAGGTCCGGGCCGGGCGCGATCAGCAGCCCGTCGAGCCCGGCGTCCGCCGCCGCCCGCGCCGCCCGCCGCATCCGGGCCCGGTAGTCCTCGACGGTGAAGGCCGCGGGCCCGGCGTCCGTCGTGGCGGTCGCGAGCGTGGCACCCGTCGGGACCGTGGCGGTCCCGTCGCTGGGTGTGCCGGTCATCCATGCCTCCGTCTGCTCGGAGTTCCCCCGGTGCGAGAAGCGCCCCGGGGCCACGGGGAGCATCCTGCCCCTCCGCCGCTGCGCACGCGAGCCGATCGCGCCGTGGCGTCGCCCGTCGTCACGGCTCCGACGTCAGCTCTCCAGGGCGAGCCGGGCCCCGAGGAGCAGCAGCACACCCCCGGAGACCTGCTCCAGGCGCCGCCGGACGCCCGCGCGGGAGAGCACGGCCTTCATCCGGCCGACGAACCACACATAGACACCGTAGTAACCGATCTCGTAGACCGCCCACAGCGCGGCCAGGCCCACCATGGTGGGCAGATGAGGCGCGCCCTCGGGCACGAACTGCGGCAGGAACGACATCGCGAAGATCGCCGCCTTGGGGTTGGCGAGGTTGAGCAGCAGTCCGCCCCGATACGAGGCCCAGCCGCTCTTCTCGGTCGACTTCCCCATGGTCTGCGGCCGCCCCTCGGACCGGCGGGCCTGCCACAGCGTCTGCACGCCGAAGGCGACGAGGACCACCGCGCCGACGATCCGCATGATGTCGTACGCCAGCTCCGACGCGGCGAGCAGCGCGGTCAGGCCGAAGGCGGCGACGACACCCCAGACGAAGACGCCTGTCTCGTTGCCGAGCACCGTCAGGAAGCCGGAACGCCTGCTGCGCAGGGACTCCTTGATGATCAGCACCGTGCTGGGGCCGGGCGAGGCGGCGATCAGGGTGCAGGCGCCCAGGAAGGCGAGAAGGGTGCTCGACATGCCGCCATCGTGCCCGGAGGAGGACCTGCCCGGCCAGTGCGTTTCCGGAGGGCCCGGCTAATGCTTGAGGGTTGCTCATCCGTTAGTGCTAATGCTTGTATTCGCTTGTTCCATTAAGTCACCGCCCCGAGGGAGGCGTACGACGATGCTCGTACTCGCACACATCAGTGATCTGCATCTGGACGGCGGCGACCGGGCGACCCGGCGGGCCGAGCGGGTACGGGATCTGCTGTGGGGGCTTCCCGGGCGGGTGGACGCGCTGCTGGTGACCGGGGACATCGCGGACCACGGCACGGAGGCCGAGTACGAGGAGGCGGCGCGCCTCCTGGGTCTTCGGGAGGGCGGGGCACCCTTCCCGGTGCTCACCTGCCCGGGAAACCACGACAGCCGGGCGCCCTACCGCAAGGCGCTGCTCGGGGAGGCGGCCGCCGACGGGCCGGTCAACAGCGCGCACGTCTTCACGGACGCGGCCGTACTGATGTGCGACTCCAGCATTCCGGGGCAGGACGAGGGTGAGCTGGACGCGCAGACGTACGCCTGGATCGAGGAGACACTCGACGGGCTCGACGGAGACCGGCCGGTGCTCCTCGCCTTCCACCACCCGCCGGTCGCCCTGCACCATCCGCTCCCGGACGCGTACCGGCTGGGCCGCCCCGCCGCCCTGGCCCGGCTGATGGCACGTCGGCCGGAGATCGCGGGGCTCGTCACCGGGCACGCCCACACGCCCGCGGCGACCACCTTCGCCGGGCGCCCGCTGGTCGTCGGGCCCGGGGTCACCTGGACGCTGCGGCTGCCCTGGGAGGGCGACCAGGTGGCGGACCGGGAGGCACCGCCCGGGCTCGCGTTCCACGTCCTGGACGACGAGGGCCGGCTGACCAGCCACTTCAGGGTGGCCGCGTGAACGGCTCCGCTTCGGCCCGGCGGACGCGGCTGCGGCCTTGGCTCCGGGGCCGTGTCCCGGTGCCGAGCGCCGGGAACGCGGCTCCGCGGGCCTTGCTCGTACCGATCGGTGGGACCGACGCCCGGGCGGCGGCCGGTCAGCCGGCGTGAACCGGTGACGGGAACGACAGGGCCGGCGGCCGGTCGGGGACGAAGCCGTGGGTTCGGCGGGCCAGGAACTCGGGCTTGTAACGGTCGACCTGGCGATGCCAGTTGAGGATGCCGGACAGCCAGTTCTGCAGGTCCGTCACATAGCCGTCCATGATGGTGCGCGCTTCCTTCGACAGCGCGAAGTCGTCGTACACGACCGGGAGTTCATGGGCGACGACATGCTCGAACTGCTGCATCCGCTGGGTCATCAGGTCGTGGATCACACCGAGCGCGGTCGGGTAGTCGCAGCCGAAGAAGTTCTGCACGACGAGGATCGCGTTGTGGACCTCGCCCTCGTACTCGATCTCCTTCTGGTAGGAGAAGACGTCGTTGATGAGGCACGCGTAGTCGATGGCCGCGTTCTCCAGTGAGCGGACGGGGCCGCTGCGGTAGACCTCGTCCGGGACGTGCGGGCCGTGACCCATCCGGCACATGCTCAGGGTGAGGTCGGAGCCGAAGGTGGCACGCCGCATCTCCAGGTAGTCGACGGGGTCGGGAACCCGGTTCTGGATCTGGTTGAAGACCTCCCACACCCAGCTCTCGGTCATCTTGTCGACCGTGGCCTTCAGGGTGCGCCGCTGGTCCGGGGTCATCGCCGCCGTCGTACACGCCCAGAGGTCGATGAGGCCTCGCTCCATGCCGTTGGCCGGGGCGGGGACCGGTTCCCCCTCGACGGGCATGCAGTCGGAGAGCCGGGCCGTGGTCAGGCGGGCGGCGGCGAGGTCGCGGCGGTGGCCGAAGACCAGCGGGTAGTAGTCGTCGCCGTAGGTGCCCCAGGCCAGCCACCGGGAACTGAGGTCGAGTTGTTCGGGGGTGGCGTCCGGGTCGAGGCCGGCCGAGCAGAGCGGGAGGTCGGCGGCGGCGAGCCGCTCCTCGTCCCAGACGCCCTCGCTCAGCATGCCCATCGCGTGCATCCAGGGGGTGAGGCGCTCACGGGCACCGTCCAGATGCGGGCACAGCTCCACCTGGAACGGCATGTGGAAGTCGGGCAGCCGGGACGGTCCGACCTTCTGGTACGGCACATGCGTGTGGGCACGCGACCGCTGCGCGACGGCGGTGGCGAACAGCGCCCCGGTGTCGGCGGCGGACCTGCCGAACCCGGACCCGGCGAGCAGCGCGGGTCCGGAGAGGACCGCGCCGCCGAGGTCGAGCGGGCCACGCGCGGAGGCGGCCCCCTCGTTCATGTAGCGGCTGGAGCGCATGTGCCACTCGTGACCGCCGGACTGCCAGTCCTGCAGCCCCTTCGTGTACGCCGCGACGGCCGCGACCTCGCCCGGGGGCAGGCCCTTCTCCAGGGCCAGCCCGGGTACTTCGGTGAGCGCGGTGTTCTCGAACTGGTGCAGCCGGGAGGTGAGGATGTCATTGACCGTCTCGGCGGCCTGCTGGGTGCCGCAGCCGAAGAAGGTCTCCAGTACGAGCACGCCGTTGCTGTTCTCGCCCTCCTCCTCGACCTCACGTTGGTAGGAGAACAGGTCGTTGCGCAGGTGGACGGCGTCGGAGAAGGTCTCCATCAGAACCCGCAGGGGCCTCGACTCCGCGACGGAGGCCGGTACTTCGGCGGTCGCGTACTCGACGAGTCCGGCGGACCAGGGGGCACCGCCGACCTTGCGGCGCATCTCGATGTACTCGACCGGGTTGGCGATCCGGCCCTCGTTGATGTTGGACAGCTCCCACATCGACTCGTTGAGCAGATGCTCCGTGGCCACGGCGAAGCGGCGGCGCCAGTCCATTGACATCGACGGCACCGTACGCGCCCAGAGGTCGGCGAGGCCCGCCTCGACCGGGTTCCGCGGCTCCGGCACGGGGGTGGAGAGGTCCAGCGGCATGAAGAGCGGGAGCCGGTCGAGGTGGGCCTTGCCGCCGGAGCGGTCCTGGGTGCGCTTGAAGAGCTCCAGGAAGTGGTCGTCGAAGAAGAACACCCACACGTACCAGTCGGTGATGAGCGAGAGTGCGGCACCGTCGCAGTCGGGATGCGTGTACGCGCACAGCAGACCGTAGTCGTGTGCGTCCAGGTCCTCCCGCTCCCATACGCCGGAGCCCTCCAGCATGCCCATCTGCCGTGCCCACTCGCCGGAGTGGGCACGGGCCTCTTCGAGGTGGGGGTTCAGCCGTGCGGGATACGGCATGTAGAAGTGCGGGAGTTCGAACGGCTGCGTCATGGGCGGGCCCTACCCGTCGCCTTCGGCCGGCATCCGGATGGGGGGACATGATCACACCATCGCGTGAATCCGGCCGGTTCGAGGAACGTTCCGCGTCAGGCCCTCACCTGGATCAGCGCCCTCGTCCCGCTGGTGCGCCAGCGCTGTCCCTCGGCGGCCACGAGGGCGGCCTCCGTCTCGGGCGTCAGGCCCGTGATCACGTCGGACTTGAGGGTGCGCAGGGCGGCGACGGGGCCGGGGAAGTAGGACGTGACCTCCCCGAAGGGGGTGGTCGCAGACCAGCGGCGGTCGCCCACCAGACGGCGGTAGTTGAGATCGCCCTTGAGCAGGGTCAGGTCGGCGGCGGCGAAGTCGGCGCGCAGGTCGGCCGGCATCTCGGCGTACGGGAAGGGGGCGCAGGAGAAGGGGTGGGCGCGGAGGGTCAGGCGGCCGTCCGAGAGGGCGGAGTACAGACGGTGCCCGGCCTCGGTCCCGGCGGTGACCAGGTGACGTACGGCGTCGAGGGTGTCGGCGGTGGTGGCGTCCGAGACGAAGTACGGGTACGGCTTCAGGTGCAGGACGGCGCGGTCGAAGTGGGCGTGGGCGAGGAGGTGGTCGACGAGGAGGAGGTCGGGGATCAGTTCCCGGCCCGCGTTGTCGGCCACCAGGCAGAGGGTCCGGCCGTCGGGAGAGCTTCCCGTGTCCGGGCGACCGTCGCCCCTCAGCAGGGAGAGCAGCGACTCGCTGTCGTCCGCGACCAGTGGGGAGGCGGCCGTGGATTCGCCCTCGGCGGTCTGGATGCGGAAGCCCAGGTCCGCGCGGTTGCCCCAGAGGGAACCGTGGAGGAGGGCCTTGAGCCGGTCGGGGAGGGGATGTGCGGACAGGGCGTCCAGGGCGGTGAGTTCGGCGGCCGCCTCGGGGGTGTCCAGTTCCGCGAGCTTGAAGGGGCGGAAGGGGTCGACGCCCTGCCAGGGCCCGGGCCCGAAGTAGCCGACCGCGCACAGGAGTTGGCGGTAGAAACAGCTCTCTGCGACGAGGAAGGGCAGATCGAACCAGGAGCGGCCGGCGTGGCGGCGTACGTTCCAGGTGTCCCACCAGTCGTCCTCGGCCGGCGGGGTGAGGGCTCCCTCGACCGTGTTCCGCAGCAACTCGCCGAGCGCACGGCGCTGTTGGGGACCGTACGGGGTGGCGTCCCGGACCTTGCGGATGAGGGCCGGGTGACGTTCGGCGAGGACGGCGTGCGCGAAGGAGGTGGCGTCGGCGCCGCGGATCACAGGGGCGTCAGGCATGGCCGGGGGCTCCTTCCGGGCCGGTGGGGGTACGGGGCGGGAGCTCCACCTTCCTCAGCCGCTCCTCGATGTGCTTGTGGTAACCGGCCTCGGTCCACACGTACTTCCTGAACTGGTCCGCGGTCAACGGGCCGGGCCACGGGCTGCCGGTCGGGTAGAACACCGACTCGCAGGACGCGCAGTGGTGGGCGGGGCGCCACAGACGGTCGGCGCGCTCCCTGCCCGCCGCGACGAGGGTGCGGTCGCGGGACTCGCCGCGGACCACGAGGACGGTGCCGACGAACAGCAGGACGGCGAGGACCGTGCCGCCGACCGTGTACAGGGGTTTGTCGTTCTGTACGCCGCTGTGGGCGAGGCCCGCGCCGATGCCGGCCAGGACCATGCCTTCGAGGAAGTGCATGACGCTGTCGGACTTCGACTGCGCGCCGGGGGCCTTGGCCAGCCGGTCGGACAGACCGGAGCGCGAGGACCGGGGATCGGCGCAGGCGTCGGGGACGGTACGCACCGAGGGACCCGAGGCCCCGCAGCCGGGGCAGACCGCCTCGACCGGAGCCGCGCCGGATCCCTCGCTCTTCTCAGTGGACATGGGCCTACGCTAACGGGCCGCCCCGGCGCACGAGAGCCGGCGGCCGACCGATGCCCGCTCGCATCGGTCGGCCGCCGGCAGTGGGGGGTGGCGGTCTGTGCGCCCGGCCTGTCGGCCGGGGTCTCACAAGGTCAGGCCCGGTCGCGCGGGGGCCTGGCCCGGTCGGGCAGGGGTCCGGCCCGGTCTCAGAAGGTCAGCTTCCAGCTGTTGAGGCGGCCGGTGTCCGCCGACGCCACGTCCTGGACGCGGAGCTTCCAGGTGCCGTTCGCGGTCTCGCTGGACGCGTTCACCGAGTAGGTGGTGTTCAGGTTGTCGGCGGAGTCCGAGGAGGAGGACTTCAGACGGTAGGTCGAGCCGTCGGGGGCCACCAGGTCGATGACCAGGTCACCGCGGTAGGTGTGGGTGATGTCCACGCCGACCTGGAGGGCCGAGGGCGCGTTGCCGGTACGGCCGGTCACGGAGATGGAGGACTCGATCGCCGAGCCGTTGTCCGGGATGGCGACGGCCGTGGCGTTGGTGAAGGTGGTGCCCCCCGTGGAGCCCCCGCCGGAGCCGCCGGTCACCGCCTGCACCGTCTTGGCCGCGTCGGCGAGGCCGGCGCCGCAGCCACCGGAGCACGTACCGGGCAGAGCACGCGCGTTGGTCTTGATGGCGGACTCGATCTGGGCCGGGGTCAGCGAGGAACTGGCCGACTTCAGCAGTGCGGCGAGGCCCGCGATGTGCGGGGCGGCCATGCTGGTGCCCTGGTAGTAGTCGTACGACTCGCTGCCGGGGGTCGAGGCGCCCGCGTTCAGCGTCGACAGGATGCCGTTGGACGTGACGGTCCGTGTCTCGCCGCCGGGGGCCGCGATGTCGACGGCCGAACCGAAGTTGGAGTAGTACGAGCGGGAGCCGGCCCGGTTGGTGGCCGCCACCGAGATCACGTTGTTGCAACTGGCCGGCGAGTAGTTGGCCGCGTTGGCGTTGCTGTTGCCCGCCGCGACGACGA
Organism: Streptomyces sp. NPDC012510; assembly: GCF_042955065.1. Classification (NCBI taxonomy): domain Bacteria; kingdom Bacillati; phylum Actinomycetota; class Actinomycetes; order Kitasatosporales; family Streptomycetaceae; genus Streptomyces; species Streptomyces sp. NPDC012510. Next base: position 180,351 of record NZ_JBIBEN010000016.1, read on the forward strand.
CCGTGGTGCCGCGGTTCACGGCGGCGTTGATCGCGCTCTGGGTCGCGGAGGTGCAGGCGCCGCCACCGCCGAGGCTCATGTTGATGACCTTGGCGACGTTGGTGTTGGCGGGCACACCCGAGACGGCGCCGCCGGACGCCCAGGTGATGGCGTCGATGATGTCGGAGTCGTAGCCGCCGCACTTGCCGAGGACGCGGACCGGGGAGACCTTGGCGCCGTAGGCGATACCGGCGACACCCTTGTTGTTGTTGGTGGTGGCGGCGATGGTGCCGGCGACGTGCGTGCCGTGCCAGGAGGACGTCTGTCCCTCCACCTGCCCGCACTCCCCGTCCGCGTACCAGTCGCCCGGGTCCGCCGGGTTGCTGTCGCGACCGTTGCCGTCGACGGAGACCTCGGTGTCGGCGATGAAGTCGTAGCCGCCGACGATGTTCGCGGCGAGGTCCGAGTGGGCGACGTAACCGGTGTCGATGACGGCGACCGTCACCCCGGAACCGGTGGTCTTGTCCCAGGCGCCCGGCACGTTCATGCCCGCCGTGGACTCGAAGAGGTCCCACTGCTTGTTGTACTCGGTGTCGTTCGGGGTGGCCAGCGGCTTGTTCAGCCGGTCCGGGACGACGTAGGCGACCTGCGGGTCGGCCTGGTACTCGGCGATGACGTCGGCGACGTCCGTCTTGGTGAGGTCCTCGCCCAGGTCGACCAGGGCCGCACCGCTGCCGAGGCGGCGCTGGAAGTCGAGTCTCTCGCCGGCTTCCTTGCCCTTGGCCGCGGCGTCGGCGTCGGCGGCCTTGTTCGACGTGGCCTCGGCCGCGCCGGACTTGTAGCCGACGATCAGGCGCTCGGCGGTGGTGCCCGGGGCTGCCTCGGTGGCACCGGCGAGGGCGGGGGCTGCGTCGGCCTTCGCGGGGGCGGCGACGGCGACCGAGGAGGTCATGCCCGCCACCAGGGCGACGGAGACAGCGGCGACGGATATGAGCTTCCGTCCGGTGGTACGAGAGGTGGAGGTACGCAAGGGCTTCGCCTTTCGTGGCCTGCTCATGTCAGGGGAGGAGCGGCAAGGAAGCGCTTCATCGTCGAAGCGGCGGGGGTCCAGAAAGGGATGGCGCTGAAGACCGGCCGAGCGCGAGCCGTCCACCAGGGGTTACCTATGGTTCGGCTGTGCGATGACATTAGGCAAAGCCGGATCATGGGGATACGGGGAAAACCCTCGACCCCTCGGGGAACTCCCCTATGCCGTACGGCAGTCGGAGCGCGGATGTGCCGCTTCGCCGCGTTTGCCGACGCTTTGCCAGGGCAGGGCGCCTGGCGCGGTCCGACCGGTCGAACGCGGCTCCGGCGCTGAACGCGACGCCTCCGGCTCCCGTACGACTCCGTGGACCGCCAGACCCGACCTCATGGATCGGACGTATCGGATGAACCGCTTGTCCGCCCGCGCCGGCACGACCGGCCGCGCCGCCGGCCGCCGCACGACCGGCCGCCGCGCCGTCGGCCGCCGGGCTCCGGTCACGACCGCCGTCACGACCGCCACCGTCGTGGTTCCCCTGCTCCTCACCGTGGCGGCCGGCACCCCGGCGTGGGCGCACGGCGCCCCCACGGATCCGGTGAGCCGGGTGTCGGCGTGCTCGCCCGGGGGCGACGGTCAGGGGTCGGCGGCGTGCAGGGCGGCGATCGCCGCCAACGGCGCGCCCTTCACCGCGTGGGACAACCTGCGGATCGCCGGGGTGAACGGAAGGGACCGGGAGGTCGTCCCGGACGGGGAGCTGTGCAGCGGAGGTCTCGCGGCCTACAAGGGGCTCGACTTGGCGCGCGCCGACTGGCCCTCGACCCGCCTCTCCCCCGGCAGCACGCTGAACCTGACCTACCGGTCGACCATCCCGCACACCGGGACCTTCAAGCTGTTCCTGACGAAGCCGGGCTACGACCCCACGGAACCGCTGACGTGGTCCGACCTGCCCGAGAGGCCGTTCGCCTCGGTCACCGACCCCCCGTTGCGCGACGGCTCGTACCGGTTCTCGGCGAAGCTGCCGGCGGACCGGTCCGGGCACCACGTCCTGTACACGATCTGGCAGAACACGAGCACGGTGGACACCTACTACTCGTGCTCGGACGTGGTGTTCCCGAAGGCGAAGCAGACCGACTCACGGGCATCCGCGGGGGGTTCGGACGAGACGCCCGCCGAGGCCGGGAAGCCTGCCGCGAGCAAGCCGACGGCCCAGGAGTCGACGGCCGAGGAGTCGACGCCCGCCGCGTCCGCGTCCACGGGGACGGAGTCACCCGAGGCGCCGCCCGCCGGCTCCGACACCGGCACTGAGGCGGGGGCGCGAGCGGCCGACCCCGGCAGCCCCGTCGCCTCCACGACCGACGAAAGCGGCGCCCTGGTGCCGCTGGTGGCGGGCGGAGCCACGGTGTCGGTGCTCGCCGTGGCCACCGCCCTCCTCCTGCGTGGACGTGGGCGCCGCTCCCGGGTCGGCGACAGGCCGAGCGGGTGACCGGGTCACCGGCCGACCGATCGGCCTGTCGTCGGATCAGTTGGTGAAGACCGACGCGCCGCCCTGGTTGGCGTCCGTGACGGGTGCGTACTTCGCCGTGAAGTAGCCGGTGGCGAAGCACAGGGAGGAGCCCGAGGTCTTCGTGAACGGCTGGCTGGTGAAGTTGATGCTGTTGTCGGTGTTGTCGGAGGTGCCGCTGATGCTGGGCGCCTGGTAGACGCAGTTGATCGTGCCCAGCAGGGTGCTCAGCACCACGGTGGTCTGGATGACGGAGCCGGAGGCCGGGCTGACCGTGACCACGCCGTCCGAGCTCACGGTGGTGGTGTAGGGCAGGTTGTTGACCGTGATGCTCCTGACGCCGGTGACACCGAAGACGTTGCTGGTGCAGTTACCGAACGTGTGGGCGTCGACCTGCTCGGTGGCGACGCCGGGCGCGGCCGGGTTGTCGGTGACCGTCGCGGTGAAGGTCGAGGAAGCGCAGGAGACGCCGCTCGTGCCCGTCGCGCTGGAGTAGAACTTGCCGGTCGTACCCGACGCCAGCGAGGCGTTGAGCACGTCGCCGACCGCGACCGCGTCGCCGGCGGGGCCGCCGGTGGTGAGCACGGTGTCGGCGGCGGAGGCGGGGCTGACGGCCGCGACCATCAGGGCGGCGGTGCCGGCGGCGAGGGCAAGGAGGGATCGCGTACGCATGGGGTGCCTCTTCTCAGGAAGTGGGGGCCGCGGGTGACGGCCCCCGGAAGGTGCGGGTGACAGCCCTCGGAAGAGCGCGGGCTGGGTGAGATGCGCGCGGGCCGGCACCGTTCGCGCGGGGTAACGCGGCGATGCCGCACGGCGGCCGTACGGTCGCCGCCGATCCGTGGCACGCCTTCTCCGTACGCGACGCGGATCGACAGCGACAGCCGGGGACCGGGCACGGCCCAGTGGAGGGGAAGGCGACCGTGCCCGGCACCGCGGCGAGAGGGGTGGTGCTGCGTCGGGCCGCGCGGCGCGTTCGGGTGGTGTCACCCACGCCCTGTCGGCGACGGGACGTTCGGGACGGTGACATGCGCTGCGCGTCGGATCCGGCGCCACGGATCCGTTGGGGGAAACCCGGGAGAGTTGTAGACCTGAGGATGAGTCAACGTCAAGACCTGCAAGGCAAGTTGGTGCCGTGCGATCGACCCCGTGAGGCATGGGACCGAAGGTCACCGGACATAAAACCAAAGGTGAGAGATGTTCATGTTTCACAGGTGTGGCACAACCAACATCCTTTTGTCACAAGCGCCTTGACCCTTGAATGTAACCACCGGTAACTTCGCGAGTGGCTACTGCGGCGTAGCAAGTAAGTCCTTGCACCCCACGGGAGGTGTGCTCAGGCGTGCGTCGCAACCGCTGTCCGCGCCAGGACAACGTGCTGTTGGCGGGGCGCTCAGCCCCATCTGCAATGACTTGGAAGTCCAGGGAGCACACATGGCCTCGTCCTCGGACGCCACGGCGTCCACCACTGAAAGACCCGAGGGTCCCGAAGCGTCCGGCAGACGCGGGCGGGTCCGCCTGAAGCGCGCAGCCGTGATGGCGGTGCCGGCCACGGCGGTCGCCGCCGGTCTGATGATCCTCACCGCACAGGGCGCTCTGGGCGTCCAGTTCGCGATCTCCGGCATGCCGTTCGTCGTCACCGCCGACAAGCTCGAGGGCCAGGGCTTCGCCCAGTTCGGGGCGTTGGACCACATGATCGAGAACAGCCCCAACGAGGGCGACACCGGCGGTCAGGTGCTGGTCGTGACCTCGGTCGTGAAGAGCGGCAAGCTCACCAACCTCTGCCAGAGCGTCGACCTCGGCGGCATCCAGCTCGTTCTCAGCGCCGGCAACAAGGGCACGCCGGTGAGTGTGAAGAACCTGGCGATCGACTCGGACGACATCAAGGGCGACGCCTCGTTCAACAACATCGAGATCGGCCGTGACTCCAGCACGTTCGACAAGGTCGACCAGCAGGGTCCCCGGGGTGTCTACGGCCAGCAGGCCGACTCGGTCACCATCACCGATCTGTACCAGCACAACTACGCCGCCACCGCGGCCGTCTTCAAGCTCCCCGACCTGCACATGAGGTTCCAGAGCGAGGGCTGCGACTAGTGAACGGCTTCCGGGAATGGAGGGGTCACCGGCCGTTCACCGGTGGCCTGCTGCTGGCACTGGGCGGCGCCGAGATCCTGATCACCATGAAGGCGCCGCTGCCGGTCATCCTGAAGATCGGAATGCAGGGGCTGGCCGGCTATCTCCTGCCCTCGCTGATGATCGTGTGCGGGTTGCTGATCGTCTTCAACCCCGCCCAGCGCCTGTTCTACTCCATCCTCGGGATCATGCTCTCGCTGGGCACCTGGCTCACGTCCAACATCGGCGGGTTCGTCGTCGGCCTGCTGTTGGGTGCGGTGGGCAGCACGCTCGCCTTCGGGTGGCTGCCTGATCAGGAGCCTCGACGGAAACGTTCCGCTGAGAAGTTGCAGAAGCCGGAGGAGCCGGAGAAGCAGGCGGCGGAGCTCGGGCAGTCGGGGTAGTCCGGCGCGTACGCGTAGTGCGTGGCAGTTCACGCGGTTCCCCGCGCCCGCCGGACGGCGGCGCGGGGTTCGGCGTTCACGGGGTGGATGCGGGTGCCGCCCGAGTCAGGGCCGAGCGGAGGCGTTCCGTGTTCGTCCAGTAGCGGTCGTGGGAGAGCGGGACGCGCCAGTAGAGGCCGGGGCCCGAGGTGCGGCGCAGGGGCGGGACGGCCACATGGCTGCCCCGGCCGAGGACCTGGACGTCGGTGAGCCGCCACTCGGTGGCGTCGCCCGGTAGGACCAGCCAGTACATGATCCCGCCGTAGCCGTCCTTGATCACGGCTCCCGTGTCGTCGCCGAGGGACTTCAGCGCGAGCGCGCCGAGGGCGACCGGCACGCGTACGGCGTTCCACCAGCGCCCGGCCGGCACGGTACGAACTTCGGGGCTGTAGAAGGACATCCAGCGCGGGGCCCTGCTGACCGTCATGGCACTCACCGGCTCTTCATGGGGGGTGAGGCCGATCCTAGGAGCCGGTCCCGAAGCCGACTTGCGAGTACGCGCAGGGAAGTTGCCGTCGTACGCAGCGCGTGGCACGTGATCTCGCCCGGCGACGCTACCAAGCCGTAGCGTGACCGGGCTTGCACGTTGTGCTGTTGGACCGTACCTCGACCGCAGGAGGACCCCCATGGGCGACGCCAGCCCCCTGGTGATTGACGCGACCGGCCGTGACATCCACGGTGAGGCCGCCCGTATCCGTGAGACGGGTCCGGCGACCCGGGTCGCGCTGCCAGGGCCGCACGATGTCGTGGCCTGGGCGGTCAGCAGCCCCGAGCTGCTCAAGCGACTGCTCACCGATCCCCGGGTGTCGAAGGACGCACGGCGGCACTGGCCGAGGTTCGCCGCCGGTGAGATCACGCCGGAGTGGCCGCTGTTCACCTGGGTGGCCGTGCAGAACATGTTCACCGCGTACGGCGGTGACCACAAACGGTTGCGGATCCTGGTCTCCAAGGCGTTCACGGCCCGTCGGACCGCCGCGCTGCAGCCGCGCATCGAGGAGATCACCAAGCAGTTGCTCGACCGCGTGGAGGAGGGCTTCCGGCGTGGGGAGACGGTCGATCTGCGGAAGGAGTTCTGCTACCCGCTGCCGATCCAGGTGATCAGTGAGCTGTTCGGGCTGCCCGAGGAACGGGGCCTGGTGCTCAAGGAGTTGGTGGACAAGCTGTTTGACACCTCCGCCGGACCGGGTGAGATGACCGCCGCCTACGAGCGGATGTACGGCGTGTTGGGCGAACTCGTCGCCGACAAGCGGGAGTCACCGGGCGACGACCTCACCAGCGGGCTGATCGCGGCCCGCGACGAGGACGACACCCGGCTCAGCGAGCAGGAGCTGCTCGACACCCTGGTGCTGGTGGTCAGCGCCGGGCACGAGACCACGGTCAACCTGCTCGACCAGGCCGTGCACTCCCTGCTGACCCACCCCGAGCAGCTCGCCCACGTCCGCGAGGGCCGGGCAACCTGGGACGACGTGATCGAGGAGACCCTGCGGGTGCAGGCGCCGGTGGCGAGCCTGCCGCTGCGCTACGCGGTGGAGGACCTCGACCTCGCCGAGTTCGGGGGCCCCGAAGGCGTGGTGATCGCCAAGGGCGAGCCGATCCTCGCCGCGTACGCGGCCGCCGGGCGCGACCCCGAGCGCCACGGGAAGGACGCCGACGTCTTCGACGTCACCCGTGCCGACAAGGAGCACCTCGCCTTCGGCCACGGCGTGCACTACTGCCTGGGCGCCCCGCTCGGCCGGATGGAGGCCCGCATCGCGCTCCCGGCGCTCTTCGAGCGCTTCCCGTCGCTGCGCCTGGGCGCCACGACGGAGGAGTTGGGCCATGTGGAGTCCTTCATCTCCAACGGCCACCGCCGCCTCCCCGTACGCGGCGCCTGAGGAACCGCGCCCTGGCGAGGCCCGGCGCCGCGCCTCCGCCAGGGCCCTGCCGGGCCCCCGGTGGACACCGGGGGCGGGACGGTCACTCGCCGCGCCACCAGGCCAGTAGTCGGGCCCAGCCGTTCTTCGGGCGGGTGGGCTGCTGGTGTGGCCGGGGGGCTCGGGTGTAGGGGCCGCCCGGTCGGCTCATGGGTGAGGCGGGTGGCTCGGCGGTGGCTCCGACCACGGGTGCCGGCGGGAACGTCACCGGCAGCGCGGCGAGCGCCCGGTGGAAGGGGCCCGGACGCCACTCCAACCGACCCACCGGTACGCCGAGTTCGACGTCCGGCAGCCGGTCGAGGAGCTTCTCCACCGCCACCGAGGCGATCAGCCGGGCCTCGCTGCGCGCCGGGCAGTGGTGCGGGCCCGCGCTCCAGGCGAGGTGGGCCCGGTTGCCCGCCCGCTGGTCGTTCGCCAGGGCCGGGTCGGTGTTGGCGGCGGCCAGCGAGACGACGACCGGGTCACCGGCCTTCAGCAGCGCGCCCTCGTACATCACATCCCGCTTGGGGTAGTGCACCGCGTAGTTGGCCATCGGCGGGTCGGTCCACAGCACCTCGTCCAGCGCGTCCTCGACGGGCAGGCTGCCGCCGGAGAGGTCGCCGGCGAAGCGGTCGTCGGAGAGCAGCAGCCGCAGCCCGTTGGCGATGAGGTTCTGCTGCGGTTCGGTGCCCGCGCCCATGAGGAGGACGAGGGTGTGGATCATCTCCTCGTCCGTGAGTCGCGCCGGGTGCAGGGTGAGCCAGGACGTCACGTCCGGCCCGGGTTGCTTCCGCTTCAGCGCGACCAGGTGGAAGAGCGTGGTGGTGAGCAGTTCGTTGGCCCGTTCGGCGTCCACCCCGTCGAAGATGCCGGACATGCCCTCGACCAGCTTCAGCCCCAGCTCGGCCGGGCAGCCGAAGAGGTGGTTGAAGACGAGCAGGGGCAGGACCTGGGCGTACTCGCCGAGGAGGTCCGCCCTGCCGGTGGGCGCGAACCGGTCGATCAGGGTGTCGGCGCTGCGCTCGACGTAGCCGCGCAGGGTGTTGGGTTCGACCCGGGCCAGGCTGTCGGTGATGGCGCCGCGCAGCCGCCGGTGCTCCTCGCCGTCGGAGAACAGGGCGTTGGGCCGGTACATCATCATCGGGACGACGGGGCTGTCCGGGGGCACCGTGCCGTCGTTCAGGTCGTTCCAGCGGCGCGGGTCCTTGGCGAAGGTCTCCGTGCTCCGCAGGACGTGCAGGGCGGCCCCGTACGAGGTGACGAGGGTGGCCCGGACCCCGGGGGCCAGCTCGACGGGTGTGGTCGGCCCGGTCGTGCGCGCCCTCCGGTAGAACTCGGCCGGGTCGGCGGCGAACTCCGGCCCGTACATGGGCTGGTGGGCCGGGCAGCCCGGGGGCGGGCCGGACGGCGACGCGGCGCTCACGCGTGCTCCAGTTCGGTCTCGGTCTCGCGGCTCAGCAGGTACTCGACCAGGGAGATCAGGGCTCGGGTGGAGGACTCGGGGTCGCGGGCGTCGCAGCGCACCAGTGGGGTCTCGTCCAGCAGGTCGAGGGCCTCGCGCACCTCGTCCAGGCCGTGCACGGGCGCGCCGTCGAAGTCGTTGACGGCGACGGCGTACGGCAGGTCCAGCTCCTCCAGGACGCCCATGACGTCGAAGGAGTGGGACAGGCGCCGGGTGTCGGCGAGGACCAGGGCGCCGAGGGCGCCGCGGGTCATGTCCTGCCAGAGCTTGGTGAAGCGCTGCTGACCGGGGGCGCCGAACAGGTACAGCACCAGGGAGTCGTTGAGGGTGAGCCGGCCGAAGTCCATGGCGACCGTGGTGGTGGTCTTGTCACCGGCGCCGGCGAGGTCGTCGACGAGGGCGCCGGCCTGGGTCATGACCTCCTCGGTGCGCAGCGGCCGGATCTCGGAGAGCGTGCCGACGAACGTGGTCTTGCCGACCGCGAAGTGACCGACGACGAGCAGCTTGACCGCTGTCTTCACCGTCGGCCGCAGGTAGACGTCGTCAGAGGCGGGCGCGGAGCCCATCGAGGACCTCCTGGAGGATTCTGGCGTCGGACGGCCGAGCGGCCGATGGGGGTCCCCCCGCGTGAGTCCATGCGAATGTGGGGGACGGTGCGCGGGTGACGATGTGGCCGCTGTCCATGAGGTCGGCGACCAGCACCTTGGTCACACTGACGGGCAGCCGCAGATGGCCGGCGACCTCGGCGAGGGAGAGCGAGCCGGGCCGGCACAGCTCCACCACCCGGCGCATCTCCGGGCTCAGGCCGGTCAGCGGCAGGTCGGTGGTGGCGATCAGCAGGGTGACCAGGTCAAGGGTGTTGCGGGTCGGGTGGGCACGGCCGCCGGTGACGACGTACGACCGCACCAGCCGCCCCTCGGGCCGGGGGCGGGGCGTCATGCCCTGCTGCCCGTGTTCAGCCGCGCGGGACTGGTCAGTTCCCTGCCGAGCCGGTCGACGAGCTTGTGCATGCGGTACGTCACCGCCTCCATGTCGACCTCGTCGCCGGTGGACACCGCGAGGTAGGCGCCCTCGCCGGCCGCGACCAGGAAGACGAAGCCGTGGCCGAACTCGATGAGCGTCTGCCGCCACGGGCTGTCCGCCGCACCGCAGAACTCGGCGGTGCTGCGGCTGATGGACTGCAGTCCGGAGAGTCCGGCCGCCAGCCGCTCGGCGTCGTCGCGGTCGATGTCGGCGGAGTGGGCGCGCAGCATTCCGTCGGCGGAGAGCAGGATGGCGTGCCGCGCCTCCGGGACCTTCAGGACGTCGTCGAGCATCCAGCCCAGCTCGTTGGTCGTGGGCTCGATCATGCGTGGGGGGTCCCTTCGTTCTCGTGGGGAGTGGGCCGTGCGGGGTCGGCGGTGCGGTCGGGGACGTACTCGTCCTCGTCGAGGATGCGGCCGGCCGCCCGGCCGAAGCGCGTGCCGCGGGCGAAGGCGCCCATGATGCGGGCGTTCTCCTCGGGCGATCGGCCAGGGACGGCCTCGGCGGGCGTGGGCTCCGGCTCGGGGGCGGCCGTCCGCTTCGGGGTGCGCCTGCGGCGCTTGGGCAGTCCGCCCTCGGTGGTGGCCTCGGGGGCGCTCTCGGCGGGGGCCGGGCGGGGGGCGGAGTCGGTGTCGGGCAGGGGTGTGAGGTCGATCGGTGGCTCCGGGGCGGCGGGCTCCAGGTGGGTGAGCAGCGCGGCGGGCAGGAAGGCGACCGCACGGACACCGCCGTAGGGCGAGCGGGTGTCCACGGAGACGGTGAATCCGTAGCGCCGGGCGAGGACCCCGATGACGGCGAAGCCGAACTGGGGCGGGTCGTCGAGGCGGGTGACGTCCACCTCGCTGCGTCCACTGAGCAGATGGGTGGCGCGGTCCACGGCCTGACCGTCCATCCCGACGCCGGCGTCGTCGATGACGACGCACGCGCCGTTGTGCACGTTCTGGACGTCGACCTCGACCGTGGTGTTGGGCTGGGAGTGCCGGGCGGCGTTGTCCAGCAGCTCGGCGAGGGCGAGGACGACCGGTTCCACGGCCCGGCTCTCCACCGCGATGTCGACCTGGCCGTGGACGCGGACGCGCCGGTAGTCGCGGATGCGCGAGGTGGCGCCCCGGACGACCTCCAGGAGCGGGGAGGTGGCGCGCTGCCGGCCCGGCCAGGAGCCGCACAGGACGGCGATGGCCTGGGCGCGGCGGCCGAACTGGGCGTTGGTGTGGTCGACTTCGAGGAGGTCGCGCAGCACGTCGGGGTCGTCGTGGCGGTCCTGCATCTCGGAGATGGAGACCTGCTGCTCGTTGGCGAGGGCTTGGATCGAACGCATGGACGCCTTGAGTGCGGCCTTGGCGGACTGGTCGGCGCGGGCCTGGGCGTGCTCGACGGCGCCGGAGAAGCGGACCAGCACCTCGTCGAGGCCCTTGCCGAACTCCGTCCGGGCGAGTTCGGCGTCGAGCGGTCCGACGCCCGGGAGATCCTGGCCGGGGTGGTCCGCGAGCGCCGGCAGCCGGACCGTGACCAGATGGCGCAGTTCCTCCTCCCGGGCCCGCACATCGTCGGCGAGGACGGCGTTCCGCCGGCGCTGCCGCCGGGTGATCCCGTGCTGGCGCAACAGGAGTACGGCGGTGACGAGGAGGGCCGCTGCCAGGGCCCAGGTCACCGCCTGCGGTATCGGTTCGGTCATGAAGTCCACAGATCCTTACGTCCTCAAGTCCCCAGGCCCCCGGGTCCCCAGGTCTCCGCGGCTCCAGGACACCGGGCGGGAGTTGACGGAGCGCCCGACGCTAGCTCGGCGACCGCGCAAACACTTTCCGTGACGCGCACGGAAGTTGCCACAGGGCGCATGAGTGGCGCAAGGGGCGCGCGTGAGCGTCCGACACTGACCCCGGCATATTCGGCCATGACGGTCGAGGGGTGCAGCAACCGCTTGCCGCGCTAGGGTGCCCTCCGGGTTCGACCGACCGGTAACTATGTTTGATCAAGCAAGAGTTGAAGTTTTTCCCGCCGGTGACCGTAAAAGACCACAAGGACGTCGTCGGGGCCCGTCACAGGGGAGGAGCAGCGTTGCCCGCGGGAAGCTACAGCGTCGAGGCGCTGACCACCGAGGAGTTGGCGCCGGGCGAGCGTGCCGACTTCTGGACCGAGCGGATCGGTTCGTACCAGTCCCGCATGGGCTTCAGGTACGCCGACTCGGACGACTTCCGCGGCAGGACCGTGCGCCAGCGCACGGACACGTACCAACTGGTGAAGTACCGGTCCGACGAGGTCGAGTACACCCGCACCGCGCGCCAGACGCGTCAGGACCCGGACGAGGACTACCGGCTGCTGCTGCCGGTGCGCGGCGAGATCGTCCTGTGGCAGGACGGCGAGGAGGCCCGCCTGACGCCGGGCACCGGGGCGCTGGTCACGTTCGCCTCCCCCTTCCAGTGCCTCCAGAGCGACGGCATCGACGCGTTCATCCTCACCATCCCGGCCCGCGAGGTGGACGGCCGGCTCAACAACAGGTCACCGGTCGCCAGCGGTCTGAACCTCGCGACCGGCCTCGGCCGTATCGTCGGCTCGATGCTGACCGGTCTGCACGAGGAGCGGGAGCACCTCACCGACCCCGAGTTCAACGCCGTCTCGGACCGGGTGGTGGAGCTGGTCTGCATGCTGGCCGCCGGCGACGACCGCCCCGACGCCCCCGGACAGCTCGGCGAGGTGGAGGCGATGGTCCGCCGTCATGTGCGCGAGCACGCGGCCGACCCCAACCTCACGGGTACGGCGGTGGCGCGGGCCCTCGGCTGGTCGCTGCGCCAGATCCAACTGGCGTTGCAGAAGGCGGGGACGACGCCCCGCGAGCTGATCCGCGAGGAGCGGCTGCGTCTCGTCCGGGACCGCTTACTGTGCCAGGAGTGCGAGCACATGACGATCACGGACCTCGCGTACTCCGCCGGCTTCTCCTCCGCGAGCGCCCTCAGCACGGCCTTCCGGCGCCGCTACGGGGTCAGCCCGCGAGAGATGCGCCAGAGCATACGCTGAGTTAAATCCCCGTGAAATTCGCGGTGTTCGGCAAGGACCGACTGCCACGCGGCACTACCCGGCGAGTAGGTTCCCACAAGGACTCCAGCCCAAAGGTTTATTGAGGCCTCAAGCTTACCCACGGCGTGACCCCTCGTCGACCTTGGGCGCTTTCCCGCCCTCCTGGTGTGAATGTTCCTGGCATTCGTGGTGCGCACCCCGTGCGATCGAACGCCCTCACACCCGATTCACCCCTCGCGCAAGCGGGTTGACACGAGACAGCGGCACGGCGAGTGGCGTGAAACTTTCGCCCCGCGTGACCGGGAACGAGCTCCGGCGCGGCAGAACCCGCAGGTGGCCCGCCGCCCGACCTCCGCTCTTTCACAGGCGGCACGGCGTGATGACCGAGGTGTGAACAACTGTTGGCGCACCGCCTCGTGAATAGGCGGTAGAAAGGCGTCGCAAGACCCTTGCCGCTATGACGGCACCTCAGGTGACAGACCTCCCCTGAGCGTCTAGGACCGCTGGTCAGATAGTTGACGTTCTTCGCTACTCTGTCGCGTACTGGCTGATCGAGAGGACTCCGATGCCTGAACCCCCACCCTTCGCGGCGACCCCGGATCACGGTCGGCCGGACCCGACGACGCCCCCGTCCCGTCACCGGCACGGCAAGTCCGGGACGTCGGATTCCGCGGACTCCTCTGCGCCCCAGTCCCGGCTGACGCGACTCGCCGTCCTTCCGGCCGCGTTCATGGCCGGAATATCCACCGCCGTCACGGGCACGGTCCTGCGTCTGCAGGAGGGCACCGCCGACGCCGCCACCTGGGGTGTGCTGTCGGGCGGCGCGGTCCTCGGCTGCGGTTGTCTGGTCGGCGCCGTGATGGCCGCCAAGTCCCGGGCCAGGGCCGAGGCACGGCACGTCGAGTCGCTGCGGCAGGCCGTCACGACCGGCGACTGGGCGCTGGAGGAGGACCTCTCCCGGCTCAAGCGGGGAGAGCCGCTGGTGTCCCGCGGCTTCACCTACCAGGCGCCGCGCGCCGAAGACCCGTACCAGCGACTGGAGTACGACGTCACGGCGGCCCAGCACCGGGCCAGGGAGGCCCTCGTCTGGGCGGCGAGCTACTTCCAGGCCGCGTCCGACGACAACAGCGACAAGGTCGAGGTCTTCGTCAACCTGGCCCGACGGCTGCAGTCGCTCGTCCACCGCACCATCCGTGAGCTGGACGATCTGGAGAACCAGGTCGAGGACCCGGACCTGCTCCGGCGCATCTTCGGCATCGACCACCTGGCCACCCGTATCCGCCGGCACGCGGAGAACCTCGCGGTGCTCGGTGGCGCCGTCTCCCGTCGCCAGTGGACCAACCCGGTGACGCTGACCGAGGTTCTGCGGTCCTCCATCGCCGAGGTCGAGCAGTACTCCCGCGTCAAACTGGTGCCGCCCATCGAGGGCACGCTGCGCGGCCACGCGGTCGCCGACGTCATCCACCTGCTCGCCGAGCTGGTCGAGAACGCCACCATGTTCTCCCACCCGGACACCCAGATCCTGCTGCGCTCCCGCCGGGTGACCGCCGGCATCGCCATCGAGGTCGAGGACCGCGGCCTGGGTATCCCCCAGGAGGACCAGGACCGGATCAACACGCTGCTCGCCGACCCGGCCCGCATCGACGTCGCCAAGCTCCTCGCCGACGGCCGAATAGGTCTGTTCGTGGTTTCCTCGCTGGCCCGTCGGCATGGCATCGCGGTCCAGCTCCAGGGCAACATCTACGGCGGTGTCCAGGCGATCCTGGTCCTCCCGCAGGGGTTGCTGGGCGACGAGGAGGGACAGGCACCGGCCCAGGCCCGGCCCGCCGCGCCCCAGGCACAGGCACCGGCCCAGGTCCGGCCCGCCGTGCCCCAGGCGCAGATTCCGGCACAGGCACCCGGGCCCGCCTGGGAAGCCCCGTCCCACTCGGCCCCGCCCCTCTCCGTCCCGCCGGCCGCCGTACCGTCCCACGCGCACGCGGCTCCCCCGGTCGCCGTACCGTCCCACACGCACGCGGCTCCCCCGGCCGCCGTCTCCTCCCAGGCCGGTCCCCCCGCCGGCATACCGCAGAGGTCGGCCGCTCCCACCCCTCCCCAGGTGGCGGCCCGGCACGAGCGGGCGCACCCGGTCTCCGACGTCCGGTCCGAGTACCGCCCCTCGGGCTACGAACGTCCGTCGGCCGCCCCACACGGATCCGGCCCCTCCTCCCGGCCGGTCCTGCCGAAGCGTCGTGCCATGGAGCACCTCGCCCCCGAGCTGCGCAACGGCCCGGCTCCGCGTGCCGAGACCACCGAGCAGGACCTGAACTTCAGCCCCGGCCTCCTGGCCGGAATCAATCGAGGCTTCGGTCTCGCCGGCGCGACCTCCGACGCGATCCCCGTCGACGACACGCGCTGGGCCCCGCCCCAACCGCAAGGAGAAGAACCCCACCATGGTGAGCGATAGCCACCCCACCGGACAGAACATCGACTGGCTGCTGGAGAACCTCAAGAAGACCGTCCCCGGTACCCGCCAGGTGCTGTTGCTCTCCTCCGACGGCTTGAGCAAGGCGCATGTGGATCTGGGCGCCGACGACGCCGACCGGTTGGCCGCGATAGCCTCCGGCCTCAACTCCCTGGGCCGCTCCTTCGGTCACGACAGGGTGCTGGGCAACGGCGGCACCGTCCGGCAGGTCATCGTGGAGCTGCACAACGGCATCCTCATCGTGGCCTCGGCGGGCCACGGCGCCGTGCTGGCGGTCACCGCGGACGCGTCGACGCACACCGAGACCCTCGGCTACGAGATGGGCATGCTGATCCGGGCCGTGCAGCCGTTCCTCGCCACGCCGGCTCGCCGCCCCACCGCGCCGTCCAGCGCGGGGATGTGACGCGATGACGGACGAGATGTTCCTGGACGAGGAGGCCGGACGGTTAGTCCGGCCGTTCACCGTCAGCAACGGGCGCACTCGGCCCTCGACGCCGTTCGACCTGCTCACCCTGGTGATGGCCACCGGCATCCAGCCGATCACCGACCTCGGCCCCGATCACGACATGGTGCTCGGTCTGTGCGTCAGGCCGGTGCCGGTGGTCGAGGTGGCCGCCCGGATGAACCTCCCGGTCGCCGTCACCAAAGTCCTGTTGTCCGACCTAGTGCAGCACGAGGCGCTCACCGCACGGGCGCCCCGTGCCGTCGAGGCGGCCTCCGCCGCCAACCGAGAAGTTTTGGAGGCGGTGCTTGATGGCCTACGCGCACGGCTCTGACCCTTTCCCGACCGCGCTGAAGATCCTCGTGGCGGGCGGATTCGGGGTGGGCAAGACGACCTTCGTGGGGGCGGTCAGCGAGATCGCGCCGCTGAGCACGGAGGAGGTCATCACCACGGCCAGCGTCCGCACCGACAGCCTCGACGGGGTGGAGGACAAGTCCACCACCACCGTGGCCATGGACTTCGGCCGGATCACGCTGGACTCGGACCATGTCCTGTACCTGTTCGGCACCCCCGGGCAGGAACGATTCTGGTTCATGTGGGACGAGTTGTCCGACGGGGCGCTGGGCGCGGTGGTGCTGGCCGACACCCGCAGACTCGACGCGTGCTTCCCGGCGGTGGACTTCTTCGAGGTGCGCGGTATCCCGTTCGTCGTGGGGGTCAACGAGTTCGACGGTGCGTACCAGTACTCCACCGAAGAGGTTCGCGACGCCATCGGCCTGAAGTCCAACGCACCGATCGTGTTCTGCGACGCCCGGCACTGCAGCTCCGGTACGGGCGTGCTCGTCGAACTCGTGCAGCATCTGCTCGGCATGACACCCGGCGTGGCGTCGCACCAGTCACCCGTGCTCCGTTGATGTCCACTCAACTCAGCCGACCCCGAACGGAGTTCTGATGAACAGCCCCTATTCCTCCTATGAGCCACCGCTCGACCGTCTGCTCCTCACTCCCGAGGATCCGGCCGGTCCGCAACGCGCCGCAAGGCTCGCCCAGTTGGGGCTGGCCAACGCCCCCCGGGCCGAGTTCGACGCGTTCGCGCGCCGACTGGCCCTGGAGCTGGACGCGCCGTACGCGATGGTCAACTTCGTCGACGACCGGCGTCAGTTCTTCGCCGGGCTCTACACACCGGACGCCGGGCCCGTGAACATCGCGCAGGGGCAGGCGGCCGAGACCTCGATGAGCCGGGAGATGCGGCTGGACCACGGCTTCTGCCCGCACACCGTCAAGCGGACCGCCGCGCTGGTGCTCGACGACGTCTGCGACTACCCGCGGTTCGCGGGCAACCCGGTCGTGGACGAGATCGGCATCCGCTCCTACATGGGCGCGCCGCTGGTCGACACACTGGCGGGCATCAACCTGGGCACGATCTGTGTCGTCGACACCGACTCCCGTACCTGGGGGCGGCAGCGGCTGGAGATCATCAAGCACATGGCGCAGGAGATGTCCGAACAGATCCAGACCATCGCCGGCGGCAACTGAGCCCGACCGGGCGCCGCTCGGTCCGGTGGGTCGAGGGGAAGCGGGCCGCCGGGCGCCCGGCACACGAAAGCCGCGGACACGTCGTCGTGTCCGCGGTTTCCCTGCTTCACAGGCCCCGCCGCGGCGGACAAGGCCGGAGGGGGTCCAGAAGGCTCATGAGTCCGAAACGGGGGCGTCCGACAAGGACGTGGCCGCGCGGCTCGGCTCGACGCCGCATGCGGTGGGCCGCCGGCGGGCTCGATCCGTCGAGCACCGGATCGCCGGCCTGGGCGACATGCCACGTTCATGCGGGCCCGGGACGGTCACCGACGAGCAGGGCGCCGCAGTGGTGACGAGGACGCTGGAGAGCACGCCGAGGAACGCCACGCACTGGTCGACCCGGTCGATGGCCGAGAGAGGGGCCTGTCGCAGTCCCCGGGCCGTTGCGCCCGCCCGGTCAGCAGACCGGTACTCCGGGCACCTGGTTCTCCGGCACGCTGAGATAGATGTTGGTCAGGTAGCCGCCGTACTGGGGCAGTCGGGCCCACCAGTCGTTGACGTAGGGCGGTTGGCTGACCTGCTGGCCGCGCTTCTGGCAGCCGACCAGGACCTCGACTCCGGCGGGCAGCGTGGTGATCGCCCCGGAGTCGGTCGTCGCCTGGGTACGGACGCGGACCCCGCTGCCCCAGGTGCCGATCCACGTACCGGCGGGGCGGGATGCGCCGGGGACGTTCAGCGAACGGGTCAGCCGGCCGATGTCCGTGTAGGCCTTGCCGTAGGACGTTCCGCTGGGGTGCAGGGTGAAGACCGCAACGATGGAACGGTCACCCGCGCCCACCACACCCGTGGTGTGCAGTGCCGGACGGGAGAGGTCCACGGCGTCGGCGCCCGCCGACGTCCGGGCGGCGGCCGTTCCCGCCGGTTCCCCAGCGGCCTCCGCGGCTTCAGCGGCCTTCGCGGCCGTCGTGGTCGGCGCCGTGCAGCCGCCCGAACTGAAGCCCGACCAGCCCTGCTTGACGGCCCAGGGGCGGTTGAAGGAGCCGGCGATGCCGAAGTGCTGGTCGTAGCCGTCGGTGGCGCAGCGGGTGGACTGCCGCAGGTTGCCGAGGAGGTAGTCGCGTGTCGCCGCCGGGGTGGAGTCCAGCAGATAGCGGTAGATCTTCACGGTGTCACGGGCCGAGAGAGCCGTGTAGCCCCAGTAGCCGGGGTGGGTCGACGGCGGGCGGGCGGTGTCCGTCAGGCCGAGCCGGGTGACCATCCGGTCGACGATCGCCCCCGACCCGTTGTTCGACCAGAACGTGCTCGCGGCCGTGTCGTCGCTGCCGCGCAGCATGGTGTCGATCCTGGCCCGGTCGGCGGCCGACAGGGCGTCGGGGCTGCGGTTCCAGAGCACGTCCAGGGCGATCAGCAGCTTCACCACGGACGCGGACCTGAACTGCGCGGCGGTGTTCAGCTGTTCGGTGAAGGTGCCGGTCTGGCGGTCGAAGACGGCGACGCCCGCCGTCACCCCGGCCGGCACGTCGGCTCGCACCGCCGCCGGGTGCGGCGAGGGGGAGTCGGCGGACGCGGCGGAGACGGTGGTCGCGGTGGTGCACAGGAGCGCGGCCAGGGCGGCGGTCAGCACGCCCGCCCGCACCGCGCCCCGTGCGCTGCTCAAGGTGATCATGGTTGTCCTCGGGATCGGTGGAGAGGGAAGTGGAAGTGAAAGTGGCGGTGGAGCCGGAGATGCGTCGCTCGCGCCACACGTAGGACGGGGGCACGTCCCGCGCCGTATGAGAGCCCGGACGGGAACCCGTAGGGGAACCCGTATGGGGGTCCGTGTGAGAGCCCGAACGCCGGATGCCCCCGGGACCTGTGGTGGTCCCGGGGGCATCCGGTCGGTGCGGGCCGCCGCTCAGCAGTTCGGCAGGCCCGAGTCCCGCTCGTCGTTGCCGCCTCCGACGAGGAAGATCTCGCTCATGTAGGCGGACCGGGCCATGCCCACCGCCGGGGTCTTGACCCACCAGGTGTGCCAGTAGTCGCCGTAGGTCGCACGGCCTCCCTTGACCTGGCACTCCACTCTGAGGAGGCCGCCGTCGGGCGATGTGGCGATGACCGGTGCCTGCGGATCGGGTTCGGAACGCAGATTGACGTTCGAGCCCCAGATCGGGCACAGGAACGTGCCCGGGTAGTTCCGGTCAGGCGTGCAGGGCGCCGAGTCGGCGGCCCGCGCGGACGAGGTGAGGCCGGGGGAGAGGAGCAGCCCGGCGGCCAGAGCGACCGCCGCGACACCCCTCGTGCCGAGGCGGAAACGGCTCAGGGTGTCGGTCAGCATTCGCCCACCCCCGGCAGCCAGGCGGCGGGGTGGTCGATGTAGATGTTGGTGATGAAGCCGCCGAGCGCCGGGATGTATGACCAGGCGTCGTTGGTGTAGCCCTCGGCGGTGACCGAGTCGCCGCGCTTCTGGCACTGCACGTGGACCGGCGTCGGCCCGGTCAGCGTGCGCACGACCGCCGCGTTCAGCCGGGCGTCGGCGCGCACCCGGACCGATGTGCCCCAGGTGGTGAAGTTGGTGCCGGGCGTTCCGTTGCCCGGGGTGCACGGCAGGCTCACACCGCGCTCGGCCAGGTAGGCGACGGGGTTCATGCCCCGGGTGCTGGACGTGGAGGCGTGCGCCTCGAAGTGCAGGTGCGGCCCGGTGGACTGGCCCTCGGAGCCCATGCGCGCGATCAGCTGACCGCTGCTCACCCGCTGGTTGACGGAGACGAGACGCTCGTACATGTGGCCGTACTCGGTGACGGTGCCGTCGTCGTGCTTGATGCGGATCCACTGGCCGTAGCCGTCGGCGGTGCCGGAGACGATGACGGTGCCGGGCCCGGCGGAGTAGATCGGCGTACCACGGTTGTTGGCGATGTCGACGCCGTCGTGGCCGGAGTGCCACCCCTGGGTCACCGTGCCGGCCGCCGGGCAGGAACCGGCGTAGGCGGCGGCCTTGGCGGGCGGGGCGGCGGCGGCCTGGCCGGCCGCGAGCGGGACCAGCCCGGCCGCGGCGACCGTGGCGACGAGCAGGCCGATGGACTTGGTGCGCTTGAGTGCGCGCATGGCGGAGTCTCCTCTGTGAGTGTGATGACGGGTCTGAGAGATACGAGGGAAGCGGTGCGTCAGCAGGTGGGAACCCCGGGCAGCCAGGCCGCCGGGTCGTTGATGTAGATGTTCGAGATCCACGCCTTGTACTTCGGCAGGTAGGACCAGGCGTCGTTGGTGTAGCCCTCGGCGGTGATCATTTCCCCGTGTGCCTGGCAGAGCACGTCCACGGCCGTGGGGCCGGGCAGTCGGCCCGCGGGGGGCTGCCGGGTGCTGGGATCATGACGGAGGCTCACATTGGTGCCCCAGGTCATGAACCGCTTGGTGCCCGCGGGCGGCTGCTGGGCGCCGGTGATGCGCACGGCCCCGGCGTACTGGGAGTTGAGACGTACGTCACTGACCATCACGAGCGTCCCGGACTCCCGGGCCTCGACCATCTTGCCGTTGCCGAGGTAGACGGCGATGTGGTGGACGCTGCCGAGGTTGGCCGGGTCCGTCCCCCACAGCAGCAGGTCGCCAGGCTGCAGCGGAGCGATCCCCTGGGCCCGGGTGAACCGGGCGGTGGCCTCGCTCCACTTGGCCTGGTTCCACGACCCCTCAGGCAGGGCGATGCCCGCGCCCTTCCACGCCGCGTACTGCACCAGGTGCGAGCAGTCGAAGCCCTTGACCTTGCTGTCGTGGGCACCGGGGCCGCCGCCGGGGTAGTCCTGACCGTACGTCGGCCCGTGGACGGAGCCGCCGCCCCACGAGTACGGCACCCCGATCTGTGAGCACGCGGCGTTGACGATCGCCTGTGCCTGGGCGGGCGCGTCCGCCAGGGGACGGCAGTCGTCGGCGGCCACGGTCGCCGAGGAGACCGGCGACGAGGCTGCCATCGCCGTACCGGTACATGTCAGCGCGGTGGCGAGCAGCAGCCCTCCCGCCGTCGCGAGGGCGCGGTTGGTGCGGCGCATGGGGTTCCCCCTGGTGTGGTCGGCGCGGTGTGCGCGGGTGCTGTACGGGTGGGCGACGTCCGGCAGTTGGTCGGGCTGCCTCGTGCTGTCGTCGGGCGTGCCGTGTGTGCCGCCGGTTGGGCGTCGGGTGGGCGTCGGTTGTCATCGTGGAGAAGGCGGGCCGGTGCGGCGGCCGGTTCCTACGTGTCGAGCGCGGCGCGGATCTTGGCGAGGCCGCGCATACGGTTGCGCTGCACCGTGCCGCGGTGTGCGCCGAGCCGTTCCCCCGCCATGTCGTGGGTCAGGCCCTCGATGTCGACCAGGATCACGGCCGCCGCCTCCTTGGGGGACAGCCCGCGCAGCAGCGCGGCCGTCACCGCCTCGGCCTCCCTGCTCGCGAAGCCGCCATCCCAACCGTGTTCCGGCAGCCGGTCGGTGCAGCGCTCCTGGCGCGAGGGGTGCCGCCACAGGTCGCGCAGCAGGTTCAGCGCCGCCGCGCAGGTGTAGGCGTACGGCTGCTGCTGGCGCGCCAGGGTGTGGGCACGCGCCCGGCGGGAGAGTCTCACATACGTCTCCTGCAGCAGGTCGTCGGCGTCGTGCGGATTGCCTGTCAGGGCCAGCAGCCTGCGCCGCAGCCTCGGCATCACGGCGGTGAACGCCTCGTCGAACTCGGCGGCGGTCATGCGGTCGCTGAAGGCCGCCGTGGTCGTGGTCGTGCTCGTGCTCGTGCTCGGCGTCGTGGTGTGGGAGGTCTTGGACGACGTGGTCATCGTCGTCGCGATGCAGGTGTTCTCCACGGTGTTCCCCCGGGGTCCGGCTTCTCAGACTGTGGTTGGGCTCAGGGAGGCGGGACCGTACTTGGCCGCCGGCACCTTGCTCAGAAGCGCCCAGTACCGGTCCCCGTACGACCAGTGCCACCACTCGGTCGGGTAGTTGACGAACCCCGCGGCCGTCATGGCCCGGCCCATCGCCGCCCGGTTGGCACGGGCGTCGGCGTCGATGTTGAGCGCGGCGGTGCGGCAGCCGCCCTCGCTCTCCTCGGGGGTGGCGTTGACCTCCGTACCGAGGGACAGTTCGGCACCGTCGTCGGTGCACAGCGTCAGATCCACCGCACCGCCGCTGACGTGCGGTGCGACCTCCGGGGGCGAGATGTACGCGCTGGCCAGCGCGCGAATCCGGTCCGGTCCGGCGTCCGGGTGCGCCGTGCGCAGCGTCGCCGCGTACTCGTCGAAGTAGCGGCGCTGCAGGGCGGGCGGCCGGAAGCCCTCCACCATCAGCAGGCGGATGCCCGGGGGCAGCGCGTCCTGTGCGAGCAGCAGCCGGCGCAGCACGTCGGCCCTGAGATGTGCGTACGAGCCGTCGTGGTCGCTCTGACGCGTGTCGACCCGTAGTGCGGTGACCTCCCGGGCGTCGACCAGGGGTTCACCGTTGTCGGTGACACGCGTGGCGGCGACCCGGGGGTCCGAGAGCAGGATGATGTCCGTCACGCTCACAGCGTGGAGGCGGGCGATGCAGGATCGATGCAGATCCTCTGCAGGACGCATGCAGCGCCGGGAACGGGCCACCCGCACCGGCAGACCCGATGGGTTCCAGCCACCCCGTACGCCACATCGGTCTGCCGTGAAACCGGAGGCTGGGTGTCGGGCGTAAACGTCAGTGGGGGCCGATACGTTGCCCCCGATGCGGAACGTGGAAGCGGGGGACGCGGTGGACGTTTGCCTTCTGGGTCCGGTCGAGGTGTTGAGCGGGGGACACCGGATCGCGCTGAACGGCGCGAAACCGACCGCGATCCTCGCGGCTCTCGTCGTGCATCTCGGTGAGGTGCTGTCCGTCGAGCGGCTGGTCGACCTGGTCTGGGAGGAGGAGCCACCCGCCACTGCGCGGGCGCTAGTCGCCTCGCACGTCTCGGGACTTCGCCGCTCCCTGGCCGGTACGGAGGGCGCGGAAGCCATCCGTACCCGCTCCCCGGGTTACGTCGCCGAGTTCCCGCCCTCCGCCGTGGACGCCCGGTGTTTCGAGGAGGCGTTCGCGGCCGGCCGGAAGGCGGCCGCCGACGGCCGGGCCGAGGAGGCTGTCGAGATCCTGCAGGCGGCGTCACGCCTGTGGCGTGGCCGGGACGCCCTGGAAGGGCTCGGCCAGTCCTTCGCCCGTGTCCAGGCCATGCGCCTGACGGAACTCCGGCTGGAGGCGACGGAGTTCCGCTTCTCCGCCGAACTGGACCTGGACCGGCGTACGGATCTCGTCTCCGAGCTCGTCGCCCACGTCGCCGCCCACCCCCTCCGGGAGCGCCCGCGCGGCCAGCTGATGACCGCCCTGTTCCGTGCCGGCCGGATGCCCGACGCGCTGCGCTGCTACGACGAGGGCCGCCGTCTGCTCCGTACCGAACTGGGTGTGGACCCCGGCCCGGAGCTTCGCGCGCTGCACCAGGCCCTGCTCCGGGCGGACACGACGGTGCTGGGAGCGCCGGCCGCCGGTAGAGCCGCGCCCGCCGGGAAGAGACCCGTGCCCGCACCGGCGGTGGCTCCCCCGCCATCGGACGAGGACACACCGGCCACGCGCCGTTCCGAACGGTCCCACGACGACACCGGTCATCCGGCGCCCACCCAACTCCCGCCCGACGTGGCCGACTTCATAGGCCGTACCGAACAGACGGCCTGGGCGACCGCCCTTCTGGAACAGGTGCGCGACCCTCTGCGCACCGCGCCGCCCATCGGGGTGATCTCCGGCCGGTCGGGCACCGGCAAGACCGCCCTGGCCGTCCACGTGGGCCATCGCACCGCCGCGCTCTTCCCCGACGGACAGCTCTTCGTGGACCTGCGTGCCTCGGACTCCGAGCCGGTACGGACCGCGGACGCCCTGGCCCGACTGCTGCGCGCCCTCGGGGTGGACCCGGAGAGCCCGGCGCGCGACGAGGGGGACCTGCTCGGGCTGTACCGCACGCACATCGCGCGCCGCCGGGTCCTGCTCATCCTCGACAACGCGGTCAGCGAGGCCCTGCTGCGCCCGCTGCTCCCGCCCGGCGGCGGCTCGGCCGTGCTGATCACCGCCCGCCGCCGGCTGATCGCGCTGGAAGGCGCCGCCCACCTCGATCTGGGGGTGCCGTCCGAGACGGAGGCACTGGACCTGCTGGCCCGCGTGGCCGGTCCGACCCGGCCCGCCCTGGAGCCCGACCGGGCCACCGAGATCGTCGCGCTGTGCGGTCGGCTCCCGCTCGCCGTCCGTATCGCCGGTGCCCGTCTCGCCGCCCGCCCCCACTGGACACCGGCGCGGCTCGCGTCGCGCCTGAGGGACGAGCGCCGCCGTCTGGACGAACTGCAGGCGGGCGACCTGGAAGTGCGCGCGAGCCTCGGACTGGGCTACGCGGACCTGGACAAGCAGGAGCAGCGCGCCCTGCGCCGCCTGGCCCTGATGGATCTGCCCGACTTCGCCGCGTGGGTCGCCGGGCCGCTCCTGGACGTGAGCGAGGACGACGCGGAGGACGCGGTCGAACGACTCGTGGACTGCCACTTCGTGGAGGTCGTGGCCACCGACGAGACGGGCAGAACGCGCTACCGCATCCACGATCTGGCGCGCGAGTACGCCCGGGAGCGCTGTGTGGCCGACGAATCCGGGGAGGAACGGGAGACGGCGGTTCGCCGACTGGTCGCCCGCTGGCTGGACATGGCCCGCGTCGCGGCGGCACACGGACCGGGCGGCGCGTCCCGGCTCCTCCCGGTCACCACGACGGCCGGGCCGGCGCGGGTCGTGAACGGGACCGCTCGGGTCTCGGACGGGGCCGCGCGGGTCTCGGACGGCTCGGCCCCACCGTCGGAGGCGTTGGCGCACCTGACGGACGAGCCGGCCGCGTGGTTCGCCGCCGAGCAGCCGTGTCTGCTGGCCGCCGTCATCCACTGCGCGGACCACGGAATGTTCGACGCCGCCCGCGAACTGGCCGCCACCCTCATGGCTGCCTCCGTGGCCCTCTACAACCGGTTCGACGCCTGGTCCCGTTCCCACGACGTGGCCCTGGCGGCGGTACGCCGTGGCGGGGACGTCGAGGGCGAGGCCTGGCTGCTGAACGGTTTCGGGCAACTCCGCCTGGAGCAGGACCGCTTCGACGAGGCGCACGCTTTCTTCGCCCTCGCGCTGCGGCTGTTCGAGGAGCGATCCGTACGCATCGGCTGCGCGGACGCGCGGGCCGGCATGGGCGCGGCCCGCCGCGAACAGGCCCGCTTCGACGAGGCGCTGCCCCTGTTGACCTCGGCGCTCGAACAGTACCGGGAGCCGGAGGACATCTCGTCCATGGCCCATGTGCTGTACGGCATCGGATACGTCCACCGGGAACAGGGCCGCGACGACGAGGCATGGGAGGCTCTCTCACGCGCCCACCGCCTGTACGTCACCGCGCGGGACCGGCACGGCGAGGCGCTCGCGCTGCGCTCACTGGGCCTGTGTCACCGGGCGCGGGGTGACCTGGCGGGTGCGGAGACCCTCCTGCGGCAGTCCCTCGCCATCTTCGAGGAGACGGACGACGCGTACGGGGTCATGTACGCGAGCCAGTCCCTGGCCAAGGTCGAGTTCCGGCAGGGCCGGGTGACCGAGGCCCGGGAGCGGCTCGACCGGTGTCTGGAGATCACCCGCGAGCGTCAGGACGTGTTCGGCGAGGCGCTCGTCCTGCGCACCATCGGCGAGTGGCACCTCGTCGCGTCCGACTGGCAGACGGCGACCGAGACCCTGCGACAGGCCCTCGGCCTGTGGGACGAGCTGCAACTGCCGTTGTGGCGTGCCCGCACCCTGCGGGACCTGGCCCGTGCCGAACTGGCCCAGGGCCGGACCGTGACGGGACGCGAGTTCGAGCAGGAGGCGCAGGAGATCTTCCGCCGCCTCGGCACCCGCGAGGCGCTTGAGCCCTTGGAGGCCAAGGAGTCGACCCAGGGGCACTGAGGCAGCCACCGGCACTCATACGAGAGGCGACCACCCCCCGTCGCCGGTGTGAACGGCGCGGCACCCGCCGCCCGCGACCGCCGCCGGAAGAGGAAGAGGCCCCTCCACCATGCCGAACGCATCACCCCGCACCTCATCCCGCACGCTCCGGGCGCTGACCACGGCCTTCCTCGTCGCCGCCGCGGCGCTGGCCGGCCCCGCGACCGCGACGGCCCAGCCGAAGGTGACCGCGCCACCCGCCGCGGCCGGGGCGGTGGCGGCGGGCTTCACGCAGGTCCATGTGTGGGCGACCGACGTCAACGTCCGCAACGGCGCCTCCGGAGCCCCCGCCGAGACGTGCAGGGCCTACCCCTCCCGGCAGAACTGCGGGGTCGTGGCGACGCTGTCCCAGATCACCGTGACCGCCTACTGCCAGAAGCAGGGGGAGCTCATCAGCGACGCGGGCTACAGCAGCCGGTGGTGGACGTACGTGGAGGCACCGAACCGGTACTGGGGCTGGGTGAACAACGTGTACATCACGGGGGACGAGCACCTCGCGCACGTCGACGACTGCCCCTTCTGAGCGCAGGAGATCCGCGAAGACGGTCCGCGGCACGGTCATACGGACGCACCGCGCCGCCCGTCATAAGACCGACCAGGAAGCATCCACCGCAAGGGGAAAACAATGGCGAAGCGATCCACCAGGCTGGCGGCGACGGGGCTGGCGCTCGGTGCGGCACTCTCCCTGCTCGGCACGGCCGGCAGCGCGCAGGCCGCCGCGCAGAGCGTGAGCACCACGATCCAGGGGGGCAGCAACCTCCGGGCGGATGCCACCACGAACAGCAGGCTCGTCGGCACCACCACGTCCACGAGCAAAGCGGTCATCAGGTGCTACGTGCACGGCCAGTACGTGAAGGTCGGCAACTACGGCACCGACGTCTGGTATGTCGGCTACGTCGACGACTACGCCGCGACACCGCCGCACTCCTACTACAACGTCTGGGTGTGGGGCGGCAACGTCAACGTCGGCGCCGACCCGTCCCCCGAACTCTCCCCCTGCTGACGCGCGGAACCACACCGAGGAGCACCCCATGACCAAGCGAAGCAGGACCACCGTGGCCACCGGGCTGGCGCTCGGCGCAACCCTCTCCCTGCTCGGCGCCGCAGGGTCCGCCGGGGCCGCGCCGTCCGGCACCGACGACGTCCGTGCGGCGACCGTGCAGGCGAACAGCAATCTGCGCGACGCCCCCAGGACCAGCGGCCGGCTCTTGCACACGACGACCGAGGAGAGCGAGGCCGGCATCCTGTGCTACACCCGCGGTGAGCGGGTCACCGTGGGCGGCTACACCACGAATGTCTGGTATCACGGCCAGGTCGTCGACTACGGCGCGGGCCAGATCTTCAACAGCGTGTTCGTGTGGGGCGGCAACGTGAACGTGGGTGCCGACCCGGCCCCCGGCATCGAACCCTGCTGATCCCGAACCCGACCGAGGAGCACACCATGACCAGGCGAACTGTGTCGACCACGGCTGCCGGCCTGGCGCTCGGCGCGGCCCTCTCCCTGCTCGGCACCGCGGGGACCGCCGAGGCCGCGCCCACCGGCACCGACGGCTACGCGACGACCGTGCAGGCGAACAGCAACCTGCGCGGCGGCCCCTCCACCCGAGCCACTCTCGCCGGCACCACGACGAAGGTGACCCGGGCCAGCATCGACTGCTGGCAGGGTGGCGACGAAGTCACCGCGGGCGGGTACACCACCAACGTCTGGTACCGCGGCGTCGTCGGCGGCTACGAGCTCATGAACGTGTGGATATGGGGCGGCAACGTGAACGTGGGCGCCGACCCGGCCCCCGGCATCCCCGGCTGCTGACCGACCCACCCCGCCCGGTTCCCCGCGCTCCACGCTCCCGAGGCCTCCGTCCTGTACGGATGCCCGGGAGCGCGGTCGTGTCCGGGACGAGGAGCGGACTGCGCCGGCGTTCAGGAGACTGGCTTGACCCTGTCGGGGATCTTGAGGATCCCCGACGCAGTCAAACTAGACCAGCTCGCCCACGGGGCTGAGTTCCGGCTCCGGTGACTCGAACTGCGGGGTGCGGACCAGTTCCGAGAGACGCTCGGACCACTGGCCCTTGTTCTCTCCGAGCGCGAACTCGCCCAGCCGCAGGCCCTGGATCTCGGAGGTGCCGGCGGGCGCGTAGATGTGGAAGGCGTCGCGCAGATAGCGCTCCACCGGTCGGTCGGTGAACAGGCCACAGGCGGCGTGCATCTTCACGGACGCCTGGGCCGACTCGATGGACGACTCGACGTTGAAGAGTTTGGCCGACATGAGCTCGACGTCGCAGGGCCGCCCCTGGTCCAGCAGATGGGCGGCGAGATAGGCGCTCTGCCGCGCGAGGGTGAGGCGTTGCAGCATCCGCCCCAGCTCGATCTTGATGTTGGGCAGATGCCCCAACGGCTTCCCGTAGCGCTGCGTCTCACCGCAGTACCGGGCGGTCTCCTCGAACACCGCCTGATGGATGCCGAGGGACACCGCCGTCAGGTTGAGGCGGCCGTAGAGCACCGACGAGGAGTAGGCGACGGCGAGCCCGTCCCCCTCCTCGCCGAGCCGGTTGGCGGCCGGGATCCGGCAGTTGTCGAAGATGAGTTCCCCGAAGCTGAACCCGTGCAGGCCCATGGAGGGCACCTGCTCGGCCAGGGAGAAGCCGGGTCGGTCGGACTCGACGAGGAAGGCCGTCATGCCCTTGGAGCCGGGTCCGGTGCGCACGACGACACCGTGCACGTCCCCCACGTGGCTGTTGCCGACGAAGACCTTGCGGCCGTTGAGTATGTAGTCGTCCCCGTCCCGTACGGCGCTGCTCTCCATGCCTGCCACGTGTCCCCCCGACCCCGGCTCGGTGACAGCGATGGTCGGCAGCACCTCTCCTGCCGCGATCCTCGGCAGCCAGGTGCGCTTCTGGATCTCGTCGCCGAAGTGCACGATCTTGGCGACGCCCAGCTGCGAGGCCTGGACCATGGCCCCCATCGCACCGCTGACCCGGGACAGTTCCTCGATGATGATGGTCTTGGCAAGATGGCCCGCGCCCATGCCCCCGTAGAGCGGGTCGATAGTGGCGCCGATCCAGCCCTGTTGGGCGATCAGTCGGGAGAGCCCCACCAGAGCGGTACGGGAGGCCTCCATCTCGGGTATCAGGGGCCGCACCACACGCTCGGCGAACTCCCGTACACGCTGCCGTAGATCCTCGTGGTCCTGAGTTGTGAAGACGTGTTCCACGCCAAGCCCTTCTCCGCGTTTCCCCGCGCCCGGTGAGGCGCGGAGTCTGTACGTCAGGCTGTGGTTCCAAGGGGGGACCTGGCCGACGTGCAACATGGTCTACAAATCAACCTCTTACGCCAAGATCGTTAATGGGGTTTGGCCGAAACATGGACTGTTGAAATATGAGCATGGATGTGAGACGCGAGTAGGATCTCGTCCACATTTTGATACTTTCCGAGTCGAACTTGCACGCTTCGCCTGACTTGAGGTCAGGCGACGGCCGGGCGGACCACCAGGCATACCGGACCCGAAGGCTCTGCCTTCGCCACGGTGCGGCGCCAAATACCAAACTGTCGCGCGGCGTGTGCATGTTTGAGCAGGTCGACACAGATTTCAAGCCACCCCTCCGCGAGCCTGATGTGGCCGGACAGTGCCGATCCTGAGGCCTTGCCGTGTCGACAAGTACACTTTCGGCAAACTCCCGGAAGCGCTCGCTCCGTCGAGGCTCCCCTGCCGCCCCGGATCTCGCACACCCACTCTCCACGGCCTCTCCAATCACCGCTCTCGGGCGGCAAGTTGCCGCCCGGCGGGTGCTGACGACGGGCCTCGGCTCCTGATACCGTTCCGTCGCCCGCTGATATCCCCTGACGGTGTGTCGAGCCGGAGCACAGGGATGCCGGGCGACTCGCGGTACCCCACCCCCATCGCCATCGGACGTTCGCTGTCGTACGAGGAATCAGATGCCAGGCACCAACGGCGGCCGCACGCGCAGGACGACACGGTGGCCAGGATGAGCGGCGACACCCCCCGCACCGAGGCCGGCGCCCAGCCCCTCCCCCAAGGCCTGCCGAGACGGCCTCGGAGCGCGCCGTCCGTGCCACGGCCCCCCGAAGAGACGGCCGACGCTCCCGAGCAGGACGACACGGAGGACACGCTCCGCCCGGAGGCCCTGGCCCGCGCCATGGTGGCGATCCAGCGGGGCTCCACGCGGGCCCGGCTCGCCGCGGCGGACGCCACCGCACCGGACGCCACCGCACCGGACGTCACCACACCGGACGCCACCGACGACCGAGGGACACCACGCCCCGGCCCCGGCACCGCCTGACGGGCGCTGCCCCTGGCGCCCCGACGACCCGGCGCCGCCCCTGACGCCGACCGACCGTGAGGAACACGCAGGACATGACAGAGCAGGTAGGACCCGGTCCCCAACTGGACTGGCTGCTGGACGGGCTCGTGGAGCGGATACCCGAGATCCGCTGCGCCATCGTGCTGTCGGGGGACGGCCTTCTCATCGGGAAGTCGAAGGACATCCGGTTCGACGACGCGGAACACCTGTCGGCGGTCGGCTCGGGGATGCACAGCCTGGCCCGGGGCGTGGCCCGTCACTTCCACGGCGGCGAGGTACAGCAGACCGTCATCCAGATGGAACGGGCGTTCCTCTTCGTCACATCGGCCGGCCGGGGCGCGCGGCTGGCCGCGATCGCCTCGGAGGAGGTGGACGTCGGCATGATGGCGTTCGAGATGGGGACGCTGGTCAAGCAGGTCGGCAAGTACCTGAGCGCGGCGCCCCGTTCGGAAACCCCCTCCGACTACGTGCAGGACGCGTGAACCGCGGCGGCGGCCGGGCCCGGCACACGTCGAAAGGGTGATGGATGGTGTCCGTCAGCTCCGAGCCGGTCGTCCCCACCGCCCTGAAGATCCTCATCGCGGGGGGTTTCGGCGTCGGCAAGACGACCATGGTGGGCTCGGTGAGTGAGGTGACCCCGCTGGCGACCGAGGAGCACATCACCGCGGCCGGGCGGGGCGTGGACGATCTGCGGGGCGTGGAGAAGAAGGTCTCGACCACCGTCGCCCTGGACTTCGGCCGCATCACCATCTCCCCCGAGCTGGTGCTCTATCTCTTCGGCACGCCCGGCCAGGACCGCTTCTGGTTCATGTGGGACGACCTGTCCTCGGGTGCCCTCGGGGCCGTGGTCCTCGCCGACACCCGGCGGCTCGACGCCTCCTTCCCCGCGGTCGACTTCTTCGAGTCCCGTGGCATTCCCTTCGCGGTGGGGGTCAACTGCTTCGACGGCCGCCGTGAGGTCGAGGCCGAACAGGTCCGTCAGGCCCTCGACCTGGCCCCCACCGTCCCGGTCCTGCTCTGCGACGTACGCCAACGGCAGTCCAGCAAGGAACTCCTGCTGGCGGTGCTCGGCGCGGCCCGCCGGAAGATGGAGGCCCGCCTGGTGGCAGCGGGCCTGCGCCCACGCTGAGACCGGATCACGCGCCCCGAGCGGCACCTGGGCCCGCGGACCCGCTGAGCCGAGCCCCACGTCCCCGCCGGACTCATACCCGCGCGCCGAGCGGGGCCCGCACCCGCATCCCGGTCGCAGGTGACAATCCCTGCGCGTCCGTGCGGCCCCGGCTGCCGTCGTAGAGCGAGCGGCGGCGTACGTCCGGGCAGGCCGGTGGGGTGACCGGCGCGGGACTCCGGTCACCCCACCGGCGAACGCGGTGGACGGCAGGGACGCCGTGCGGGGGCCCGGCGGGCCTATGTCCAGGAGGGGTCGGTCATGGGGGTGTCCTCGGTCTCGAACGGGGCCGTCGGAGGGGCGGGCTCGGCGGTCTCCCGGCCCTCCGATGGCAGTTCTGCCCAGACGACGCGACCGGACCGTTGTGGGGTGTCTCTGACCCCCCAGTCGCTGCTGAGCATGCCGACCAGCATGAGCCCACGCCCATTCTGGTCGTCGGGGCCCGGACGACGCCGGGCAGGCTGTGCGTGACCTCGGTTCTGGTCCTCGATCTCGATCCGGAGCCGATGGCCGGTGAGGTGCAGCCGGCACACGATCCACTCGCTGTCAGTGTGGGTGAGCGCGTTGGTGACCAACTCGGACGTGATCAGGAGCGCGTCCTCACGGGTCTCCGGACGCACCCCCCACTCGCCCAGCAGTTCGCGCACCGTTCTGCGCGCCTCGCCCGCCGACGTGGGGACCGCCGGCAGGCCGAAGACGCCCGCTCTGTGGGGTTGGTAGGCCTCTGCTCCAAGGGGTGGGTACATGGCTGGGGCTAACCGGTCCGGGGACTGGGGGAGGGTGGGCGGAGCCATCGCCGTACGCCTTTCGTCGGCTCTTCGCACCGGGGGGTGCCGATGCCACGGCCGTCTCGCCGCTCGCCACGAGTCGCGGGCAACTCACCTCGGGCAGCGCTGAGTTGCGGCCACATCTCCCCCAACCTGGCCGCTCGACCCCAGCGTTGACCAAAGCCGTGACGGTACGTCCACTGTGGCATCCGCGAACAACACCTCGCAACCAGCAAGTTGAAATTTGCAATTTGTGGGTCGCATGCTGCCTCCGCTCGAGCCAAGATCGTGTCAGACTGCGGTCCCGACACGGCTCGCGCAACAATGCGCAACCCTTGAAGGAAAGCGCGCAAGCTCGCAGGACGGTTCGGCATGACCTCTGCGCTCGGTGTGCGGGGAGGAGGTGGGCGTGACCGCGGAGACAGACTGGGGCGGTGCGCCCTCCGTGCTGCGCATGATCCTCGGCAGGCAACTGGAGGAGCTCCGCACCCGGGCCGGGCTGACGTTCGAGCAGGCGGGCGAGGCGATCGGGGTGAGCCACTCCACGATCCGCCGGATGGAGTCCGCCAAGGTCGCCCGGCTCCGCCTCCCGGACGTCGAGAAACTGCTCCAGGTCTACGGCGTACGGGACCAGCAGGAGATCGACACCTTCCTGCAGTCGGTCCGGGAGGCCAACAAGCGCGGCTGGTGGCACACCTACCGCGACGTCCTTCCCGACTGGTTCGCCGCCTATCTCAGCCTGGAACAGGCGGCACTCCAGATCCGCGCCTACGAGGCGCAGTTCGTGCACGGCCTGCTGCAGACGGAGGAGTACGCGCGCGCTCTGCTCGGCGCCGGCAATCCGCACGCGGCGACCGAGGACACCGAGCGGCGGGTGGCGCTGCGGATGCGGCGCCAGGAACTCCTCACCCGTGAGCAACCGCCGCGGCTGTGGGTGGTCATGGACGAGACGGTGCTCAGGTGGCCGGTCGGCGGCCCCGACGTGATGCGCGCCCAGATCGACCATCTCATCGAGCTCAACCGTCTGCCGCATGTGACGGTCCAGCTCATGCCCTTCCACAACGGTCCGCATCCGGCGATGCGGGCCGGTGCGTTCCACCTCTTCCGGTTCAGAGCCCCCGAGTTGCCGGACATCGTCTACCTCAGCGGTCTGGTGGGCGCGGTCTATCTCGACAAGAGGGACGACGTCGTCGTCTACCGCGAGGCGCTGGACCGGTTGGGCGCGCAGTCGGCGCCCGCCCGCAAGACCGAGGCCCTACTCGGTGCGATACGCAAGGAGCTCTGACGTGCACCACCGCATATCCGACGGAGTACACCACGACATCCGCAACGGCATGCCCGCCCGTGACCTCGGCGCCCAGGACTGGCACCGACCGTGGAGCGACGACGCGGGCGGTGCCTGCGTGGAGGTGAAGAAGCTCGCCGACGGCCGGGTCGCCGTACGCCAGTCGACCGATCCGGACAGTCCCGCGCTGCTCTTCACCCCCCGTGAGATGACCAGCTTCCTGGCCGGCGTGAAGGCGGGCGAGGCCGACTTCCTGCTCTGATCCCCTTGTTTCCATGCCTCGTTGACGCACCACCTGCTTGGAACCCGGGTTCCCGATCGCTGAACCCGTGGCTTTGCCCGACCGTGCACCTGAACGACACGACTTGATGGGAGGGGCGGCGTTGCCCGACAACGGATGGCCTGCCGACCGGATCGACACCGAGCACGCGCATTCCGCGCGGATCTACGACTACATTCTCGGCGGCAAGGACTACTACCCGGCCGACAAGGAGGCCGGTGACGCGATGGCGCACGAGTGGCCGGCCCTGCCGGTCCATATGCGCGCCAACCGCGACTGGATGAACCGCGCGGTGCGCTGGCTCGCCGAGAAGGCGGGCATGCGCCAGTTCCTCGACATCGGAACCGGCATCCCCACCTCCCCCAACCTCCACGAGATAGCCCAGTCGGTGGCCCCCGAGTCCCGGGTCGTCTACGTGGACAACGACCCGATCGTCCTCACCCTGTCCCAGGGGTTGCTGGCCAGCACCCCCGAGGGCAGGACCGCCTACATCGAGGCCGACTTCCAGGACCCGGAGACCGTGCTCGGCTCGGCCGAGTTCGCGGAGACCCTCGACCTGAGCAAGCCGGTCGCGCTCACCGTGATCGCGATCGTCCACTTCGTGCTGGACGAGGACGACGCGGTCGGCATCGTCCGCCGCCTCCTCGAACCCCTCCCCTCGGGCAGCTACCTGGCGATGACCATCGGCACCGCCGAGTTCGCCCCCGAGGAGGTGGGCCGCGTCGCCCGCGAGTACGCGGCCCGCGACATGCCGATGCGGCTGCGCACCATCGAGGAGGCCCACGAGTTCTTCGAGGGTCTCGAACTCGTCGAACCCGGCATCGTCCAGGTTCACAAGTGGCACCCGGACGGCACGGGCGAGCAGAACATCCGCGACGAGGACATCGCGATGTACGGGGCGATCGCGCGGAAGCCGTGAGGTAGGCCCGCCTCAGCCCACCGGCCCGGCGCCGCTCAGCTTCATGGTGCCGGGCCAGTGGTGCTTGTGGGGGCGCGGGGAACTGCGCGGGCGACCACGGCGGCGCCGAAGCCGCCCGAGACGCCATCGCGGCACCCCGGAGGCGCGGCGGAACTACCTCGCCGGCCTCGTACTGTCACGAACGATGAGCTCGACAGGGATCACGGGGTCCTTCTCCCCCACGTCAACCGATTCAGCCGAGTCGTCTAACTGCGTCAACAGCAGGCGCAGCGCCCTCGTGCCGATCGAGGAGTAGTCCGTACGGACGGTCGTCAGCGGCGGCAGCAGATGCGCGGCCTCCGGGATGTCGTCGTAGCCGACCACGCTCACGTCGTCCGGCACCCGACGGCCGGCCTCGTGCAGGGCCCGCAGCAGACCGAGCGCCATCTGGTCGTTGGAGACGAACACGGCGGTGACGTCCGCGTCGCCCGCCAGCCGCCGGCCCAGTTCATAGCCGGAGTCGGCGCTCCAGTCCCCGACGAGGGGTTCGTGCACACGTGCGCCGGCCTCCGTCAGGGTCTCGCGCCAGCTCGCGGCGCGCCGGTCGGCGGAGGTCCAGCCCGTGGGTCCGGCGATGTGCCGGACCGTGGCGTGACCGAGGGCCAGCAGGTGCTCGGTGGCCAGGCGGGCGCCGGTGCGGAAGTCCGAGGTGACCACGGGGGTGCCGTCGCCCAGGCCGTTGTCCAGCATGACCAGGGGGGTGTCGGGGCGGGCCCGCGCGAGCGCGGTGGCCACCGGACGCTGCGGGGCGATCGCGATGACGCCGTCCGCCCCCTCGGCCGACAGCCGGTCCACCGCCTGGACGACCGTGTCCCGGTCCGCCGTGTCCAGGGCGATGGAGCTGACCAGATAGCCCGCCGCCTGGGCCGCCGTGTTGATCGCGGTCAGGGTGGAGGCGGGGCCGTAGCGCGCCGCGTCGAACGAGATCACCCCGAGCATCCGGGTGCGGCCGCTGGCCAGCGAACGCGCGCTCCGGCTGGGGCGGTACCCGAGCGTCCGCATCGCCTCCAGTACGGCCTGCCGGGTCTCCGGCCGGACCGCCGGGTTGTCGTTGAGCACGCGGGAAACGGTCTGCTTGGAGACACCGGCCAGCCGGGCGACGTCGTCCATCACGGGACGCGACCCCGCGAAGTTCCTACGACTGCGGCCGCCGGGCCCTCGTGCGCCGCCGGGGCCTGTGGCCGCGGTGGGGTCTGCGGCCGCGGTGGGGTCTGTGGCCGAGCCGGGGTCCGCGGTTTCGGAGCTGCCGCCGGCCCCTGCGGCCGCGGTGCCGTCCGTGACGCTTCGGGGCATGCGGGGGATTCCTTCTTCGACGGGGTAGGGCGGTTCTGTTCCGGTCGGGCTGGGCCACAGGATAGGTCGGGTTCGGGGTGGGTCGCGGATGGGCGGGGGCCGTGCGGGGTGGTCGCGGGGCGGTTCTCGCCCCCGCCGCCCCTACCCGTCCCATCCCCAAGGGCTCCGCCCCTTCGACCCCGAACGGCTTGTTGGTGGGGTACGGGTGAGTGGGGGTTTGCCGCGCAGTTCCCCGCGCCCCTCAAAGGCCGGCGCGGGCGCGCGTCCTGGCGCCGCCCCGCGCTTCTCGAAGGCGCGGGGCGGTTCCTGGGGCGGCCTCGGTGGGGTCAGGGCTTCACCGGGCCCAGGTCGGGCGTGGCCGTGAACTCCGCGTGGGCGCTGGTGGTGGCGTTGAGTTCCAGGAGGACTAGGTCGTTGGCGCCGGGGCGCAGAACGGGGGCCGGGACATAGAGGGTGCGCTGGGGGCCTCGGTTCCAGTAGCGGCCCAGGTGGAAGCCGTTGATCCAGGCCTGGCCCTTGGTCCAGCCGGGCAGGGCGAGGAAGGTGTCGGCGGGGGTGTCGACGTCGAAGGTCCCGTGGTGGAAGGCGGGGACGGTGAGTGGGGTCGCCTCGGCCGGGGCGAAGGGGACCGTGGTCAGGTCGGCCAGCGGCAGTCGGTGGGTGTCCCAGCCGAGCAGGGCGGTGCCGTTGAAGGTGACCGGGCCGAGGAGGCCCTTGGCGGCACCGATGCGCGGGCCGTAGTTGACGCCACCCATGTTCTCGACCAGCACATCGAGCGTGGCACCGGGGCGTGGGACACGCAGGGGCAGGGTCTCGTCGTGGCGTTCGCGTTCCAGTACGCCGACGGGGGCGCCGTCCACGAAGACCTGGGCCCGGTCGCCGACACCGCCGTCGAAGTGGAGCAGGCCGTCGCCCGACTCGGGGAGGGTGGTGCGGTACAGGGCGTAGCCGGAGCGCTGGCCGAACTCCTCCATCGTGAGCGGGTGTTCGCTGCGCGCCACGGCCGCGCCGGGGAGGCTGGTCGCGTACGGCAGCAGGGGTGCTCGGCGGTCCAACTCCACGGTGATGCCCGAGAGTTTGGGGGCGGGGGCCGGGGCCGCCTGGTCCGGGACGGGCGCGTGGCGGGCGATCACCTCACGGAAGGCGTGGTACTTGGGGCCGGGGTCGCCGGACTCCGTGAGGGCGGCGTCGTAGTCGTAGGAGGTGACGATCGGGGCGTAGCACTGGTCGTGGTTGGCGCCGT
This sequence comes from Streptomyces sp. NPDC012510, assembly GCF_042955065.1. Classification (NCBI taxonomy): domain Bacteria; kingdom Bacillati; phylum Actinomycetota; class Actinomycetes; order Kitasatosporales; family Streptomycetaceae; genus Streptomyces; species Streptomyces sp. NPDC012510. The sequence continues at coordinate 217,487 of NZ_JBIBEN010000016.1, forward strand.
TGGTGAAGCCGAAGTTGGTGCCGCCGTGGAACATGTAGATGTTGACGGAGGCCCCGGCCGCCAGCAGCTTGTCGAGGTCGGCGGCGGCGCTCTCCGCGTCCCGGACATGATGCTCCTCGCCCCAGTGGTCGAACCAGCCGATCCAGAACTCCGAGCACATCAGGGGACCTTCGGGCTGGTGCGCCCGCAGCGCCTGAAGGGACTCCTCGATCCTGCCGCCGAAGGTGGCGGTGGACAGGACCCCGGGCAGGCTCCCGGCGGCCAGGTGGTGGCCCGACCCCGCCTGGTCGCAGGTGAACAGCAACTCCTCCACGCCACGCGAACGCAGCGCCTGGTGCACGTGCTTGAGGTACGCGGTGTCGTCGCCGTACGCCCCGTACTCGTTCTCCACCTGGACGGCGATGACCGGCCCGCCGTTCGCGGCCATGTACGGCAGCAACGGGGGCAGCAGGATGTCGAGGTAGCGGTCGAGGGCGTCCGTGAAACGGGGGTCGCTGGAGCGCAGTCGGATGTCGGGGTCGGAGGTGAGCCAGGAGGGCAGTCCGCCGCCGTCCCACTCGGCGCAGATGTACGGGCCGGGGCGCAGCAGGACGTGCAGCCCCTCGGCGCGGGCGAGGCTCAGGTAGCGCGGCAGGTCCAGGAGGCCGTCGAGGACGAGTTCGCTGTCCGGGTCGGGCTGGTGGAGGTTCCAGGGGACGTAGGTCTCCACGGTGTTCAGGCCCATCAGCCGGGCCTTGCGCAGCCGGTCGGCCCACAGGTCGGGGTGGATGCGGAAGTAGTGCATCGCACCGGAGATGATCCGGAACGGCTCACCGTGGAGGAGGAAACCGTCGGACGACGTGGTGAGAGCGGGCGGGCGCAAGGCTGTTTCCCTTCGGCTGGGGCGGGCGGGAGGACAAGGGGACGGACGGTGTGTCGAGCGGTCCAGGGCCCTTCTGATCAATCTTCGCGGAAGCCGCGGAGACCCACCGGAAGAGCCCTGGGGGGTGCGGGGTGGAGCGGGTGGCGCGGATCAGCCACAGGGTGGTCGGCAGGCAGACGGCCGAGACCGCGCAGAGCAGCAGCGGCACCGCGCGCACGCCGCACTACTCCATGGCCTTGCCGAGCGCCGGCCCGGCTGTGTGCTCGGTGTGTCGGGCACGCGGAACTCCGCCTCCTCGTGGCTGGGACCCCAGAAGTGTTACCGGTAACATGAACGCCGTCAAGATTCCCCGCAAGCCTTGTACGACGAGGTGGGGAAGGCGCCCGCCGGACGGCACGCTCTCGGCAGCAGAGGCAGGCCTCGGCCGCTCAGCCGCTGTTCGACGCGGTGCGAGGTCTCGCTCACCGGACGTCGCGGGGTCCCCCCCGGTGGTCCAGGGTTCCATCCAGGCGACGCCGGGCGAGCGCGGCAGGGACGACACGAAGGCCGCGCTGAAGCGGCTCGTGGGGCGTGGCCGGCGTGGGACATGGCCCGCAGGACAATGGCGAGTCACGCCGCGGGAGGTGGTCCGCGTGGCTCGGCACGCTGGAGGTCGGCGAGCAGACCGCTGTCCGGCCGCCTGCCCATCCGACCCGTGATCTCCGCGCCGAGCGCGTCACAGGCGCGGGCGCTGCCCGGCGAACTCCCGAGGGCGGGCGGCCTCCGGGGCGAGGCCGGAGTCCATGCGGCGATGCGGAAGGGCGGGCGCGCCCGGAGTGAGTTCCGGGCGCGCCCGCCAGCAAGGGTCAGCAGATGTTCTGGGCGCTGTTGACCAGGCGGTTGTTACGGAAGGTGGTGTTATCGCCGCAGGGGCTCTCGCGCAGGGACGAGTTGGTGACCGTCAGGTTCTGGACGGTGATGTCACGGTTGTTGGGGAACTCCGACCGGGCCGCGAGCCGGATCTCTCCACCGCCGGAGACGGTGCCGCTCTGGGCAGCGAGGTTCACGTTGTAGCAGTTCTCGATCAGGATCGCGTTGTTGCCGGTGTTGGTGAGGTTGATCCGGTCGATCACCGCGCCGCCGCTCTCGGAGACACAGAAGACACCGCGTCCGCCGCCGCGCGCGATCACCTCGCCGACCCGGATGTTGGTCGGGTACGAACTGCCCACCCGGCCGTTGCGGTTGGCCATGCGGAAGGCCGCGTAACCGGTGCCGGCGCCCGCGCCGTCCGCGTCGACCTTGGTGACCGTGGCGTTGATCGTCTGATTGAGGAGCAGCCCGGACTCACCGACGTTGCGGGCGGTCACCGTGCCGACGGTGAGCCCGTCGACGCCGTACGTCTCGACCGCGTGACTGCTCGCGCCCGACACGTAGACGTTGTCGATCCTGACGTTGCGCGTCCACTGGCTGGTGTCGCCCCGGTTGTCGATCCGGACGCCGAGGCCGCGCGAGAGGCGCATGTCGAGCTGGCCGAGGACGACGTTCTGGACATTGCGCAGGAAGATCCCGTAGAGCGGAGTGCCGGTGAGGTTGAGGTGCTGGACCTCGATGTCCCGGGTGCCGCGCGAGTAGACGGGCGCCTGGTCACCGCTGCCCGTACCGGTGACGTTGATCGTGCCGCACACGTCGAGCACGGTGTAGCTGGGCAGCGAGACCCGGGAGCCGGCACCGATGGAGCCCGAGCCGCGCACGACGACGCGTTCCTTCGAAGTCCGCCCGGAGGTGAGGCTGTTGACGGCGGCCTGCATCGCCGCGCGCATGTCGGTACCGGTGTACGTCACGCTGCTTCCCCGCCGGGCGGTCCAGGTACTGCCGTTGAGCACGGCCTCCGCCTGGTACGAGCCCTCGCCACATGCCGCCGCGACCTGTGCCGGGGCGGCGGCCGACTCCGGTGCCGGGCTCGCGGGAGCGGTCGGTGCGGCGGCGGTGAGCAGCGCGGTGGTGCAGGCTGCGGTGACGAGGGCCCGGGTACGGCGGGCGGTGCGGGTGGTCGCGGCAACGGCGGGCGTTTTAGCGGCTGTTGCGGTCACGTCGGCGGCCCGGGTCGTCGGGCCCGTGGGCTGGGCTGCGGCTCTGCGTCCCATTTCGGCTTCTCCTGTGGGGGGTCGGTCGCCTGCCACTCGACCACTGACTGCCCCGTCGCCGACGCGCCTCGGCGACGCTCGTCGTCAACTCGCGGCATCAACACACCAGTCGTCGGCGACGGCCATCATCGACGCTCGTCATCAGTCTTCGTCGTCGACGCTCGCCGTCGATGCTCGTCGACGCGCGGTCGATGCTCGTCGTCGATGCTCGTCGTCGAACGCGATTCGACCGGAACATGCCCGGCCGAGGGGCTCACGGGGGCTGGTGACCTGGGGTGGCGCGGATAGCGCTACACCGGGCCGTAGGGCGGTGATGCGGCAGGCGATTCCTGGGGCGGGCCAGCGAGTGTGGCAAGCGCTTTCCACGAGAGTCAAGAGTCAGGAAGCGCCGTGCTCCGTTCCTTCACGGCCCTCACCGCCCTCATGGCCCTCACGCGTCATCGGCGGCTCGACGGGCGTCTCCTTGACGGGCCCGAAGAGGACGGCCCGTGCCACGGCCGGGGCGAACAGCGCGCCGAGCGGCTCCTTCAGCGTGAGGACGGAGCGGAAGGCACGGCCCACGACGGGGTCGCCCGGGGACCGCTCCTGGACCCGTCGCAGATACCAGTCGGCCAGACGGTCCGCGGGCCCCGCGGCGCCCGCGTTGCCGACGACCCCCGGCATCTTCTTGTCCGACCCTGCCGAGATGTCCCACGCCTGCCGCGACGCCGCGAGCAGCGCCCGCTGCACCCGACGGGTGGTGGGCGTACGGCGCGGGTCGGCCAGCACGTCGCGCAGGGCCAGGGCGCTCATCGCGGCGACGGTCATGCCCTGCCCGTAGATCGGGTTGAACGTGCACAGGGCGTCGCCGGTGGCCAGGAACCCGGCGGGGCGGCGACCGGGGAGGTCGTAGCGGCGGCGTACGTTCGCCGTCCCTCGGAACCCGGAGACCGCGGACAGCGGCTCGGCCCCGCGCACCCAGCGGTGCACCACCGGATGTGGCAGCCGTTTGGCATACGACTCGAACTCCTCCTCGTCCGTCGGCGGTTCGTCTCCGCGCAGGCCGGAGAAGGTGGCCAGATGGGTGCCGTCCTCCAGGGGCACGACGACGGCGCCGAACGGCTGCGCCGGGTTGGGGACGACATAGAGGCCGAGGGTGTCGGCGGACGGTTCGCCGCCCAGGGTTCCGGTCGTGTCGCGGTAGACGCGGGAGGCGTAAGCGAGCCCCGTGTCGATGAGCTCCTCGTGCGGGGGTTCGGCGCCGAGGGCCGTCAGCCACCGGGATGCCTTCGTACCTCGGCCGGAGGCATCGACGACGAGATCGGCCGTCAACTCCCGCCCCGCTCCCCGCTGTCCGTCACCCCGCTCCCGCAGCAGTACGCCCCGCACCCGGGTGGCGTCCCCGAGCAGGCCGACCGTGTCGGTGCCATCGAGCAGGGTGATCGAAGGGTCGGCGAGTACCCGACGCCGTATCAACCGCTCGACCTGCGCCCGTGATCCGGTGTGGAGGTACGTCGAGGCGGGCACCCGGCGGAGCCATCGGCCGGCCTGCCAGTGCGCCATGTCCGACGGCATCCCGACCCTCGGGGCACCGGCGGCCCTCAGCTCCGCCATGAAGCCGGGCAGCAGCGCGTCCAGGGCGAGCTGACCACCCTCCACCAGGACATGCGGATGCCGGCCCTGCGGCACGCCCGGCCGGCCAGCCGTCGTCACCCCGCCTTCCCCGCCTTTCTCGCTCTCCTCGCCCTCCTCGGCGAAGCGGTCGCGCTCCACGACGGTGACGCGCTCGGCATACCCGGCGAGTACCCGCGCCGCGAGCAAGCCCGCGATACTGCCTCCGACGACCACCGCGTGCCGCCCGGCCCGGACTGCCGGTCGAGCCGAGCCGTCCGTGCTCCAAGTGGCCGTTTCCCAGGCGGAGTTCACCGTTGCGCTCCTCACGTCAGGTGTACGTTCACGGGACACCAGTATTCATGTTCTGTTGCCGGCCACCGCCGGAAGGACACGTGCAACAACCGGACGACCGCCGCGCCTCGGCCCTGGGGGCGTGAAGATACGAGATACGAAGGGGCCGAATGGGCACTGGAGCCGGTGCGGTTCGCCGTTCTGGTCGGTGCGGGTGGGGCCGGTCGGGGCCGGGCTTCCCGCCGAGGTGCGGGAGCGCGCCGGGTTCGGTGCGGTCGACCGTGAACGGGTGGCGGCCGTACGCGAGGCGGCCGACGCGGCGCTGCGCGCCGACACAGCCGGCGCCGTCCTGTCCGTGCTCCAGGAGACCGCCGCCGACAACCCGCTGGACGAGCCCCTGCCGGCCCGGCTCATCCGCGCACTGGCCGCGACCGGACGCGAAGCTGAGGAGCTGACCACGTACCGGGCGGTTCGCGCGAGGCTCTCCGACGAACTGGGGCATCGACCCGGGGGCGGAACTCCGCGAGGCGCACCGGGTGGGCCTGGTCTACGTGGCCGCGTACGTCCCCGAGGCGGGCGAGAGCCTGGGCGAGTTGCAGAGCCGCTTCCCGCTCGCCCCGCTCGTCGCCAACCACGACGAGTGGACGTACCCCGTCGAGGGCGCCGACCCGGCCGTGGAGGTCACCATCAAGCCGGAGGCCTTCCCCGGCATCTTCGCCGCCGACGTTCCCGCCGAGGTCACCAGGCTTCTCGCCGTCTCCCAACGGCCGCTGTCCGCCTCGGTGTTCACCGAGAAGACCGCGACCGCCGCCTGGCGGACCAAGCCCTCCTCGGCCGGGGTCGCCGACACCGACACCGACGCCGACGCCGACACCGACGAGGCCATCAACCCCGACGTCCAGCGCTTCGGCGCCCGGCGCGCCGGGCGCCACCGTCACCGAGATCGAGGGCGCCTCGCACGCCGTGGCGGTCTCCCGCCCCAAGGAGGTCGCGGCGGTGATCACGGACGCGGTGAGGGCGACGAACTGACACAACCGGTGGTCGCCCCCTGATCGAGGACTCACCGCTGGCCCCATCGGACACTAATGCGAGATGGCGTATTGACATGCAATACATGACGTCCTAGCGTCGGGGCATCCCTCAGCAAAGGCACGACATGATGAGATCCCCTCTGTCCCCGTCGGTCTCCGGGCCGACCTCCCCGCACCGAACCCCCGAGCCGACGGCCGACGACGCGCCGGAGTGCGCCGGCACCACGGCGGTGGTCTGACATGCCCAACCCTCAGGCTTACCGCGACGGACTGTCCTCGATGGTCACGTCCGTCTGTGTGGTCACCACCGAAGTGGACGGGCAGCGGTACGGCTTCACCGCCAACTCGGTGACAAGCGTGTCGATGGACCCGCCGCTGATGTCGGTCTGTCTGGCCGAGACCGCCGATGTCCACCCTGCCTTCAGCCGGGCCGAGACAGTGGCCGTCAACGTCCTGGCGGCCGACCAGCACCCGCTGACGCAGGCCTTCGCGACGCTCGACGTCGACGGGTTCGACACAGCGCCCTGCACCCTGGGAAAGCTCGGTGCTCCCCTGCTCGACGGCGCCACCGCGTCGTTCGAGGGCCTCGTGCACCAGCGCGTCACCGCCGGCGACCACACGATCATCCTGATCGAGGTGGTCGACGTGGTGGTCGGCGGACGGGAGCCGCTCGTTTATCAGGGACGACGGTTCCACACGCTGAGCCCGATGGAGCCGTCCGCGCCATAGCCGGCCGGAAGGAGCACGACCTCACGACATCGGCCCGGTCGCTCCGCGCACCGCGTTCGTCCGACTGCTCACCACACCTGTCGGCTCCTGGCGCGTTCCGCGCGGACCGCGCCCTCGACGACGCCCGCCCGTACGGCCCGGGACAACCGGATCAGGGCGGGCTGACCGGTGTCGAGGGTCTGTTCGCCGGGCTCGGGGCCGGCGTACCCGTCGGCGAACGCGGCCATGGCGTCGAGGGCGAAACTGTCGAGTACGGCCGGGTCGAGACCCCCCGCGCGGTCGGGGGAGCCTGACAGCGACGCGGCGACCGCCACCATGGCCGCGTCCCCGATGGCTTCGGCCTCGCCGGCGCTGGAGCCGAGCGAGAGCGCCCGGCGGTAGGCCCGTTCACGGACGGCTTCGTCGAAGTGGACGGACACGTCCCGCAGACCGTCACGGATGGCCGTCGTCCGGTGTGTCAGACGCAGTTCGACATCGCCGAGCGAGCGCCAGGACAGCAAGGTGTCACGCCTGTTCAGGCCCCTGTTCCTGGAGCCGACGAGCCGGAAGAGCGGGCCGAGCCGCAGGAACGCGACGAGGCTGTCGACGCGCGGCCCGAGCAGCGGCAGGACATAGCCGACCGCGGTGAGGGTGGCGCCGACGGTGACCAGCATCGGCGCCAGCCGGGTGCTCAGCGGGTCCCAGTGCTGCCCGCTCCAGCGGCCGGCGACGGCGATCATCTTGAGGACGCCGTACGCGCTGGTGCACAGCCATCCGACGGCGAGCACGGCCAGGGCCCGGCGCGTCCAGCCGGTGATCTGGAAGGTCCAGCGCCAGCACAGGACGGTGGTGGTGACAGCCGCCGCCAGGTGGGCCGCGAGATACAGGACGATCATCTCGCGGATGAACGGCGTCCCGGCGTAGTAGGTGTCGAAGTCGGTGCGGCGCTCGACCGGTGCGTCTCCGGCCACGAAGAGCGCGGTCTGCGCCGCGATGACCACCGCGTACGCCAGCAGCCAGGTGCGGGAGGCCCGCCGTAGCTGGGCCGGGTCGTCGGCACCGCGCCAGTGGGCGATCAGGACGAGGGAAGCGGCGGAGAAGGCGTTCACGGCCCCGTATGTGACGCAGGCCGCCGCGTTGGGCACACCGATGGCGCGGTTGATGAAGCCGACGGTGGGCGGGGCGCCGAGCGTGAAGCAGAAGCCGGCGAGGAAGATCACAGCGCAGAGGACGCGTTTGAGCGGATCGCGCCAGTTGTGCCACAGACCGGGCAGTTGCGCGGCGAAGCCGGCCCACAGGATCGCGGCCGCCAGGAAGTAGACCAGTCCGTTCAATTTCGCTCGATCCGCCCCGTCGACACCCTTCACACAGTAGTCACGTCGTCAACCCGGCGGCGGGTGTACGAGCGACACGGGTGAAAGGGCGTCACCAGCCGGCCGGCCCGAGGACCGGCGTCGCCGACCGGCCCCGTCGGCCCCCCTCACGGCTGTGCTGCGGGCCCCGGCCGTCAGCCCTCGTCCGCGGTGAGCGTCAGCGAGATGCTGTTGATGCAGTACCGCTGGTCGGTGGGGGTCGGATACCCCTCGCCCCGGAAGACGTGCCCCAGGTGGGAGCCGCACCGCGCGCACCGCACCTCGGTGCGCACCATGCCGTGCGACCGGTCGTCGAGCAGCTCCACCGCCGTGCTGTCCTTCGGGTCGAAGAAGGACGGCCAGCCGCAGTGTGACTCGAACTTCGTCTCGGAGGTGAAGAGTTCGGCACCGCAGGCGCGACAGGAGTAGACGCCCTTGGTCTTGGTGTCGGTGTACTCACCGGTGAAGGCGGGCTCCGTACCGGCCTGCCGCAGCACGGCGTACTCGGCCGGTGTCAGCTCCGCCCGCCACTGCTCGTCCGGCTTCTCGACGTCGTACGACATGCGCCTCAGCCCCTCAGCTCGAAAGACGGTCCAGGATCTTCGGGCCCAGGTCCGTCACGTCACCCGCGCCCATGGTGAGAACGAGATCACCCGGCTTCGCCATTCCCGCGACCACGGCGGGCGCCTCCGCCTTGTCGTGCAGGGCGGTGACGTCCGCGCCCGCGCTCCGGGCGGCGTCGATGATCAGCTCGCTGGTCACCCCCGGGATCGGGTCCTCACGGGCCGGGTAGATGTCGAGGACGACCGACGCGTCCGCCAGCGCCAGGGACTGTCCCATCTCGGTGCCGAGTTCCTGAGTGCGGGAGAACAGGTGCGGCTGGAAGACCACCAGGATCCGCGCGTCACCGGCCGCGGCCCGCATCGCCTCCAGGTCCGCCGTCATCTCGGTCGGGTGATGCGCGTACGAGTCGATGACCTGCACCCCGGCCGCCTCGCCCTTGAGCTGCAGCCGCCGCTTCACCCCGGTGTACGCCGCCAGCGCCGGCGCCAGCTCGGCCGCCGGCACCCCGAGCGCGACACCGGCCGCGAGCGCGGCCACCGCGTTGTGCGCGTAGTGCCGGCCGGGCACGGACACCGCGAAGACGAACTCCTGCCCGTCCAGCAGTACCGTGACCTCGCTCTTCAGCCCCTGCGCCAGGACCGACAGCACCCGTACGTCGGCGTCCTCGCGCTCCCCGTACGTCACCACACGTACCCCGGAGAGCCGGGAGGTCAGCTCCCGAGCGCCCTCGTGGTCGGCGGAGATCACCAGCGTGCCACCCGGCACGATCCGGCCCGCGAACGTCTCGAAGGACTCGTAGATCTCGTCCATCGACGCGTAGTTGGCGTGGTGGTCCAGCTCCACGTTGAGCACGATCGCCACCTCGGGCGCGTACTTGTGGAAGCTCCGGTCGCTCTCGTCCGCCTCGGCGACGAAGATCTCCCCGTCCCCGTGCAGCGCGTTCGATCCGGGAACGTCGAGGTCGCCGCCGATCGCGTACGACGGCTGCAGCCCCAGCTCCCCGAGCGACACCGCCAGCATGGACGTGGTCGTCGTCTTCCCGTGCGTGCCGGCCACCGCGATCGGCCGCAGCCCGTCCATCAGCCGCGCCAGCGCGTCCGACCGGTGCACCACGGGGATCCCCAGCTCGGCGGCGCGCGCCAGCTCGGGGTTGTCGGCACGGATCGCCGACGACACGACGACACACGTGGCGTCGTCCGCGAGGTGCTCCCGCGCGTGCCCGATGTGCACGGTCGCCCCGAGCGCCCGCAACGCCTCGGCCGTCTCCGACTCCTTGGCGTCACTGCCGGCGACCTTCGCCCCACGCTGGGCGAGGATCTTCGCGATCCCCGACATCCCGGCCCCACCGATACCGATGAAGTGCGGCCGATCCATGGCGGTAGGCAGTCCGGGTGCCATGCGTGTTCTCCAAGCGACGGTACGAAGACGATCCACGCCCCACAGCAGGCGCGTCCCTACCCTATTGCCTGGGCCCAGGGGCGAGGGGCCGCGCCCGGACGGCGGCGCAGCCGCCTCTCGGGGCGCGGGGAACCGCGCGACCAGCCACGACGAACCCGCAGCCGACGAACCACGGCAACCCCACGGCGCCCCCGGCCCTACGCCCGCGCGTGCGAGAACAGTTTCAGCACCGGCACCCCCACCTTGTGCCGAGCCCGAGAAGCCCAGTCCCGATGGAAGAACTCCTCCACATAGTGCGGATCGGTCAGCACCAACACCTCGTCGGCCCCTACCTCCTCCACCAAGGACTTCAACGCGTCCAGCGGATGGTCCTCGATCAACCGCCCCTCAGCCGTGCTCCCCGCCCCCCTGAGCGCCTGCAACGACACCTCCAGCGCACGCTCCCCGGCGTCCAACGCCTGCTCCCCCTCCGGCGTCTCCCCCTCCCGCGCCGCCTCGTCCAGCTCACCGAGGGCGAGGTCGTCGATGGCCCGCAGCAACCGGTCGGCCTGATTCCCCCGCGGCTGGAGCAGCACATGGAACGAGGCCTGCTCGTCGCCGTGCAGAGTCGTGACGAACTCCACGTCCGCGGACGTCAGAGCCTTCTCGATCATCAATACGCTCGTGAACGACACCTCAGGCGCCCTTCTCCTCGGAGGACCCCACGGGCCCTCACTCCTCAGGGTCTCTAGTGTGCCCGGCGAAAACTAAACGGAACGGCAGATTCCGTCCGCTTTCACGTACGACGGTAACGACCGAACAGGAACCCGGCCTCCTCCAGCAACGACGCCAGCGCGAAGCGCTTGGGCACCGGCACCGAGGGGCCCCCGGCGATCCGTTGCGCGTCCCCCGCCGTGAGCATCGGCGAGACGGTCAGACAGAGCTCGTCCAGGACGTCGGAGGTGATGAGCTGGCCGAGCAGCCGGGGTCCGCCTTCGCTGAGCAGCCGGGTCATCCCCAGATCGGCGAGGGCCCGTACGGCCCGCGCGGGGTCGACACCCATGCCGTCCCCGGCGATCACCACCCGGACACCGGCCTTCTGCGCGGTGGCGACCCGGTCGGGGGCCGCGGCGGCGCCGGTCAGCAGGATCGTCGGCGTCAGCGGGGAGGTGAACAGGGGCAGCGAGAAGTCCAGGTCCAGGCTCGCGCTCACCACCGCGACAGCGGGGGCGGGGGGCTGTCCGGCGGCCCGGCGGGCCGCCGCGAACGCCTCACGCGCGCGTGCCGGGCGGTAACCCTCCTGGCGCACCGTCTCCGCCCCGACGATCACCACGTCCGCGAGTCCCCGCAGCGTGCCGAAGATCCGCATGTCGGCGTCGCTGGAGATCGGCTGCGAACGCCCGCCGTGCTGGGCCGCGCCGTCGAGCGTGGACACCATGTTGGCCCGCACCCAGGGTTCGCGACCGCCACCCGACGCCGGCTCGGGATAGGCGTACGCCGCCGCCAACTCGTCGAGCCCCCATTCCCGGTCGACGAACTCCGACCCTCCGAGGGCCCCCGCCCCCTCGCATTCGCCCGGCGGCCGGGCACCCGCCGGGCCGGTACCGCCCTCCGCCGTGCGAACCCCGGTCGCATGCGCACCACCGGTCGCTTCCGGAGTCCGGGCCGCTGTCTCTTCGGTCACAGGGAACAGGCGTCGCATCCGTGCAGTGTGGCACGGCCCTTAGACTCGGTAACCGTGTCGTCGTCCTCAGCCACCGTGTCCGGAATCGGTCCGCTGTCCGAAGCGGTCCCCTTCTCCCTGTGCACCCGCGAGCCGCATGTCCCCGCGGACCGGCTCGTCGCCGAGATGGTGCCGCCACCGCGCTTCGACTCGGTGCGCTTCGAGACGTACATCCCGGACCCGAACCAGCCCAGCCAGACCGAGGCCGTCCGTGTCCTGAGCGGCTTCGCGGCGGGCCTGGGCGGCGCGCACGCGACCGGCACCGGCAAGCGCGGCTTCTTCGGCCTCGGCAGGGCGAAGTCCCCCAAGCTCCCCGCAGGCCCGCGCGGCGTCTATCTGGACGGCGGCTACGGCGTCGGCAAGACCCACCTCCTCGCCTCCCTCTGGCACGCCACCCCGGCCGAACCCTCCCTCAAGGCCTTCGGCACCTTCGTGGAGTTGACGAACCTGGTCGGCGCGCTCGGCTTCCAGAAGACGGTCCAGACCCTCTCCGGGCACCGTCTGCTGTGCATCGACGAGTTCGAACTGGACGACCCGGGCGACACCGTCCTGGTGTCGACCCTGCTCGGTAAGCTCGTCGAGGCGGGCGTGGCACTGGCCGCCACCTCGAACACCCTGCCGGGCAAGCTCGGTGAGGGCCGGTTCGCGGCGGCCGACTTCCTGCGCGAGATCCAGGGTCTGTCCGCCCACTTCCGCGCCCTGCGCATCGACGGCGAGGACTACCGTCACCGTGGCCTGCCCGAGGCCCCGGCGCCGTACTCCGAGGAGACCGTCACCAAGGCGGCGTACGCCACCGGGGGCGCCTCCCTCGACGACTTCCCGCATCTGCTGGACCACCTGGCGCGCGTCCACCCCAGCCGCTACGGGGCCCTGACGGACGGCCTGAAGGCGGTGTGCCTGACCGACGTCCAGCCGGTCCCGGACCAGTCCACCGCCCTGCGGCTCGTGGTGCTCGCCGACCGGCTGTACGACCGCGAGGTCCCCGTGCTCGCCTCGGGGGCGCCGTTCGACCGGTTGTTCAGCGAGGAGATGCTGAACGGCGGCTACCGCAAGAAGTACTTCCGCGCCATCTCCCGCCTCACCGCCCTCGCGCGCGACGCCGAGCGACTCGTGGAGCAGTCACCTGCCCGGCGCTGAACAACGCCCACCGACCGACTGCCCTTCATCAACAACCCTGACGCCGCCGAAGACGCCCTGGCCGAACTTCTCCGGCGGGCGCAGGAAGCGGCATTGCTCAGGCCCGGGGTGGACGTACGGCTGGAGGCAGCCGGCCTGCTTGCCATGTCCGCGAAACTCGGCACGCGCTCCGTCGTCGACCAGCGCGGTCCGGAGTCCACGACCACCGTCCTGGACCACCACCTGAACCGAATCTTCCGCACAAGTGAGGCGGTATCGACATGAGTGACCGGAGCCCGGCAGCCGTGGAGCTGCGAACCGCACGGCTGCTGCTGAGACGCCCGACCGCATCCGATGTCGACGCGATCTTCGCCGTCCACCGCGATCCTCAGACCTGTACCCACAACCCGTCCGACGCGCTCGCCCGGTTCGAGGAGGCGGAGGCGCTCTACCAGCGTTGGGACGGCCAGTGGCAGCAGCACGGATACGGGTACTGGGTCGTCCGGCACCACGGCTCCGCTCAGCAGCTCGGATTCTGCGGAGTCAAGCCCATGGAACTGCACGGGGCCCCGGTCCTGAACCTCTTCTACCGTTTCGCCACCTCAGCCTGGGGCCAAGGCTTCGCCGGTGAAGCCGCGGGCGCGGTCGTCACCTGGGCATCCCGTCACCTGCCCGACCTCCCGCTGATCGCCCGCGTTAGACCGGCCAACGTCGCTTCCCAGCGCGTGGCGATGCGCGCCGGGCTCAGTCGAGCGCAGCATCTCGACACCGAGGGATACGACGGCTTCGACTGGATCTACTCCGCCCAACCGTAAAGTTGCCCCAGGCGAACTCCCTTGCGTCAAGGGTTGTTTTCGGCCATCTCGTCCACGCTTTTCAGGCTCTCTTCAGCTCGCAACGTTAAGTTAACCCTGCAAACAACTTTGCAGGGTTAATGTGTTTCTTGACCAGCGGTTGACCATCGATTGACCAAGTCGAGTAACTGTCGACGCACGGGAGAAACCGAGAACTGGCAGCGGGGAGGCATATGTTGCGCGGCACGACGACCCGGACCGTCCTTTCGGCGCTGGCCGCCGTCCTGTTCGCTCTCCAGTTCTTCGCTCCCCCGGCTTCCTTCGCAGCCGCGCACACGCTGGGTCATGTCAAGGCCAAAGCCGAGCCCGGAAACACCCTCAAGGCCAAACCGGTGCGTGAGAAGTCCGTCACCCACCGCATGTGCGCACCCTCCGAGGACCCGACCGGTCCTCGCCGCACACGGGACCGGCACCGCGCCGTCACCCACACCGTTCCCGGGACGCCCGCGCGTCCGTCGCTGGGGGAGAACCCGGCGGCCGCGAGCGAACCGGAACGGCCCTCGCCCCGGTACCACCGGGCTTCGAGACCTCCCACGGCCCACACCCCGGCCGTTCTCCAGGTCTTCCGCTGCTGAGCCGCGTGGAGCCTGTTCCCCCCCACACATCTGTCGTGCAAGCCCGACGCGCCACCGAGGCGCGCCAGGAGGAGTCACCACATCATGCAGCCCCTCATCGACAACGCCCGTACCTTCGGACAGCGCCCTGAGGAGTTCGCCAGGCTGGCCGAAGGCCAGTCACCCGAGGTCCTGTTCATCACCTGCTCCGACTCCCGGGTCGTCCCTGCCCTGATCACGGGCGCCCGCCCCGGCGAGCTCTTCGAGCTGCGCACCGCCGGCAACATCGTCCCCCCGTACACGTCCGACCGCCCCACAGGTGAGACGGCCACGATCGAGTACGCCGTGGAGGTCCTCGGCGTCACCGACATCGTGGTCTGCGGACATTCCCACTGCGGTGCCGTCGGCGCCCTGGTCCGCGGCGACGACCTCGACGCCGTACCCGCCGTACGCGACTGGCTGACCCACGCGACCCCGCGTCCGCAGGGGCCGGTCGAGGACCCGACGGTCGCTGACGGGGTCCAGAACCACGTCCTCAGCCAGCTCCTGCGCCTGCGCTCCTACCCCTGCGTGGAGAAGCGCCTGGCGGACGGCCGCCTCCGGCTCCGCGGCTGGTACTACGAGGTCCACACCGGCGCCGTGCGCGAACACCGCGTGGACACCGACAAGTTCGAGATTCTGTGAGCGGCGGCCAGGTTTCCGAGATGACTTCCAAGACCTCCGCCATGTCCAAATTCCCCCATCTGCGGCAGGACTTCGGCGCCTCGCTCGTCGTGTTCCTGGTCGCTCTCCCGCTGTGCGTGGGCGTCGCCGTCGCCTCCGGGGTGCCGGCCGAACTCGGCCTGGTCACCGGCATCGTGGGCGGCATCGTCGCCGGACTGCTGCCCGGCAGCAGCCTCCAGGTCTCCGGTCCGGCGGCCGGTCTGACCGTGCTGGTCTTCGAGGCCGTACGCCAGTTCGGGCTGCCTGCCCTCGGGGTGATCGTGCTCGCCACCGGTCTGCTCCAGCTCGCCATGGGCGCGTTGAAGCTGGGCCGCTGGTTCCGCGCCATATCCGTCTCCGTCGTCGAGGGCATGCTCGCCGGCATCGGCCTCGTGATCATCGCGGGCCAGCTCTACGCGGCGGCCGGCCTCAAGGCCCCCGCCTCCGGCATCGACAAGATCGCGGGTCTGCCCGGCGCCTTCGTCGAGGCCGTCGGCAGCACCGCGGCGCTCGCCTCCCTCGCGCTCGGCGCGGGCACCATCGCCGTGATGGTGCTGTGGAAGAAGCTGCCGAAGAAGGTCCAGGTGGTCCCGGGCGCCCTCGCGGCGGTCCTCCTGGCCACCGCGGCCACCCTGGTCTTCAACCTGCCGGTGGCGAACGTCGAGGTGAAGGGCCTGCTGGACGTCATCCAGCCCCCGGGCCTGGACGCCTTCGGTCAACTGGCGGACGTGGCTCTGCTCGGCACGATCCTCGCCTTCACGCTGATCGCCTCCGCCGAGAGCCTGTTCAGCGCGGCGGCCGTGGACCGGATGCACGACGGTCCACGCACCCAGTACGACAAGGAGATGATGGCCCAGGGTGCCGGCAACACGGTGTGCGGGCTGCTGGGCGCGCTGCCGATGACGGCGGTGATCGTGCGCAGCTCCGCCAACCTCCAGGCCGGCGCGAAGACCAAGGCGTCCCGGGTCATGCACGGTGTCTGGCTCCTGCTCTTCGCGGCCCTGCTGCCGGGCGCTCTCGCCCTGATCCCGCTCCCCGCCCTGGCCGGCATCCTCGTCCACGCGGGCTGGAAGCTCATCCCGTTCAGTGCGGTCGTCTCCCTGTGGCGGAGCCACCGGGGCGAGGCGCTGATCCTCGTGGCCACGGCCGTCGCGATCGTCGCGGTGAACATGTTCGAGGGCGTACTGATCGGTCTGGCCCTCTCCGTGGCCAAGACCGCCTGGGAGGCCTCGCACATCAAGCTGGAGGTCATAGACAAGGGCGCCGGCCCCGTCCAGGCCTATCTCTCGGGCAACGCGACCTTCCTGCGCCTCCCGAAGATCCTCGACAACCTGGAGTCCCTTCCCCAGGACCGCCCGGTGGAGCTGCACCTCACCGGCCTCCACCACCTGGACCACGCCTGCCGCACCGCCCTGGAGAACTGGGCGGCCCGGCACAGCGCGACGGGTACGGAGCCGGTACGGATGACGGTCCCCGAACCGGAAAAGGTCCCGTCGGCCACCCCCTGACCTCCACCGCACCCACCTTGGCGCCCCGGTCCCCGGACCGGGGCGCCCCCGTGCTGCCGCGCTACCGCGCTACTCGGCAGAAACACGAGCCGGGGCCGTCCAGGGCCCCGGCCACAGCCGGCCGTGCCACCGCCCGCCCGCCCTGGCTGCGGCGAGTCTCCCGCTCCCCCGGCCGCCCAAGCTGCGGTGCGCGTCTCCCGCTCCCCCGCCCCACCCCAGTCGCGGGCCCCACCGGGATTCCGCCCAGCCACAGGCCCCCGGCGCACCCCCACGGCGGTCGCCCCCACCCCCACCCCCGACATATCGTGGTATTCCCAGTGATACAGGACGGCTCGGAGGGCGTCGTCATGGTCGAAGAGCTACTCGTAGCCGCCGCAACCGTCGGCTCCGCCGCCGTCGTCTACGTCGCTGCCGCCGCCCGCGTCGTCAAGCAGTACGAACGCGGCGTGGTCTTCCGCCTGGGTCGCCTGCGGGGCGACCCCAGACGTCCCGGCTTCACCATGGTCGTCCCCGCCATCGACCACATCCGCAAGGTGAACATGCAGATCGTGACGATGCCCGTACCGGCCCAGGAAGGCATCACCCGCGACAACGTCACCGTGCGCGTCGACGCGGTCGTCTACTTCAAGGTCGTCGACCCGGCGAGCGCCCTCATCACGGTCGAGGACTACAAGTTCGCGGTCTCCCAGATGGCCCAGACCTCCCTCCGTTCGATCATCGGCAAGAGCGACCTGGACGACCTCCTCTCGGACCGCGAGAAGCTCAACCAGGGCCTGGAGCTGATGATCGACAGCCCCGCCGTCGGCTGGGGCGTCCAGGTCGATCGCGTCGAGATCAAGGACGTGTCCCTCCCGGAGACCATGAAACGCTCCATGGCCCGTCAGGCCGAGGCCGACCGCGAACGCCGCGCCCGCATCATCAACGCCGACGCGGAGCTCCAGGCCTCCAAGAAACTCGCCGAGGCGGCGAAGGAGATGGCCGACACCCCCTCCGCCCTCCAACTCCGCCTGCTGCAGACGGTGGTGGCGGTCGCCGCCGAGAAGAACTCCACCCTCGTACTCCCCTTCCCCGTGGAACTCCTGAGGTTCCTGGAACGAGCCCAGGCCGGCCCGCCCCCGGATCCCCCGCCCGGTCCGCCCCCTGAGCTCTGACCGGCCCAGGCCTCGCCTACAGACCGGCACCCCCGATTCCGATCGTTCCGGTCCCGCGTCCCATTGGCCCCAGAAGCCCCCCGAGCCCTTCCGGACCCCGCCCCTCCCGCCCCCTCCGACCGAGTGACACCCGGGCGACTCCCCCGTCTCCCTCTA
Source organism: Streptomyces sp. NPDC012510 (assembly GCF_042955065.1). NCBI lineage: Bacteria > Bacillati > Actinomycetota > Actinomycetes > Kitasatosporales > Streptomycetaceae > Streptomyces > Streptomyces sp. NPDC012510. The sequence goes on from NZ_JBIBEN010000016.1 coordinate 235,152, forward strand.
CGCGCGTGGTTCACGTGGCCGTGACCACGTGATACACACAGGCGGGTCGCATCCTGTCCGCCAACAGGAAGGTTGTCCCGTGTCAGTGACTCGTCGTCAGGCGCTCGCCCGTACCGGTGCCGTGGGAGCGGGCATCGCGTTCACCGGAGCCCTGTCCGAACTCTTCGTCGGCACGGCCGCCGCACAGAGCGGTCTCGGCCACTCCGACAACGGCTACGGTCCCTTGATCCCCGACCCGAACGGCCTGCTCGACCTGCCGAAAGGTTTCCGCTACAAGGTCCTCTCCCGCGAGGGCGACCCCCTCCGCTCCGGAGAGGGCCAGGTCCCCAGCAACCACGACGGTATGTCCGCCTTCCCCGGCAGACACGGCCGTGTCCACCTCGTCCGCAACCACGAGAACCGCCACAACGGCCGTATCCCGGTCCCCACGATCGAGGGCCTCACCTACGACCCGGCGGGCAAGGGCGGCTGTACGTCCCTGACTCTCGACTCCCGCGGCAAGGTCCTCTCCGAACGCGTCGCGATCGCCGGTACCGCCGTCAACTGCGCGGGTGGGCCCACCCCTTGGGGCACCTGGCTGACCTGCGAGGAGAACGAGGACAAGGCCGGCACCAACGGCTACACCAAAGACCACGGTTTCATCTTCGAGGTCGACGCGGAGAACCCCCACCGCTCCGGAGCCGTACCCCTCACCGCGATGGGCCGCTTCCAGCACGAGGCGATCGCGGTGGACCCGCGCCGAGGCGTCGTCTACGAGACGGAGGACGCCTTCGAGAAGCCCTTCGGTCTCTTCTACCGCTTCCTCCCCGAGAAGCCGAAGGGCGGCCTGGGTTCACTGCGCGCGGGCGGCCGTCTCCAGGCGATGCGCGTCCCCGACGTACCCGACCTCTCCTCGATCCAGGAGACCGGAGCCTGCTTCGAGAGGATCGAATGGGTCGACGTCCCCGACCCCCTCGCCGCCCAGACGGCCATCCGCCACCAGGACTTCGGCCGCCGTGGCATCACCCACGCGCAGAAGCTGGAGGGCTGCTACTGGGGCGGTCGCTGCGTCTACTTCGTCTCCTCCTTCGCCCGCAGCGCGGAGGGCTCGGCCGCCGACCACTACGGCCAGATCTGGCGCTACGACCCCGACCACCGCACCCTCACCCTCGTCATCGTCTTCGGACCCGACACCGACATCCAGCTCCCCGGCGAGTCCCCCGACAACATCTGCCTCGCCCCCAGCGGCGGCCTGATGGTCTGTGAGGACGGCAACGGCGCCCAGCACGTCTACGGCGTCACCCGCCGGGGCCACGTCTACGCCATGGCCCGCAACGCCAACAACATCGGCACCCCCGAGGAGCCGGAGTGGGGTGAGTTCGCGGGCGTCGCCTTCTCCCCCGACGGCGACACGATGTACGTCAACTGCTACGCCCCGGGCACGACCTTCGCGGTGACGGGACCGTGGCGCCGATGATGAACAAGTGACGCACCATGAGGACCGGGAGCAGCAGGCGGCCGTCAGCCGTCTGCTGCTGTACCACCTGAACGCGCCCCTGGCCGAAGGCTGCCGTCTGCGCGGCGTCCTGCCCGCCCCCGGCGCCGTACGGGTCGCCGTCCACGCCGGAGACGACGAGGCCGGCATCACCTTCCTCTGCTTGCTAACTTCGGGATTCTTGCAGCGTTCTCACTTCGTCCGATCGATCTGTGATCGGCGTGAAGGTGAGGAGGCTCGGGTTGGCGCTGGCTGTCGTACGCGACCTGCGCGAGTTCCGTGATCCGGTCTCGGCGGAGGAACTGGAGCAGTTCGAGACCGATGTGCTCGCCGGGTTCGTGCTCGCGCGGGCTTCGGCGGGGCTGGCGGACGGCACGATCCGCGGGGACATCGGGCACCTGGACCAGATGCGGTCCTGGTTCGGCTGGCCGCAGTGGGAGATGGAGCCGGCTGACGCCGATGTGTACTTCGGGAAGGTGCTACGGGGTTCGCCGAGCGGCACGCGGCTGGCCCGTGCGCAGGCTTTGACCACGTACTTCCTGTTCCTGGAGCTGCGGCACAAGGTCGAGATCCACCGAATGACCGGGCGGGTCGTTGAGTGCCCAATTGATGAGATGAACCGGCCGCGGGGATCCAAGGACGCGGCTTTGCGGATCCCGCCCACTGGGCCGGAGATCAAGACGTTGTTCACCGGCTGGGGCAGTGAGCTGGCGACCTGCCGCAAGTTCGCGTCGACCGCGCGGAACTACACCGCATCGAAACTGTCGCAGGTCGGGCTTCGGGTGAGCGAGGCGTGCAAGCTCGACCTGACCGACATCAAGTGGGATCTGGGCCGCTTCGGCAAGCTCTACGTCCGTCACGGCAAGGGCGCCCGCGGCTCGGGCCCGCGTGAGCGGATGGTGCCGCTGATCAACGGCGCCGACCGCACGCTGCGGTGGTTCATCGAGGACGTCTGGGGTCAGTACGACGACGATCACGCCCGCCCCGGTGCCCCGCTGTTTCCGTCCGAGCGCAAGAATGCAGACGGCTCTTCGCGCCGCGTTGGCGACGACGCCTTGCGAAACGGTCTGGCGGCTGCGGCGAAGGCCCATCTGCCTGGCTGGGCCGACAAGCTCACGCCGCACGTCCTGCGGCACTTCTGCGCGTCCGAGCTCTACCTCGGAGGACTTGATCTGCTCGGGATCCAAGAGGTCCTCGGCCATTCCTGGATCGCCACCACGATGCGGTACATCCACGTCCAGCAGACCCGGGTCGAGGACGCCTGGGTGTCCGGGCAGCAGCGGGCCGCGAAGCGGCTGGAAGGACTGATGGGATGAAGTGGAACCTGCGGCTTACCGCCGCGAACCAGAGGATCTGGAAGGCGTCCGAGCTCCAGCGGAGCCTGGCCGAACACGGGTTGGTGATCTCGGCCGGGAAGATGTCCGGTCTGTGGTCCGGCCAGCCGGTCTCCCTCAAGCTGGAAGACCTGGACGTCATCTGCGTCGTGCTCGGCTGCGAGATCGGCGATCTGCTGATTCCCGAGCCCGAAAAGGTCAGGCGCCCAGGTCAGCAGGAGGTCGTGCAGGAGGCCACGACCGGCTCGGTGGTGACCTCGGCCGTCGTGCCCAAGCGCCGCGACAGCCGTTCTCTGCCTCCGATGTGACCTGGACACCGCCTGACCTTTTCGGCGCGTACCGCGACGGGGCAGGCCGTTTGTCCGGGGTGCGGGACGGTGTCGGGCCGTGTCCAGGGCGGACACCGGCGGCGCTTGGCGGACGTGGCGGTGTCCGGGCACCGGACCATGATCGACCTGAGCCGTTTCATATGCCCAGCCCGGGACTGTGATCGCCGGACCTTGCGAGCAGGTCGACGGGCTCACCGAGCGGTTCGCCCGGCGCACGGCTTCGCTGCACCGGGCGCTGGAGAAGATCGCGCTGGCCCTCGCCGGGCGCCCGGCGGCCCGGCCCGGAATGCGGGGGAGATGGGCTCGCCTAACCGCTTCGGCGGCCCGGCCACTCCAGTGACCGGGCCGCCGAACAGGAAAGAGGCGGATACCGGGACGTTGCCCGGCGAGGAAACCTCAGCTATACATCCAGACCCACCAGCCCGCGGCGACGCCGTCCGAGCCGTCCTTGTACCGGCACATGTGGAGTATTCGGGTCTCTTCCGTCCAGTACTGGGCCCGGGCCTTGCATGCCTCGAAACCTTCTTCGTCCGAGCTGAACGGCCCTTCAATCAGGCACGAAGAAGGTTTCGAGGGCTTGCAGGCCTCGACCACCGGGGAGGCCCCGGCTGCCGGCGCGAGACCGACCACCACCCCGCCCGCAGTAGCGGCCAGCAGAAGCCCGGTCGCCAATCGAATACGAATACCCATTTCTCTCCTTCTCGGATTACTGCCCGAACCGCCATGGGAATCAGAGAGAATAATGGACTTGCCTTTGCCATCCTCTCTTGCCCAGTAGTTTTCCAGGGCAGTTCCCGAAAAACAAGGCCACAAGTAGGAGATAGCACCCAGAGACGCTATGGACGCAACCATTGAATCCGGAATAAGTACCCTACTGATGCTTCATCAGGTCTTCATGTGATTTGGCAACTCTCGGCACATGAGGACGGTATCGCGTGCTATAACCGTACGCCTATATTGCTACCGGAGAGGGCCCTTGCGATGACCCAACGACGCTCAACCTGCCTGTTAGAACCCCTAACGAAATGATCTTCGAGGAGGTTGAATCACTCCGGAACTGGTGAACCGGGGGTGTGGGGTGGCGCGGCCGAAGCCGTGGGAAATCGACGACGAGCTGTGGGCGGTGATCGAGCCGTTACTGCCCAAGGTGGAGCGGCGCCCCCGGCCCCCGGGACGCAAGCGGCATCCGGACCGGCTTGTCTTCCAGGACATTCTGTTTGTCCTGCACACCGGGATCTCGTGGGAGCATCTGCCGCAGGAACTCGGCTTCGGCTCGGGCATGACCTGCTGGCGCCGCCTGGCCGAGTGGTCCGAGGCGGGGGTGTGGCCCCGGTTGCACGAGGTACTCCTTGCCAGGCTCCGCAGCGCGAATGCCCTGGACTTCTCCCGGGCGGCCGTCGACGGCTCCCACATCCGGGCGTTAACCTCGAAGTTTCGTGACGGTCCGCCGACGGAGTCGGTGGACTGTTTTCGTGCTGTGGGCTGAGGTTGTGCATGCTCAGGACCCGAGTGTCGTCTC
>NZ_JBIBEN010000017.1:0-228956 GCF_042955065.1 Streptomyces sp. NPDC012510
TCCCGCACCGAGGAACTCGCCCTCCTCATGACCCTGGAGATGGGTAAACCCCTCACCGAAGCCCGCGGCGAGGTCGCCTACGGCGCCGAGTTCTTGCGCTGGTTCTCCGAGGAAGCCGTCCGCATCGACGGCGGCATGACGACCTCCCCGGACGGAAAGAACCGTCTCCTGGTCACCCGCCAGCCCGTCGGCCCCTGCCTGCTCATCACCCCGTGGAACTTCCCCCTGGCGATGGGCACCCGCAAGATCGGCCCGGCCATCGCTGCCGGCTGCACCATGGTCCTCAAGCCCGCCCCCCAGACCCCCCTGACCACCCTCGCCCTCGCCGCCATCCTCAAGGAGGCCGGCCTGCCCGACGGCGTCCTCAACGTCGTCGTCACCTCCGACGCCGCCGGAGTCGTCGAGCCCCTGCTGCGCGGCGGTCAGATCCGCAAGCTCTCCTTCACCGGCTCCACCCAGGTCGGCCGCATCCTGCTGGCCCAGTGCGCCGACACCGTCATCCGCACCTCCCTCGAACTCGGCGGCAACGCCCCCCTCATCGTCTTCGACGACGCCGACCTCGATGTCGCCGTCGAGGGCACCATGGTCGCCAAGATGCGCAACATGGGCGAGTCCTGCTGCGCGGCCAACCGCATCTTCGTCCACTCCTCCGTGGCCGACGAGTTCGCCGCCCGTCTCACCACCCGCATGGCCGCCCTCACCGTCGGCGACGGCACCCTGCCCGGCACCGACGTCGGCCCCCTCATCGACACAGCCGGCCAGGCCAAGGCCCACCGCGTCGTCCTGGACGCAGTCGAGCACGGCGCCAAGGTCCGTACCGGAGGCGAACTCCCCGACGGCCCCGGCTGCTTCTACCCGCCCACCGTCCTCACCGACGTCTCCACCGACTCGGCCATCATGACCACCGAGGTCTTCGGTCCCGTCGCCGCCATCATCACCTTCGACGACGAGGACGAGGCAGTCACCGCCGCCAACGACACCGAATTCGGCCTCGCCGCCTACCTCTTCACCCAGAACCTCGACCGCGCCCTGCGCGTCAGCGAGCGTCTGGAGAGCGGCATGATCGGCCTCAACACCGGCCTCGTCTCCAACCCCGCCGCACCCTTCGGCGGCATCAAGCAGTCCGGCCTCGGCCGCGAAGGCGGCCGCGTCGGCATCGGCGAGTTCCTGGAATACAAGTACATCGCCGTCCCCGCGGTATAGCGACGCGGCTGAGCGCCTCTCGTCCTGCACTGCGGGGCACCCATTCCCTCATCACTGAACGGATCAACAGTCATGGCCGACATCCCCGTACGCACTGCGTCGCAGCCCGTCGCATCCGCGTTCGCCGGGCCCGACACGGGTCCGGCGAGGGGTCGGCTGACCGGGGTCGGTCTTGTCGTCTTCGGCCAGTTCGCCCAGCAGTTCGGGGCGGGCGTTGCGGCGTTGCTCTTGCCGCGCGTGGGCGTGCTGGGGTGGTCTCGCTGCGGCTGAGTATGTCGGCCACGGTCCTGCTGGCCTGAAGCAGGGCTTGAATGCTACTGGGCGACTTCCAGGACCGAGTTCTGGCCGCGTGGCGGGGAGGGCGGGCGCCGCTGCTGCGGCGGTGACGCCCGAGACGCCCTCCCGGTCGATCAACGGCGCCAGGGTTCTCTGGTGCAGCCGTGGCGCACCGGCCTCGGACGACTTATTGACGTGCGTCAGCCATCGGCGCTCGGTCGACAACTCGGGGAGCGGTTCAAACATCCTTTTGGGCAGGAAGTGTTCCAGAGTGCGGACCATTCCATGCCCACCCAGGGGACATCTTTCGTCCGGCGCTGCCCTCAGGAGCTGCTCGTAGACGGCCCGTCCATCTCTGGAGTTGACCATGCCGTTGTCGTAGGCCCAGCGCACTACTAGCGCGCCACCCGGTAGCGGAGGTAGACGACCTTCGCATGGAAGGTGCGGGTCTCGACGAGTTCGAGGTCCACCCGGCGTTCGTGCCGGGGGAAGAAGGGGATGCCACCGCCGACCAGCACCGGGTGGACCACGGCCCGGTACTCGTCGATCAGGCCCGCCTCGGCCGCCTGGGCGGCGAGAGTCGCGCCGCCGATCGCGATGTCGCCCTCCTCCGGCTCGGCCCGCAACCGCTCGATCTCCTCCACCAGGCTCCCGGAGGCCAGGCGGGCGTTGCCCCGCACCGCCGACAGCGTGGTGGAGAACACCACCTTCGGGAGCGGCTTCCAGAGCGCGGCCCACTCGAGCTCCGCCTCGTCGAGCGCGGCATCCTGGTCGGCGGTCTCCCAGTACAGCATCGTCTCGTACAGCCGCCGTCCCATCAGGTGGACGCCGACCTCTCGGATCTCGTCGATCCAGAAGCGAAAGACCTCCGGGTCGGGCTCCGTCCAGTCGAAGCCGCCGTCCGGCCCGACGATGTAGCCGTCCAGTGAGACGCCCATCGAATAGGTCACGCTGCGCATCAGGAGTCCTCCTCGGTGACGGGCTCGACAGTACGGCCATCGGACGCAGACCGCTTCCCGTACGAGGGAGCCCGGCCTCCGGGAACCGCCGTTCCGCGCACCGGCGGGATGCGGCATGATGATCGCCGTGACTCCGAACACGTACCGACGAAAGGCCGATGCCGCGTAAGCGGCCCGGCGCGCTGCGCGCCGCACAGCGGAGGCTCCAAGGAGACCGCCCCCGGAACTGGGACAGGCCACCGGAGAGCCGTATCCCAGGGCTTTCGGCCCCTACCAGCGCCGCCGTACACCGGTTGGAAGCGCTCTCGACCGAGTACTACGTCTTCCCCGGTGTGACCGCCCGCGCGCTGCTGCGGTACAGGGACTTCCTGAGCCCACCGGGGAGCCGACCGCGTTACCCGTTCCTCAGCGACTGCGATTGCCGGGGCTGCTCCCTCGACGATGTCAGACATGTGCGCGACGTGCTCGGCATGGTGCTTCGCCGACTGCCCCCGCGGGCCCGCACCGAACTGGGCCGCCTGGTCGCGTCCCTCGACGCCGTGTATCTGGAGCGGACCCTGCCGGACCCGTTCGTCGACACCCGCCGGGAGTGGCGGCGCGGAGTCCGGTGGTACCGACGTCTGGAGGGCTGCCGGTACGCGGCGACCGGGGTCGTCTGACGCGCCGGGGCGGGGACCGGGCGGTGCTTCCACCGCTCCCGGCGGGACGGTTCATCTCGGGGTGCCGAGGCCGTCCAGCGCCGGGGGCAGCGGGTAGACGCGCTCGGAGGGGAACAGGCGCTGCGCCTTCGCGGTCCGGCCGGACTGCACCAGGGCGGCGGCCTTACGGACCTGAGGGGTGAGGTCCGTGAGGCCGACGACCCACTCGTCGGCGAAGGCCCGGATCAGGTGGCGGCCGATGCCGACCTGGATGCTGTAGTGGTTCAACGCGGCCCCGCGCGCCGAGCGTTCCGGGTCCCACTGGACATGGACGTCGGCCCGGGCCACCGCCGCCGGATCCGCCGTCGTCAGCACGGCCTGCGACAGCGCCTCCTCCCACCCCTCGCGGGTGATCCGCACCGCGAGCACCCGCTCCTGGCCGGACTTGCGGGCCCAGTTGCTGCGGTGCATCAGCCACAGGAACGACGGCTTGATCCACGTCATCCGACGGAACGAGAACGGCTCGACGAAACGGCCCGCCCGCAGCGCCGCGTCGGCGATCGCGGGTGCGTAGGCCTGGTAGACCACGATCGTGCGGGCGTCGTAGTCGGCCCGGATCTCGTACTGGGGAGCCATGCGCGGCACCCTGCCAGCGCCGGGCCGGAACCGCGAGCGGATTTTCCCGGGGCTACTGCTGCCGCGCCAAATCCGCCAGGACCTGGTGCAGCGGTTCCGTGGCGCGGCGCCGGTACTCCTGGATCGCCCAGCCGTTGCCGTCCGGGTCCTTGAAGTACATGAAGGTGGCGCCGTCGTCGGGGGCGTACTGGACGGGTTCGGAGACGTCGAGACCGCGTTCGAGGAGTTCGGCGTGGGCGGCCTTGATGTCGGCCACACAGAGCTGGAGGCCCTGGTAGGCGCCGGGGGCCGGCTTGGGGCCTTGGGCCATGTCCCAGATGGCGTCGCCGAGGGCGATCGAACAGCCGGAGCCCGGGGGCGTCAGCTGGACGATCCGCATGCCCGGCATGACCTCCTGGTCGATGTCGACGTGGAACCCGACCTTGTCCCGGTAGAAGTCCCGGGCCCGGTCGATGTCGCTCACGGGCAGCGGAATCACTTCGAGCGTGTACTGCATCCCTGGTCCTCCAGGTCGCCGTTGACGGAAGTGCCTGTGCGGATGTCCGTGCCGGTGCGTCGTACCGGCCCTGTCTGTCAGCCGAACCGCCACCGCGTCCGGCTGAACGGCTCTCCCTCACCGAAGCCGAAAACCGTGCCGGGCGCCACCGGGCGGACTCATCGGGCGGTCTCACCCCCCGTAGAACAACTCCTCCACCACTCCCCGAGCCCGCCGTGTGATCCTGCGGTAGTCGTCGAGCATGTCGCCCACGTGGCCGGGGCCGTAGCCCAGGTAGCGGCCCACGGCGGCGAGTTCGCGGCCGTGGGAGGGGAACGTGTCGCCCGCGCGCCCGCGTACGAGCATCACGGCGTTCCGGACACGGGTGGCCAGCACCCAGGCCTCGTCCAGTACGGCCGCGTTCTCGGCGCTCACCAGGTCGGCGTCACGGGCGGCGGCCAGGGCCTCGCGGGTGCGGGTGGTGCGCAGGCCCGGCTCGTGCCGGCCGTGCTGGAGCTGGAGGAGCTGCACGGTCCATTCCACGTCGGACAGACCGCCCCGGCCGAGCTTGGTGTGGAGGGTGGGGTCGGCGCCGCGCGGCAGTCGCTCGGACTCCATACGGGCCTTCAGGCGCCGGATCTCGCGTACGGCGTCGTCGCCGAGCCCGTCCGCCGGGTAGCGGAGGGGATTGATCAGCTCGATGAAGCGGCGGCCCAACTCCTCGTCACCGGCGACCGGTTCCGCGCGCAGCAGGGCCTGTGACTCCCACACCAGGGACCAGCGGCGGTAGTAGGCCTCGTACGACTTCAGTGTCCGGACCACCGGCCCCGACTTGCCCTCGGGGCGCAGGTCCGCGTCGATGAGGAGGGGCGGGTCGGCGCTGGGGATCTGGAGCAGGCGCCGCATCTCGGAGACGACCGCGTTCGCGGCACGGGCCGCCTCCTGCTCGTCGGCGCCCTCGCGCGGCTCGTGGACGAACAGGACGTCGGCGTCGGAGCCGTAGCCCAGTTCGTGGCCGCCGAAGCGGCCCATGCCGATGACGGCGAAGCGGGTGGGGAGGGTGTCGCCCCAGCCTTCGTGGACCACGGCCCGCAGGGTGCCCGCCAGCGTCGCGGCCGTGAGGTCGGAGACCGCGCCGCCCACGAGGTCGACGAGGACGCCCTGGTCGGCGGGGGCCGGGGACGCCTCGGTGCCGTAGGAGCCGACGATGTCCATGGCGGCCGTGCGGAAGAGTTCGCGGCGGCGGACACCGCGTGCGGCCGTGACCGCCTGCTGGGCGCCGTCGGCGCGGCGGACGGCGGCCAGGATCTCCTGTTCCAGGTGCGCGCGTTCGCGGGGTTCGAGGCCACCCGCGCCGCCGGCGACGCCGTCCCCGTCGCCGAGGAGGGAGACGGCCTCGGGGGCGCGCATGAGGAGGTCCGGGGCGAGGCGCCCGGCGGAGAGCACGCGGGCCAGGTTCTCCGCCGCCGCGCCCTCGTCGCGCAACAGCCGCAGATACCAGGGGGTCCGGCCGAGGGCGTCCGAGACCTTGCGGAAATTGAGGAGCCCGGCGTCCGGGTCGGCGGAGTCCGCGAACCAGCCCAACAGGACCGGCAGAAGGGTGCGTTGGATGGCGGCCTTGCGGGAGACCCCGGAGGCCAGCGCCTCCAGATGGCGCAGGGCCGGGGCCGGGTCGGCGTAGCCGAGGGCGACGAGACGTTCGCGGGCCGCATCGGCGCGCAACCGGGTCTCGCCGGGGGCGAGTTGGGCGACGGCGTCGAGGAGCGGCCGGTAGAAGAGCTTCTCGTGCAGCCGGCGTACGACGGCCGCGTGGCGCCGCCACTCGCGGTTCAGCTCACCGACGGGATCGGTGCGCAGGCCGAGCGAACGGCCGATGCGCCGCAGATCGCCGTCGTCCTCGGGGACGAGGTGGGTGCGGCGCAGGCGGAAGAGCTGGATGCGGTGTTCCATGGACCGCAGGAAACGGTACGCGTCGTCGAGCTGGGCCGCGTCCGTCCGCCCCACGTACCCGCCGGCGGCCAGCGCGCGCAGCGCGTCGAGCGTGGTCCCGCTGCGCAGCGAGGTGTCGCCGCGTCCGTGCACGAGCTGGAGCAGCTGCACGGCGAACTCGACGTCCCTGAGGCCTCCCGGCCCCAGCTTGAGCTGACGGTCGACCTCGGCGACCGGGATGTTCTCGACGACCCGGCGACGCATCCGCTGCACGTCGGAGACGAAGTTCTCCCGCTCGGCGGCCTTCCACACCAGGGGTTCGAGCGCGGCGACGTACTCCTCGCCCAGCTCCAGGTCCCCCGCGACGGGACGGGCCTTGAGCAGCGCCTGGAACTCCCAGGTCTTCGCCCACCGCTGGTAGTACGCGAGATGGCTGCTCAGCGTCCGTACGAGCGGGCCGTTGCGTCCCTCCGGCCGGAGATTGGCGTCGACGGGCCAGATGCTGCCCTCCACGGTCGTCTCGGAGCAGATCCGCATCATGTGCGAGGCGAGGCGGGTGGCCGCCCGGACCGCCTTCTGCTCGTCGGCCCCGTCCGCGGTCTCCCCGACGAAGATGACATCGACGTCGGAGACGTAGTTCAGCTCGTGGCCGCCGCACTTGCCCATCGCGATCACCGCGAGCCGGCACAGCGCCGCGTCGTCCGGCGCGGCGGCACGGGCGATCGCGAGGGCGGCGCGGAGCGTGGCGGTGGCCAGATCGGCCAGCTCGGCGGCGGTCTGGGCGACATCGGTCGTACCGCAGACGTCACGGGCGGCGATGGACAACAGACAGCGGCGGTACGCGACGCGCAGCGACACGGGGTCGGTCGCCTCCGCGAGGCCCCGCTCGAACTCCTCGATCCCCGGGTGCAGGTCCCGCGGCTCGTACGTCACGAGCGCCCGCCAGTCCTGCGCGTGCCGGGCCAGATGGTCGCCGAGCGCGGCGGACGCGCCGAGCACCCCCAGCAGCCGGTCCCGCAACGGCTTGGCTGCTATCAGGGTGTCCAGCACCGCCCGCCGCCCCGTCGGGTCCGGCTGCGCCTCCAGCAGCCGGACGAGGCCCAGCAGCGCGAGATCGGGGTCGGCGGTCGCCCCCAGCGCGTCCAGCAGCACGGGATCGTTCCGTACGGCCGACAGCTCCGCGCCGTCCAGCAGCCGCTCGGCCGCCGACGGATCGGTGAAACCGTGCCGCAGCAGTCGCGAGAACGTGCTGCTCCTGCGCCCCGGCGCCGTCATCCCGGCCTCCCGTCGGATCGGTCCCGCTCACTCACCCGATCATGGACCGCCCGATCGTCGACGGCCGATCACTGATCAAGGTCGTACCGGCATGAGCCTAGCCGGAGAGCCTGGGAGAAGCGCCGGTCGGCCGGGAGGGGTCGTGCGGGGCGAGGGCCGCTCGGCGTGGCAGGAGTGCCGCCGTCCCGGGCGGCGCCCTTCGCCGTACCTACGGTTACGCCGTCAGCTGCCGACGTGATGGACGAGGAGGACGGACGGAGCGGCGCGTCACGGCGCCGTCCGTGGCACCCGGGGGTTGTCCGTGGCACCCGGGGGTGTCCGAGCGCGTGATGTCCACCGTGCTGCTGGAACTCGTCGGGCTCGCCTTCTACGGAGTGGTCGTCCTGTCGGGGTGGCCGTTCGGGTGGTCGCCCGACCCGGGTCTCGTCGCCGTCACCACGAGCATGGCCGCGGTCGGGCCCTGGGCCGGGCTGTACCGCGCGGGCCGCCCGCCACGCTCCTGGGCGGTCGCCAAGTGGCCCTCGTCCCGCCGTGTGACAGCGGGGACCGCCTCGCCGAAGGCGTGCCGGAGTGATCGCACCGCCCCGTGCTCAGGCTGGGCAGGCCCCCGGGGGCCTGCCTAGACCTTCAGCGGCGCCGGCTCCCGCGCCCCCGCGCCCCTGGCCACCTGGCGCGGCAGCGCATACGGCAGCGCCCCGTACCAGACCCGGGCCACCCCGAAGCCGAACGCCAGGCACAGCATTCCGCCCACCGCGTCCAGCCAGAAGTGGTTGGCGGTGGCGACGATCACGACGAGGGTGAGGGCCGGGTAGAGCAGGCCCAGCACGCGCACCCACGGCACGGACGCCAGCGCGAAGATCGTCAGGCCGCACCACAGCGACCAGCCGATGTGCATGGACGGCATGGCGGCGTACTGGTTCGACATGTTCTTCAGGTCGCCGGAGGCCATGGAACCCCAGGTCTGGTGGACCACGACCGTGTCGATGAAGTTCTCGCCGGTCATCAGACGGGGCGGGGCCAGCGGATAGAAGTAGTAGCCGACCAGCGCCACGGCCGTGGTGGCGAAGAGCACAAGGCGTGTCGCCGCGTAACGACCGGGATGACTACGGTAGAGCCACACGAGGACACCCAGCGTGACGATGAAGTGCAGTGTCGCGTAGTAGTAGTTCATCCCGACGATGAGCCATGTGACCGAGTTCACGGCGTGGTTGACGGTCTCCTCGACCGCGATCCCGAGGTGGTGCTCCACCTTCCAGATCCAGTCGGCGTTGCTCAGCGCCTGCGTCTTCTGCTCCGGGACCGCGTTGCGGATCAGCGAGTACGTCCAGTAACTGAGCGCGATCAGCAGGATCTCGAACCAGAAACGGGGGCGACGCGGAGCCCTCAGCCGGTGCAGGTACCCCTGCCCCGGCGCATCCGTGACGGACCGCGGAGCGGCCTGCTCCCGGCCTTCCTCCAGTGTCGTCACGGTTGATTCACCCATGGGCACAGAGTCTGCCAGAAAAGCGGTACCCCACCGATCATCCTCTGGTCGGGTTCCGCGCGCACATTCATCGGGGTACCGCGGGGGGCCGTCTCCTCCGCACGTATCGCACCACGCTCGATCCCTCCCCCTCAGGTACTACCCACCACTCGGCCACGACCGCGGTCGCCGGGAGCCGAAGCGGTCGACCCCCGCACCACCAGTTCCGGCATGAAAACGAACTCGCTGTGCGGCGCCGGAGTCCCCCCGATCTCCTCCAGCAACGTACGCACCGCCGCCTGCCCCATGGCCGGGACCGGCTTGCGGACCGTCGTCAGCGGGGGATCGGTGAAGGCGATCAAGGGGGAGTCGTCGAAACCCACGACCGAGACGTCCCTCGGCACTTCCAGCCCCCGCTGCCGGGCCGCCCGGATCGCGCCGAGCGCCATCATGTCGCTCGCGCACACCACCGCCGTACAGTCCCGGTCCATGAGCGCCATGGCCGCCGCCTGACCGCCCTCCAGGGTGTACAGGGAATGCTGGACCAGATCGGACTCGACCGCGGCCGCGTCCATGCCGAGCTGGTCCCGCACCGTGCGGACGAAACCCTCGATCTTGCGCTGGACCGGGACGAAGCGCTTGGGGCCCAGGGCCAGACCTATCCTCGTGTGCCCCAGCGACACCAGATGCGTCACCGCGAGAGACATGGCCGCCCGGTCGTCCGGCGAGATGAAAGGGGCCTGCACCTTCGGCGAGAAGCCGTCCACGAGGACGAAGGGAACACCCTGCGCGCGCAGTTGCTCGTAGCGCTGCATGTCGGCGGAGGTGTCGGCGTGCAGACCGGAGACGAAGATGATGCCGGCGACCCCGCGGTCGACGAGCATCTCCGTCAGCTCGTCCTCGGTGGATCCGCCGGGGGTCTGGGTGGCGAGGACCGGAGTGTAGCCCTGCCGGGTCAGTGCCTGGCCGATGACCTGGGCCAGAGCCGGGAATATGGGGTTCTCCAGCTCCGGGGTTATGAGACCGACCAGGCCCGCGCTGCGCTGACGCAGTCGTACGGGCCGCTCGTAGCCCAGTACGTCGAGGGCGGCCAGGACGGACTGGCGAGTGGTCGCGGCGACGCCCGGCTTCCCGTTCAGGACGCGGCTGACAGTCGCCTCGCTGACCCCCGCCTGGGCTGCGATGTCGGCAAGCCGTGTGGTCACAGCAGTGGACTGTACCGGCCGGGTGTCCGCTTGCCCACCGGCCCGGCGCCGGGTTCGGGTGGGAATGCGGCCCACTGCGGGCTGCTGCGTCATCGCGGTCCCTCGTGATTCTGGTCGGTGTCCGGTGGGGGGCTCCTGCGCGGAAAGGGGGGTGGGCTACCGCAAGGCGCCGACGGGGTGATGATTCCCGCCCTCGCAAGAGATGGCAAGAGCTTGCAGAGTCTTACACAACCGCTCCCATAGGCGCTGAGCACCGGAAACCGCAGGGTTTCCGGTACCCGCACGCAGGTCACGGCGGGGTAACCATCCACGTTTCTTGCATATTTTTGCAGCAAGACCTTTCGCGCCGCTTACATCGCTGTTACGTTCGGCCACGCCCGGCGGCGACGGCGCCACCGGAACCGGCAGCAGCGGCGGACGGGCCCTCTGCCCAGCACACGGGCCTTCACCCTCAAGGAGATCTCATGCGGCGTGGCATAGCGGCCACCGCACTGGTGGCGTCGATCGCCCTCACGGCGACGGCCTGCGGCGGAAGCGACAGCGGCGACTCGGCCGACGGTCCGGTCGCCATCACCTGGTGGGACACCTCCAACGCCACCAATGAGGCACCGACGTACAAAGCCTTGGTCAAGCAGTTCGAGGCCGCCCACAAGGACATCAAGGTCAGGTACGTCAACGTGCCCTTCGACCAGGCGCAGAACAAGTTCGACACCGCCGCGGGCGCCACCGGAGCCCCGGACGTGCTGCGCTCCGAGGTCGGCTGGACGCCCGCCTTCGCCAAGAAGGGCTTCCTCCTGCCGCTGGACGGCACCGAGGCCCTCGCGGACCAGGACGAGTTCCAGCCCAACCTGATCAAGCAGGCCCAGTACGACGGCAAGACCTACGGCGTCCCGTTCGTCACCGACACCCTCGCGCTGGTCTACAACAAGGCGCTCTTCGAGAAGGCCGGCGTCGAGGCCCCCAAGACCTGGGACGACCTGAAGAAGGCCGCCGCCACCATCAAGGACAAGACCGGCGCCGACGGCTACTGGGGCTCCACCCAGGCCTACTACGCCCAGTCCTTCCTCTACGGCGACGGCACCGACACCGTCGACGTCGCCGCCAGGAAGATCACGGTCGACTCCGCCGAGGCCAAGAAGGCGTACGGCACCTGGCTGGACCTCTTCGACGGCAAGGGGCTGCACAAGGCCGACACCACCGCCGACGCCTACGCCCATATCCAGGACGCCTTCGTCAACGGCAAGGTCGCCTCGATCATCCAGGGCCCGTGGGAGATCACGAACTTCTACAAGGGCTCCGCGTTCAAGGACAAGGGCAACCTCGGCATCGCCACGGTCCCGGCCGGCACCTCCGGCAAGGCGGGCGCCCCGACCGGCGGCCACAACCTCTCCGTCTACGCCGGCTCGAACAAGGCGAAGCAGGAGGCGTCGCTGAAGTTCGTCAAGTTCATGACCTCGGCGAAGGCCCAGGAGACCATCGCCCTGGAGAACGCCACGCTGCCCACGCGGGACGACGCCTACACCGCCGAGGTCAAGGCCGACCCGGGTATCGCCGGCTACCAGACCGTGCTCGCCGCCGCCCAGCCGCGCCCCGAGCTGCCCGAGTACAGCTCCCTGTGGGGGCCGCTCGACACCGAGCTCCTCGCGATCGCCGGGGGCAAGGAGTCCCTCGACAAGGGTCTGGGCAACGCGGAGACCGCCATCGCCAAGCTGGTCCCGGACTTCAGCAAGTGACCCCGCGTGACCGCCGCATCCGAACGGGTTCCCCGGGGGACGGATGCGGCGGTCACCGGCCCGTACCCGCCCCGCTCAACTCCAGTGATCTTCCAGAAGGTGTCGAACGATGACAGTCGCCATCGACCGCGCGACCGGCAAGCGTCGCGGTGAGCCGGGCGGGCGCCCCGGTCCGCTGACGCGTCTGAGGCACGGGTACCAGCGCTACTGGTACGCGTACGCGATGATCGCCCCCGTGGTCGTCGTACTCGGCGTCCTCGTGGTGTACCCCCTGGCACGCGGCTTCTACCTCACGCTCACCAACGCCAACAGCCTGAACTCGGCGCGCACGATCGGCGTCAACGAGATCGAGGCCACCTACGAGTTCATCGGCCTGGACAACTACGCCGACATCCTGTGGGGCCCGACCTCGTACGACCGATTCTGGTCCCACTTCATCTGGACGATCGTCTGGACGGCCCTCTGTGTCACCCTGCACTACGTCATCGGCCTCGGCCTCGCGCTGCTGCTCAACCAGAAGCTGCGCGGCCGTACCCTCTACCGGCTGATCCTGGTCCTGCCCTGGGCGGTTCCCACCTTCGTCACCGTGTTCGGCTGGCGGTTCATGCTCGCCGACGGCGGAGTCATCAACGCCGGACTCGAAGCGCTGCACCTGCCGGCACCGCTGTGGCTGGAGGACACCTTCTGGCAGCGGTTCGCCGCGATCATGGTCAACACCTGGTGCGGTGTGCCGTTCATGATGGTCTCGCTGCTCGGCGGACTGCAGTCCATCGACTCCTCGCTCTACGAGGCCGCCGAGATGGACGGCGCGAGCGCCTGGCAGCGCTTCCGCCACATCACCCTGCCGGGCCTCAGGACCGTCAGCTCCACCGTCGTCCTCCTCGGCGTCATCTGGACGTTCAACCAGTTCGCCGTCATCTTCCTGCTGTTCGGCGACACCGCTCCCGAGGCGCAGATCCTCGTCACGTGGGCGTACTACCTCGGCTTCGGACAGCAGCCGCGTGACTTCGCACAGTCGGCGGCCTACGGCATCCTGCTGCTGGCCATCCTGATCGTCTTCACCTCCGTCTACCGCCGCTGGCTGAACCGCGATGAGCAGCAGCTCGCGATCTGAGGCAGGAGCCCCCATGAGCACCACGACCGTCAAGCCCACGGCTCCCGAGGCCCGGCCGGTGACGCCGGCGACCGCGCCCCGCAGGACACGCCGACGCGGCGAGAACAGCCTCGCCGGCTCCCTGGTCTCCCACGCGATCCTCATCGTGGCGAGCCTGGCCGCGCTCTTCCCGATCGCCTGGCTGGTCTTCCTCTCCCTCGGCCCGGACAAGGACGATTACCTGCATCCCGGGCGCATCTTCGGCAAGATGACGTTCGACAATTACTCGTTCGTCCTCCAGGAGACGCCGTTCTTCGACTGGCTCGTCAGCACGCTCGTCGTCTCGCTCGGCGCCACCGTCATCGGTGTGCTGATCGCGGCGACCACCGGTTACGCGGTCTCGCGCATGCGTTTCCCGGGCTACCGCAGGTTCATGTGGGTACTCCTGGTCACCCAGATGTTCCCGGTGGCCGTCCTGATGGTGCCGATGTACGAGATCCTGTCGGAACTCCGGCTCGTCGACAGCTACCTTGGACTCGTCCTCGTCTACTGCTCGACGGCCGTGCCGTACTGCGCCTGGCTGCTGAAGGGCTATTTCGACACGGTTCCGTTCGAGATCGACGAGGCGGGGCGTGTCGACGGGCTGACCCCCTTCGGCACGTTCGCGCGGCTGATCCTGCCGCTGGCCAAGCCCGGCCTCGCGGTCGCCGCGTTCTACAGCTTCATCACCGCTTTCGGGGAGGTCGCCTTCGCCTCGACGTTCATGCTGTCCGACACGAAGTACACCTTCGCCGTCGGTCTGCAGAGCTTCGTCAGCGAGCACGACGCCCAGCGCAACCTGATGGCCGCCACCGCGGTCCTGGTCGCGATCCCCGTCTCAGCGTTCTTCTACCTCGTGCAGAAGAACCTGGTGACCGGCCTGACGGCGGGCGGCACCAAGGGGTGACGCTCCGCCGGGAGGGCGGCGACGGGACGCCCCCCGAAGCGGCGCTCACACCCCCTCCCGAAAACCCGAGGCGGCCGCGGTGTCCATCCGACCCCGCCGTCACCGCGGCCGCCTCGCCAACCGGACCTGAGACCTTCCCGGCCTGAGACCTTCCCGACCTGAGACGTTCGATGACCTCAACTCCGTTACGCACCAAGGACGTTATGAACCAGCACGCCACCGACCCGGCCGACAACTCCGCGCTCGCAACCGTCGCCCCGCGCCGCGACTGGTGGCGCGACGCGGTGATCTACCAGGTCTATCCGCGCAGCTTCGCCGACAGCGACGGCGACGGCATGGGCGACCTGGAGGGCGTACGTTCCCGACTCCCGTACCTGCGCGACCTCGGCATCGACGCCGTATGGCTCAGCCCCTTCTACGCCTCCCCGCAGGCCGACGCCGGCTACGACGTCGCCGACTACCGCGCGGTCGACCCGATGTTCGGGTCGTTGCTGGACGCGGACGCCCTGATCCGCGACGCGCACGACCTGGGACTGCGGATCATCGTCGACCTGGTCCCCAACCACTCCTCCGACCAGCACGAATGGTTCAAGCGGGCGGTGGCGGAGGGCCCCGGTTCGCCGTTGCGTGACCGCTACCACTTCCGTGCGGGCAAGGGCCGGAACGGCGAACTCCCCCCGAACGACTGGGAGTCCATCTTCGGCGGCCCGGCGTGGACGCGGGTGACCGAACCGGACGGCACCCCGGGCGAGTGGTACCTGCACCTCTTCGCCCCGGAGCAGCCCGACTTCGACTGGGACCACCCCGCGGTCGGCGACGAGTTCCGCTCGATCCTGCGCTTCTGGCTGGACATGGGCGTCGACGGCTTCCGTATCGACGTCGCCCACGGCCTGGTGAAGGCGGCGGGCCTCCCGGACCTGGGCGCCCACGACCAGCTGAAACTGCTGGGCAACGATGTCATGCCGTTCTTCGACCAGGACGGCGTCCACGCGATCTACCGGGAGTGGCGCCGGGTCCTCGACGAGTACGCGGGTGACCGCATCTTCGTGGCCGAGGCCTGGACCCCGACCGTCGAACGCACGGCGAACTACGTCCGCCCGGACGAGCTCCACCAGGCCTTCAACTTCCAGTACCTGAGCACGGACTGGGACGCGGCCGAGCTGAAGGCCGTCATCGACCGCACCCTGGACGCCATGCGCCCGGTGAACGCCCCCGCCACCTGGGTCCTGTCCAACCACGACGTGACCCGCCACGCGACCCGCTTCGCCAACGAACCGGGTCTCGGCACGCAGATCCGCCTCGCGGGCGACCGCGAGCTGGGCCTGCGCCGCGCCCGCGCCGCCTCCCTCCTGATGCTGGCACTCCCGGGCTCGGCATACGTCTACCAGGGCGAGGAGCTGGGCCTCCCCGACGTCGTCGACCTCCCGGACGAGGTCCGCCAGGACCCGGCGTACTTCCGGGGTGCCGGCCAGGACGGCTTCCGCGACGGCTGCCGGGTCCCCATCCCCTGGACCCGTACGGGGGCGTCCTACGGCTTCGGACCCGGCGGCTCATGGCTGCCGCAGCCGGCCGAGTGGGCCGAGCTGAGCGTCGAGGCCCAGACCGGGGCGGCGGACTCGACCCTGGAGCTGTACCGGAGCGCGCTGGCGGTACGCCGTGAGCAGCCCGGCCTGGGCGCGGGCGACTCCGTCGAGTGGCTGAAGGCGCCCGAGGGCGTCCTCGCCTTCCGCCGGGGCGAGTTCGTGTGCATCGCGAACACCACGGGCGAGGCCGTCACCATCCCCGCGTACGGCCGCGTCCTGATCGCCAGCGGCGAGGTCACGGTGGCCGAGGACGAGGCGAAGCTGCCGGAGGACACGACGGTCTGGTGGACGACGGGCTGACCGGGCCTCGGACGTGAGGGCCCGCCACCCGGCCCCGGGTGGCGGGCCCTCCTGCTTGCCGAGAGCGGCAACGGGCCCTCAGCTCCGCGCGGCGGGCCCCGTCCTGGGCAGGACGAGCCGACCGCTCAGGCCCAGCTCACCCGCCCGCACCCCCGCCTGGAAACGGGAGCCCGCGTCGAACGTGTCGAGCAGTCCGGCGACCCGGCGGCGGTAGGTCCGCGTGGACATGCCGAGGTGGCGCGCGGCGGTCTCGTCGGTGGCCCCGGAACCCAGTGCGCGCAGGGCCTTCCGGCTCTCGGCGTCGCGTCCCGTTCTTCCCGCTCGGCGGCGGCCTCATCGATCTCACCGGCGACCGCATCACCAGGGTCGCGGAACGACACGGCGCCACGGTCCCGCAGATCGCCCTGGCCTGGCTGCTCGCCGCCTCCCCCCCCGTCACGCTGGGCATCCCGGGTACCGGCTCTCTCGCCCATCTGGAGGAGAACACCGCCGCCGCATCGATCACCCTCACCCCGGAGGATCTCTTTGACCTCTCCTGAGGCCGTCCCGCTCCAACACCCCACCCCGTGAAGAGATTCCGGGGACGTGAAGAGGGTGTGTCCGGAGGGTTGACCGTGCGACAAGCGGACTCGTACCTTCCTGACGATTGAAAGTTTTCAGCCATCTTGCAGCAAGAACTGGCAACGGATCTTGTCGAGGACTCCCCAGGACCTCCAGCCCTTCGGACCCCTTCATTCGGACCCCTTCAACGGAGAAGGACCCCACACATGGCCAGCAGAACTCTCTCCGGCGCGCTCGCTCTCGCGGCGGGCGCGTCGATCGCGCTCGCGGTGCCCACGGGAAGCGCGTACGCCTCGCCGCCCGGTGCCAAGGACGTGACCGCCGTCCTGTTCGAGTGGAACTTCGCCTCCGTCGCCAAGGAGTGCACCGACACGCTCGGCCCGAACGGGTACGGCTACGTCCAGGTCTCGCCGCCCGCCGAGCACGTACAGGGCGCGCAGTGGTGGACGTCGTACCAGCCTGTCAGCTACCGGATCGCCGGGCGCCTCGGGGACGCCACCGCCTTCAAGAACATGATCGACACGTGTCACGCGGCCGGCGTCAAGGTCGTCGTCGACACCGTCGTCAACCACATGTCGGCCGGGAGCGGCACCGGCACCGGCGGCTCGTCGTACACGAAGTACGTCTACCCGGGCCTGTACTCGTCCTTCGACTTCGACGACTGCACCGCCGCCATCAGCGACTACACCAACCGCGCAAACGTCCAGAATTGTGAACTCGTCACCCTCGCCGACCTCGACACCGGAGAGGAGTACGTGCGGTCGGCCATCGCCGGGTACATGAACAGCCTGCTCGGGTACGGCGTCGACGGCTTCCGGATCGACGCGGCCAAGCACATCCCGGCCGCCGACCTGGCCGACATCAAGTCGCGGCTGAACAACCCGTCCGTGTACTGGAAGCAGGAGGCCATCTACGGCAGCGGTGAGGCCGTCCAACCGAGCGAGTACACGGGCAACGGGGACGTACAGGAGTTCCGGTACGCCTTCGACCTCAAGCGGGTCTTCAACAACGAGAACCTCGCCTACCTGAAGAACTACGGTGAGGGCTGGGGGTACATGAGCAGCTCCGTCGCCGGCGTCTTCGTCGACAACCACGACACCGAGCGCAACGGCTCCACCCTCAGCTACAAGGACGGCGCCAACTACACGCTGGCCAACGTCTTCATGCTGGCCTACCCGTACGGAGCGCCCGACATCAACTCCGGCTACGAGTTCACCGACCACGACGCGGGCCCGCCCAACGGTGGTGCGGTCGGCGCCTGCTGGCAGAACGGCTGGAAGTGCCAGCACGCCTGGCCGGAGATCACGCGCATGGTCGGCTTCCGCAACGCCACCCGCGGTGAGGCCGTCACCAACTGGTGGGACAACGGGGGTGACGCGATCGCCTTCGGGCGCGGCGGCAAGGGCTTCGTCGCCATCAACCACGAGTCGGGCAGCCTCAGCCGGACGTACCAGACCTCCCTCCCGGCCGGCACCTACTGCGACGTGCAGAACAACACGACGGTCACCGTGAACGGCTCCGGCCGGTTCACTGCCACCCTCGGCCCCAACACCGCCCTCGCCCTCCACACGGGCAGGGCCAGCTGCTGAACGTACTTGTAAGTCCTTACCGTTACTTTCAAGCCTCTTGCTGAAACACTTTCGGCGGCGATACGGTCGCGCGGGGTCGGACCCACCAGAGCCGTCATCGCAAGGAGCCCATGCGTGATACCGAGATGGCCGACGCCGTCGAGGCGCCGAACCGCCCACGCCCGACGGGCCGCCGTGGTCGGCGCGGTCACCGTGACCGCGCTGACCACGGGGCTCGTCCAGCCCCTGGCCGCCGGAGCCGCCGCACCGCCCGCACCGCCGTCCGACGCGAAGCTGGCGAAGACCGCCGCCCGTCACGACCTCACCCGCGAGCAGTTCTACTTCGTCCTGCCGGACCGTTTCGCCAACGGGGACAGGGCGAACGACAAGGGTGGCTTGACCGGTTCGCGCCTCGCCACCGGATACGACCCCACCGACAAGGGCTTCTACCAGGGTGGCGACCTCAAGGGCCTGACCGAGAAGCTCGACTACATCAAGGGCCTCGGCACGACCTCCATCTGGCTCGCCCCCCTCTTCAAGAACCAGCCCGTGCAGGGGACGGGGGCCAACGCCTCCGCCGGCTACCACGGTTACTGGATCACCGACTTCACCCAGGTCGACCCGCACTTCGGCACCAACCAGGACTTGGCGAACCTCATCTCCAAGGCCCACGCCAAGGGCATGAAGGTCTTCTTCGACGTCATCACCAACCACACCGCCGACGTCGTCGACTACGACGAGAAGTCCTACGACTACCTCTCCAAGGGCGCCTTCCCCTACCTGACCAAGGACGGGAAGCCCTTCGACGACAGTGACTACGCGGACGGGAGGAAGAACTTCCCGACCGTCGACCGGGACTCCTTCCCCCGGACCCCCGTCGTCCCGGCCGCCGAGAAGAACACCAAAGTCCCCTCCTGGCTCAACGACCCGACGATGTACCACAACCGGGGCGACTCCACCTGGGCCGGCGAATCCGCCACCTACGGCGACTTCGTGGGCCTGGACGACCTGTGGACCGAGCGCCCCGAGGTCGTCTCCGGCATGGAGAAGATCTACGAGAAGTGGGTCAGGGACTTCGACATCGACGGCTTCCGGATCGACACCGTGAAGCACGTCAACATGGAGTTCTGGACGCGGTGGGCCACCGCGCTCGACGCGTACGCCGCGAAGAAGGGCCGCGACGACTTCTTCATGTTCGGCGAGGTCTACTCCGCCGACACCTCCGTGACCTCCCCGTACGTCACCCGGGGCCGCCTCGACTCCACACTCGACTTCCCCTTCCAGGACGCGGCACGCTCGTACGCCTCCCAGGGCGGCAGTGCGAAGAGGCTGGCCTCGGTCTTCGGGGACGACTACAGGTACACGACCGACAAGGCCAACGCCTACGAGCAGGTCACCTTCCTCGGCAACCACGACATGGGGCGCATCGGGACCTTCCTCCAGCAGGACGACCCCAAGGCCTCCGACGCCGAACTGCTCGCCAAGGACAGGCTCGCCAACGAGCTGATGTTCCTCAGCCGCGGCAACCCCGTCGTCTACTACGGCGACGAACAGGGCTTCACCGGCGCGGGCGGCGACAAGGACGCCCGCCAGACGATGTTCGCCTCGAAGACCGCCGACTACCTGGACGACGACCTGCTGGGCACGGACCGTACGCACGCCGAGGACGCGTACGACACGAGCGCGCCGCTCTACCGGCAGATCAGCGCGCTCGCCAAGCTCCGCAAGGCCAACCCGGCCCTCGCCGACGGCGTCCAGACCGAGCGCCACGCGGCCGACGGGCCCGGCGTCTACGCCTTCTCGCGGACCGACGCCCGGACCGGCACCGAGTTCGTCGTCGCCTTCAACAACGCCGACCACGCCGAGCAGGCCACCTTCGCCACCGGATCGGCCCGTATGACCTTCAAGGGTGTCTACGGCACCGACGGCAAGGTGACGAGCGGTACGGACAAGCAGGTCACCGTCACCGTCCCCGCCCGCTCGGCCGTCGTCCTCAAGGCCGCCGGCGCCCTCGCCCAGCCCGCCACCAAGCCCTCCCTCACCCTCAAGGCCCCGGCCACCGGCGCCACCGGCACCGTCGAGCTCACCGCCGATGTCGACGGCGGACAGCTCAACCGGGTGGTCTTCGCCGCCCAGACCGGCAACGGCAGGTGGAAGACCCTCGGCTCCGCCGACCACCCCCCGTACAAGGTCACCCAGACCATCGACGAGGACGTTCCCTCCGGAACAGCCCTGCGGTACAAGGCAGTGGTGATCGACCGGACCGGACGAACGGCGAGCGCCACCGCGACGTCCACCACGGGCACCCCGACCGCTCCCGAGGTCCCCACCGCCTCCTCGCGCGACCACGTGATCGTCCACTACAAGCGCGCCGACGGCGACTACACCGACTGGCGGCTGTACGCCTGGGGCGACATCGCCGAGGGCGAGGAGACCACCTGGCCGGACGGCCATGACTTCGTCGGGCGGGACGCGTACGGCGCCTTCGCCTACGTCAAGCTCAAGCCCGGTGCCACCGGCGTCGACTACCTCGTCATCGACAAGGACGGCACCAAGGACGTCTCCGCCGACCGCTCGATCGACGTGACGAAGACGGGCGAGATCTGGGTCGAGCAGGGCAAGGAGGCCGTACTGACGGAGAGACCGGCCGCTGACTACCCCGAGCAGGACAAGACCAAGGCCGTCCTCCACTACCACCGCGCCGACGGGGACCACGACGGCTGGGGCCTGCACGTCTGGTCCGGCGCCGCGAACCCCACGGACTGGTCGAAGCCCCTGGAGCCGGTGCGGACCGACGCCTACGGCGCCGTCTTCGAGGTGCCCCTCACCGACGGGGCCACCAGCCTCAGTTACCTCATCCACAAGGGCGACGAGAAGGACCTCCCCACCGACCAGGCACTCGACCTCAAGGCCAACGGCCACGAGGTGTGGCTGCTGAGCGGACAGGAGAAGTACCTCCTCCCGCAGCCCGCCGGGTCCGCCGCCGCGCTCGACCTCACCACCTCCAACGCGGTCTGGATCGACCGGAACACCGTGGCCTGGAACGGCGACGACACCGCCGCCTCCACCCAGCTGCTGTACTCGCGCACCGGCTCGATCACGGCGAAGGACGGCATTCTCACCAGCACCGACGAGCGGTGGCTGCGCCTGGCCAGGTCGGCGCTCACTGACGCCCAGAAAGCCAAGTTCCCGCATCTGAGGTCGTACACCGCGTGGACCGTCGACCCCCGCGACCGCGACCGGGTCCGCGAGGCCCTGCGCGGGCAGGTCGTGGCCTCCCAACGGGCCGCGAACGGAGCCGTGTCGGCGGCGACGGGCGTCCAGATCGCCGGTGTCCTCGACGACCTGCACGACGGATCGGACGCCGACCTCGGCCCGGTCTTCCGCGACGGCCGTCCCACGCTCGCCGTCTGGGCGCCCACCGCGCAGAGCGTGTCCCTCGAACTCGACGGCCGGAACCTCCCCATGAAACGGGACGACACCACCGGGGTCTGGTCCGTCACCGGCACCAAGTCCTGGAAGAACAAGCCCTACCGGTACGTCGTCAAGGTGTGGGCGCCGAGCGTCGGCGAGGTCGTCACCAACAAGGTCACCGACCCCTACTCCGTCGCCCTCACCGCCGACTCCGAGCGCAGCCTCGTCGTCGACCTGGACGACAAGGCGCTCGCGCCCACCGGCTGGTCGTCGTACACCAAGCCGAAGGCCGTACCGCTGCAGGACGCGCAGATCCAGGAACTGCACGTCAGGGACTTCTCGATCGACGACAGGACCGTGCCCGCGAAGGACAAGGGCACCTACCTCGCCTTCACCGACAAGGGCAGCGCCGGCTCCAGGCACCTGCGCGCGCTGGCGAAGGCGGGCACGTCGTACGTCCATCTCCTTCCCGTCGCCGACATCGCCACCATCCCCGAGAAGAAGGCGGACCAGACGAGCGTCGACTGCGACCTCGGCTCCTACGCCGGCGACTCCGACCAGCAGCAGGAGTGCGTGGCGAAGGCCGCCGCGAAGGACGGGTTCAACTGGGGGTACGACCCGTACCACTACACCGTCCCGGAGGGTTCCTACGCGACCGACCCGGACGGCACGCGCCGCACGGTCGAGTTCCGGAAGATGGTGAAGGCGCTCAACGACGACGGTCTCGGGGTCGTGCTGGACGTGGTCTACAACCACACCCCGGCCGGCGGCCAGGCCGACAGGAGCGTCCTCGACAAGGTGGTCCCCGGCTACTACCACCGGCTGCTCGCCGACGGTTCGGTCGCCACCTCCACCTGCTGCGCCAACACCGCGCCCGAGAACACCATGATGGGCAAGCTGGTCGTCGACTCGATGGTGACCTGGGCCAGGGAGTACAAGGTCGACGGATTCCGCTTCGACCTCATGGGCCACCACCCGAAGGCCAACATCCTGGCCGTCCGCAAGGCCCTCGACGCGCTGACGCTCAGGAAGGACGGCGTCGACGGGAAGAGGATCATCCTGTACGGGGAGGGCTGGAACTTCGGCGAGGTCGCCGACGGCGCCCGCTTCGAGCAGGCCACGCAGAAGAACATGGCCGGGACGGGCGTCGCGACCTTCTCCGACCGGGCCCGAGACGCCGTGCGCGGCGGCGGCCCGTTCGACGAGGACCCGGGCGTCCAGGGCTTCGCCTCCGGCCTTTTCACCGACCCCAACTCCGCGCAGGGCAACGGAACTCCGGCCGAGCAGAAGGCCCGCCTGCTGCACTACCAGGACCTCATCAAGGTCGGACTGACCGGCAGCCTCGCGCACTACCGGTTCACCGACAGCAGCGGCAGGGAGGTCAAGGGCTCCGAGGTCGACTACAACGGGGCCGCCGCCGGATACGCGGACACACCCGGCGACGCCCTCGCCTACGTCGACGCGCACGACAACGAGTCACTGTTCGACGCCCTGGCCTTCAAGCTGCCCAAGTCCACGAGCGCGGACGACCGGGCCCGGATGCAGGTCCTCGCCCTGGCGACGGCCGCCCTCTCGCAGGGCCCGGCGCTCTCCCAGGCGGGCACCGACCTGCTGCGCTCCAAGTCGCTCGACCGGAACTCCTACGACAGCGGCGACTGGTTCAACGCGATCCACTGGGACTGCCGGGACGGCAACGGTTTCGGGCGCGGACTGCCGGTCGCGGCCGACAACCAGTCCAAGTGGCCCTACGCCAAGCCCCTGTTGACCTCGGTCGGGGTGGGCTGCGAGCAGATCGACGGGGCCTCGGCCGCGTACCGGGACCTGTTGCGGATCCGTACGACGGAGGACGTGTTCTCCCTCGGCACGGCGGCGCGGGTGCAGTCGGAACTGTCCTTCCCGCTGTCCGGTACGGACGAGACACCCGGTGTGATCACCATGGAGCTCGGTGACCTGGTCGTCGTCTTCAACGCGACCCCCGGGAGGAGGCAGCAGTCGGTGACGGACCTCGCCGGAACGGCCTACGCACTGCACCCGGTGCAGGCCGAGGGCGCGGACTCTACCGTCCGGGACTCCTCCTACGAAGCGGAATCGGGGACGTTCGTCGTTCCGGGGCGGACCGTCGCAGTATTCGCACGATCCGACCGGTAGGGCGCTAGCTTGGATGGTGCGGGCAGGACGGCCCGCACCGTCTGAGCGCCGAGTGAGTCCTCTTGAGTCCCATGGCCGACGAAGCAAGCAGCACGGTTCTGGTGGTCGACGACGCGGCCGCCAGTCGCTACGCCATGGGCGCGGTGCTGCGTCGGGCCGGGCACAGCGTCGTCCCCGTCGCCAGCGCCGGCGAGGCCCTCGCCGAACTCGACCTGCGGCTCCGCTCGGGTGTCCTGCCCGATGTAGCCCTCGTCGATGTCGGTCTGCCCGACATGAGCGGCTTCGAACTCTGCCGCCGCCTCAAGTCCCAGCCCCCGATGGCCGCCCTGCCCGTCGTCCACTTCTCCGCCGCCGCCGTCGCCCCCATCGACCGCTGCCGCGGCCTCGACGCGGGCGGCGAGGCCTATCTGACCGTCCCCGCCGAACCGGAGGAGATCCAGGCGGTCGTCCGCGCCGCCGTGCGCGGCGCCCGGGTGCGCAACGGCGCCGAGGCCCTCGTACGACGGCTCACCCTGCTGTCCGAGACCATCGTCGACGTCCAGGCCGCCCGCACCCTGGAGGAACTGGCCGGGGCCGCCGCCGACGGCGCGGCCCGGCTCACCAGGTCGCCCGCCGCCGTGTTCGTCCTCGGCGAGGACGGCCACCTCTACAGAGGCACCTCCGGGGCCAGGGCGCGCACCACCCTCCCCGACACCGGCGCGCACGAGGCCGTGGCCCGGCTCCTGCGCCGCATCACGGACGGTGATCCCGGACCGCACGACACCGTCGTGCCCGCGCCCCTGTGGCCGGCCGGGTTCTTCCGGCCCGGCGTCACCGACGACGCCCGCCTGGTCCTGGCCCGTACCGAGAGCGGCACGCCCGTCTGCGTCGCCACGCCCGTGGACGGCTCCCGCGTCGCGGCGTCCGACACCGCGGGGCTGGTCGCCCGCCTCGCCCAGGCCACCGCCCTGGCCGCGCAGCCCCTGCTCATGTACCAGGTCGAACGCCATGTGGCGCTCACCCTCCAGCACAGCTTCCTGCCCCAGCGGGTACCCGAGTTCCCCGGCCTCGAAGTCGTCGTCCGATACGTTCCCGCCTCCCGCCAGACCGAGATCGGCGGCGACTTCTACGCGGCGCTGTCCACCCCCGGCGGTGTCCTCACCGCCGTCGGCGACGTCGTCGGACACTCGCTGGAAGCGGCCACGGTGATGGTCGAGATCCGGCACGCCCTACGCGCCTACTGCGTGGAACAGTCCGACCCCGCGGCGCTGGCCCATCGCCTCGACCGGATGCTCCAGCACTACCACCCCGATGTCACCGCCACCGTCTGCCTCGCCCTCGTCGAGCCGGACAGCGGGCGCGTACGGGTCGCCAACGCGGGCCACATCCCGCCGCTGATCGTCCGTGAGTCGGGCGAGGCCGCGTATGTGAAGGCCGCCGGGCCGCTGCTGGGACTGGGCCTCGAACGGCCCGAGCCCACGCAGACGGTGCTGTGGCCGACCGACCGGCTCCTCATGGTCACGGACGGGCTCGTGGAGACCCGGGGCATCGACCTCTCCCTCTCGCTGGAGCATCTGCGCACGGCCGCCGCCGACGCCCCGCTCGGCACGGTCGCCCTCTGCGACACCCTGCTGCACTGCTTCGGCAGGGACCGTGAGGACGACATCGCGATGCTCGCACTTCGGGCCTGCGGCTAGGCTGACCTGGTTGCTTGCCGTTGTCGACCTTGCCGTTGTCGACCTTGCCGAAGAGGGGCGCCCCATGCCGCAGATCACCGTGGACCACTCCGCCGTACTCACCGAGGGGTTCGACCGGCCGGCGTTCGCCAAGGCCCTGCACGAGGAGGTCGTGCGGACGGCCGCCGCGAAGCCGGAGGCGTGCAAGACGCAGTTCCGGGCCACCGAGGACACGACGGTCGGCCCCGAGGCGACCGGCCACGCGATCGTGCACGTCACGCTGGGACTGCTCGCGGGACGGACCGACGAGACGAAGGCGACGCTGACGGAGAACGTCCTCGGGCTGCTGCGGGAGCATGTGAAGGTGGGGGAGGGGCTCACCTTCCACGCGTCGGCGGAGGTGCGGGACCTCGACCCCTCATACCGGAAGTTCGAGATCTAGGACCGAGGGGGCCGCGAACTGCCGGCGATCGTCTCTAGGCGTCGGCCAGGCTCACCAGGTGCCCTACCAGATCGCTGAACGGGCCCTCCCGGGGCTCGTCGGCGAGCATCTTGCGGAACAGGGCCGCCATGTCCGCGTCCTGCGCCGCGCTCACCGCCGTCAGGGCCGCGAAGTCATGGACGAGTTGGAGTTCCAGCTCGTCCCGGGGGATGCGGCGGCCGTCCAGCCACAGCAGGGCGGTGGACTCGGCGAGGGAGATCCAGGAGCGGATGACCAGTTCCAGACGGGCGGGCGCGGTGTCGACGTCGAGGTGCGAAAGGATCTGGACATAGGCGGCCTGGCGTACGCCCTCGACGAGGGCGTTGGTCCGGGACGAGCCGACAGCCGGGCCGCCCCCCATCAGTTCGGAGAAACCGGGACCGTGTTCGTCCACGAAGTCGAAGAAGCGGTGTGTCATCCGGAGCAGCCGGGCGCCCAGAGGACCCTCGCGGGACTCGACGAAACGGTTCGCGAGATCGTCGGAGGCTTGCTTCAACGCCGCCTCGTACAGGCTGAGTTTGCCCGGGAAGTAGTGGTAGACCAGCGGGCGTGAGATGCCCGCCGCCGACGCTATCTCGTCGAGGGAGACCTCGTCGGGCGAGCGCCGGCTGAACAGTTCCAGGGCGACCCCGATCAACTGCTGCCGCCGCTCCTCCACACCCATCCTGCGGCGCGCACCGGTTCGCATGCGAACACCTTACCGATTGATTCCAGCCTGCGAGGGGCTGGATCGCGTATGCGTGTTCGGACGAGTCGAGCGGCGCCGACCCGGTGCCTCATCACGGCGACCGGGGCGGCGCCCGACCCGGTGCCTCATCACGGCGACCGGAGTGTCGACCGCAGTGCCTCGATCTCCCGGCCGTTCGCCAGCGTGCCCTTCAACTCCGCCTGCGCACCCTCCTCGGCCGGTACGGCGAGGAGATTGCCCGGAGCCGAGCCGCTCGCCCCGCCGCTCAGTTCGACGGAGACGGTGTCCTTGCTTCCGGCGGCGAGGAGGTAGGACTCGCCGGTCGCGGACTTCCACGGCGCGACGGCCAGCACATGGGGGTCGGCGGGGCCGCAGGCGGGGACCTCGTCGGCGGCCGCCGTGACATACGCGCCGGACGCGGTGTCGAACTGGGTCATCGCCCGGGTCCCCACGCCTCGCCACGTCTCGGTACGGGTGCACACCCAGTCGGCCGTGCCACTGCCGTCGGGGAGCGGCTGACGGGCGAACTGCCAGGCGTTCACGGTCCGCACCCCCTGCGAGCGGACGGCGGCCAGCGAGCAGGCGAACGGCGACCAGGTCGCGGGGGCGGCGGACGCGTCACGGCCACGCCCGGTCGACGGGCGGCCGACGGTGAGATGGGCGGGCGTCACCTCCGCCAGGTCGGTCAGCGACCACGTCCCTCCCCTCGCGTCGGTCAGGTGCAGCACGTCCCACGACCGGCACTTCCCGGAACGCACCGCCGGGCTGGCGAACGGTGACGTGACCCCGTCCTCCGACAGCGCCAGCGTCCGCGCCTCGGCGTCGGGCTCGGCCAGATCCCGTACGGCCGCCTCGCGCACCCAGGGCGCCGTCAGATAGCGGACGTTGCCGTCGGCCCGCCCCAGTACCAGGGCGCTCGCACCGGCGCCGGTCGCCCCGTCGACCCGGGTCAGGTCGAGGGCGGCCGTACCCGGGTCGTCCAGGGGCTCGGCGTAGCGGGCGATGCGCAGACCGTCGAACAGCAGGACGACGTTGAGGTGGTCGACCCTGCCCGCGTACAGCAGTTGCGGCGGGCCCGGCGGAGGGCCGGCCTGGGTGCCGAGGGTGACCGCCACCTGGACGGACTCGCCCGGGCGGGCCCACACCGCGAGGGCGCGCCGCAGCAGTGCCTGGTCGCCGGTGAGGCCGCCGCGCGCCGGCCAGGTGGCGAAGTCGGTCCGTCCCGTCGCCTGCCACGCGGTGGCCGCCGCCGTCGTCAGCTCGGCGGGATCGAGGGCGGCCTGCGCCGCCGGGTTGCGCGCGTACGGGGGCGCCGCCGCGCCGTCGGGCCCCCACGCCTCCCCGGGCAGACCGAGGAGCGCGCCGCACACGACGACGGCGGCCGTGGCGGCCAGTGCGGCCCTCGTGTGCTGACGGCGGCGCATCAGATCCGTGGGGCGGGCGTGCAGGGAGCAGGGGTCGTACTCGGGGGAGGCGAGGAGCGGGTACTGCTGCGGCGGGACGGAGCCGGCCTCCTTCAGCGCCGCCGTCGGGTCGTCGACACCGGCCTCGTCGAGCAGTGCCCTGATCGCCGGGTCGGGGAGCTTCTCCAGGCCCCGCAGGACATAGGCGGCGCGGGCCGGGCAGGTGAGCGCCGACAGCCGCTGGTCCAGCGCGAGTTCGTCGGCGCCGCCCGAGCGCGGCGAGAGGCGCAGGCCCCACACCCGTGGCAGCAGCGGCGGCAGCTGGGAGAGCTTCGGCAAGGCCCAGCGACGCAGCGGGTGACCCGCCTCCAGGGCCGTACGGATCACCTGGAGCCGCACATAGGCGTACCCGGGACTGCGCTCCCGGCCCGCCGCCGTCGCCTGCGCCGGGATCGGTGACGCCGATCTACGTCCCCTGGGCAACGCCCGCTGCGTCAGCGCGTGCGCCGTCAGCACACGGCGGTTCCGGCCGAGACCCGGTGGCAACGTCAGATAGGCGAGCCGCACCAGACGCGGGTAGTGCTCGACGAGCGCGGCCTCCGCCGTCTCGACGTCCACGACCGATTCCTGAGCGGTGCGGGGGGATGGGGGACGGGGGGCGACATCCTGTGACTGCACATTCAACAAAACGAGCGAATGGCCGGATGG
Source organism: Streptomyces sp. NPDC012510 (assembly GCF_042955065.1). NCBI lineage: Bacteria > Bacillati > Actinomycetota > Actinomycetes > Kitasatosporales > Streptomycetaceae > Streptomyces > Streptomyces sp. NPDC012510. The sequence goes on from NZ_JBIBEN010000017.1 coordinate 28,340, forward strand.
TGGCGCCCCATGATTCAGGGGCGCGGGGAACTGCGCGACCAGCCCCCACCCACCCGCACCCGAAGAACAAACCACTCGGGGTCGAAGGGGCAGCGCCCCTGGGGACGGGGTGGGTAGGGGCGGCGGGGGCGAGGAGGCCGCTACGTGAGCGACCACCCACTGAACTCGACCGTCCCCCGAGCCCCACTCCCCCCGTTCGTCGCACTCATGAACATCCCCACATCCTGCGCCCCCGACGCCGCCCCCGGCACACTCACCGAAGCCACCACCCGCCAGCTCCCACCCTCATCCGTGGAGCACTCCCCCGTGTAAGAACCGGCGGCCGTCCGAGTCAGCCGCAACAACACCGGCGCCTTGATCCCCGTGATCCGCCGATACATGTCGAGCGTCCCGTCCCCGCCGCTGTCGTACGACAACACCACCCCGTTCGCCGGAGTGACCGCCAGATTCAGGAACCCCGCCGCCCCAGCCGTACCGAGACGGTTCCGCACCACGATCCCCGCCCGCGCCCAGTTCCCCGTCACCGCCTGCGAGTCGACCCGAAGGACGACGGACGTACCGACCCCCAGCGCCCCCGGCCGGTAGACCGTGCCGAACTCGGACGTCCCGCGCCACAGGTCCGTCCCGCCCCCGTCGATGGCGAACCGTTCCCCCAACTGCCCGAAGACCGCCCCGTTGTTGGTGTACGTACGCCACCCCGCGTCCAGTGCCCCCGCCTCGAACAGCGTCCCGTCGAACCGGCTGCTCACCCGCTCCTCGCCCCGCGGACCGTACTGGACGGTGATCGTGTACGGCAGCGGCCGCAACGGCCGGTCGAGCGGCGCGTCCGGCGCGTCCGCGCGCCAGCGCACCGTCCCCGTCCCCGCCGCGGGCACGCTCGCCAACGATGTCGGCCCCTCCGGCTCCACCGTCCCGGCGAACCCGGTGAGCGCGAAGTCCACCCGCCCCGTCGCCCGCAATCCGTTGACGTTCCGGAACCCGGCCGAGACCCGCGCGCTCCCACCGGGCGGCAACACCGGCGGCTCGGCGGTGACGGTCAGCGTCCCCTGGTACGGCGCTCGCGCCAGCACCTCGCGCACCCGCCGGGCCAGCGCGTACGCGTCACCCACCGGTCGCAGCGGATAGTCCTTGCGCTCCCGCGTCCACGGCTCCTCGAACGCGAACCAGTCCACGGCGGCCGGAGCGGTCCCCGTGGAGAGCGCGTCCTGAAGGGTGTCGAGCCATTTCTGCCAGCGCGGGACGTAGAAGTCGGCCATGAGACCGTTCCACTCGCGGTTGCCGTACTCGTGCAGGTTTCCCGTGTCCGAGGTCGCCCGCCCACCCCACACCGTGATCAGGACCTTCGCCGTCCGTTCGAACTCGGCCCGCTCGGCGTCGTTCGTGGCCATCAGCCGGGCGTCGTTCACCCACGGGCCCAGCAGGAAGGCCGGGTCGGCGCCCGTGACCTCGTCGGACAGCCGCATCAGCCGCAGCCAGAGCGTGGACAGGGCGCGAAAGGTCTGAAGGTCCTTGCGCCGGTAGGCCTCCCGCAACTGCGGCAGATACTGACGGCCGCGGTGCGCGAGCGCCTGCCGCGCCACGTCCACCACGTCGTACCGGTACGCCGCGTTGCCACGCCGACCGCCCGCCACGCCCAGCAGCCCGGCGAGGGCGGCGTCGAAGCGGCCCGGGTCGTACGTCAGTGTCCTCGGCGCGTACTCGGCGGCCCGGTCCGCGGCGAGGTCGGGGCGGGCGCAGAAGAGCGAGTCGTGCGGGTCGCTGCGCTCCACCGCCCGCTGCTGGTAGGCCGTGTCGTGCAGCGCCCGCCAGGCCCGGCGGGCGGAGTCGTCACGGCCGCCGTAGCGGAAGTCGGCGTACGAGGAGAACCAGGCGGCCCGGTCCGGCCTCCCCGGTGTCCAGGCCAGTTCGGAGAAGAGCTCGAAGGCCGCCGGGTCGCGGTCGGTGGCCTCCGGCATGAACGCCGTGCCGACGAGCGCGCTGTTCGCCTTGTCCCGCCAGGCGAAGAACTTGTCGTCCCAGATGTGGGTGCGGGCCCCGATCGTCGTACGGCCGCCGAAGTTGGGGATCGTGCCGAAGCAGTACGGGGTGCCGCCCCAGTCGCGTTCGCGGTCGGTGACGCTCGCGTAGCGGTCGGAGACACCGTCGACGATCAGCATCTTCGACCGGTCGATGGCGTCGAGGAGTTCGGGCAGGGGGTTCTCCTGCCAGCCGAGGATCACCCAGGTCGCCCCCGGGTGGGCCGCCTGGAGGGCGCGTTCCACGCCCTGGGCCGCGTCCGGGACGGGCACGTCGCCCGCAGTGCCGCCCTCGTGGAGGAGGTCCATCTTGAAGTGGGCCGCCTCGCCGTACACGTCCTTGAGGTGGCCGTAGAACGAGGCGGCCACCCGCGCGAAGGAGTCGGTGCGCGGGTCGAGCCAGTCGGGGCGCTCGAAGCCGTGCCAGATGCCCTGCGGGACGACACGGGCGTCACCGCCGTTGCGCTCCACGAACTCCTTGGGGACATGACCGTAGTAGCCGGGCAGCACCGGGGACATGCCCAGCTCGCGGAGCCGGTCGGCGATCCGTCGGCCGAGGGCGGCCCGGCGGGCGATCAGCTCGGGGGAGAGCGGGCCGCCGTAGCCGGAGAGGTTCTGCAGCAGCCACCAGGGCTGGTGCGAGGGGGCGGGGAGCCAGGCGCGGGACTCGGCGTCGGAGTAGCCGAAGTCCTTCAGCAGCCGGTGGTAGACGGCCTCCATGCCCGCGATGACCAGCACCTCGTTGCAGCCGTGCGCCGCCAGGAGGTCGATCTGGTGTTCCCAGTACGGCCAGTTGGCGTACGGGGCGGTGTAGCCGTCGTTGGTGTCGTTGAGGGCGAAGCGGTGGGGGAGGGCCGTGGATCTCTCCAGGGGCCGTGCGGGCGCGGGCAGCCGCCTCGGCAGGTCCAGCTGGCCGCCGTTCCAGGCAAGGTGCGCCCCGCAGACGTACTTGAGGTACCAGTGGACCCCCATGAGAAGGGTGGCCGGTGTGGTGGCCCGCACCTCGATGCGCCCGGTGGTGCCGGTGACCCGGAAGCGGTCGGTCGTACCCTGCTTCCTGACGAGGGTCAGCCGGAACTGGTCGGCGTGTCCGGGCAGCAGCCGATTGAGTGCTGCGCTTGCCGGAGCCGTATCGAAGGCAGGGCCCTGGCCGGGGCTCTCAGCGGCGTGGACCGGGACCGTCAGTCCCAGGGTGGTCCCGAGGCCGATGGCACCGGCCGAGCCCAGCACCGAGCGTCGCGACGGAGAGTTCATGACTGTGTGCCCCCTGTGTCGGCAGATGCGGCACGCTAGCCGGACGGACGCCTGTGCTCAACGGTGCGCACGGAGTCGGCGAGTTCGTTTCGCCGGAATGGACCGGAGGTACGACGGATGAAAATGACGCACGAGAGGCTTGCGGTGCGCAGGCTCGCCATGAGTGCGGCCGGTGCGGCCGCCGCCCTGCTGGTGCTGTCCGGCTGCGGCTCGGCCGACGAGGCCGAGGCGGTTCCCAAGACGGCGACGGGGACGCTGGAGCACATCGCCGGAGAGGTGGGCTGCAAACCGGACATGCAGACGGACGCGGACACGATCCGGCAGGCCCTGTGCACGAACAAGGACGGCGACTTCGACGGCAGGTTCGTCCTCGCGACCTTCGCCACCGACCGGGGCCAGGCGGAATGGCTCGCCGGCGCCAAGGACTACGGCGGCTACTACCTCGTCGGCCGCAAGTGGGTCGCCGTCGGCGAGAAGAAGACGGTCAGTGGGCTGCAGGGCACGCTCGGCGGCGAGATGCAGGAGGGGTCCGAACACATGAACCCCGGGGGGAGTCATAACAACGGCAACCACAGCGGCTGAGCACCACGGCTGAGGCGGCTGAGCGCGGCGGCCGGGCACGAGGGAAGACGAAAGCCGGCGGTGGGAGATCCCACCGCCGGCTTCCTCGTCACTGCTTCGGCGCTACCGCCTGGGTATGGGGTACTACTGGCAGTCCTGGCCGCTGTTGATGCAGTCGACCACCTGGTTCATCGTGTTCTCGTCGAAGAAGTTGATGAAGTCGTTGTGGTCGGTGATGGCCTTGTGCAGCTGGTCCGGGAAGCCGTCCACCGCGTACGGGTTAACGACCTGTCCGTTCTGGATCTGCGGGGCCGGGACGTCGTAGACCAGGCGCGCCTGGAGCTGGGGGATAGCCTGGAAACCGTTGGGGCAGCTGCCGTCCTGCTGGACGAAGGCCACGTGCGTGCGGTGGTTGGCGCTGTCGATGTTCTGGCCGTCCCAGCAGCTCTGGAAGAAGGACGTCCGTACGACGGAGCTGCCCTGAGGACAGATCGGGTACTTGTCCGTCAGCTGCCGGTCCTCGAAGCCGGTGCAGCTCCAGTTTGTGTTGGCGTTGTTGAGGCCGTTGGTGAAGGCCTTGGCGTCACCGGTGATGATGCGCAGGGCCTGCGGCATCGCCACGACATCGCTCTTCTTGTTTCCGACGAACTTCAGCTGGGCCTCGCTGGCTTCGAGGATCTTGCCGATGTTGCCGTCCTGGCCGCCACCGGGGGCGTTCGCGTCGAATTCGGCCGTACCGTCCCGCAGACGCAACACCGGCCAGTAGTACGAGGACTTGTCGCCCTGGTTCTGGCAGCTGGAGTCGGCCTGGAGGAACTCCTGGTCGCTGGTGAACGCGTCGTTGTCCTGGTTGCCGACGTAGTCGTGCATGTGCTGCGCACCGTTGCTGACACCAGGAGCCACGATGACGTTGTCCGAGTTGTGGTTGTCGTTCCCGTTGGTGCCACAGCTCGTCGTGAAGGTACCCGTTGAACCGCTGTCGCCGTTCGCGGCGAGACCGTTGCCGTTGACGCCCTTCGGGCCGCCGTTCGGCTGGACCTGGGTGATGTCGACGAAGTCGCCCGCGGCCGGACCGTTGTCACCCTGGCCGTTACCGCCCTGGTTCTGACCGTCCCCGTTGCCGCCCTGGTTCTGACCGCCGCCACCCTGGTTCTGGCCGTCCTGGCCACCGCCCTGGTTCTGGCCACCGCCGTTGCCGCCCTGGTTCTGGCCGCCGCCGTTGCCGCCCTGGTTCTGGCCACCGCCGGCGTTGGCCTGGTTCGGGTCTGCGACGCCCTTGCAGGCGGCGAGCTGGTCCATGCCCTGCGGAACCTGGCCGCCCGCGTTCCGGATGTTGATGCCGATCCGGTCGATGGTGGCCACCCGCTTGGACTTGAGCGGGCCGACGATGGCGTTGTCGACGAAGCCGGCATCCCCCGCCTGGGCCTGGCGCGTGTCCGCGAGACGCTTGTACGCCTCGGTGATCTGCTGGTCCAGCAGCGCCAGCTCCTTGGCGACGTTCGCGCGCGCCTTGTCGGGCACGTTCGTCAGCTGCTGGCCGACATCCGGGCAGTCGATGGTGGCCACCTGTGCGGAGGCGAGCGTGCTGTTCTGCTTGGACTTCGACTCACCGGCCGAGGCGTAGAAGTTCGCCCAGACCAGGCCGCCGCCCGCGACCGCGAGCGCCGCGGATGCGGCAATGGCCCGAACGGCCAGCGGCGAACGTCGTTTCCTTGTGTTGCGTCCCATGGAACTCCTCTGACTTCCTTGCGGGGCATCGAGGCGCCCGACAGGAGTGAAGCGGCTCCCTCAGATACGCGGTGAGTCCCAGGAGCGTTCAGACGACTCACGAATTGATGAGAGATTCGTGGGACAAACTGGTTTCAACACCCCACGAAACACCGGGAGTTGTCGATCCCCTACGGCGTGTGCGTGGTGACGGCCCCGGCGGAGTCCGGGAAGGCACCGTTTCGGCGGCCCTGGCCGGGATGCGCGAGAACCGCCGTCCCCACGCCGATTGTCGTCCCCAGGCACCGCTCGTCCGGATCGGGGCGCGATCGCGCCGAAGAGGGACTACAGCCCGCGCCGACGATCCGGTGAGGGACAGCCCCGCGCCGACGGGTGAGGGACTACAGCTCCAGCACCTTCGCCTCCGCCGCCGGGTCCAGTCCCACCACCGGCCGGTTCGGTCGACGCGGGGCGACCCCGCCGAGGTCCGTCAGCCACTCCCAGGTGTCACGTACGGTCTCCGTCACGTCCCGGCAGCGGAGCCCGTCCCGTACTGCCCGCGACACGTCCGCCCGGTGCAGCGCGTCATGGAGGTCGCTTCCCTCCGGCACCCACACCGGCAGCCCCGTCCACGGTTCGATCCCGGCGCCGAGGATCGACTCCGGCGCGGTCCAGCGGAGTTCGGCCGCGCCACCGGTCACCCGTACGCATGTCTCCAGCAGTTCACCCATGGTGGTGGTCCCCGGCGGCCCGGCCAGGTTGTAGGCACCGCTCAACTCCCGTTCCACCGCGTCGAGCGTCCAGGAGGCGAGATCGCGGACGTCGATGTACTGGAGGGGGAGGTCCCGTGGGCCCGGCGCCAGGACGGGGCCGCCCCGGGCGACACGGTTGAGCCACCAGGGCAGACGGCCGATGTTCTCGTACGGCCCGAGGATCAGCCCGGAGCGTACGAGGAGGGAGCGGCCGGCGCCGAACGACTCGACCGCGGCGAGCTCCCCACCCCGCTTGTCGAGGGCGTAGTCGGTCTGCTCCGCGTCGGCTGAGGCGCCCTCCACCAGGGGCGCCCGCTCGTCGTAGCCGGCGGTCGGCGGCCAGGCGTACACCGAGCAACTCGACACGTACACATACCGCTCGGCCACACCGTCCAGCAGCCGCGCGGTGTCCCGGACGGCTCGCGGTGCCGCCGACCAGGTGTCGACGACGACATCCCACCCGCGCCCGCCGGAGGCGGGGCCGGTGGTCGGGCCGGTGGTGGAGGCGTCGACGAGTGCCGCGAGCCCGTCCGGTGCGGTGCGGTCGCCCAGCAACGACCGCACCCCGGCCGGAGGTTCGTGTCGTCCCCGGTGGAAGACGGTCACCTCCCAGCCGCGGGCCAGCGCCGACTCCACGACGGCGCGACCCACGAACTCCGTACCACCCAGCATCAGAAGTCTCATGCCGACGACTCTGCCCGCAGGGCGGCCGGTACGGAACCGTGATCTGCTCTCAGGAGAGCGCGACGACGGTCAACGGCCGAGCGGCGGCGTGTACTTGTAGCCGACCCGCCGTACCGTCCGGATCGTCTGGCGGAACTCCGCGCCGAGCTTGCGGCGGAGCCGGGCGATGTGGACGTCGACGGTCCGGCCGTCGCCCACGTGCCCGTAGCCCCACACGGTGGTGACCAACTGGTCGCGGGTGTGGACCCGGTGGGGATGGGCGACGAGGTGGGCGAGGAGTTCGAACTCCAGGTAGGTGAGGTCGAGCGGTCGCCCGGCGACCTCGGCGGTGCGCCGCACGGTGTCGACACGGACCAACCGGTCCCCGGCTTCGGCCTCCCCGGAGCCGGCCTCCTCGGCCGCCTGCTCGGCGGCGACCGCGAAGGGCGGCACCGGGAGTCGCTGATCGGCCGGTACGAGGACCAGATAGCCGACCATCGGCGGCCGGCCCGGCAGAGTGGGCAGCGTGTGCTGGGGAGCGGGCAGCCAGGTGGCACCCGGCGGCAGGAAGCCCGGCTGGTCGACGACCTCGTCCCGGCCCACGGCACGCAGCCGGTGCCGGGGGGACGTGCCGGGGGAGGGGACGGCGGCAGGGGCGGAGCCGGGCGTGGCGGTGCGAGAGGTGGCGGTCGGGAGGGAACCGGTGTGTGCCATGAGAGGTCAGCTCTTTCGCGCGAGAGGTTCGTCCGGAGGACCTCGGCGACCGAGTTCGTGGTCGGACCCGCCGAGGGACGTACGTCGTTCGCGCCGACCGAAGGCCGGGTGTGCGGCTTTAGAGGGCCGGCGCGTTCATCACGCGGCGACACACCCGGTCGAAGTCGTGGTGCTGACGGGAGGGCCAGAAGGGCTCCAGGTCATGGCGACCCGTAGCGCGTCGGTTCTGGAGGCTGGCCATGCGTCCCATTGAAGCAGACACCGGCCCACCGCAGCAGTCTCCTTTCACTGCTCGGACGCTTCTCGAACCTCCGGGCACCTGGGCCGTGCCCTCATCCGACCAGGCGTTTGCGCCAGTCCAGCGGGGTGACCGTGATGGCGGTGGAGGGATCGCCGTCCCACTCTGTGGACAGACCCTGTGCCGCGAGGGCCGCGACGACCTGGTGCCCGACCGCCGCCGTGGAGTCGGCGGACCCGTCGAACCCGCCGTACAACAGCATCAGTCCGTGCCCGGCGGCGGCGCCCTCCGTGCACTGCGAGTGGAAGTAGACGAATCCCCGGTCCCCCGGCGCTCTTTCGGCGCCTATCTCGCTCGTACCGCAGGTGCGGCAGCAGGTGAAGTTCTCCCGTGCCGTGATGCCGTGGACCGTCCGGAGCGCCTCGAAGGCGAGGGTGAGGCGCTCGGGGTCGGTGATGCCGTCCCAGGTCTCCTGCTCGGCGAGCCGCTCCACCCACAGCCGGTCGACGAGCTGTCGCGCCTGCGCGCGGGAGACGGGCCGGTGGGCGCCGTCGACGAGATACTCCTCGGCGGTCTCGCTCAACCGGGCCCGGTCGTCGTAACCGCAGCGCAGCAGCTCCCGTACCCGCTCCTCGACCTGGTGCCGCACCTCCTCGGGGAGTTCCGGTACCTCCTCGGGGGCGTCGTGGTCGAGGGAGGTCCAGTCGATGCCGCTCTCCCAGCCCGGCGCCCGCCGCGCCCAGCCGGTCATCGCCTCGGCGACCCGCTCCCGGTCGGTGAGGACGGCCCCGTAGAACCGGTCCCGGCCCTCCCGGTACTCCAGTTGATACTCGCCGTCAGACCCGTCAGACCCGTCAGACCCGTCAGACCCGTCGCCGCTGCCGTCGCCTTCCCGCTGGTGCCAGACCTGGACGAAGACGTCCGGCACGTCCGGTATCCGCTGCACGACCAGGAAACGGTCGCCGTCCGCCCCGATCCGGCGCACCAGCTCGCGCAGCCGCTCGGCGGAGATCCGGACGTGCGTCTCCCGGTTCTCCGTCTCGACCTTGACGGCGAGTGTGTTCATCTCTCTCGGGTCGCCCCCGTCGATCTTCATGCCCCCACCATGACAGGCCCCACCGACAACGCCGGAGGACGCCCACCGGAATTGGTGGACGCCCTCTCGGAAGCTCGGGCTCCGAAGGCCCGGGTGGATCAGACCTGGCCGGCCTTGTCCAGAGCGGTGCAGCAGGTGTCGACGATCAGCCGCGTCACGACGTACGGGTCGACGTTGGCGTTCGGGCGGCGGTCCTCGATGTAGCCCTTGCCGTCCTTCTCGACCTGCCACGGGATACGGACCGAGGCGCCACGGTTGGAGACACCGTAGGAGTACTCGTTCCACGGGGCGGTCTCGTGCAGGCCCGTCAGACGGTCGTCGATGCCGGCGCCGTAGTTCTTGACGTGGTCGAGCGGCTTCGAGCCCTCGCCCAGCGACTCGCACGCGGTGATGATCGCGTCGTAGCCCTCGCGCATCGCCTTCGTGGAGAAGTTGGTGTGCGCGCCCGCGCCGTTCCAGTCACCCTTGGCCGGCTTGGGGTCGAGGGTGGCGGCGACGTCGAAGTCCTCGGCGGTGCGGTAGAGCAGCCAGCGGGCCACCCACAGCTGGTCGGCGACCTCCAGCGGCGCGAGCGGGCCGACCTGGAACTCCCACTGGCCGGGCATGACCTCGGCGTTGATGCCGGAGATGCCGAGACCGGCGGCCAGGCAGTTCTCCAGGTGGGCCTCGACGATGTCACGGCCGAAGATCTCGTCGGCGCCGACACCGCAGTAGTAGCCGCCCTGGGGGGCCGGGAAGCCGCCCTTGGGGAAGCCGAGCGGCGTGCCGTCCTGGAAGAACGTGTACTCCTGCTCGATGCCGAAGATCGGCTCCTGCGCGGCGAACTTCTCGGCGACCTCACGCAGCGCGGCACGGGTGTTGGACTCGTGCGGCGTCATGTCGATGTTGAGGACCTCGCAGAGCACGAGGACGTCGTCGCCGCCGCGGATCGGGTCCGGGCAGGTGAAGACCGGCTGGAGCACGCGGTCCGAGGAGTGCCCCTCGGCCTGGTTCGTGGAGGACCCGTCGAAGCCCCAGATCGGCAGCGCGTCCAGACCGGCGGGCTCACCCACGATGATCTTGGTCTTGGAGCGGAGCTTGGCCGTCGGCTCGGTGCCGTCGATCCAGATGTACTCAGCCTTGAAGGTCACGGGACACATCCTTCGGGGTGGGTCACTAGGCGCATGTGCGGGTGCTGCGGCGCTGCGGCACTGAAACGCCGCGTTGATGCCCGGCAGCCTGTCAACGTGCGATTTCCCGGTCATTGCTCGAATGTGAACCCCGTGTTACCTGGTGTCTCTGTGGCGCGACTCACGTCCATCGAGTGTGCGCACGCGCTGTTCACACCGGCCGTTCCCCCGCTGTGAGGCGACGGCGCGGGACGGCCCGACGGCTCGACGGCTCGTATGCGATGCGGTTGAACCGGGCGCGTGGCCCGTCGGCGCCCAACGTGCGTCGGCTCCGCCGCCCTCCGAGGAGAGCGGCGGAGCCGAACGGCGGTACGGCTGCCCGGGCGGCGGCCGATCTCCTCACCTCACCGATTCGATCGGGTGCTACCCGCGTCGCCGGGTCATCGCGGAACTGTCGACCCGTACCGCCCGCTTCCGGAGCGGTGCTCCGCGTGCCATCCGCTACCGGGACAGCGCGTCCCGTACGGCCTCGTCCGTGCGGCCCACCACCGCCGAGCCGTCGTCCGCGGTGATGATCGGCCGCTGGATGAGCTTCGGGTGCTCGGCGAGCGCCTTGATCCACCGGTCTCGAGTGTCGGCGTCGCGGGCCCACCCCTTGAGACCGAGTTCCTTGGCGGCGGCCTCCTGAGTGCGGGTGATGTCCCACGGTTCGAGTCCTAGCCGGTCCAGTACGTCCCGGATCTCGTCCTCGCTCGGGACGTCCTCCAGGTAACGGCGGACGGTGTAGTCGGCGCCCTCGGCGTCGAGCAGACTGAGCGCGCTACGGCACTTGGAACAGGCCGGATTGATCCAGATCTCCATGCGGCCAACGTTAGCGGGAGCGTCCCGGGGACCCGTGTTGCACCCGTGTCACAGAGCCCCCGAAATGCCGTCTGGCCAGGGGCGATTGTCAGTGGGGGGTAGTAAAATAGAAGCAGTGTTCGAGGGTTGCCGACGGGGGATTTCCGGCGGCGCCCAGACCGCGACAGGAGGATGTCCGTGCCCGCTGCCGCACTGAAGTCGAAGCCGCTGCCCACCCAGTCCACCGCTCAGCGTCCCGTCCTGCTCGACCTGCCCTACGCCCCGGTGGTGAAGCACACCCTGCCGCCGGGCCGTCCGCGTGAGTGGTACATCACGCACAACCGGCGCCTGAAGGCCATGCGCCTCGCGATCGCCCTGCTCGACTCCGGTGTCCACATGCCGAACCAGGCACGCAACGAGACGATCCGGAGCACGGCGGAGATCATCGGTGTGCATCCGCCGTCGGACACCACGTGCCACATGGTCCGGGCGCTGATGCGCTACACCCGCTGACACCGCCCGGTCGACTCTTCCGGTGCCGTCCACTCCTCGGGAGTCGGGCGGCACCGGTGCGTCGAGGGTCTCGCGTCGGTGGCGTCGGTGGCGTCGGTGGCGTCGGTGGCGTCGGTGGCGTCGGTGGCGGCGGTGGCGTCGAGGGGTGAGGGGGGTGATCTCCGGCCGCCAGGGTTGGCCGGAGATCGCTCTAGCCGTGCCCGCCCCGGGTCCATACGATGCGGTCGCCCCTCGGTCTTCACAGCTCTTTCACAGGCCGCGGGGTCCTCGTGCATGTCTATTGACATGTGCATGTCTCTGATGGGAGAACCCCCCATGGTTCGTGGTCTCCTCCTGGGTGGCGCCGTGGCCGCCCTCTTCGCCTCCGCGCTGCCCGCGCAGGCCGAATCCCCGTTCGTCGACCCGCCGCCGGACAAGATCATCATCAAGGTCGCCACGGTGAACGGCTCCGGCTGTCCGCAGGGCACGGCCGCGGTCGCCGTCTCGCCGGACAACACCGCGTTCACGGTGACGTACAGCGACTACCTCGCCCAGGTCGGCGGCGGCGCCCCGTCCACCGCGTTCCGCAAGAACTGCCAGCTCAACCTGATCGTCCATGTGCCGGGCGGCTTCACCTACGCCATCGCCAGCGTCGACTACCGGGGCTTCGCCTCCCTCCAGCGCGGTGCGAGCGGCGTCGAGAAGGCCTCGTACTACTTCCAGGGCTCCCCGGACACGGCCTCCAGGACCCACACGTTCAACGGCCCCTACGAGGACAACTGGCAGGCAACCGACGAGACCGACTGGGCCCAACTGGTCTGGGCGCCCTGTGGAGTCGAGCGCAACTTCAACATCAACACGGAGCTGCGCGTCAACCGGGGGTCGTCGCCGGCGAACAGCACGAGCTTCATGACCATGGACTCCACGGACGGTGACATCAGCACGATCTACCACCTGGCCTGGAAGGAGTGTCCCTCCGGGTGAGCCGGTGGTGCCGGGTGCCTGCTGTCTTCGGGCGCCCGGCACGAGGGTTCCGAGGGCCGTTGTCCTTCCGCGGGCGGTGGGGGCTGGTCGCGCAGTTCCCCGCGCCTTCAAGACTCGGCCCTGCGGGGCGAAAAGCAAGGGGCGTAGCCCCTGCTTCTCAGGGGTGCGGGGAACTGCGCGAGAAGTCCCCGCCACCCGCACCCGCCGATGAACCCAGACCGCCGAGCCCTGGCGCGGAACTCACGCCGACGCCAACTCCTTCTCCAGCGGGGTCCGGAAGCGCGGTGTGACCCTGGTGGCGCCCACCCACTCCCGCAACCGCTCAGCCTCCGCACGGATCGCTGACTCGGCCTCCCGCCCCACCCCCTCCGCGTCCAGCACCCGCCACACGATCTCCCCGTCGGCCCGCTGGGCCCAGCCCCCGATCACACGGCCGTTCCACCACACCGTCGGCCCGACGTTGCCGCTGTAGTCGAAGAGGGCGGGCCGGAGTTCAGGGGCGAGGTACCAATCGCGTTGCTGCCAGCCCATGGCGCTCGGGTCGAGCGCGGGAAGGAGCGCGGCCCAGGGCTCGGCGGGATCGGCGACGGGCGCCTCGTCGTCGGCCGTCACATAGCCCGTGCCCTCGTCCAACGCCACGGCCCGCGCCCCGATCGCCGTCAGCGCCCGGCGGACCTCCGTGACCCGCCACCCCGTCCACCACTTGAGGTCGGCCTCGGTCGCCGGACCGCACACCGCGAGCCACTGTTCGAGCAGGTCCGCCTGGGCCTCGGCCACGTCCAGTTCGCGGTGCGCGGGGGTCAGGGCCCAGCGGAACTGACTGGACGTCCAGGAACCGAGCGGCCGTCCCCGTACGACCCTGCCTTCCACTCCCAGCACCTTGAGCAGCCGGGTCGAGACGGTGTGCATGCCCTCGTAGCTCTTTCCCGCCGCGTACACGAACCGCGTCCGCAACCGCGGTTCGTCCTCGGCGAGTTCGGACGCGGTCGCCTGGCCACGGCGGGCCAGCGCGGCCAGTGTCGACTCCTCGACCTCCTTCAGCCAGGCCGCGTCCGGGGCGCCGGCCGCCGCCATCTGCTTCAGCAGCGCGGTCCGCTCCTTGGCGGCGACCGTGATGCCGGTCGAGGCGTGCACCACGGCGGTCAGACCCGTCGGGAACACGAACACGGTGTGCCGCATGCCGTGCATCCGGACCAGCGTCCGGTCCGCGTACAGGGCCCGCTCGGTCTCGGCCACCGTGCGCGCCGGGTCGACGAGCCGTGCGCCCACCGCCAGATACACCGTGGAGGGATCCGAGCCGTGCAGTGCGACCAGCGAGCCGGCCACCTCCTCCGGCCCGGCCGCCCGCACGGATCCGGCCAATCTCTGCCGCAGCCCCAGCCGCGCCCGCCGCTCGGCCACCCCGACATACCGCTGTCCGTCGCCCATCCCGCTGCCTCCGCCCCCGGCCCGAAAGTCCTCGACCACATCCTCCCTGGCCCCACTGACAATCGGACGCGCCGGGAGCCGGCCCCGAGGACATGCCTCCCTCGGGGAGCCATGGAGACCTGGGGACGAGGGGGGGTGTCGCGCCGCCCGCCGTATGCCGTGCCGCCGCTCAGGCGACCCCGTAACCCGCCTCCGGCCCGCGTCTGGCCCGCGTCCGGCCCGCGTCGGGCTTGCGTTCGGCCCTCGTCCTGTCCTCGTCCGGCCCGTCGGGCCGTCGGCCGGGAGTCCAGGCGGTGTGCGCCCGCCGAGGCGCCGGACGCCCCCGTCCCTCCCCCGTCCCCCCGTCGGCCGAACTACGCGTACCGCTCGACCAACCCGCCCACATACGCCTCCAGCCGCGCCCCCAGCACCACCGGCGTCAGGTCAGTCCGCCCCAGTTCCCGCCAGGGCACCGCCAGCTTCTCCGCGTCGGGCGCGTAGGCGAGCGCGTCCAGCAGCCGCCAGTACAAGTGGGCTCGGTCCGCGGCCAGTCGACGCCCGTCCCGCGCCTCGTACCGCTCGCGGAACCCGAGCCCGTACTCCGCCCCGTACAAGAGCGCCACGGCGGTCGAGCAGTGGGCCACATCGAGATCTGCGGGGCCCCACGAGGTCTCCACCCAGTCCACGACCCCGCTGATCCGCAGACCCTCGCCCGCCCCCTCACCCTCACCCGCACCTGTACCCGTGAACAGGACGTTCCCCGGATGGAAGTCCCGGTGCAGAAAGCACCCTTCGTACGGCGGAGCCTCCCGCCGGATCACGTCCACGGCCCGCTCCCACAACGGGCCGCCGGGCGTGCGGACCCGCTCGGCTGAGGTCCACGCCTGATATGTACGGGGCCGTTCCTCCGACGTGGCCGGTACGACCGCGTGGATCCGGGCCAACTGCCCGGCCAGCAGATCCAGTCGCGCCTCCAGGTCCGCGTCCTCCTCCACCCGGACCGACCCCCGCAGCAACGACATCAGAAGCGAGGGATGGTCGGTGAGTTCGGCGGTCGGGTCGACGGCGTGGAGGTGAGGCGTGGGAATGTCGTCGTACGGCGCGAGCACCGTGAGGATCGTGGCCTCACGGTTCAACAGCCCGGGAGCGTGCTGCCGGAAGAACGGCCGCACGAACGACCGCAGGACGAGGCCCGTCCCGTCGTCAAGCGTCAGCCGCCGCATCTCGGAGGTCCAACCACCCCGTAGATCAGCCCAGTTCAGCACCGAGCGGCCTTCCGGCAACTGCTTGGCGACCCACGCCCGAGTCGCCTCCCACTCCTGACCGTCAAAGCTCATGCGACCAGGCTGCCGTATAAATGGGATGCCCGCGCACCCTTCCCACCAGCATCCTGGACACGCGCAGCGGAGTCGCCGAGCACCGGACCCCCGCAGGGGAGGCATCGCTTTCCGGCCCCGGGACTACTCTGCCAGTCATCACCGACGCCACGCCCCAAGGAGTCCCGTCATGGGCACCTTGATCCTCTCGGCGACCGCGGTTCTGGTCGTCCTGGGTTTCTCCAACCAAGTTCTGTGGCTTGCCGCAGTCGCCCTGCTCTACCTGTACATCCGCTACGGCCGTACGGGTGGAGGCTCGGCGGCGTCCTCGTCCGGCTCTCCGGCGGGCGGCGGCTCGGCACAGCCCGGCTCCTACCGCGCGTACCGCGACCGCCGTGACCAGCAGGCGAAGTGGGAGCGCCGTTACCGTCGCGAACGGCCCTTCGAGACACGTCGGCAGGAGCGCGGCAGCGGCAACCGGTAACGGAAGCAGGGCGCCTCGGGGCCGGTCACAGCCCCGGGGCACCCCAGATCGGGAACCACCGGCTCAGCTCGGGCTCTATCCGCAGATCGGCCCCGAGGGCGGCCCGGACCCTCAGCTCCAGCGCGTTGTCCCGCCGTCCCGCACCCGGTAGCGGCGCGAACGGATAGAAGGTCCCGCGCTTGTAGAGATAGACGATCCCGAGCCGCGCACCGCCGCCGCCCTCGTCCCTCCCCTCCCTCTCGTCCTCACCGTGGCCCTCTCGGTCTCCCCGGAAGCCGATCACCGAGCACAGCAGTTGCGGCCCGAACCCGTCGCTCTCGAGGGCGCTGTTGACCGCGTGCAGATCGCTCACGAGGGCGGGCAGATCCTGCGGCTCCCGCCGCGAGACCAGCCACGAGTAGCCGTACTCGTCCCGCTCGATCCCCACGGGTGGCCCGGTCCGCCCGGCGTCCGCGTCGAGCAGGGCTCGCACCTCCTGTCGTACGCCGTCGAAGGCCGCGCCCTCCACGGTCGCGAAGCACACCGCGCCCGTGCCGGTCGGAGTGAGGGAGAGGGCCGCCTCCAGGGTGATCGCGGCCGACGGCAGGGCGAAGAGACGGTCGAGGTCGGGCGCGACCGGCTTCGTACGGCCGAGGATGATGTCCAGGAGCCCCATGCCCGCTCAGCCCGCCTTCCCGGATCCCCCGGATCCCCCGGATCCCCTGGATCCCCCGGATCCCCCGGATCCCCCGGATCCCCCGGATTTCGGTATGGAGGAGGCCCCGCTCAACTCTGTCGAGATGCGGGCCAGTTGGTCGAGCCGTTGCTCCAGCGGCGGATGGGTGGCGAAAAAGCGGGCCAGATGCGGGTGGTCGCCGAGCGCGGGGGTGAAGTAGAAGGCGTTGAAGGCCTGCGAGGTGCGCAGGTCGCGGGTCGGGATCCGTGCGATGTCCCCGGTGACCTTGGTGAGGGCGGAGGCGAGCGCCGAGGGCCGCCCGGTGAGCAGGGCGCCCGCCCGGTCGGCCGCCAGCTCCCGGTACCGGGACAGCACGCGGATCAGCAGGAAGCTCAGCACGTACACGGCGGCGGAGACACCCATGACCGCGCTGAACACGACGGCGGTGTTCTGGTCCCGCCGCCCGCCGAACATGTGCGAGTAGAACGCGAACCGAACGACGAGTCCGGCGATCACCCCGAGGAACGAGGCGACCGTCATGACGGCGACATCGCGGTGCGCCACGTGCGACAGCTCGTGCGCGAGCACACCCTCCAGCTCGTCCGGCTCCAGCCGCCCGAGCAGCCCGGTCGTCACACACAGGACCGCGTGGTCGGCGTTCCGCCCGGTCGCGAACGCGTTCGGCATCTCCATGTCCGCCACCGCGACCTGCGGCTTCGGCACGTCCGCCACCGCACACAGCCGGTCCACGACCCCGTGCAGCAGTGGATACTCCTCCCGCTCCACCACCCGCCCGCGCATCGCGTACAGGGCGACCCGGTCCGAGAACCAGTACTGCGCCCCCAGCAGCACCGCCGCGATCACCACGACCAGCACCCACGACTTCAGCAGCGCGATCAACGCGGCCACGAACACCACGTACAACAACCCGAGCAGAAACACCGTGACCGTCATCCGCGCGGTCAGCCGAGGATCGCTCCGGAACCGGCTCTGCATCTGCACCACCCCGCAGTCAGGCACTCGTCCCACTGCCCAGTGTGCACCGACCCCGGTTTCAGAAGTTGGAGATCACGCTGGTGATCACCTTCTCGATCGTCTCGGCCTTGCGCGCGTCGTACATCTGCCCGCTGCCGGCGTCCGCGATCTCCTGGAGCACGGTCCTGCCCTTCAGATCCAGCTCGTCTGCCTCGTTGCCGTAGGCGATGGTGAAGATCCGCACCTGGGATTGCGAGGTGTCCCGTATGCGCTCCAGCAGTACTTCCTTCGAAAGGCTGCCGTTGTCCTCGTTCCGCCCGTCAGTGAGCAGGACGATCGCATTGATCGCCTTCGGGTCGTAGGCCGCGCGCATGGCGGCCGTGGCGGCGTCGAGGGTGTCGTAGAGACCGGTCGCACCCTCCGCCTCCAGGGCCTTGAAGTTCTCGGACAGCAGCTTCTGCCGCGTGCCGCCGGCCAGCTTCTCGTGGTAGGGACCGATCGGTACCAGTTCCTTGTAGTCCTTGTCGCCGCCCAGGTCCTCCGCGTCGGAGAACTTCCACAGTCCGACCCGGTCCGACCCCGTGAACTCGCCGAACAGCTCGGCCTCCGCCTGCTTCAGCCGCGCCAGCTTCGTGTCTGCCGTGCCGGGTATCTCGTCGTTCATCGACCCCGAGGTGTCGATGACGAGGAGCACGTTGGTGTGCCGGCGCAGCGAGGGCCAGATGTCCAGCAGGTGCAGCAGGACGTCGTCCTGGGGCGTGGACAGGGCGTCGAGCCGCGTGTCGGGCACGACTCCGCTGTCCTTGTCCAGCAGCAGGGAGCCCTGGCGGACCTCGCCGTCGTGGGTGCGGAAACCGTAGCGAGCGAACTCCTCGTCGAAGGTCCGAGGGCTCCGCAGATGGGCGAGGAAGTCCTCCGCCACCTGTTTCTTCGCCTCGCTCATGCTGTTCAGCTCGATGTAGGGGTGGTCGGAGTAGAGGATGCCGTCCGTCGGATAGAAGGAGACCAGGGGCGTGTCCGGTTCGGTGGTCTTCTCGCAGCCCTTCTCCCCGCTGAGCGCACCGCACGGGTATCCCGCGTTGTAGGCCGCCACGGTGCTCTCCTCCAGTGTGACGGCGGAGATGTACGACATGGCCTTCTGCGGGCTGATCTCGTCGGCCCGGCGGAGATTGGTGAGGAAGGTCAGCGTGGTCTCGCCGTAGTGGACCGTGGACTGCTCGATGCTCTCGACGAACGCGCGGTTCTCGGCGTCGTCGAGGCGCGCCTCGGTCAGCTCGCCTATGGTGCCGGTCGCGGCGTAGAAGGCGCCGATCGTGGCGTTGAGTCCGGAGGTGGAGTAGGCGGGGTTGGTCTTCCCCAGCCTGAAGTCGCCCCACGCCGGTTTTCCGCGGCCTTTCCGGCTCCAGAAGCCCTTGGCGTTCCTCGACCAGCCGGCCAGTTCCTTCCAGGAGAACTGGTTCTCGGGCCAGTCCAGGACATCGGCCATCGGCTTCGGCATCGCGACGGTGAGCGGGCTCTTCACGATCGACTTCGCCTGCTTCGGGAACACGTTCCTGGCCTCGCCCTTCGCATCGGCACGGGCCATCGAGAGCCACGAGGACCCGGCCGGCGCCCATACGTCGGGCTCGTTGCCGTCGTCCTCACCCCAGCCCCGCGTCAGCGCCCGCATGGCCTCGCCCGAGTTCTTGTCCTCGACGACGACTTCCACGCATCGTCCGTCGCTGCTCCGGTGACCGTAGGTCTTCGCCGCGTTCCGCAGGGGTTCCGACTTGTCGACGGAGGCGGCTATGTACAGGCTGGTGTCCGCCTTCTCGCACGTCGGCAGCGTGGCGGAGGCGGACAGCGGCTTGCCGCGCTCGGTGCCGGTGTCGTCGTTCCCGCACGACTGGAGGGCGATCAGTGCGAGCGTGGTCACCACGGCGACCGACGGAATCGCCCACAGCAGTCTTCGCCGGCCGGCACCGGCGGCCGGTTCCTTCGGGGGTGGCGGGACCGGACGGGACGCCGCCTCGGGCTCGGGCTCGCCAGGTGGCCTGCTCTCCTTCGAGGGCAGGCGAAGGGAGAGGGTGGGGAGGGTACGGGCCGGCCGGGCGAACGGCTCGATGTCGAGCGCGCGGAGTATGCGGACGGCCACCTCGGCCGCGTTGAGCGCGGCGTGCTCCTGGGCGTTCGCCGCCTCCATGAGCTTCTTGTCACCGTCCGCGAGGTCGCTGATGCCCCGGATGAGGAGCCACTGGAGTCCCTTGGAGACCTGGCTCTGGGCGGCCTTCGCGAAGCCGGCGCCCTCGGTCTCGATGGCCGCCGTGTCCTCGTAGAAGGTCCGGATGATCCGGTGCTCCGGGGCGTCCGGGGAGTCGATCACGGTGTCGCCGGACGCGACCGGTTTGAAGTGGATCCTGTAGGTGCTCAGCGCGCTGAGTCCGCGGGCCACCCGCTCTGCGGTGCGGACGACGTCGTCCGGCGGCTCCCAGCTCCTGGGGCGGGCCTGGAAGCCGTCCGCGGACTGCCTGCCCCGCTGGTACTCGTACACGGTCTCGGCGACGACGACGTCCCTGGGGTCGGCGTCCTTCCGGCCCGCGGCGATCCCGACGAAGAACGCGACCTCGGGCTTCACCTCGGTGAGCCAGCGGCTCACCACCGTGGCGGTCGTGGTGTTGCCGACCCCGGTCTTCGCGAGGTACACCCGCCAGGGCACCCGGCCGTTCAGCGTGTAGACGACGTGATCGGCCTCGTCGGCCACAAGTGTGGCCGGTGCGTTCGTGAGATGGGCTTCGACCTTCTCGTATTCGACCGGAAGGGCCGTGAAGATGATCGCTGTACGCGCACGGGCTGCTGCCACACCTGACCAACCGATCTTGACGCGGACTCCGACGTTGCATCACCCAAGAGGCTCTACAACATCATGCAGCCCGATACCCCTGGCAGGCATGGGTATCCACAAGAGCGTTCCCTAGTACTGCGCCCGGAAGTTGACGTACCCCACCAACACGATGATCGCCGCCACCGTCCCGAAGACCACGGTCGTCGACACCCACGACGACCGCCGCCGCCCCACATGCTCAGGATCCGCACGGAACGGTTGTGGCCGAGGCGGGTTCTCCTTCCAGCGGGCGGCCAGCATCCGGGCGCGCGCGGAGGGCTCCTTGTGCTCGGCGTTGTCGGCCCACTTGATGTCGAACTCGCGCTCGTAATCGTCCTGTTCGGGCATCCCCGTGTCTCCCCGTCGTCTCTCTCGAACAGCCGTGCCAGCACCATACGACGACGCCCCCGTCCCGGGAAACGGGAACGGGGGCGCCGTGCAACGGCTCAGCGGCCGGTCAACACCTCACTCGTGGAGCGCGGCTCGATCACACGTCGAAGTACAGCTCGAACTCGTGCGGGTGCGGGCGCAGCTGGAGCGGGGCGATCTCGTTGGTGCGCTTGTAGTCGATCCACGTCTCGATCAGGTCCGGCGTGAAGACGTCGCCCTGGAGGAGGAACTCGTGGTCGCGCTCGAGGGAGTCGAGGACGGCCGGGAGGGAGGTCGGGACCTGCGGGACGCCCGCGTGCTCCTCGGGGGCGAGCTCGTAGAGGTCCTTGTCGATCGGCTCGGCCGGCTCGATCTTGTTCTTGATGCCGTCGAGGCCGGCGAGGAGCAGGGCCGAGAAGGCGAGGTACGGGTTGCCGGAGGAGTCGGGCGCGCGGAACTCGACACGCTTGGCCTTCGGGTTCGAACCCGTGATCGGGATACGCATCGCGGCAGAGCGGTTGCGCTGCGAGTACACCAGGTTCACCGGGGCCTCGAAGCCCGGGACCAGACGGTGGTACGAGTTCACCGTCGGGTTGGTGAAGGCCAGCAGCGACGGGGCGTGCTTGAGGATGCCGCCGATGTAGTAGCGCGCGGTGTCCGACAGGCCCGCGTAACCGGCCTCGTCGTAGAAGAGCGGAGAGCCGCCCGACCACAGCGACTGGTGGACGTGCATGCCCGAGCCGTTGTCACCGAAGATCGGCTTCGGCATGAAGGTCGCCGTCTTGCCGTTCTTCCACGCCACGTTCTTCACGATGTACTTGAAGAGCTGCAGGTCGTCGGCCGCGGCGAGCAGCGTGTTGAACTTGTAGTTGATCTCGGCCTGGCCGGCGGTGCCCACCTCGTGGTGCTGGCGCTCGACCTGGAGACCGGACTTGGCCAGCTCCAGGGAGATCTCCGCACGCAGGTCGGCGAAGTGGTCGACCGGCGGGGTCGGGAAGTAGCCGCCCTTGTAGCGGACCTTGTAACCGCGGTTGTCCTCCAGCGCACCGGTGTTCCAGGCGCCCGCCTCGGAGTCGATGTGGTAGAAGGACTCGTTCTCCGAGGTCTTGAAGCGCACGCTGTCGAAGACGTAGAACTCGGCCTCGGGACCGAAGTACGCGGTGTCGGCGATACCGGTGGACGCCAGGTACGCCTCGGCCTTCTTCGCCACGTTGCGCGGGTCGCGGGAGTACTGCTCGCCCGTGATCGGGTCGTGGATGAAGAAGTTGACGTTGACCGTCTTGTCGCGGCGGAACGGGTCGACCCGCGCGGTGGACAGGTCGGCGCGCAGCGCCATGTCGGACTCGTGGATGGCCTGGAAGCCGCGGATCGAGGAGCCGTCGAAGGCCAGCTCCTCGGCCGGGTCGAAGGCCTCGGCCGGAATCGTGAAGTGCTGCATCACGCCCGGCAGGTCGCAGAAGCGGACGTCGATGAACTTGACGTCCTCGTCCGCGATGAACTTCTTGGCCTCGTCGGCGTTCTGGAACATCCAGCTCCTCCTACTCCCGACGTCTCCTGCCGGGGTGGTAGTTCGTTCGTGCTGCCAGTGCGGTGGCACACGCTGTCGTCGACACTAGGGACGGGTGGTTTCTCGTACGTGACCCATTTGTTTCGCACAAGTTAACCGGACATCCCGCCCCGCACCCCACCTGTCCGTATGGCAGAACGGTCGCAGTACCGTGGTCGGGTGGACAAGAGGCAAGCAATCGGATCGTGGCTCTCCGGCCCCCGCGCGGCCGCGGAGGACGCCGGAGTCGACTTCGGGTACAGGGGAGAGCAACTCGGTCTGCCGGAGGAGGGGTCTGGATCCATCGCCCGCCCCGGCCGACGCCTCGGGGCCCTCGCCGTGGACTGGGGGCTGTGCCTCTTGATCGCATACGGCCTGATCACCGACGGCTACGACCAGGCGACCAGCAACTGGGCCCTGCTCATCTTCTTCCTGCTGCACGTCCTCACCCTGGGCACGGTGGGCTTCACCCCGGGCAAGCGCCTCTTCGGCCTGCGTGTCGTCGCCCAGGACACCGGCACGGTGAACCCCTGGCGGGCCGCCGTCCGCACGGTGCTCCTCTGCCTGGCCATCCCGCCCCTGGTCTGGGACCGCGACGGGCGCGGCCTGCACGACCGGCTGGCGCGCACGGTGGAGATCCGCATCTGACGCCGATATGACGCTCGGCCCGCCGCCACGACGAGGATCTCGGCCCGGCGCCAGGACGAGAGGCTCGGCACGCTGATACGACGAAGGGGGCGCCCGGAATGATCCGGGCGCCCCCTTTCTCGTACGAGGGGAAATCCGCGTCGGTGGTCAGCGAGCCTTGGGTCCGCCCTTTGGCATGCGCATGCCCTTGGGCATCGGACCCTTGGGGAGCGGCATGTTGCTCATCAGGTCGCCCATGGCGCGCAGGCGGTCGTTCGTGGCGGTCACCTGGGGGCCGGAGAGGACGCGGGGCAGCTTGAGCATGGTCGTGCGGAGCTTCTTCAGCTCGGTCTGGCCCTCACCGGTGCCCACGACCAGGTCGTGCACCGGGACATCCGCCACGATGCGGGCCATCTTCCGCTTCTCGGCGGCCAGCAGGCTCTTCACACGGTTCGGGTTGCCCTCGGCGACCAGGACGATGCCGGCCTTGCCGACGGCCCGGTGCACCACGTCCTGGCTGCGGTTCATCGCCACCGCGGGCGTCGTGGTCCAGCCACGGCCCACGTTGTCCAGCACCGCCGCTGCGGCGCCCGGCTGGCCCTCCATCTGCCCGAACGCGGCCCGCTCGGCCCGCCGTCCGAAGACGATCGCCGTCGCGAGGAAGGCGAGCAGGAAGCCCAGGATGCCGAGATAGATGGGGTGACCGATCAAGAAACCGATCGCGAGGAAGACACCGAAAGTGATGATTCCGACAGCCGCGAGTACAAGACCGATCTTCTTGTCGGCCCTGCGGGTCATCTTGTACGTCAGAGCGATCTGCTTGAGTCGCCCGGGGTTCGCAGCGTCCGCTGCGGTTTCCTTCCTCGCCATGGCACGAAGTCTACGTGTCCGGGGAAGCGAGGACGACGGCGGTGCCGGTGGGGACCGGAGACCGGCGGCAGCGCGCTGGGGAAGCGGCGCCGGGCGGCGGCGGGCCGACGTGGAGCGGGAACGGTGGTCGTGCGGGAACGGTGTGGTGCCTCGCTGCGGCACGCGAACCGTGTGCCGCGCGAACCGTATGCCGCGCGAACGGTGTGCCGCGCGAACGGTGTAATGCGTCGGGGCGGGGTGTCGGTGGTTCGGTGGTTACGACATGCGCGACGCGACGACGGCCTCTTCGAGGACGCGCTCGGCCTCGAACCGGTCCTTGGCGCGGCGGCGGTCTTCCAGGACGGAGGTCCAGGCGTTGCGGCGGGCGGTGCGCTGACCGCTGCTCAGCAGCAGCGACTCGACGGCACGGAGTGCATCGGTGAACGACGGGATCGCGGTGGCGCGAACGGGCGCGGCCTGCATGGTGGAGGTCCCCTCGGGAATGGCAGGCCTGGGCCAGGCCTGTACCGGGTGTAAAACCAGGGTCACTGATTGGTGTTACCAGGGCATGACCGGCTGGTCAAACACGCATGAAACGTGGATGCGCGGCCGTTGAAACCCCGACGCGGCCCCGACAGTGCCCTCATCTGCGAGGACGGTCGGGGCCGCGCTCAATCGGCCATTACTGACGAGTAGCCTCTTGTGCTCAGGTTCACACGATGTGCTGGCACTCCGTGCCATTCGGCCCAGCGCGGGCCGAGCGTCGTCCGGCCGACGCCGGGGCCGCGATGTGACGAATCAGACGGCCTGCGAGGCGGCGTACGAGTCCCCCCGCTGCGGAGCGGCTGAATGACGCTGTTCGATGGCCATCTGGTAGAGGCGGCCGGCGCGGTACGAGGAGCGGACGAGCGGGCCGGACATGACGCCGGAGAAACCGATCTCCTCGGCCTCCTGCTTCAGCTCGACGAACTCCTGCGGCTTGACCCAGCGCTCCACGGGGTGGTGGCGGACGCTCGGGCGCAGGTACTGGGTGATGGTGACGAGTTCGCAGCCGGCGTCGTGGAGCTGCCGCAGCGCCTCGCTGACCTCCTCGCGGGTCTCGCCCATGCCGAGGATGAGGTTCGACTTCGTGACCAGACCGTAGTCGCGGGCCTCGGTGATGACCCTCAGGGAACGCTCGTAGCGGAAGCCGGGGCGGATGCGCTTGAAGATCCTCGGGACCGTCTCGACGTTGTGCGCGAAGACCTCGGGGCGGGAGGCGAAGACCTCCTCCAGCAGCTCCGGGACGGCGTTGAAGTCGGGGGCCAGCAGCTCGACCTTGGTCCGGCCGGCCTCGCGGTTCGCGGTCTGCTGGTGGATCTGGCGGACCGTCTCCGCGTACAGCCAGGCGCCGCCGTCCGGGAGGTCGTCGCGGGCGACGCCGGTGATGGTGGCGTAGTTCAGGTCCATGGTGACCACGGACTCGCCGACACGGCGGGGCTCGTCGCGGTCCAGCGCCTCGGGCTTGCCGGTGTCGATCTGGCAGAAGTCACAGCGTCGGGTGCACTGGTCTCCGCCGATGAGGAAGGTGGCCTCGCGGTCCTCCCAGCACTCGTAGATGTTGGGGCAGCCCGCCTCCTGGCAGACCGTGTGCAGGCCCTCGCTCTTCACCAGGTTCTGCATCTTGGTGTACTCGGGGCCCATTTTCGCCCGGGTCTTGATCCACTCGGGCTTGCGCTCGATGGGGGTCTGGCTGTTGCGGACCTCCAGGCGCAGCATCTTGCGTCCGTCGGGTGCGACTGCGGACACATCGGCTCCCTGTGCTTCGATTCTTCGGCGTCCCCCAGGGTACGCCCGTGCGGTTCTCGGTCTCCGGGGTGGGCAACCTTCGGCTTCACGGCGGCATTCCCTTCGCCCCCCGCCGTCCCTACCCGTCCCGTCCCCAGGGGGCGCGTGCCCCTTCGACGCCCGGTCAAGACTCGGGGCTCCGCCCCGAACCCGTTCGCGCAGCTTCCCCGCCGCCCCTCTTCGGGGGCGGTGGGGGCGAGGGGGCCCGGTCGTCAGGCCGAAGCCCGTTCCACCACCCGGGGCTTCGGGTCCGCGTTCTCCAGGACGTCCCGCAGATGCCGCTCGGCCACCGGCAACACCTCGGCGATCGTGACGTCCCGCCCCAGCTCGCCCGCGAGCGACGCGACCCCCGCGTCGCGGATTCCGCACGGGATGATCCGGTCGAACCACTTGTTGTCGGGGTTCACGTTCAGCGCGAAGCCGTGCATGGTGACGCCCTTCGCGACCCGGATCCCGATCGCCGCGATCTTGCGGTCCTCGCGCCGCTGCCCGGCGTTCGAGGGCGCGTATTCCGGCCCGTTCATCCGGGGGTCGAACTCGTCGTCGGTCATCCGGGGGTCGAGGTCCAGCGAGAGCCCGCCCAGCCGCTGTTCGAGCGGATCGCCGAGCACCCACACACCGCTGCGGCCCTCGACCCGGGTGGTCTCGACCCCGAACTCCGCACACGTGCGGATCAGGGCCTCTTCGAGGCGGCGTACGTGTGCCACCACGTCCACCGGGCGCGGCAGCTTCTGGATCGGGTAGCCCACGAGCTGGCCCGGGCCGTGCCAGGTGATCTTGCCGCCGCGGTCGACGTCGATGACGGGGGTGCCGTCGAGGGGGCGTTCGTTGTCGGCTGTGCGCCGCCCGGCCGTGTAGACCGGCGGGTGCTCCAGGAGCAGCACGGTGTCGGGGACCTCGTCCGCGAAGCGTGCCGCGTGCACCCGGCGCTGCTCGTCCCACGCCTCCTGGTACTCGACGGCCTCCGTGCCGAATCCCATGCGGACGAACCGCAACCCACTCACGGCAAGCGCCTCCCTCGGCGGCACCGCCGGGCGGCGGCACCGCATAGCCCTGTGGCTCTGTCAGGCGCGTGACGCGCCCAAGCCACTGTACGACCGTACGAGCGGGCGGTGTTCGAGTGGTGCCGGGTGCCGACGTCCCGCGCGCGGGGCTGCCGGCCAACGCGCCCCGCCGCCGGTCGCCGTTCCCCGTTCCCCGGTCGCCGTCCCCCGTCCCCCGTCCCCCGCCACCCGCCACCCGTCGCCCGTCACCCGTCGCCGTCCACCGGCCGCCGTACGGCACGCGGCACGCGGCGCGCGGACCGGCTCCCGTCGTGCGAGGCGCGTCGGTGAGGGTCTGCGCTCGGCGTACGGCATGGCCGCCGGGCGTACGAGGGGGACCAGCCGGCGCGTGTCCGAGGCCGGCCCCGTCAGCAGTGCGGCAAATCCTCACACGATCGGATGAATGGACGCGGAAATGTGCGATCGGACGCTTACCCTCCGCTACATTCGCGCCGTTCACAAGGCCGCAAAGGCTTCTCACCAGGCAATCCGGGACACCCCGCCGACACCCGGAAGGCAGGAGACCGCACCGCAGATGACGGAACGACCCGCGCAGCGCACCCCCAACCGCCAGCTCGCCGCCCTCATCGCAGAAGCGGGGTTCTCGAACGCGGGACTAGCGCGCCGTGTGGACCAGCTCGGTCTCGAACACGGCCTCGACCTCAGATACGACAAGACGTCGGTCACCCGCTGGCTGCGCGGTCAGCAGCCCCGGGGGACGACGCCCGCACTCATCGCCGAGGTGTTCACCCGCCGCCTCGGCCGCCGGCTCACCGCCCAGGACCTCGGACTGGACGCCTGCGCCCCCGTCTACGCGGGCCTGGAGTTCGCCGCCACCCCCGAGGAGGCCATCGACATCGTCGGCGGCCTGTGGCGCAAGGACTCCGGCAGCCACGCCGAACTCCGCAAGATCGCGTTCACCCCGGCCGGACTGGTGGTCCCCAGCCGGGACTGGCTGATCGGCCGTGCCGACGACCGGGTGGGCCGGGGCGATCCGGGCGCCACCCGCGTCCCCGCGCAGGGCCGTCCGGTCGTCCCCCGGCAGCGCAGTCAGACCGAGCGCGGCCCCGGCCAGAAGGTCACCGGTGGGGACATCGCCGCCCTCCGCTCGGTCGGCGAACTGTTCCGCGCCCTCGACGACGCGTACGGCGGGGGCCACGCCCGCCAGGCCCTCGTGCGCTACCTGGAGCACGAGGCCGAGCCCATGCTGCGCGGCACCTACGGCGAACAGACCGGCCGACGGCTGTTCGCGGCCGCCGCCGACCTCACCCGGCTGGCCGGCTGGACCTCTTACGACATCGGCGCCCACGGGCTCGCCCAGCGGTACTTCGTGCAGGCGCTGCGCCTGGCGCAGGCGGCGGGGGACCGGGCGTACGGGGCGTACGTCCTCGTCACGATGAGCCGGCAGGCGGTGTACCTGGGGCACGGGCGGGAGGCCGTGCAGCTCGCGCGCGTCGCCCAGCAGGGCGTCGGGTCGGCCGTGCCGCCGGTGGTGCAGTCACTGCTGCACGCGGTCGAGGCGCGTGGGCACGCGGTGCTCGGCGAGGTGCGGGCGTCCACGGCCGCGCTGGTACGGGCCGAACGCGCCCTGGAGACGGCCCGCCCCGGGGACGAGGTCCCGTACTGGGCGCGGTTCTTCGACGAGGCCCAGCTCGCCGACGAGTTCGGGCACAGCCACCGCGACCTCCAGCAGTACCGGGCCGCCGCCCAGCACGCCGAGCGCTCGCTGCAACTGCGCGCCCCCGCGTACGCCCGGAGCCGCCTCTTCTGCCGGGTGGTCCTGGCCTCCGCCCGGCTCGGCCTCGGGGAGCTGGACCAGGCCTGCCAGTTGGGCGCGGAGGCCGCCGGTCAGGCAGCCGAGATGCGCTCGGTGCGGGCCGTGGAGTACGTCCGCGACTTCGAGCGGCGGCTGGAGCCGTACCGCGACGCGGCACCGGTGAGGGGGTACCGGGACAAGGTGGCGGCGCTGGGATAGGCGCACGACGCGGTGCAGGGGCGCCCGGACCTCGTCGACACGCGGCCGCGCCGCGAGGGCCGGGGCGCCCCTCAGTCGTTCATCGAACCCACTCTCACGCGGTTCTCACGCGGCCGTTTCCAGCGGTTCCTCCAGGTGCGCCGGGCGGGTGTCCAGGTCCGTGAGGACGGCGTGGGCGGCCCGGCGGGCGGAGTGGAGGGCGCCCTGCACGGTGCCGGTGTCGCGGTGGTCGCCGCAGACGTAGAGGCCGGCGAGGAGGCGTACGGGGCGTCGTGGGTCGTGGGGCGGGGGCATCGCGGGGACGGCCTCGGGCACGTGGTGCGCGGTGAGGAGTTCCCAGCGGGTGGTGGAGGTGCGGTAGAGGCGGGCCAGTTGGGCGCGGACCGTGGCGTCGAGGTGCGCGGGGTCCGGGGGAGTGCCGAGCACCACGGAGGTGATCAGCGCGCGGCCCGCCGGCGCCCGGCTCGGGTCCACCTGGCTGATGACCGCCGTGTGCGAGACGGGCCCGCTGCGGTCGGCGTCGAGCAGCAGCGCCGGATCGCCCAACGGGGGCTCGTCCGTGGCGTGGTGCAGCACCGTCACCGGGTGGAACTCCGGCACCCGCAGACCCGGGAGCAGGTCGGCTGCGGCGCGGGCGTCGGTGGCCAGCACCACGGCACGGCAGGTGAGTTCACCGTGGTCCACCGTCGTCACCGAGGTCGTGCTGATCCCGGTGACCTCCACGCCCGTACGGACCGAGCCCGGTGGCAGCCCGGCCGCGAGCAGTTCCGGCAGTGTGTCGGCGCCGCCCTCCGGGACGCACAACCGGCCCGTCACGAAGGTGCGCAGGGCCAGGTCGGCACAGCGGCTGGAGGTCCGCAGCGCCGGGTCGGCGAGGAGCGCGACCAGCAGCGGACGGACGAAACCGTCGATCGTCCGCGGCGGGAAGCCCCGGGTCTCCAGCGCTTGGGAAGCCGGGACCTCCGCCCGGGTGAGAAGCCGCTCGGGCGCGGTCGCGGCGAGTCGGGCCAGAGCCATGGCCAGCCGGGACTGATCGGCGGGAGCGCCGAGCCGACCGGGCCGGGTGCCCGTGGAACGGCCTTGGAGACGCCCCTGGTGACGGGGAAGCCTGGGGGCGCTTGCGAGGGCGCGCGCGGCCGTGAGTGCGCCCCTCGCGCTTCGCGGAACAGGGGTGGCGCCGGCCCGCTGATGGCGGCCGTCGGCGTGCAGCAGGACGCCGGGGGCGAACGGGCGCAGGGGCAGGGTGTCCAGGCCCGGGGTACGGCGCAGCTCCGGGTACGAGGTGGAGAGCAGCGGGGCTGTCCGGTCGAGGCGGAAGCCGTCGATCTTCTCGGTGGACATACGGCCGCCGACGGCGGGGGCGGCCTCCAGGACGAGGGTCCGCAGACCCGCCCTGGTCAGATGTCCGGCCGCAGCGAGGCCGGCCACGCCGGCTCCTACGACGATGACGTCCACGTTCTCCGTGTCCGCCGGGTACGCCGACTGGTGCACCGACTCAAGCACGTGCCCCTCCCGAGGTCGCGCGGCTGCCGGGGACGTTATGCCCCCAACACCCATCTGAAATACCTGAGTTCGACACGAGAGTGAAGGTGGGGCCGGTTCCGGGGAAGAAGCGTGTGACCTCGCACGGGGGCATGGGAGGGGTGCGTGTGCGCCGGGCGTTCGGGGGGTGCGGGTTCGTCGGCGACCGCGGGTCCGGCGGGGGCTGGTCGCGCAGTACCCCGCGCCCCTGAGGAACAGGGGCTGCGCCCATGCTTTTCAACCCACCCCCGGCGTCCCCTGTCGCCCCGCCACCACCCGGATCGCGTCCTCGATCTCCGGATACGTGAACGTGAAGCCCGACTCCAGCAGGCGCGTCGGGACGGCCCGTGTGCTGCCGAGGACGTCGTTGGCGACCCCGCCGAGGACCAGCCGGAGCGCGGGAGCCGGCACCGTGAACAGGGTGGGCCGGTGCAGCACCCGGCCCATGGCGGCCGTGATCTCACGATTGGTGAGCGGGGTCGGCGCCGTCAGATTGAACGGGCCGGACAGCGACGGGGTGAACAGCAGATGGCGCAGGGCCGCGACCTCGTCGTGGAGCGAGATGAAACTCCAGTACTGACGGCCGTTACCCATCCGCCCGCCCAACCCGGCCTTGAACAGCGGGAACAGCGGCCCCCAGGCGCCCCCGCCCCGAGCCACCACCAGCCCCGTACGGGCGAACGCCGTACGGATCCCGGCCTCCCGCGCGGCCTCGGCCGCGCCCTCCCACTCCACGCACACCGAGGACAGGAACTCCGACCCCGGCCCCGCCGACTCGTCCACGACCCGGTCGCCCGTGAAGCCGTAGAACCCGATCGCGCTGCCGTTGACGAACACGCTCGGTGGGGTGTCGAGGGCGGCCAGCGCCCGAGCGAGCGTCCTGGTGCCGAGCACCCGGCTGCGCCGGATCGTCGCCCGGTAGGCCGTGGTCCAGCGGCGTGACGCGACCCCCGCCCCGGCCAGGTTCACGACGGCCGCGCACCCCGCGAGCCCCGCGGTGTCCAC
Source organism: Streptomyces sp. NPDC012510 (assembly GCF_042955065.1). Lineage (NCBI taxonomy): Bacteria > Bacillati > Actinomycetota > Actinomycetes > Kitasatosporales > Streptomycetaceae > Streptomyces > Streptomyces sp. NPDC012510. The sequence continues at coordinate 59,224 of NZ_JBIBEN010000017.1, forward strand.
ACGCTGGACGGAGGGGTCCCAACGCACCTCACCCGGCCCCCGGGGCGCCCGCCGCACGAGCCGGAGCACCTTGTACCCGTCGGCGCTGAGGGAGCGGGCCAGCGCCGAACCGATGAGGCCGGACGCCCCGGCGATCGCGATACGGGAACCGGGCGCGACGGGAACTGCAGCATCCATGCCCCCATCCTGCCGGGCGGTCGGCCCCGGTGCTGCCCTCGCGCCGCCGTACAGTGACCGTCATGCAGGTTCCGCAGATACGCGCCGCGACCTTCGACGACGAGGACGCCCTCGGCCACCTCGACCGTGTCACCTGGTCCACCCTGCACTCCGTCCAGGAGCGCCCCCGACAGCCGTACGAGCCCTTCTTCAATGAGCGGTACGGCCCCCGGGACCACCTCGTCGCCGAGCTCGCCGGCACCGTCGTCGGCTATGTCAGGGTCGTCCGACCCACCCCGCTCGCCTGCAACGGCCACGTCCGCCAGATCCAGGGCCTCGCCGTCGCGGACGAGGCACGCGGAACCGGTGTCGCACGCGCCCTGCTGCGGGCCGCGCAGGACGAGGCCCGGCGCCGCGGCGCCAGGCGCCTCACCCTGCGGGTCCTCGGCCACAACACCCCCGCCAGGAAGCTCTACGAGTCCGAGGGCTTCGTCGTGGAGGGCGTCCTGCCGGGGGAGTTCCTGCTGGACGGGGCGTACGTGGACGACGTCCTGATGGGCCGTCGGCTCTGAGCGCCCGCGCGGCCCCACGACCACCTCGCCCACCGCGCGGGCCCTCGTCGCACACGCGTCACGAGGTCACCAGGTCACCCGTGTCCACCGCCGCCGTCGCGCTCGCCGCCCGCTCCGCGTCGGAGGCGACCTCGTCCACGGTCAGCACGTACCCCGTCTCCGCGTCCGAGGTGGAGCGGGCGAAGACGACTCCGTAGACCTGGCCCTCGGTGGTCAGGAGGGGGCCGCCGGAGTTGCCGGGACGGACGGTGGAACGGATGGAGTAGATGTCGCGCGTGACCGAATCGGAGTTGTAGATGTTCCGGCCGGTCGCGTCGATACGGCTGGCGACCGTGGCCGCCTGGAGGTCCAGGCCGCCGTCCTCGGGGTAACCGGCGACGACCGCCGCGTCACCGCGCCGCGCGCTGTCGTCGAAACGGAGCAGCGGGGCCCGCAGATCCGGCACGTAGAGGACCGCCACGTCCTTGTCGGGGTCGAAGAGCACCACCCGCGCCTCGTACGCCCGGCCCACGCCGCCCACCCGCACGCTGGGGTCGTCGATGCCCGCCACCACATGGGCGTTGGTCATCACATGCTCCGTGGCGTACACGAAGCCGCTGCCCTCGCGGCCCTGGGTGCCCGCCACGCCCTCGATCTTGACCGTGCTGCGCTTGGCGGCGCTCGTCGCCGCCGCCGTCACGCTGTCGCCGGAGGGCTCGGCCACCTCGGCCGTCGCCTCGTTCTCGAACGGGTTGAAGACCTGGGGGAAGCCCGCCTCGGTGAGCGCGGCGGTGGCGTTGGAGAACCAGGCCGGGGTGGTGTCCGGCATGGTGTTCTGTACGGCGCCGAGCAGCGCGGAGTTGCGGATGGAGTTGGTCACCACCGCGGACGACGACGCCCCGAGGACGCTCGCGGCCACCCAGGCCACGATGAGCACGGCGACCGTGTTGGCCGCCGCCCCGCCTATGCCGTCGGCCACCCGCAGCGGGCTGCGGTCGATCTCCCGGCGCAGCCGCAGCGCCAGCCGGCCCGCCAGCTCGTGTCCGATCACCCCCGGCACCAGCACCGTGAGCACCGCCGTGACGGTCGCCGCCGGGCTGCCCGGCTCCACCAGCTCCATCAGCCACGGCAGCACCCAGACGCCGATCGCCGCGCCGCCCACGAAACCGGCCAGGGACACACATCCCGCGACCAGGCCGCGACGGTACCCGGACGCCGCGTAGGCCAGGATCACCAGCATCAGCAGGATGTCGAGCACGTCCACTCCAGCCGCCTTTCTCTCGGGACCCTGTAGTACGCGTGGGGTGGGCACAGTGATCAGCTACGCCCGGCACGGCACTCCGGTGGCCCGCACGAACCGGCCATCAGTGCGCCATCTGCCTGGAACCGTGGAAACGACCCGGACCGGGACGTTGGTTCCTTCCGTTTCCACCGGGTGGCACACCCCACATCGCGGGCGGCGCGCATCGGGGTGACGCTGGGCACATGCGTGAGCACGTGCGCCGGGCCGGTCACCGCGTCCGTCTGTTCCCGGGACAGGTGCGCCGGGCCCGTGACCGCGTACGTTCGATCTGGGAACGGCTGGATCCGCCGCGTCCCGTCGTCCTGCTGCTGGCCGGTCTGCCCGCTCTGGCGGCGGTCCTCGCGCTGGTGCTGGGCGTGCTCGCCGTGGTGGACCGTACGGGACACCGCGCGCCCCGGCCGGAGACCACCCGGTCCGCACCGCCCCACCGGGCGCCCAGACCGCCCATCGTGCCGAGGGCCCGCTGGCTGGAGGAGGACGCGCGCAGCCAGCCGCCCGCCCGCTACGACCGGGAGGTCGCCGCCGTCTTCATCCACCACACGGACTCCCCGAACGGCTACGACTGCGCCGACGCGCCCCGCATCATCCGCCACCTCTACGCGGGCCAGACCGGCGCCCGGCACTGGGACGACATCGGCTACAACTTCCTCGTCGACCGCTGCGGCACCATCTACGAGGGCCGCGCGGGCGGCGTCGACCGCCCCGTCACCGGCGCCCACACCCAGGGCTTCAACCACCGCACCGCGGGCATCGCCGCGCTCGGGACGTTCACCGCCGGCGTCGCCGTCCCGCGGGCCATGACCGACGCGATCGCCGCCCTCGCCGCCTGGAAGCTCGGCCTGTCCGGCATCGACCCCCGCGGCAGCGTCCGGCTCACCTCCAGCAACAGCCTCAGCCGCTACGCCGCCGGTACCACCGTCCTGCTGCCCGCCCTGACGGGCCACAGCGACGGCTATCAGACGAGCTGCCCGGGCGCGGCCCTCGCGGAGCGCCTGCCCGCGATGAGGCAGCAGGCGGCACGCCTCCAGGGCCGTCGTTGACGATCTCATCAGATTCACAGACAGCGCGCCGTGCTCTCACAGACTTTTCCAAGATCCGCGCCCTACCTTCGTCGTGTCACGCCGACCGGAGGTGGGGAAAATGATCAGCAGCCGTACGAAGAACACCGCCCGCGGGCCGAAGAAGTCCTGGTTCTCGGTCCTGCGGAGCCCCTGGACGGTGGCCTGCGCGACCGCCGTCGTCGTGCTCGGCCCGTCCGCCGTCACCGCGTCCGCCCTGGAGCACGCCAACTCCGCGCCCCTGCACGGAGCCTCGGCCCCCGAGCACCCTCGCCCGGACACGGACCGACACCACCACATCCAGTCGTACACCACCGAGCAGTACGCCTACCTGCCGCGCACGACGAGCCGGGTGCTGCGCGGCTGACGTCGGGCCGGCCCTACGCCCTGAAGCGTTCCCAGAGCTTCGGACAGCGCTCCGCGAGCGCCGACTCGTTCTCGAGGTCCAGCGGCGAACCCTCGGGTTCGCCGGGCGCGGGCGGGATGCCGAGGTCCGGGGCGACCACACCCGTGAGCTGCTCGTACGCCTCGTCCGCGGCGTAGCCCAGCTCCTCGCCGTCCCCGTCGATCTCGTCGTCGAAGTCGTCCAGCAGATCGGCGAGCGAGTCGGGGTCGTGCACCGCGCCCTCGAAGACCTCCCGGCCCTGGCCGATCAGCCAGCACCGGAAGTAGTCGAACGCGTCGTCACTCGCACCGCCGAGCAGCACCCACGCGGCGCCCCACAGGTCCCAGGTGTACGCCCGGTTGTAACGGGACTCGAAGTGCCGGGCGAAGTCCAGCACCGCCTCCGGGTCCAGTCGGCCGAGCCGTTCCACGAGCAGGTCGGCCTGGTCCTCGGGATCGCCCTCGGCGTCCTCCCGAGCGGTGTCCACCAACTCCCAGAACTCCGTCTCGTCCATCACTGGTCCAGCATCGGGCCTGGGAGGGTGGGACGCACGTGGAGGACGACGGATCGTTATCTCCGGTCGCGGTACGGCGTACCGGAGTCCCGCCCGGCTCCACCGGGCCTCACGGGGCCCCGTACAGCCGGGCCAGCCGCCGCGCGTCGCCCGCGAAGCGCGCCCGCAGACCGTCGGGCGCCAGCACCTCGGCCTCCGGCCCCAGCGCCGTGAGCTGGGTGTGCGCCACGTCCTCCGACTCGACCCGGAGGGTGACGATCACCCCGCCGTCCTCGTCGGGGACTTCGCCCGCGGCCGCCAGCGCGTCCCGGGCCGACACGGGATCCACCACGTTCGGCAGCCTCCGCACCCCTTCCGCCGACAGCCGTACGACGACCTCCGCGCGCAGGATCGACCGCGCGAACCGCTCGGCGTGCTCGTCCCAGTAGGCCGGCAGATCGAAGCCCTCGTCCCGAACGAAACGGTCGCCGTCGGCATCGACGGTGACGAACCGGTCGATGCGGTAGGTCCGGAAGGAGCGGAAGTCCGCGCCGACGCCGGAGCCGACGCCGGAGCCGACGCGGGAACCATGGGAGGGGACGTGGGCGCACAGGTACCAGATGCCGGCCTTCAGCACGAGGCCGTACGGCTCCAGCTCGCGTTCGACCTCGGTGTCACCCCTCCGGTAACGCGCGACGATCCGGCGGTCGTCCCACACGGCGTCCGCCACGGCCGGCAGCAGTTCGGGCGTCTTCGGCTCCTTGAACCAATTGGGCGCGTCCAGATGGAATCGCTGGGAGGCCGTGTGGGAGGCGTCGCGGAGGGAGGGCAGAAGGGCGGCCGACACCTTCAGCCGGGCGGCGGAGGCCGCGTCCTCCAGCCCCATCTCCCGCAACGCCCCCGGCACACCGCTGAGGAACAGCGCCTCGGCCTCGCTCCGGCCCAGCCCGGTCAGCCGGGTGCGGTAGCCCCCGATGAGCCGGTAACCACCGGCCCGCCCCCGGTCCGCGTACACCGGTACACCGGCCTCGGACAACGCCTGGGCGTCCCGCGTCACCGTCCGCTCGGACACCTCCAGCTCGCGGGCGAGTTCGGCGGCCGTCATGGAGGGCCGGGACTGAAGCAGCAACACCATCTTGATCAGCCGAGCAGCACGCATGCGGCCATGATGCCGGGCCGAGACGACAAGAGGGGAAGCGTTGCCGGGCGCGGGTGGGTGGGGGTGCGGGTGCGGGTGGGTGGGTGGGAACCGCGCGAGAAGCCCCACCAGAGCCGCACCCGCCGACGAAACCCGCGCCCCGGGCTATGAGGCGCCCCCTACAGCCCGTACCGCTCCCGCGCCTCCTTCACCGACGCCGCCTTGACCTCACCCCGCCGCGCGAGCTGCGCCAGCACCGCCACCACGATCGACTCCGCGTCGACCCCGAAGTGCCGCCGCGCCGCCTCACGCGTGTCGGACAGACCGAACCCGTCCGCCCCGAGCGAGGAGTAATCCTGCTCCACCCACTGCGCGATCTGGTCGGGAACCTGCCGCATGTAGTCGGAGACGGCCAGCACCGGCCCCTCGGCCCCCTGCAGCGCCTGCCGCACGAACGGCACCCGCTCCTCACCGCGCAGCAACGCCGCGTCCGCCTCCAGCGCGTCCCGCCGCAGCTCGCTCCAGGACGTGGCGGACCAGACGTCCGCCGCCACCCCCCACTCCTCCGCGAGCAGCCTCTGCGCCTCCAGGGCCCAGTGGATCGCCGTACCGGACCCGAGGAGCTGGACCCGCGGCGCGTTCGCCACCGGGGAGAGCCCTGCCGACTCGGCCGTGTTGAAGCGGTACAGCCCCTTGACGATGCCCTCGTCCACCCCGGCCACGGCCGGCTTCGCGGGCTGCGGCAGCGGCTCGTTGTAGACGGTGAGGTAGTAGAAGACGTTCGGGTCCTCACCCGGCGCCGCCTCGCCGTACATCCGCCGCAGACCGTCCTTGACGATCGCCGCGACCTCGTACGCGAACGCCGGGTCGTACGTCAGCGCCGCCGGGTTGGTCGCCGCGATCACCGGGGAGTGGCCGTCGGCGTGCTGGAGGCCCTCGCCCGTCAGGGTCGTACGGCCGGCCGTCGCGCCGACGAGGAAGCCGCGGCCGAGCTGGTCGCCGAGCTGCCACATCTGGTCGGCGGTGCGCTGCCAGCCGAACATCGAGTAGAAGATGTAGAACGGGATCATCGCCTCGCCGTGCGTCGCGTACGACGTCGAAGCGGCGATGAAGTCGGCCATCGAACCGGCCTCGGTGATCCCCTCGTTGAGGATCTGCCCGTCCTTGGCCTCCTTGTAGTACATCAGCTGGTCGCGGTCGACCGGCTCGTACGTCTGGCCCTTGGGGGAGTAGATGCCGAGGGACGGGAAGAGCGACTCCATGCCGAAGGTGCGCGCCTCGTCGGGGACGATCGGCACCCAGCGGCGGCCGGTCTGCTTGTCGCGGACCAGGTCCTTGACCAGGCGGACGAAGGCCATGGTCGTCGCCACGTTCTGCGAGCCGGAGCCCTTGTCGAAGGCGGCGAAGGTCTTGTCGGCGGCGGCCGGCAGCGGGGCGAGCGCGTGCGTACGGCGGGCCGGGGCGGGGCCGCCGAGCGCGGCACGGCGCTCCTGGAGGTAGCGGACCTCGGGGGAGTCGGCGCCCGGGTGGCCGTAGGGCACGACCCCGTCGACGAAGTCACTGTCCTTGATGGGGAGTTCGAGCAGATCACGCATCTGCTTGAACTCGTCCGTCGACAGCTTCTTCATCTGGTGGTTGGCGTTCTTCGACGCGAAGCCCTCACCGAGGGTGAAGCCCTTGACGGTCTGGGCCAGGATGACGGTCGGCGCGCCCTTGAACTCGACGGCGGCCTTGTAGGCGGCGTACACCTTGCGCGCCTCGTGACCACCGCGCGAGAGGTGGAAGCACTCCAGGATCTTGTCGTCGCTCAGCAGCTTCGCCATCTCGACGAGCGCCGGGTCCTTGCCGAAGAAGTCCTGGCGGATGTAGGCGGCGTCACGGGTCTGGTACGTCTGCACCTGGGCGTCCGGTACCTCGCGCAGCCGGCGTACGAGCGCGCCCGTGGTGTCGAGCTGGAACAGCTCGTCCCAGGCCGAGCCCCAGAGCGACTTGACGACGTTCCAGCCGGCGCCGCGGAACTGGGCCTCCAGCTCCTGCACGATCTTGAAGTTGGCGCGGACCGGGCCGTCGAGGCGCTGCAGGTTGCAGTTGATGACGAAGGTGAGGTTGTCCAGGCCCTCACGGGAGGCCAGGGCGAGTGCCGCCGTGGACTCGGGCTCGTCCATCTCGCCGTCGCCGAGGAACGCCCAGACGTGGGAGTTCGAGACGTCCTTGACGCCGCGGCTGGTGAGATAGCGGTTGAAACGCGCCTGGTAGATGGCGGAGAGGGGGCCGAGGCCCATGCTCACCGTCGGGAACTCCCACAGCCAGGGCAGGCGGCGGGGGTGCGGGTACGACGGGAGGCCGTCGCCGCCCGACTCGCGGCGGAAGTTGTCCAGGTGGGACTCGTTCAGCCGGCCGTCGAGGAAGGCGCGGGCGTAGATGCCGGGGGAGGCGTGGCCCTGGATGTAGAGCTGGTCGCCCGAGCCGTCGGCCTCCTTGCCCTTGAAGAAGTGGTTGAAGCCCGTCTCGTAGAGCCAGGCGGCGGAGGCGAAGGTGGCGATGTGGCCGCCGACGCCGTATTTGGAGCCACGGGTGACCATCGCGGCCGCGTTCCAGCGGTTCCAGGCGGTGATACGGCGCTCCATCGCCTCGTCACCGGGGATGCCCGGCTCGGCGGCGGTGGGGATGGTGTTGACGTAGTCCGTCTCGAGCAGCTTGGGCAGCGCGATGCCGTTGCCCTCCGCACGCTCCAGAGTGCGGCGCATCAGGTACGCGGCACGGTGCGGCCCGGCCGCCTTGGCGACGGCGTCCAGTGAGGCCTGCCATTCGGCGGTCTCCTCCGGATCGCGGTCCGGGAGCTGGTCGAGCGCGCTCGGCTGGATGGCGTTGGGGTCGGTCATTGCGCCGCCTTCCTCAGTCGAAGGGGGTTCCCTCATCGGTAAAGGTTCGGGGGTTGCCCTTGGTCTTTGGCAGGACAGGGCGAGGGGCTTCGGTGAGCCCGTCGGTGACTGTAACCCGCTGATCGATGATCGATCAAAGGGTTGCGGGCAAAATATCTTGATCACGAGAAAGTCGGCACGGGGTGCCTTCGGCGACGACACCGGGTGCCTTGGTGGTTCGGGGTTTGTGCAGGTGGGGCGGTGTTTGAGCGGGGGTGCGCTCAAGGGGCGTGGGGTTGTGGTGCGTTGGCGGCTGTGGGTGTGTGGGGCTTCTCGCGCAGTTCCCCGCGCCCCTGAAGACCCGGGGCTGCGCCCCTTGCTTCTCGGCCTGCGACCCGGCGTCTTTCAGGCCCGTAGGGCCTGGTTCTTAGGGGCGCGGGGAACTGCGCGACCAGGCCCCACCCAGCCGCGGCCGATACGGGACCCCACTGGCTACGCGGGATCGTCGTCCGTGTGCGGGGCGCAGCCCAGGACGTGGGACTTGACCAGGTCGGCGATCCGCGGGTCGCGGCGGCGGAACGCGGCCACCAACTCCTCGTGCTCCTCGGCGTACGACTGCTGCACCGTCCCCAGCCAGCGGATGGACAGCGCCGTGAAGACCTCGATGCCCAGCCCTTCCCACGTGTGCAGCAGCACCGCGTTCCCGGCGGCCCGCACCAGCTCACGGTGGAACGCCACCGTGTGCCGCACCTGGGACGTCCCGTCGGCGTTGCGGTCCGCCTCGTACAGGGCCGCCACATGCGGCTCCAGCGCCGAGCAGTCCTCGGCCAGCCGCTCCGCCGCAAGTTCCGCCGCGATCGCCTCCAACCCGGCCCGCACCGGGTAGCTCTCCTCCAGATCGGCCGCCGTCAGGTTCCGCACCCGTACGCCCTTGTTCGGCGCGGACTCGATCAACCGCAGCGACTCCAGCTCGCGCAGCGCCTCCCGCACGGGAGTCTGGCTGACCTCCAGTTCCGTGGCGATCCGTCGCTCCACGATCCGCTCACCCGGCTGCCACCGACCGCTCACGATCCCCTCCACGATGTGCTCGCGGATCTGTTCGCGCAGCGAGTGGACGACGGGCGCGGTGGTCATGCGGGCTCCTTCGGCGGGGACCGGCGGGGGACAGAGCCCCAAGGGCGTTGACCTCTAGACAATAAGGCCGTGGCTCGCCGGGGGAGAGACGCATGGGCGTGCTTTCGCGCAGGTGAGACGAGACTTACACGTTCCCGTGGAGCGCCGCTCCGTAAAGGTCGAGGGCGCTGCCCCTGACCGGAAACGAGTGGTGCCCCCGTCCGGAAAGCTCCGGACGGGGGCACCACTCACCCACACATGCCTGTCACAGGCCGAGTTCGACCTCGAACTCGCCCGCCTCCAGGATCGCCTTGACCGCCGTCAGGTAACGGGCCGCGTCGGCGCCGTCGACCAGACGGTGGTCGTAGGAGAGGGTCAGGTACGTCATGTCGCGGACGCCGATGACCGTGCCCTCCTCGGTCTCGATGACCGCCGGGCGCTTGACCGTGGCACCGATGCCGAGGATCGCGACCTGACCCGGCGGCACGATGATCGTGTCGAAGAGCGCGCCGCGCGAGCCGGTGTTGGAGATGGTGAAGGTCGCCCCGGAGAGCTCGTCCGGCGTGATCTTGTTGGCCCGGACCTTGCCCGCCAGATCGGCGGTGGCCTTGGCGATACCGGCGATGTTGAGGTCACCGGCGTGCTTGATGACCGGAGTCATCAGGCCCTTCTCGGAGTCCACCGCGATACCGATGTTCTCGGTGTCGAAGTAGGTGATCGTGCCTTCGCCCTCGTTGATCTTGGCGTTGATGGGCGCATGCGCCTTCAGCGCCTGGGCGGCGGCCTTGACGAAGAACGGCATCGGGGAGAGCTTGACGCCCTCGCGAGCCGCGAAGGAGTCCTTCGCCCGGGCGCGCAGCTTCATCAGCCGCGTGACGTCGACCTCGACGACCGACGACAGCTGCGCCTGCTCGTGCAACGCCTTGACCATGTTGTCGCCGATGACCTTGCGGATGCGCGGCATCTTGACGGTCTGGCCGCGGAGGGGGGAGGCCTCCAGGGACGGCGCCTTCTTGGCGGCTGCCGGAGCGGCGGGCGCCGGAGCCGGAGCGGCCGCGGCGGCCTTCGCGGCCTCGGCGGCGGCGATGACGTCCTGCTTGCGGATACGACCGCCGACACCGGTGCCCTTGACGGCGCCCAGGTCGACACCGTTCTCGGCGGCGAGCTTGCGCACCAGCGGGGTGACGTAGGCGCCCTCGTCGGTCGCCTTGGCGGCGGGGGCGGGGGCGGCCGGGGCCGGGGTGACCGGGGCGGGCGCCGGAGCCGGAGCGGCCGGAGCAGCGGCGGCGGGCGCCGGAGCCGGAGCGGCGGGGGCGGCCGGCTCGGGGGCCGGAGCCGGAGCCGGAGCAGGAGCCGCGGGGGCGGGCGCGGGAGCAGCCGGAGCCGGGGCAGCGGCGGCGGGCGCCGGAGCCGGAGCGGCCGGAGCAGCCGCCGGAGCGGCACCCGGGGCGCCGATGACGGCCAGCTTGGCGCCGACCTCGGCCGTCTCGTCCTCGGCGACCGTGATCTCCAGCAGCACACCGGAGGTGGGCGCCGGGATCTCGGTGTCGACCTTGTCCGTGGAGACCTCGAGCAGCGGCTCGTCGGCCTCGACGGAGTCGCCGACCTCCTTCAGCCAGCGGGTGACGGTGCCCTCGGTGACGGACTCGCCGAGCGCCGGGAGGACCACGTCGGTGCCCTCGGCGGAGCCGGCGCCGGTGGCCGCCTCGGCGGTCGGGGCCGGCGCGGGGGCTTCCTGCTCGGTGGAGGGCGCGGCCGCGGCGGGCTCGGGGGCCGGAGCCGGAGCCTCCTCGGCGGCCGGGGCGGGGGCGGCGGCGGGCGCGCCCGTGCCGTCGTCGATCAGCGCCAGCTCGGCGCCGACCTCGACGGTCTCGTCCTCGGCGACCTTGATGGACGCGAGGATGCCCGCGGCGGGGGAGGGGATCTCGGTGTCGACCTTGTCGGTGGAGACCTCGAGCAGCGGCTCGTCGGCCTCTACGCGCTCACCCTCGGCCTTCAGCCAGCGGGTGACGGTGCCCTCGGTGACGCTCTCGCCGAGCGCCGGAAGGGTTACGGAAACCGCCATGGTTTCTGTTGCTCCTTAACGAATTGCGGAAGTCTGGATCGTCGCTTCGTCGACCGAGGGGTCAGTCGTGCGAGTGCAGCGGCTTGCCGGCCAGGGCCAGGTGGGCCTCGCCCATCGCCTCGTTCTGCGTCGGGTGGGCGTGGATGAGCTGGGCGACCTCGGAGGGGAGCGCTTCCCAGTTGTAGATCAGCTGGGCCTCGCCGACCTGCTCGCCCATGCGGTCGCCGACCATGTGGACGCCGACCACGGCACCGTCCTTGACCTGGACGAGCTTGATCTCGCCCGAGGTGTTCAGAATCCTGCTCCTGCCGTTGCCCGCCAGGTTGTACTTCAGAGCGACGACCTTGTCCGCGCCGTAGATCTCCTTGGCCTTGGCCTCGGTGATTCCCACGGAGGCGACCTCCGGGTGGCAGTACGTCACGCGGGGGACACCGTCGTAGTCGATCGGAACGGTCTTGAGACCGGCCAGACGCTCCGCCACCAGCATGCCTTCGGCGAAGCCGACGTGCGCGAGCTGGAGGGTCGGGACGAGGTCACCGACGGCGGAAATGGTGGGGACGTTCGTGCGCATGTACTCGTCGACGAGGACGTAGCCGCGGTCCATCGCGACCCCGGCCTCCTCGTAGCCCAGGCCCTGGGAGACCGGGCCGCGGCCGACGGCGACCAGCAGGACCTCGGCCTCGAACTCCTTGCCGTCGGCGAGGGTGACCTTGACACCGTCCTGGGTGTACTCGGCCTTCGAGAAGAAGGTGCCCAGGTTGAACTTGATGCCGCGCTTGCGGAAGGCGCGCTCAAGAAGCTTGGAGGAGTTCTCGTCCTCGACGGGGACGAGGTGCTTCATGCCCTCGATGACCGTGACGTCCGTACCGAAGGACTTCCAGGCGGAGGCGAACTCGACGCCGATGACACCGCCGCCGAGGACGATCGCCGACTTCGGGACACGGTCCAGGACCAGGGCGTGGTCCGAGGAGATGATGCGGTTGCCGTCGATCTCCAGGCCCGGCAGCGACTTCGGCACGGAGCCGGTCGCCAGCAGGACGTGGCGGCCCTGGACACGGCGGCCGTTCACGTCGACGGAGGTGGGGGAGGACAGCCGGCCCTCGCCCTCGATGTAGGTGACCTTCCGGGAGGCGATGAGGCCCTGCAGACCCTTGTACAGCCCGGCGATCACACCGTCCTTGTACTTGTGGACGGCGGGTACGTCGATGCCCTCGAAGGCGGCCTTCACACCGAACTGCTCGCTCTCGCGGGCCTGGTCGGCGATCTCGCCCGCGTGCAGCAGGGCCTTGGTGGGAATGCATCCCCGGTGCAGGCAGGTGCCGCCGACCTTGTCCTTCTCGATCAGGGCGACGTCCAGGCCCAGCTGCGCCCCGCGCAGGGCCGCGGCGTACCCACCGCTACCACCGCCGAGGATCACTAGGTCGAAAACGGTGCTGGCGTCGTTCGCCACGTCACGTCCTCCATGCATGTGCGCCGTACGCCGGTCGTCCATGACCGGGCGGCGGCTGGTGTCCGGCCGCTCTTCTTCGGCCCTGTGGTGGGGGCCCTGTCCTGCCGAGCCCCATCTTCGCACTTGTCCACGCCGAACGAGACGCCGGGCTGGAGTGTGAGACACCACACGCTCACGTGTGACGGAAAGGGGCGCGGGGACCACGCCACCGGCCGCAGCCGGTCCGCGGTCACCCGCGCCCCTCAGGTTCCGAGCCGTGGGGCGACCATCACCCCAGGTCGCCGGAGGCAGCCCGCTCGGCCAGCCGCACCAGGGTCCGCACAGCAGTCCCGGTCCCGCCCTTCGGCGTGTACCCGAAGGGACCGCCCTCGTTGAACGCCGGCCCCGCGATGTCCAGGTGCGCCCAGGTGATCCCCTCGCCCACGAACTCCTTCAGGAACAGACCGGCGACGAGGCCGCCGCCGTACCGCTCACCCATGTTCGCGATGTCGGCGGTCGGCGAGTCCATGCCCTTGCGCAGGTGGTCCGGCAGCGGCATCGGCCACGCCGGCTCGCCCGACTCCTCGGCGGCCTCGTGCACCGCGGAGCGGAACGCGTCGTCGTTGGCCATGATCCCGAACGTCCGGTTGCCCAGTGCCAGCATCATCGCCCCGGTGAGCGTCGCCACGTCGACGATCGCGTCCGGCTTGTCCTCGGACGCCTTGGCGAGCGCGTCCGCCAGCACCAGCCGGCCCTCGGCGTCGGTGTTGAGCACCTCCACCGTCTTGCCGCTGTACATGCGCAGCACATCACCCGGGCGGGTGGCGGAGCCGGACGGCATGTTCTCGGCGAGGGCGAGCCAGCCGGTCACGTCGACCTCAAGCTTCAGGCGCGCGGCGGCGACGACGGCCGCGAACACGGCGGCGGCACCGCTCATGTCGCACTTCATCGTCTCGTTGTGCCCGGCGGGCTTGAGCGAGATACCGCCCGAGTCGTACGTGATGCCCTTGCCGACGAACGCCAGGTGCTTCTTCGCCTTGGAGCTGGTGTACGACAGCCGCACCAGCCGGGGCGTGGCGGCCGAGCCCGCGCCGACGCCGAGGATGCCGCCGTATCCGCCCTTGGCGAGCGCCTTCTCGTCCAGCACGGTCACCTTGATGCCGTGCTCCTTGGCCGCGGTCTGCGCGACGGCGGCGAAGGCCTCCGGGTCGAGGTCGTTCGGCGGGGTGTTGATGAGGTCGCGGGCGCGGTTCAGCTCCTCGGTCACCGCGATCGCGCGCTCGGCGGCGGCCTTGTGGGCGCGGTCGCGGGGCTTCGCGCCGAGCAGGGCGACCTCGGCGAGCGGCGCCTTGCCGTTCTTCGCCTTGGCGTCCTTGCCGGTCTCCTTGTACGCGTCGAACGAGTAGGCGCCCAGCAGCGCGCCCTCGGCGACGGCGCCCACGGCGGCGGCGTCCGCGACGGGCAGCGCGAACGCCGCCTTCTTCGTACCGGACAGGGCACGGGCCGCGGCGCCGGCCGCGCGGCGCAGGGCCTCCGCGCCGAACGAGCCGTCCTTCTCGGGCACCGAGCCCAGGCCCACCGCCACCACGAGCGGCGCCTTGAAGCCGGACGGTGCGGGCAGCTTCGTCACCTCGCCCTCCGCGCCCGAGGCGCCGAGGGTCGTGAGGACGCCGGCCAGCTTGCCGTCGTACGCCTTGTCCACGGCCTCGGCACCCGGTGCTACGACCAGGTCCCCAGACCGAGATGCGGAGCCCTTCGCGACACCGACCACGATCGCGTCGGCACGGAGGCCCGACGCGGCGGCGGTGCTGAGAGTGAGAGCAGTCACGGTGGTGGAATCTCGCTTCCGATTGAGTTTCGGTGGCCGAACGGATGGGTCGACGTGCCGAGAACGAGCCTAGGCCCATGTTCGGCCCATCGGACCGGGGGGCGCGGGCGGTCGCGCACTCACCGTCCGCACGGAGTCCGCTGCGACCAGCCTCCCCGACTTTGGGCTCCGGCCGTGCAGGGAGATCCCCATGTCTTCGGCATAGGGGGATCCCTTGTCGCCGGTCTCCGCGCGTAGCGAGCCCCCGGCGCCGATTTCGATCAGCTCTGCGGGCGTTCACCCCTATGTGGCTTCATGGTCATTTCCACGTCCTCGTATGCCATGACCTGGGTCACACTCGTCCCGGCCGGTGAGTGATCAGCTCATCGGTTTGCATCATTTCCACGGATTCCCCCGGCAGGGCCCTCGGCCCGGCCGCCGGGACCTTCTTGGGGGAGGGGCGAACATGGCGCACAGCGTGCCCGGATGGAGAACCGCCGCCGCCGTCGTGGCGACGACGAGTCTGCTGGTGGCGGGCCTTGGCATACCGGCGGCGTCGGCCGCCGGCACCCCGCGCGTCGACCTCAGGGTCCTGGTCGTGGACAACGGCGACAGCCCCGTCCAGGCCATCGCCGCCGAACTGAAGAGCACCGGTGTCCCGTACACCCGTGTCGATCTGACCGACGCCGACCGCCCCACCATCGACGCCGCCTTCCTGAGCGACACGGTGGGCGGCACTCCGCGCGCCAGGTACCAGGGCGTGGTCCTGCCCAACGAGGCCCCGTTCGGCGCCGGTTCGGCCGAGCAGACCGCCCTGGAGACGTACGAGCGGACGTACGGCATCCCGCAGGTCGACGCCTACACCTGGGCGCACCCCGGGGTCGGACTGGACCACACGAGCGAGGGGGGCTGGGCCGGCACCCTCGACGGCCGTGAGGCCACGGTCACCGACGCCGGCCGGGCGGGTCACTTCGGCTATCTCGACGGGCGGTTCGCGTTCGAGGACAACTCCGCTTCCAGCCAGGAGAGTTACGGCTTCGTCGCCCGGCCCCGCCCGGGTTACACCAGCTATGTCGACCTTCCCGTGCCCGGCGCCGACGGCCGGGGCAGCCTGGTCGGCGAGTACGCCCACGACGGGCGCCGCGAACTGGTGGTCACCTTCGCCTACAACCAGCACCAGCGGCAGTTCCGGGTGCTGGCCCGGGGGATCGTCGAATGGCTGACGCAGGGCGTGCACCTCGGGCGGAGCCGGAACCACTTCGCCGTCCACGTCGACGACGTCTTCGCCCCCGACAGCCGCTGGGACACCGAGAACAACTGCACGCCCGGCAGCTTCAACTGCGGCGGCGGGGAGGGCGAGGACACCGACCCGATCCGGATGACCGCCGCCGACGCCGAGTACGCCCGGCAGTGGCAGCGGTCCAGCGGCTTCACCCTCGACCTGGTCTTCAACGGGGGCAGCGGCGAGGAGTGGAAGGCGGCGAACGGCGGCACCGACGCCCTCACCGACCGGCTGCTCGCCGACCGGAAGGCCTACCGCTGGATCAACCACACCCACACCCACCAGTACCTCGGCTGCGTCCAGGACACCTCGACCGTCCCGTGGAGCTGTGCGAAGAACGCCGACGGCACCACCCGCTACCTGAGCCGCGCCGCCATCGCCGGGCAGATCCGCGACAACCACGACTGGGCGGTCGCCCACGACCTGCCGGTGCGGCGCGACGAGCTGGTGACCGGCGAGCACTCGGGGCTGAGGACGCTGCCGCAGCAGCCGGACGACAACCCGAACCTGGCGGGCGCCCTCACCGACACCGGCGTGAGGTGGATCGCCTCCGACAACTCCCGCGAGTCGGCCCAGCGCCCGGTGGGCCCCGCGCTGACCGTCCCGCGCCACCCGATGAACGTCTACTACAACGTGGGCACGGCCGGGGAGATGGCCGACGAGTACAACTGGGTGTACACCTCGGCGGCCGACGGCGGCAGCGGGATCTGCGAGAACAACGCGCACTCCACCTGCCTCGAAACCCCGCTGGACCCGGCCACCGGCTACGCCTCGCACATCGTCCCGCAGGAGGCCCGCACGGCCCTGCTGCACGCCATCGGCAACGACCCGCGACCGCACTACGCCCACCAGTCCAACCTCGCCGAGGAACGGCTGCTCTACCCGGTCCTGGACCAGGTGCTCGCCGACTACCGGGCGCTCTTCACCGCCGACACGCCGCTGGAGAACCCCCGGCAGAGCGCGGTGGGCACCGAGTTGAAGCGCCGGGCCGCCTGGCAGACCGCGGTCGCGAACGGCACGGTCACGGCGTACCGGATCGGCACGACGGTGACGGTGAAGGCGCCGTCCGGGACCGAGATCCCGGTAACGGCACCGAAGGGAACCGTCACGCAACTTCCGCTCGGGACCACCGCGTTCGGGACGCCGTACGCGGGAGCACGCTCGGCCTGGACCACACCGGCACAACTCCAGTCCGCCGTAAGACTCAAGCTCCCGTAGAGCGACCCGACGGGGGGCGCGGGGCCGTATCGGACATGCGGCTCCGCCGCGGGGCGCGATCAACCCGCACCGACCCGCACCGACCCGCGGTCGGTGTCCGGGCCCGCAGCCCTCCGCACATCATCCGAACAAGCAGGGGGGAGCCGCGCGGCGATGCGCGACGGCCGTCATGTCACCATGCTCACCGAAGGCACCTATCCGCATGTCCACGGCGGCGTCAGCACCTGGTGCGACCAGCTCGTCAGGGGCATGCCCGACGTCGAGTTCCACCTCGTGTCGCTCACCGGCACCGGCCGCGAACCCGTGACCTGGGAGCTGCCGCCGAACGTGTACCGGCACACCTCCGTACCGACCTGGGGCCCACGCCCCGGCCACGCCCGTGGCCCGTACGGCAGGGCCCGCCGCCGCTTCACCGACGCCTACGAGCGGCTGCTGCTCGCCGTCCTCGACCCCGACGCGCCCCGCGCCTTCGGGGAGGCGCTGTACGAGCTGGCCGAACTCGCCCGCGACGGCCGTCTGTCGGCGGCCCTGCGCACCGAGTCCGCGCTGCGCTCACTGATGTGGATCTGGACGATGCCCCATCTGCCGACGGCCGCCGCGAACCCCACGGTCCACGACGCGCTCACCGCGACGGACCTGCTGGAACACGCCCTGCGGCCGCTGGGCGCCCGTATACCCGAGGACTGTGTGGCCCACGCGGTCAGCGGCGGCCTGGCCACGCTGCCCGCGCTCGCCGCCCGTGAGCTGGACGGCGTGCCGTTCCTGCTCACCGAGCACGGCATCTATCTGCGCGAGCGCTACCTCGGCCAGCGCGGCGGCGACCAGCGCTGGCCCGTGAAGGCCTTCATGCTCGGCTTCCACCGCGAACTGACCAGGCTCGGCTACCGCGCGGCCGACCTCATCACCCCGTGCAACCAGTACAACCGCCGCTGGGAGGAGCGCGGCGGCGCCGACGCCGAGAAGATCCGCACGGTCTACAACGGCGTCGATCCGGCCGCCTTCCCGCACGCCGGCCCCGAACCCGAGCTGCCCACCCTCACCTGGTGCGGCCGGATCGACCCCATCAAGGACCTGGAGACACTGCTGCACGCCTACGCCCTGGTCCGCGCCGAGATCCCGGAGACCAGACTCCGCCTGTTCGGACCCGTGCCGCCGGGCGGCGAGGAGTACCGCACCGAGCTGGAGAAGCTCGCGGCCGAACTGGGCGTCACGGACGGGCTCACCTTCGAGGGCCGCGTCGACGAGGTGTGGCGCGCCTACGCGGCCGGGCACGTGGTGATGCTGTCCTCCATCTCCGAGGGCTTCCCGTACTCGATCATCGAGGCCATGTCCTGCGGCCGTACCACCGTGTCGACCGACGTCGGCGGGGTCCGCGAGGCGGTCGGCGACACCGGACTCGTCGTACCCCCGCGCGAGCCGGAGGCCCTGGCCGCCGCCGCGCTCACCCTCCTCCGCGACGACGAACGCCGGCTGCGGCTGGGCGGGTCGGCACGGCAACGGGTGATCGACCGGTTCACCCTGCGGCGCTCCCTGGACGCCTTCCGCATGGTCTACCGGGAACTCGCCGGCCGGGACGAGGTCGTGTACGAGCCCGGTCCCGAGACGGTCGACGACTGGATCGCCGAACTGCGCGATCCCTGGTACCGGAACGTGGCGGCGGACGGATCCGACTGGTGAGCGGCAACCTCCCGACGCCTTCGGGCGCCCGGCGGGGCGCCCTCTCCGCCGTCCCACGGCAGCGCCGCAGAGCCCCCTGGGCCCCACCCGACCCCCTCGACCGGCTCACCGAGGAGTACCGGGAGTTCGTGGCCGCCGCCGTCCACCCGGACGAGGTCGCGGCCCGACTGGAGGCCGACGGCGTGTCGGACGACCAGAGCCGCGAACGCTACGGCTGCCGCAACTCCTTCGCCCTCGCCGAGGAGTTGTACGAGCGGGTCGAGCGCGCCCACCCCGAACCGGACGGCCCGGCACCCGACCCCTGGCGGATCGGCCTACTGGGCTGCCTGCTCAGAGGCGTGGTCTTCGCCCTCCCCGGCCTCGCCCACGTCCTGGGCGCACCCCTCCTCACCGGCCCCCGGGACGGCTTCGGGCTCCCCGCCGGCACGGTTCCGCTCCTGGCAGGCGCGCTGTGCGGCTGGACGTGGAACCAGGGACTCGCCCACCGGGCGTACTCCTGGCTCGCGCTGGGCGACCGCGACGCGTGCCGCCGCTGCCTGGCCGCCGGGGCCCCGGCGGGCGCGTTCCTCGGCACGGCGGTCGCCTTCCTCGCGGCGCGCGGCGACGACGCGGGCGCGGTGGCCTTCGCCGCCGGACAGTCCTGCTACCTCGGCGCCGCGACCGTCCTGCTCGTGACGGGGCGCGAACGGGCCCTGCTGCACAGTCTGTCGCCGATGGCGGCGGGCGCGCTGTTCGCGCTGGCCCGGCAGGTGCCCGACTGGTCCCGGCTCACCCTGCTGGCCGGCTCCCTGTCGGTGGTCGTGGTCCTCGCGGTCCACGAAGTGGCGCCCGCCCTGCGGGAGCCGGGCACCCGAAGCCGCCGGACCGGGCTCAGCTCCCCGCGGTCCATCGGCGCCCCCGCCGGCGTCCCGGAGAGGGACCCGTCGGCTCCCCGGCTCTCCGCCTCCCTCCCGTACGCCCTCTTCGGCCTGGGCACCGGGGTGCTCGTGCTGTACGCGGCCGTCGGAGACGTGATCGTCCACGAGGGGGAGGGCACGGTCGCCGTACCGGCCGCCGTGGCACTCACGCTCAGCATGGGGCCCGCCGAATGGCTGTTGTACCGCTTCCGCAGCGACGGCCTCGCGGGCCTGCGCTCCACCAGCACACCGGGGGCCTTCTGGCGCACCACCTCCGTGAACCTGGTCCAGTGCCTGGCCGGCTATCTTGCCGCGCTGCTCGTCCTGGCCCACGCCACGGCCGCGCTGTGGCCCGGCGCCCCGGGCCTCGACGCCGTCCACCTCGCGGGCCTGCTCCTGCTGGGAGCGGCCCTCTGGACCGGCCTGCTGCTCCAGTCGTTCGGCGCCGTCCCGGGCGCCGCCGCCGTGTGCTGCGCCGCCGCCCTCGTCCAGACCGTGACCCTGGCGACGCACACGGGCGCCCCGCACCTGACCGGCCTGCTGGTGTACGGCGCCGCGGCCGGCCTCCAGGCGGCCCTCGTCTGCGCACTGCTGGGGAGGGCGACGGCCCATCGATGAAGACGCACACCTCCTCCCACCCGTCTCTCCTGGTTCCCTACTACGAGCACCCCTGCGACCGTCCCGCCGAATGGGACGCCCTCGTCGCGGCCGCGCCCCGGCTGTACGGCGTCGTCCTCAACCCGGCCGACGGGCCGGGTGACGCCCCCGACCCGGCCTTCCTCCAGGTCGCCGGCCGGCTGCGGGCCGCGGGTGTACGGCTTCTCGGGTACGCCGACACCGGGTACGGCCGCAGACCCGTCACCGAGGTCGTACGGGACCTGACCAAGTACCGCGCCTGGTACGGCACCGACGGCACCTTCCTGGACCAGGTGGCCGCCGGACCGGGTGAGTTCGACTACTACCGCCGGGTCGCGGCGGCCGTCTGGGGGGCGGGTCACGCCACCCTCGCCCTCAACCCCGGCACGCCGCCGCACCCCGCCTACGCCCGGATCGCCGACCTCGTCGTCACCTTCGAGGGCACCTGGGAGACCTACCGGGACCTGCCGCCCGAGCCGTGGCCGGGCGGCAGCGGCGGCCTCGGCACGGTGGTGTGTCATCTGGTGCACGGGGTGCCCTCGGACATCGATGTCGGCGCTCTCGCCCGAGTCCGGGGCGCCTCCGTGCACTGCGCGGTCCCCGGCGTGGGAGATCATCCCTGGGGTACCCTGCCGCACGCCCTGGAGCCCACCCGATGAGCCGACTCCTCACCCGCAGCGCCCTGTTGTCCCTGCTTCTGCTGGCGGCCGGGTGCACGACCGCCCCCGACGACAAGCCGGAGGCCGGTCGCGGGACGGACGGGGGCCCGCGTTGGCGGCCGGAGCCCGGTACACCGTGGCAGTGGCAGCTCAGCGGGCGCCTGGACACCTCCGTCGAAGTCCCCGTCTACGACATCGACGGCTTCGACCACTCCGCGGACACGGTCGCCGAGCTGCACGACGACGGCCGCAAGGTCATCTGCTACCTGTCGACCGGCGCCTGGGAGGACTGGCGGCCGGACGCCGACGCGTTCCCCAAGTCGGTGATCGGCGAGGGCAACGGCTGGAAGGGCGAGCGCTGGCTCGACATCAGGGAGACCGACGTCCTCGAACCCCTCATGGCCGCCCGTATCGACATGTGCGCGGAGAAGGGCTTCGACGCGGTCGAGCCCGACAACATGGACGGCTACCGCAACGACACCGGCTTCCCCCTGAAGTCAGCCGACCAGCTCCGTTACAACCGTCTCATCTCCCGCCTCGCCCATGAGCGGGGCCTCGCGGTGGGCCTGAAGAACGACCTCGACCAGATACCCGAGCTGGTCGACGACTTCGACTTCGCCGTCAACGAGCAGTGCGCCCAGTACGAGGAGTGCGACGAGCTCACCCCCTTCATCGAGGCCGGAAAGGCCGTCTTCCACGTCGAGTACGAGATGAGGACGGGCGACTTCTGCCCCGAGGCCCGGCGCTTGGAGCTCAGCTCCTTGCTCAAGGAGTGGGAGCTGGGGGTGTGGCGGAAGACCTGCTGAGCGTGCGGGGGCGGGCCGGTCGAGGACTCGCCCGAAGCCGCAGTCGAGGGCTCATCCGAACGTGAACACGACGAGGGCCGCCGTCGCGGCGGTCTCCGCCAGCCCGCCGAACACATCACCCGTGACACCGCCGAACCGCCGCACGCAGTGCCGCAGCAGCGACTCGGCGGCGGCACACGCGACGACGACCGCGAGCACCGTACGGCCGAGGTCGTACGGCCCGAGGAGCGCCCCGCCGATCGCCGCCGCACAGCCGACGACTCCGGCCACCAGCAGCGCGGCCCGCACCGGCACCACGCCCGCCACCGCCGCCCCCAGTCCCTCGGGCCGGGCGGCCGGTACGCCCGTGCGCGCGGCCAGGGTCAGGGCCAACCGGGCGGCGCTCGCGGAGACGACGGCCGCGAGGGCGCCCAGCGCCCAGGAGTCGCCGTACGCCTCGGTGAGCGCGGCGACCTGGGCCAGCAGCACCAGGACGAGGGTGATGACGCCGAACGGCCCGATGTCCGACTGCTTCATGATCCGCAGGGCGTCCTCGGCCGGCCTGCCGCTGCCGAGCCCGTCGGCGGTGTCGGCGAGCCCGTCCAGGTGCAGGCCCCGCGTGAGGACCGCCGGTACGGCGACGGAGGCCACGGCGGCGAGCAGGGGACCGGCGCCGAGGAGCAGAAGGAAGCCACCGGCCACGGCCGAGCCCAGACCGACGACCAGCCCGGCGACCGGTGCGCACAGCATCCCGACGCGTGCTGCCTCGCGGTCCCAGCGGTTCACCGTCACCGGCAGCACGGTCAGGGTGCCGAAGGCGAAACGCAGACCGTCGAAGAGGGTGGGCCCGGAGGCGGGGGGCAGGGCCTCGGGCTGGTCGGCCGGGGGCTCGGGCGTCGCGGGTTCGGGGGTCGTGGACACCGGCGCAGGCTACCCGGCGGCTCGGGGGCGTCCAGGGGTGGCGATGGATAAAGTTCACATATGGGTCACTGGTGGGAACGGAACATCATCGAACCGGGCAAACTGCCCCTGCTGCTGGCCCTCACCGCATTCGTACTGACGTTCCTGATCACCCGGGTCATCACCCGTATGATCCGCGCGGGCAAAGGGCCCTTCCGTAACATCAGCGGCAGCGGCGGCGTCCACATCCACCACGTCGTCCCCGGCGTCGTCCTCACCCTCGTCGGCGGGTTCGGCGCGGTGGCCAGTGACGGGCACGGCTTCGGCGCGCTGATCTCCGCCGTGCTGTTCGGCATGGGCGCGGGTCTGGTGCTGGACGAGTTCGCCCTGATCCTGCACCTCGACGACGTGTACTGGAGCGAGGCGGGCCGCAAGAGCGTCGAGGTGGTCGTGCTGACGGCCGCCCTGGTCGGTCTGATGCTGATCGGCTTCCTCCCCTTCGGCGTCAACGACCTCGACGACGAGGAGGTCCAGGGCCGGGGCGCCGTCATGGTCAGCATGGGCGCGAACTTCCTCATCGCCCTGATCGCCCTCGCCAAGGGCAAGGCCCGCACGGCGATCTTCGGCGCGGTCGTCCCGATCATCGCCGTCATCGGGGCCGTCCGCCTGGCCCGCCCCACCTCCGCCTGGGCCCGCCGCTTCTACCGCCGCCGCCCCCGGGCCCGCGCCCGCGCCTGGCGACGCGCCTACCGCCACGACCGACGCTGGGCGGGTCCCGGCCGCCGCCTCCAGGACTGGATCGGCGGCACCCCTGACACGGCACCGGAGCCGGAGCCCCGCACCGGACCGCCGCCCTCCGCCGACCCGCCGGGCCCCGGCCCGTCAGGCCCCCGCCCATGAGCCCCGGCCGGGTCGGACGCAGGGCCGTCGGGTCGCGGGCCGTGAGTCCGGGGTGGGTCGGATGCCGGGCCGTCGGGGCGCGCCGGGCCGCTCGGAACGGCTGGGCCGCGCTGACGTACGGCCAGGATCCCGCAGACCACCAGCACCGCCGCGATCGCCGCCAGATGCTCCTTGCCCGCGAGGTTCTCCTTCACCAGCACCTCGACGACCATGGCCACGACGACCGCGCCCACCGTCCCGTACGCCCGGTAGCGCCAGCCGACGAACACGGCGAGCCCCACCACGGCCGCCGACGGCCCGGTGTCGATGACCCGCGCGTCCGAGGCCGGCAGCCCCACGAAGAAGACGTCCGGGCCGAGCGCGATGCCCACGCGGGCGTACAGCGTGCCGGCCAGTGTGGCGACGTACGCGAGCGCCAGCGTGCGCCACCGCCCCAGACAGAGCTCCGCGATCCCGAACACGATCAGGATCTGCGCCAGTGCGCCCCACACCGGCAGATCCAGCGCCGGTACGAAGAGGGAGAGCGGCGTCCGCAGCAGCGCCGGCCAGAGCGGGTCCTCGGCACGCACGGCACCCACGTTCTCGATGAACCGGTGGCCCCAGGACCGGCCGTGCACGAGGTGGACGACGGACGTGAGGCAGACGGCGGTCAGCGTCATGGGGAGCGCCCGCAGTCGCCGGCGCACGAGCGCCGGGCGCACGGCTTCGCACAGCGGCCCCCATTCGGCGCGGGCCCAGCGGACGACGACCGCCTTCATGGGCGCGTCCGCCCGAACGCCCTCGTCGGTCTCCTGGGTGCGCCCCATCGGCGGGTCCTCGTCTGTGCGGTTCCGGGTGCCTGCGGTGCGTCCGGCCGCGGCGCCCGCCACGTGCGAAGACCCACCCGGACACGGCGAAGTTGAGCCGGACCCGCGTGATCCCGCTCTCTCCGGCACGGTCGGCGTGTCGAACCGCGCCCGCCGTGGGGTACGACGGCACCCGCACCCACCGCTCCTGGACTAGGTCGCGTCGTACTCCTCGGCCGGCGACTTGTCCTCGGTCTCGGTCTCGGTCCCGGTCTTCTCCGGCTCCGCCGGTTCCCGCTCCGGCAGCTCCGCCGCCAGTGCCGCCGCGGCCCGCACCAGGGGCAGTGCCAGCAACGCCCCCGCGCCCTCCCCGACCTTCACCCCGTGGTCCAGCAGCGGTTCGATGGCCATCCGGTCCAGCGCCTTGGCCTGGGCCGGCTCCCCGCTGATCTGCCCGGCGAGCCACCAGTCCGGCGCCCGGAAGGCCACCCGCTGGGCGACCAGCGCGCACGCCGCCGACACGACCCCGTCGAGGATCACCGGCATCTTCCGTACCGCGCTCTGCAGCAGGAACCCGGTCATGGCGGCGAGGTCCGCCCCACCCACGGTCGCGAGCAACTGCAACTGGTCCCCGAGCACCGGCCGAGCCCGCCGCAGGGCGTCCCGTACGGCCGCGCACTTGCGCATCCACGTCAGATCGTCGATCGCCCGGCCGCCCCGCCCGGTCACGACGGACGCGTCGGTCCCGCACAACCCGGCCACGAGGACGGCCGCCGCCGTGGTCCCGCCGACGCTCACATCACCGAGGACCACGAGGTCGGTCCCGGAGTCCGCCTCCTCGTCCGCGAGGGCGACGCCCACCCGGAACGCGGCCTCCGCCTCCTCCGTCGTCAGCGCGTCCTCGACATCGATACGCCCGGACCCGCGCCGCACCCTGTGCCGTACGACCTGCGCGGGCAGCGCCTCCGGATCGCAGTCGAGCGAGAGGTCCACCACGCGTACGGGAACGTCGAGCCGCCGGGCCAGCACCGACACCGGGCTGCTGCCGTCGAGCACGGCCCGCACCAACTGGTCCGCGGTGCCCGCGGCCCGCGCGGAGACACCGAGTTCGGCGACGCCGTGGTCGCCCGCGAACAGCACCACACGGGCCTGCCCGATCGGCCGCACCGGCACGGCCGACTGCGCCGCCGCCAGCCACTCACCCAGGTCGTCGAGGCGGCCCAGCGCCCCGGGCGGCACGATCTGCCTCTCGCGTCGCGCCTCGGCGTCGCGGCGCACCCCACCGTCGGGGCGCTCGATCAGATCGGTGAAGTCGTCGAGATTAAGCGAGCTCATTCGCCGAACAGTACCGGCAGCGATCGAACACGACAGCGCCACACCGAGACCCCGCGACGCACGGCCGCCGCACCACACCACCGGCACGTCATTGCGCCCGGGACCGCCATCACCTACGTACCTTTTTGAGGTGAATGTCCACGCCATGCCCCGTTGCCTCAGGAGCCGCCATGCCCCCCGTCCCGCGGCCGGACCACGGCCGACCAGCCCAGGG
This sequence comes from Streptomyces sp. NPDC012510, assembly GCF_042955065.1. Taxonomy (NCBI): domain Bacteria; kingdom Bacillati; phylum Actinomycetota; class Actinomycetes; order Kitasatosporales; family Streptomycetaceae; genus Streptomyces; species Streptomyces sp. NPDC012510. The sequence continues at coordinate 84,870 of NZ_JBIBEN010000017.1, forward strand.
CGCCGATCCCTTCCACGAGCCGCGCCGTGACGACTGCCCTTGGTGCGGCTCGCGCCAGTTGCGTACGAGGGCGCGCGCGCCGGAGAGGGGACGGCGCACGCCGGCCGCGTTCGTGGTCGACGAGTGCCGGGACTGCTCCCACACCTTTCAGAACCCCCGGCCCACGGTGGACGGACTGCTGCTCCGCCATCACCAGCAATCCGCCGAGGACCACAGCCGCCCGACCCCCGCCGGGCGGCTGCGCCGGCACCACCGGGCCGCCGCCCGCGCGCTGCTGCCGTACCCCGAACCGGAGAGCTGGCTCGACGTCGGCACCGGCCTCGGGTACTTCCCGGAGATCGCGCGCGAGATCCACCCGTACACCGTCTTCGACGGCCTCGACCCGACCGCGCGCGTCGCGCACGCCCAGGCCGCCGAGCGCGTCGAGGAGGCGTATCAGGGACTGCTCACCGACCCGTGGATCGTGACGCGGCTGCGCGCCCGCTATGACGTGGTCAGCATGTTCCGCCACCTGGAACACACCGCCGACCCCCGAGAGGAACTCCGCGCCGCCCACGAGGTCCTGCGCCCCGGCGGCCATCTCCTCCTCGAAGTCACGGACGGCGCCCGCCTCTTCGGCGCGCTGCCCGTCCGGGGCCGCCGGCTCCGCAAGTCGTCCGCCCGCCCGCGCCCCCTCCACCTCATGCCCCTGCGCAATCTGCTCGCCGAGCTGAGGTCACTGGGCTTCGAGATCCTGGCCGCCCGCCCCTGCACCTCCCTCCCACCCCGAACCCACCGCGTCCTCGCCCACCGCACCCCCCGACCGACCGCCCCCACGGTCCCCCGGCCCCCCAGACCTCCGATTTCGTCGGCCCACCCTTCAGCCCCGTAGGGGCAACGCCTGCCCCGCCACCACCAGCAGTACGTGCTCGCACTCCGCCGCGAAGGCCGCGTTCAGGCGGCCCAGTTCGTCGCGGTAACGGCGGCCGGAGGCGGTGGCCGGCACGATCCCTGAGCCGACCTCGTTGGAGACGGCGACCACCGTGCGGCGCGTGTGCCGCACGGCTTCGGCCAGTTCCGCGACGCGCGCCCGGAGCGCGCGCTCCCCGCCCCCGGCCCACTCGGCGTCGTCCCACGCCCCCACCGAGTCCATCGCGTCGGTCAGCCACAGCGACAGACAGTCGACGAGCAGCGGTGGGCCGTCGTCGTCCTTCAGCAGCGGCACCAGGTCGCAGGTCTCGACCGTGCGCCACGAGCCCGGCCTGCGCTCCCGGTGGGCGGTGACCCGCGCGGCCCACTCCCCGTCCCCGTTGCGCGTCCCGCCGGTCGCCACGTACAGCACGTCCGGGAACGCCTCCAGCCGCCGCTCGGCCTCCACCGACTTCCCGGACCGTGCCCCGCCGAGCACCAGCGTGCGACGCGGCACATCGGGCACGTCCTCGTAGGCGCCCACGGCCAGCGTCGTCCCGTCCGGTACGGCACGCGCGCCCGCCGCCGCGAGCCGACGCGGCAACTCGCCGTCCGGCGGCACGTCGTGGTCGATGTGCACGGCGACGACATCGGTGGTCGGCCCGATCGCCCCCGCCGCCCGTAGCCGCGCCAGGGCGTCCGGCCGCCCCAGCACATCGGCGAGCACCATGTCGTACGGCTCCACCCGCCCCTCCATTCCGGCGGGCGCGCCCCCCGGCGGCAGATACAGCAGCCGCTGTCCGCCCGGCCCGGTCACCGCGTATCCCGTGCCCGGCGAGTCCAGGGCCTGCGCCCGCACCCGGTGCCCGGTCAGCAGCGCCAGCTCCCGCCCGTCCGGCACCCGCCCCGGCTGCGGCAGCCCCGCCGGGACCTCCACGGGGGGCCCGTCGTGCGGATGCGACAGCAGTACCTGCCGTACGCCGGTCAGCGACCGCCCGGCGCGCGCGGCGGCCAGGGCGGCGCCCGGAGTGAGGTCGAGCAGCAGCGTGTCGTCCACGAGCAGCGCGGTCGCCCCGCGCGCGGCAGCGGCGAGCGCGGTCGCGCACACCGCGCATGGACAGTCGGGGCGGGGAAGCCCCGCGGGGGCACCGGTGCCGAGCAAAGTCAGTTCCACACCCCGATTTTCCCGTGTCCGGATGAACACCCGCAGGTCTTGCTCGTCCGACTAGGCTCAAGGGGAACCGGATCTTGCTCGGTGCCGAGTGCGGTACCGGGCCGGTACTTACGGAGGCTCACATGACGGCATGGACGTGGCGTTTCGAGAAGTCCGACGGTGCGGAGGTCCAGCCCGCGGTCCAGCCCGAGGAGTTCACGACGCAGGGGGACGCCGAGTCGTGGATCGGGGAGCACTGGAAGGCGCTGCTGGAGGGCGGCGCGGACCAGGTGCGTCTCTTCGAGGACACGGCGGAGATCTACGGGCCGATGAGCCTCCACGCACAGGAGGCGTAGCGCTCCGCTTGGGGCGGGGCTTCGACACGGGGCTCCGCCCCGGTCCCCGCGGGGGGACCCGGAGGGTGGGGGTGCGTCGGCGGGTGCGGGTGGTATGTGGTTGCTCGCGCGGTTCCCCGCGCCCCTGAAGGGCGCGGCCCTGTTCCTGAAGGGCACGGCCCCGCTCCTGAGGGGCGCGGGGAACCGCGCGACCGGCCCCCACCAACCCGCACCCGCCGACGCACCCCCACCCTGGGCTGTCAGGCGCCCTCAGCCGCGCACACCGCACAGGTGCAGCAGGGCCGCCACCTGCCGGTAGGGATCCGTCCGCCCAGCGCGCTCCTCCGCCGCGAGCAGCGCGTCCAGCGCTCCCGGAACCTCCGGGGCCCCCGCGTCATCGGCGGCGAGGTCGGTGAAGACCCGCACCCCGTACCAGGCGTGCAGCGGCGCCCCGATCCCCGCCAGGGTGTCCGTCAGCGCCCCCAGCCGATCCGCCCGTACATCCAGCCCGAGCCGATTCCGGTACGCGGTGGTGTCGAACGCGGCCAGCGCCCCGGCCCAGTCACCGGCCAGCCCCGCCCGCATGGCGAGGGCGTCCCCGTTCCGCACCAGCAGCGACAGCAGGCCACCGGGGGCCAGCATCCGGGCCAGGCCGGCCAGCAGCGCGTCCGGTTCCTCGACGTACATGAGGACCCCGTGACAGAGGACGACGTCGAAACTGCCCGGCAGGAAATGCACACCCGTGTCCCGGCCGTCGCCCTCGACGATCCGCATCCGGCCCCGGATGCCCTCGGGCTCGGCGGCGACCGCCTCCCGGGCCACGGCGATCAGCTTCGGCTCGCGCTCGATCCCGGTCACCGCATGCCCGGCCCGTGCGAGCCGCAACGCCTGCGTGCCCTGCCCCATGCCGACGTCGAGCACCCGCAGCCGCTGCCCGACCGGAAAGCGTCCGGCTATCTGCTCGTCCACCTGACGGGAGACCAGTTCCTGTCGTACGACCTCGCGCAGGGTCCCCAGCCGGTCCAGCCAGGCCTCTGCCGCACCCCCGGAGAAAGCGGTCGTGCTCAGGGCCGCTCTCCGCGCTTGACCTGCGGCTTCGGCAGCCGGAGGCGACGCATCTGGAGCGTGCGCATCAGGGCGTAGGCCACGGCGCCCTTCTTGCTCTCGTCGGGGAAGCGCGCGTTGAGCTGCTTCTTCAGACGGAAGCCGAGGCCGATCGAGTCGACCACGATCAGGATGATCACGCCGAGCCACAGCAGCAGTGCCACGTTCTGCAGCGTCGCCTGCTGCACCATGCTCAGCACGAGGATGATCACCGCGAGAGGCAGGAAGAACTCGGCGATGTGGAACCGCGAGTCCACGTAGTCCCGGGTGAACTTGCGCACCGGCCCCTTGTCCCGCGCGGGCAGATAGCGCTCGTCGCCGGTCGCCAGCGCCTGGCGCTGCTTCTCCAGCGCGGCGCGGCGCTCGTCGCGGGAGCGCTTGGCGGCCTCCTTGCGCGTCGTGGGCGTGTTGGCCACGCTCCGACGCTGGGACTGGGCCACGCTCCGCTTGGGAGTGGGCCGCCCCTTGGGGGCCTGCGGATCACGGGTCTGCTTGGAGTTGGTCACCGGCGCCTGATCGGCGGCCGTTGCCTTCTCGTTCTTGGCGCGGCTACGAAACACAAAACCCTAGGGTACGGGGTGCCGGGGCATGGACCCCAGCCAGGTGGGGAACGATCCGGCAACACCCGGCGTCTGTGCTGGGGACAGAGCCGGGGCGAATGTGGCCGGGGATTCCGAGAACTCGGAAAAAACTCGGAAAAGGGGGAGTGCGGTGAAGGTTTCGTCCGTGCGGGGCTGAGGTATCCCCGGGGCGGCCCGTACGTGACCCCGGGAGGCACCTACTCCCTACGCCGGAGCGAGGCCGGCCACAGTCGTCCTTGGGGATGACCGCATCCGTCCCCGAACAGTGCGGTAATGGATGCAGGGCCCGTACTGTGGGTTCTGTCGCAGACCTGTGAGCTGGAGTCCGTCAGAAGGGGGCGCGCGAAGCCCATGAGCGGTGTCATGAAGCGTATGGGGATGATCTTCCGCGCGAAGGCGAACAAGGCCCTTGACCGGGCCGAGGACCCGCGCGAGACCCTCGATTACTCGTACCAGAAGCAGCTGGAGCTGCTCCAGAAGGTGCGCCGGGGCGTGGCCGATGTCGCCACGTCGCGCAAGCGCCTGGAGCTCCAGCTCAACCAGCTCCAGTCCCAGTCCTCGAAGCTGGAGGACCAGGGCCGCAAGGCGCTCGCGCTCGGCCGTGAGGACCTGGCCCGCGAGGCGCTCTCGCGCCGCGCCGCGCTCCAGCAGCAGGTGACGGACCTGGAGACGCAGCACTCCACCCTCCAGGGCGAGGAGGAGAAGCTCACCCTCGCCGCGCAGCGCCTGCAGGCCAAGGTCGACGCCTTCCGTACGAAGAAGGAGACGATCAAGGCCACCTACACCGCCGCCCAGGCCCAGACCAGGATCGGCGAGGCCTTCTCCGGCATCTCCGAGGAGATGGGCGACGTCGGTCTCGCCATCCAGCGCGCCGAGGACAAGACGGCACAGCTCCAGGCCCGCGCCGGCGCCATCGACGAGCTCCTCGCCTCCGGCGCCCTGGACGACCCGTCCGGCATGCACAAGGACGACATCCAGGCCGAGCTGGACCGCCTCTCCGGCGGCACGGACGTCGAGTTGGAGCTCCAGCGCATGAAGGCGGAGCTGGCGGGCGGCTCGTCCGCGCAGCAGCAGGCCATCGAGGGCGGCACGGGCCAGTCGGCCCAGCAGCGGTCCCCGCAGCAGGACACCCCCCGCTTCGACAAGTAAGGGGACTCTCGTCCCCGAGGAGGGCGACATGATCGTACGGATCATGGGGGAGGGGCAGGTGAGGCTGGACGACGTCCACCTCACCGAGTTGGACAAGCTGGACGACGTACTCCTGGCGGAAATGGAGGTCGGCGACGGCCCGGGCTTCCGCCACACCCTCCACGCCCTCCTGGACAAGGTCCGGGAACTGGGCACACCCCTGCCCGACGACTCCCTGGAACCGTCCGAACTGATCCTCCCGGCGCCGGACGCGACGCTGGAGGAGGTCAGGGACATGCTGAGCGACGACGGCCTGATCCCGGGCTGACGACCGTGGGACGGATCCGAAGGGCCGTAGGCCCTGAAGGGGCGCGGGGAACTGCGCGACCGGCCCCCACCGGACCCGAGCCGTGGGGGTCGAAGGGGCGGAACCCCTGGGGATGGGACGGGTAGGGGCGGCGGGGGCGAGAATCCCCCAGCCCTCAACGGGGTACCGCCACCACCAGTTCCGCCCCCGACAACCGCCCCGTACCGTGATCCCCCGTGAGCACCCTCCAGCGAGCCAGGACCTGGCTGACAGCGCACCCCCTCGCGCTGGACGCCGCCCTCGCTCTCGGCGTCCTCGTCGCGATGGTCGCCGGCTCCTTCGTCGACCCCAACGCCGACCACGGCGACAAGTGGGGCGCCCGCACCCCCGACGCCCTCAGCATCGCGCTCATGGTGCCGGCCGCCGCCGTCCTCGTCGCCCGCCGCCGAGCCCCCATGGCCGTACTGGCCGCGACCTGCGCCCTCACCCTCGCCGAACTGGTGACCGGCGACCCGCGCGCCCCCGTGGCGATGTCCGCCGTCATCGCCCTCTACACGGTCGCCTCCGCCACCGACCGCCCCACCACCTGGCGCGTCGGCCTGCTCACGATGACCCTGCTGACGGGCACGGCCATGCTTGTCGGCCCCCTGCCCTGGTACGCCCAGGAGAACATCGGCATCTTCGCGTGGACCGGCATGGCCGCCACCGCCGGGGACGCGGTCCGCAGCCGCCGGGCCTTCGTGCACGCCATCAGGGAACGCGCCGAACGGGCCGAACGCACCCGCGAGGAGGAGGCCCGCCGCCGGGTCGCCGAGGAACGGCTGCGGATCGCCCGCGACCTGCACGACGTCGTCGCCCACCACATCGCCCTGGTCAATGTGCAGGCCGGAGTCGCCGCCCACGTCATGGACAAGCGGCCCGACCAGGCCAAGGAGGCCCTCGCCCACGTTCGTGAGGCGAGCCGCTCCGCACTCAACGAACTGCGCGCGACCGTCGGTCTGCTCCGCCAGTCCGGCGACCCCGAGGCCCCCACCGAACCCGCCCCCGGCCTGGTACGGCTCGGTGAACTCGTCGGCACCTTCCACAGCGCGGGCCTCGCGGTCGAGGTGGTCCGCGCCGACGAGGAGGTGAGCCTCCCGGCCGCCGTCGACCTCGCCGCGTACCGCGTCATCCAAGAAGCCCTCACCAATGTGCACAAGCACGCGGGCGAGGCGGCGAAGGCCGAGGTCAGCGTCGTCCGGGTCGGACCGAACGTGGAGATCACCGTCCTCGACAACGGCACGGGACCCGACGGGAAGGACCCCGGCGAGGACGGCGAGGACGGTGAGAGCGGTGAGGACGGCGCCGGGGGCGATGCGGGCGCCGGCGGCGGCCACGGCCTCCTCGGTATGCGGGAACGCGTCACCGCGCTCGGCGGCTCCCTCACCGCCGGCCCCCGCTACGGCGGCGGCTTCCGCGTCCATGCGATCCTGCCCCTCAAGACCCGAACGACCGCCGCAGAAGAAGCCGTACGCACATGAGCCGCTCCGTCACGCCGACGCCGGCGGGCCGGGCGGCCGTGACCAGCGCCCCGGGGGGCCCCGTATGACCATCCGTGTCCTGCTCGCCGACGACCAGGCCCTGCTGCGCAGCGCCTTCCGGGTGCTCGTCGACTCGGAGCCGGACATGGAGGTCGTGGGGGAGGCGTCGGACGGGGCGGAGGCGGTGCGGCTCGCGAAGGAGGAGCGGGCGGACGTCGTGCTGATGGACATCCGGATGCCCGGCACGGACGGACTGGCCGCCACCCGCATGATCAGCGCCGACCCGACGCTCGCCCAGGTCCGGGTCGTCATCCTCACCACCTTCGAGGTCGATGACTACGTCGTGCAGTCACTGCGCGCCGGCGCCTCCGGCTTCCTCGGCAAGGGCTCCGAGCCGGACGAGCTGCTGAACGCCATCCGGGTGGCCGCCGACGGTGAGGCGCTGCTGTCGCCCACCGCCACCAAGGGCCTGATCGCCCGCTTCCTGGCCCAGCCGGACGACTCGGCCGACGGCGGCGACGGCACCGCCCGCTCCGAGCGGCTCGCCACCCTGACCAGCCGCGAGCGCGAGGTGCTCGTCCAGGTCGCGGGAGGGCTCTCCAACGACGGGATCGCCGAGCGTCTGGAGGTCAGTCCGCTGACCGTGAAGACGCACGTCAACCGGGCCATGGCCAAGCTCGGCGCCCGCGACCGCGCCCAACTGGTGGTCATCGCGTACGAGTCGGGCCTGGTACGCCCAAGGGTGGACTGAGGGCCGCCGGGGACTACTCCACCCGGAGTAGGCGCGGCATAAGGAAATGGCCCTGGGGAGCGAGGGAATAGGGGTCCCCTATGGCTCAGGGTATGAGGTGAGCGCTCACAACCGCTTCACAGGAGCGACACATGGGGGGAACAAAGCCGCATGTGGCATGGGCGTTCGTCCTCCGCTCACGCCACAGAAGAGAGACCCTGACCCATGTCCTGGCTGTCCCGGTTCAGCCTCGCACAACGGGCCCTCGTCGGTCTGATGTCGATCATCGCGCTCGTCTTCGGGGCGATCGCGATACCCCAGCTCAAGCAGCAGCTGCTGCCCACCATCGAACTGCCCATGGTGTCCGTGCTCGCCCCCTACCAGGGCGCGTCCCCGGACGTGGTCGAGAAGCAGGTCGTCGAGCCCGTCGAGGACAGCCTCGAAGCCGTCGACGGCATCACGGGCGTGACCTCCACCGCCAGCGAGGGCAACGCCCTGATCATGGCGTCCTTCGACTACGGCCCCGACAACGACCAGCTCGTCGCCGACGTCCAGCAGGCCGTCAACCGCGTCCGGGCGCAGTTGCCGGACGACGTGGACCCGCAGGTGATCGCGGGCTCGACGGACGACATGCCGACCGTCGTCCTCGCCGTCTCCTCCGACCAGGACCAGCAGGCCCTCGCCGACCAGCTCGACCGGACCGTCGTGCCCACACTGGAGGACATCGACGGCGTCGGCCAGGTCACCGTCGACGGCGTACGGGACCTCCAGGTCACCGTCACCCCCGACGACGCGAAGCTGGCGAAGGCGGGCCTGACCACGATGGCCCTCTCCCAGGCCCTCCAGGCCGGCGGCGTCACCGTCCCCGCGGGCTCCTTCGACGAGGACGGCGCCAACCGCACCGTCCAGGTCGGCGGCGGCTACACCTCGCTGGAGCAGATCGAGAACCTGAGGGTGCGCGGCGAGGGCGCCAAGAAGCCCGTACGCCTCGCCGACGTCGCGGAGGTCAAGGAGGAGCAGGCGAAGGCCGACTCCCTCACCCGCACGAACGGTGAGCCGAGCCTCGCGGTCATGGTCACCATGGACCGCAACGGCAGCGCGGTCGCCATCTCCGAGGCCGTCGAGGACAAGCTGTCCGACATGCGCCGGGACCTTGGCTCCGGCGCCACCGTCACCGTGGTCAGCGACCAGGGCCCGGCGGTCTCCAAGTCCATCGACGGGCTGACCACCGAGGGTGCCCTCGGTCTGCTCTTCGCGGTCCTGGTGATTCTGGTCTTCCTGGCGTCGATCCGCTCGACCCTCGTCACCGCGGTGTCCATCCCGCTGTCGGTGGTCCTGGCGCTGATCGTGCTGTGGACCCGAGACCTCTCCCTCAACATGCTCACCCTCGGCGCGCTGACCATCGCCATCGGCCGGGTCGTCGACGACTCGATCGTGGTCCTGGAGAACATCAAGCGCCACCTCGGTTACGGCGAGGAGCGCGAGGAGGCCATCCTCAAGGCGGTCCGCGAGGTCGCCGGCGCCGTCACCTCCTCCACCCTGACGACGGTCGCCGTCTTCCTCCCGATCGGCCTGACCGGCGGCATGGTCGGCGAGCTGTTCGGCAGCTTCTCGCTGACCGTGACGGCGGCGCTCCTGGCCTCCCTGCTCGTCTCGCTGACCGTCGTCCCGGTCCTGTCGTACTGGTTCCTGCGCGCCCCGAAGGGCACGCCCGAGGATGCCGACGAGGCGCGCCGCAAGGCCGAGGAGAAGGAGGCGAAGAGCCGTCTGCAGCGCTTCTACGTCCCCGTCCTGCGCTTCGCCACCCGACGCCGGCTGACCAGCCTGGCCATCGCGGCCGTCGTCCTGGTCGGCACGTTCGGCATGGCCCCGCTGCTGAAGACGAACTTCTTCGACCCCGGCGACCAGGAAGTCCTCAGCCTCAAGCAGGAGTTGAAGCCCGGCACCAGCCTCGCGGCGACCGACGAGCAGACGAAGAAGGTCGAGAAGCTGCTCGCCGACACCGAGGGCGTCAAGGACTACCAGGTCACCGTCGGCTCCTCCGGGTTCATGGCCGCGTTCGGCGGGGGCACCGACACCAACCAGGCCTCCTACAGCGTCATGCTGGACGACTCGGCCGACGCCGCCGGCGTCCAGACCACGATCGAGAAGGGCCTCGCCGGGCTCTCCGGGATCGGTACGACGACCGTCGCGGTCGGCGACGCCTTCGGCAGCCAGGACCTGAGCGTGGTCGTCAAGGCCGCCGACGCCGACGTCCTGCGCAAGGCCGCCGACCAGGTCCGTGACGCCGTCTCCACGATGGGCAACGTCACCGACGTCACCAGCGACCTCGCCCAGAGCGTGCCGCGTATCTCGGTGAAGGCCACCGACAAGGCGTCCGCGGCCGGCTTCGACGAGCAGACCCTCGGCGCGGCCGTCACCCAGGCCGTACGCGGGACGACCAGCGGCCGGGCCATCCTCGACGACACCGAGCGGGACGTCGTCATCAAGTCGGCGAAGCCCGCCGAGACGCTGAAGGAGCTGCGGGACCTGCGCCTCGGCGCGGTGAAGCTGGGCGACATCGCGGACGTCGAGCTGGTGGACGGCCCGGTCTCCATGACCCGGATCGACGGCCAGCGGGCCGCGACGATCACGGCGAAGCCCAAGGGCGACAACACCGGCGCGGTCAGCGCCGACCTCACCGCCAAGCTGAACGCCCTCAAGCTCCCCGAGGGCGCGACCGCCTCCATCGGCGGTGTCTCCGAGGACCAGGACGAGGCCTTCGCCTCCCTCGGCCTCGCGATGCTCGCGGCCATCGCGATCGTCTTCATGCTGCTGGTGGCGACCTTCCGGTCGCTGGTCCAGCCGCTGATCCTGCTGGTCTCGATCCCGTTCGCGGCCACCGGCGCGATCGGCCTGCTGATCGTCACCGGCACCCCGATGGGCGTTCCCGCGATGATCGGCATGCTGATGCTCATCGGCATCGTGGTCACCAACGCGATCGTGCTGATCGACCTGATCAACCAGTACCGCCGCCAGGGCTACGGCACGGTCGAGGCGGTCATCGAGGGCGGCCGCCACCGCCTCCGCCCGATCCTCATGACGGCACTGGCGACGATCTTCGCGCTGCTGCCCATGGCCCTCGGCATCACCGGTGAGGGCGGCTTCATCGCCCAGCCGCTGGCCGTGGTCGTCATCGGTGGTCTGATCACGTCGACGCTGCTGACGCTCCTGCTGGTCCCGACCCTCTACACGATGATCGAGATCCGCAAGGAGCGCCGGGCTGAGAAGAAGGCCGCGAAACGGGCGGGCACCCCGTCCCAGCCGACGAAGCCGGCGTCGGACTCGGAGGCGGAGAAGCCGGAGCCCGCCGGGGTCTGACACCCCCCGAAGGTCCAGGGCGGCCGGGGCGTGGAACCGCGAGGTTCCGCGCCCCGGCCGCCGCGCGTCGCCCGTAAGGGCGAACCGGCCGCCGCGCGTCGCCCTTACGTATCCTGTGCCTCGAACTGCTTGTCGGGCTGCTTGTCGGGGGAGGGACCAGGGAGTGCCGCTGCGCAGCGACGACCCGAGATCGGTCGGCGGGTACAAGGTGGTCGACCGGCTCGGCAACGGCGGCATGGGCGTCGTCTACCGGGCGAGATCCCGCTCCGGCCGCGAGGTCGCCGTGAAGGTGGTGCACGCCCAGTACGCGCAGGACGCCGTGTTCCGCAGCCGGTTCCGCCAGGAGATCGAGGCCGTCCGCAAGGTCAGCGGCGCCTTCACCGCGGCGGTCGTGGACGCCGACCCGGAGGCGGAGCGCCCCTGGATGGCCACCCAGTACGTGCCCGGCCGCTCGCTCGCCCAGCGGATCCGAGACCGGGGCCCGCTCCGTGTCACCGAGCTGCGCCCGCTGGCCCTGGGGCTCGTGGAGGCGCTGCGGGAGATCCACCGGGCCGGTGTGGTGCACCGGGACCTGAAGCCGGCCAACGTGCTGATGGCGGACGACGGCCCCCGGGTCATCGACTTCGGTATCTCCCGCGCGGCGGAGAACCTCTCCCTGACCGAGACCGGCCAGATGATCGGCACCCCGCCGTTCATGTCCCCGGAACAGCTCACCGACGCCCGTACGGCAGGCCCCGCCTCGGACGTGTTCTCGCTGGGGACGCTGCTGGTGTACGCGCTCACCGGGCGGGGCCCCTTCGACGCGGACAGCCCCTATCTGACGGCCTACCGGGTGGTCCACGACGAACCCGTACTGGACGGGGTGGACCCGCCGCTGCGCGCGGTACTGGAGCCCTGCCTGGCCAAAAAGGCCGCCGACCGCCCCGGACTCGACGAACTGGCGCGGGAGTTGGAGACCGCCCTGCCGGAGCGGGAGCCGGAGCCGGGTGCCCTGCCGGCAGGGCACCGGCGCGTGGATGCCGCGGCCGCCACCACGGAGATCCAGGTGGGGAAAGGGTCTGGCGCGGAGAACCACGTGGGGACCGGGCCGGGTCCGGAGATCGACCCGGGGAACGGACCGGGTGCGGAGATCGATGCGGGGGCAGGGCCGGGCCCGGATCCGGATGCGCCCCCCGCCCGCCGGCGCCGTCTCCGTCCCCTGCTCGCCGCGACCGGCACGGTCGGCGCGCTGGTCCTCGGGCTGACCGCCTATCTGCTGGGGCCGGGCGGAGCGGACACGACCGACACGGCGGACCCCGCGCCGACGGCGACCTCCCGGTGGACGGCACCGCCCACCGGCTGGAAGCCCTGGCAGACGACGCTGTTCGCGACGGCGTCGGCCGGCGCGCGCCAGGCGCTGCCCGCGAAGGACGGCGACCCCGGCGGCGCTCCCTCCTGCCAGGTGCACGGACGCGACGTCTACTGCGGGGGCACGGGAGCCCTCCCGGTCCGCCTCGACGGGCGCACCGGGAGGACGCTCTGGCGCGCGGAAACCGCGCCGTCCACCACCGAGCAGGGGCAGTACCAATCGGCGGTCATCGGCGTCAGGGACAGCGTCGTTCTCGTAAAGCAGACCGTCATCAGCGGCGAACCGGTGGTGGACCCCGCCCATCTCATCGCCCTCGACGCGGAGACCGGTCAGCGGCTGTGGTCCCGTCAGGTGAACACCACCGACATCGACCCGGCCCTCTCGGGCGACCTGGTCCTCGCCCCCGACCCGGACGGCACCGCGCTGACGGCCCGAGCACCGCGCACGGGCGCCGAGCGCTGGTCCCTGGCCATCCCCGCCGGCCACCACTGCTCGTTCACCACCGTGGGAGCGGGCACGTACGCGCACTGCCGGCCGGTGACCCGGGACGCCAAGGCGGCCAACCCGGAGTCCCGGGTCCTGGTCGTGGACCGCGCCGACGGCTCGGCCCGGACCGTGAAGGTGCCGCTGAACAGCGTCCTCCTCGGGGTGAGGCAGGGAAACCTGGTCCTGGTCGTGGGCGGCACCAAGGACACCGACGCGGACGACGGCGACCCGACGTACAACGCGATCCTCTTCCTGGACCTGAAGACCGGGGACCGAGCGATGACGACGCCGGGCGAGCACGGGAAGGGCCGGGCGGCCATGGTGGGTGGTGTGCTGGTGTTCACCCGGCCCGGCGGCCAGGTGACCGCCGTGTCGCCGTACACGGGCGAGCTGCTGTGGCGGACCAGAACCAGTCTGGAACGGCCGGGCGGGCCCGGGTACGACGCGGCGACGGACACCCTCTACCTGGCCAGCACCACCGGCCGGGTCGCGGCCCTCGACAGGCTCAAGGGCACCCTGCTGTGGGAGACGCTGCCCCGTGCGACGCCCCACTGGGCCACCGGGAGCGCGAACTGGGCGCTGCCCCACGAGGGAGCGCTGTTCGTGACCGTCTCCGACGGCACCCTCTTCTCCCTCGACCCCGCTCACCCCGACCGGGAGCCCGTGTCGGGGTGAGCGCGTGGGGCTGTGAAGGCAGGGCTCCGGCGGGGCTGTGAAGGCAGAGCTCCGGCGGGGCTGTGGAGGCAGGGCTACGGCAGCGCCAGCATCCGCTCCAGCGCCAGCTTCGCGAACGCCTCGGTCTCCTTGTCGACCTCGATGCGGTTGACGAGGGTGCCCTCGGCGAGGGACTCCAGGGTCCACACCAGGTGGGGCAGGTCGATGCGGTTCATCGTCGAGCAGAAGCAGACCGTGCGGTCGAGGAACACGATCTCCTTGCCCTCGGGCGCGAAACGGTTCGCCAGCCGCCGCACGAGGTTCAGCTCGGTGCCGATCGCCCACTTGGACCCGGCGGGCGCCGCCTCCAGCGCCTTGATGATGTACTCCGTCGAACCGACGTAGTCCGCCGCCGCCACGACCTCGTGCTTGCACTCGGGGTGGACGAGGACGTTGACGCCCGGGATGCGCTCCCGTACGTCGTTCACGGACTGCAGGCTGAAGCGGCCGTGCACGGAGCAGTGGCCCCGCCACAGGATCATCTTCGCGGCCCGCAACTGCTCGACGGTCAGGCCGCCGCCCGGCTTGTGCGGGTTGTAGACGACGCAGTCGTCCAGCGACATGCCCATGTCCCGCACGGCGGTGTTGCGCCCCAGGTGCTGGTCCGGCAGGAACAGGACCTTCTCGCCCTGCTCGAAGGCCCAGTCCAGGGCTCGCTTCGCGTTCGAGGAGGTGCAGATCGTGCCGCCGTGCTTGCCGGTGAAGGCCTTGATGTCGGCGGAGGAGTTCATGTACGAGACGGGCACCACCTGCTCGGCTATCCCGGCCTCGGTCAGCACGTCCCAGCACTCGGCGACCTGCTCGGCGGTGGCCATGTCTGCCATGGAGCACCCGGCGGCCAGGTCCGGCAGCACGACCTTCTGCTCGTCACCGGTGAGGATGTCCGCCGACTCGGCCATGAAGTGCACACCGCAGAACACGATGTACTCGGCCTCGGGGCGCGCGGCCGCGTCCCTGGCCAGCTTGAAGGAGTCACCCGTGACGTCCGCGAACTGGATGACCTCGTCGCGCTGGTAGTGGTGGCCGAGCACGAAGACCTTGTCCCCGAGCTTCTCCTTGGCCGCGCGGGCGCGCTCCACCAGATCGGGGTCGGACGGGGAGGGGAGATCGCCGGGGCACTCGACGCCGCGCTCGCTCCTCGGGTCGGCCTCGCGGCCGAGCAGCAGCAGGGCGAGGGGCGTCGGCTGCACGTCGAGCTCCTGGGTCTGGGCGGTGGTCACGACACGCACCCTTTCTGTTCTGCGGCTCGCCGCCCGGTGGAGGGTCGGCGGGACATTCGGACTATCCTTTTCGTCGAATTGACGCTATCTATCATAACCGCTTCATGTCACTTTGACGATGTCCATAACGTCGATGTGACATGAATCCCGGTACGGGCACTCGGTGGTTGCCCGGTGGTTGCGCGACGGTTGTCCACAGGCTCGTGCCCCCTGCACGCGCCATGTGCGAGCATGAAGGGAAGACGCGTAGGAAATCCGCGCGGCCCGGAATGAATCCGGGACTCCGGCGGTTGCACTCGTCGGCAAGCAGTCTCCGTACAACCCGGGAGAGATGTAGATGTCCGTATCGGACGAGACCACCACCGTCACCGACGGCATCATCCTGACCGACGCCGCCGCGGCCAAGGTCAAGGCCCTGCTCGACCAGGAAGGCCGTGACGACCTGTCGCTGCGCGTCGCCGTTCAGCCCGGCGGCTGCTCCGGCCTGCGTTACCAGCTCTTCTTCGACGAGCGCTCGCTCGACGGCGACGTGGTGAAGGACTTCGACGGTGTGAAGGTCACCACCGACCGCATGTCCGCCCCGTACCTGGGCGGCGCCACCATCGACTTCGTCGACACCATCGAGAAGCAGGGTTTCACCATCGACAACCCGAACGCGACGGGCTCCTGCGCCTGTGGCGACTCCTTCAGCTGAGTCCCCGGCGCGGCAGCGCCACGCGTACGACGAAGGCGGCGTCCCCCTCCGACGGGGACGCCGCCTTCGTACGCCCGCTGCTGATCACCGCGGCTCCAGCTCAGGAATCCCGCCCTCCGGGATCGCCCTGCCGTCCGATCCGACCACCGTTCGGTCGCCCAGCGGCTCGTCCAGCCGCACCGTCCGCTCCATCGCCTTGGCGATCATGATGCAGGCCCTGTCCTCCCAGGGTGTGTCGGTCACGGTGACCGTCACCTTGCCCCCCGCCTCGCTCACCGAGGCCGAGTACTCGCTGCACACCCCGCCCCAGAAGGTCACGGTCAGCTCGTCGCCGTCGACCGTGTAGCCCTCCACCCGCACCGCGCGGGACGCCGGATCGGTGGACGGCGTGTCACCCGGGCCGCCGGGCTCCTCGGTCGGCTCCGACCGGGGCTCGGGGGAGGCCAGGTACTTCGGGTCGATCGCCGGACGCGTCACCGTGTAGGTGTCCTCGGCCCCCGTCGGCCGCACCTCGAACAGCCAGGACGGGACCAGCGCCGGCCGGCCGTCCACCTGGTGCGAGGCGAGCCCGAACACCGCGTCATCGACGGTGACCGGCTCCGGCTTCGGCGCCGTGGACGTCAGCTCGCACGGCGTCTCCTCGGCCACGACCGTCCCGTTCCCGCCGGCCGTGCCGCTCCCGCCGACCGTCCCGTTCCCGCCGGCCGTGCCGCTGTCTCCCTCCAGGGGGACCGGGCCGGTGCAGCCCCCGATGCCGCCGCGCGCGGTGCCGGCACCCTGACCGGAACCGTTCAGGAGCTCCAGCGCCCGCTCCGCGTCGACCACGGGGTACGTGTCGCTCTTCACCGGTGACTTCACCTGGCCGCTGCCGCCGACCACCTGGCCGTCGGCGCCGATCTGGACGCCGGTCGTCCAGCCGTACGTGGGCAGCCCGCCGACCTCGGGATCGGCGTTCACCACCCGTACGGCCCCCATGAGCTGGGTGGCGTCGAGCTTGGCGTCGTCCTGGCCGACGGCCTTGAGAACCGGGGCCGCCGCCTTCCTCGCCACCGCCTCGCTCACCGGATCGCCGCCCTCGGGGGTGCCGGAGGTGCAGACGTCCACCTTCTGGCAGTTGTCGGTGCCGGGTGCGAATCGGCTGTAGGTCCAGGAGCCCGGCGACTCCTTGCCCACGTGCAGCATCGGTCCCGAGCCGTCCCCGGCGTTCCCCACTCGCCAGGCGTCGCCCTCCGCCTTCGGCCTGCCCTCCACACCGAGCGCCTTCGCGAGCCGCGCCACCTCGGCGGCCGTCACCTGGCCCTCGACGGAGTACACCGGGGCCGAGTCGGGGCCGTCGGGCAGGTCGCCGGCCGCGCGGTACCTCACGCCGTTGGGGTTCGGCTCACCTGGAGCGATCCCGTTCGAGCCGCCGTGCGCGGAGCCGTCGAGGGCGAGCGGCGGGGGAGTGCCGTCGCCGCCGGGTGAACCGGAACCACCGGCATCGCCACCGGACGCGGTGGCGGCGAGGAGCGCACCGCCACCCCCGACCAGCAGCACCGCGGCGGCCACCGAGGCGACGGCCACGGGGGATCGCCGACGACGAGCCCGCTGACCACCACCGACCTCGACGACGTGTCCGTCGTCGTCGGCACCACCGGAGACGACGTCCGCCGTGTCGGCCTCCGCGACCGCACCGGCCTCCGCGCCCGCACCGGCCTCCGCGGCCGCACCGTTACCCGCGACCCCATCGGCCTCGGTGGCGTCGTCGCCGGCAGCCCCGATCTCCTCGGCGGCGTCGGGCTCGGTGCCCTCGTCCGGGTTCTCGGGGTTGTCGGGTCGCTCGGAGTTCACCGCATCGCTCCTTCGGCTGGTCGTACACCGCATCCCCTGTACGGGGGACAGCGATGGGACGCGGCGCAGGAGCCGGCGGTTCCCTCAGTCGCCGTAGTCGGACATCGCGTCGACCAGCCGCGCGGAGGTCGCCGGCACCGTCACCCCGTGAATGAGCGAAGGCGACACCGGAGCCGTAATGACCTTCGCGGGGGCCGCCCAGTGCGGAACCATCCGTGCGCAGTCGCCACGCAGCGCCGCGAGGCCGCCGTCCGGGTCGAACGGGACGGTGCCGTGGATCTTGGGGTTCGTCATAACCGCACCGTACGCACCGCGAACCCCGCGAAGAAAGACCTACTATCGGGTAGTTTCGCCTGCTTCAGTGCGCGCGGACGACCCGATAGCGTGAACTGTCAATCCCCCTCCCTTCGCAGGAGTGTGTCCTCGCCGTGCGTATCGCAGTCTCCGGCTCCATCGCCACCGACCATCTGATGACCTTCCCGGGCCGCTTCGCCGACCAACTCGTCGCGGACCAGCTCCACACGGTCTCCCTCTCCTTCCTCGTCGACCAGCTCGACGTGCGCCGGGGAGGTGTCGGCGCGAACATCGCGTTCGGCATGGGACAGCTCGGCACGCGTCCGATCCTGGTGGGCGCGGCCGGCTCCGACTTCGACGAGTACCGGGCGTGGCTCGACCGGCACGGGGTGGACACCGCCTCCGTGCGGATCTCCGAGACGCTGCACACGGCCCGCTTCGTGTGCACCACGGACGCCGACCACAACCAGATCGGCTCCTTCTACACCGGTGCGATGAGCGAGGCCCGCCTCATCGAGCTGAAGACCGTCGCCGACCGCGTCGGCGGCCTCGACCTCGTTCTCATCGGCGCGGACGACCCCGAGGGGATGCTCCGCCACACCGAGGAGTGCCGTTCCCGGGGCATCCCCTTCGCCGCGGACTTCTCCCAGCAGATCGCCCGCATGGACGGCGAAGAGATCCGGATACTGCTGGACGGCGCCACGTACCTCTTCTCCAACGAGTACGAGAAGGGGCTCATCGAGTCCAAGGTCGGCTGGTCGGACGAGGAGATCCTGGCCAAGGTCGGATACCGCGTGACCACGCTCGGCGCACGGGGCGTCCGTATCGAGTGCGCCGGGCACGACCCGATCGAGGTCGGCTGCCCCGAGGAGGAGCGCAAGGCCGACCCGACGGGTGTGGGCGACGCCTTCCGTGCGGGGTTCCTCTCAGGGCTGGCCTGGGGCGTCTCGCTGGAGCGCGCCGCACAGGTCGGGTGCATGCTCGCGACGCTGGTGATCGAGACGGTGGGCACGCAGGAGTACCAGCTGCGGCGGGGACACTTTATGGAGAGGTTCGCCAAGGCGTACGGGGACGATGCGGCGGACGAGGTTCGCGCGCACCTCCGCTGAGGGGCTCCTCACGGCGATGTGGCCGGACGCGCCCACGCGGCGGAGCCGCATATCGCCACAGCCCCGCGCCCCTTCGGGCCTGCGGCCCCCTTCAGGGCGCGGGGCTTTCTCGTAACGTCTCAACTCGCCCTTCGCACCACATACGCCGAACCGCTCTCCGCCGGCTCCTCGCCCACGTACTCCTGGCCCCGCATCTCGCACCACGCCGGGATGTCCAGACGGGCCGCCTCGTCGTCGGACAGCACCCGGACCGTGCCGCCCACCGGTACGTCCCCGATCACCTTGGCCAGTTCGATGACGGGGACGGGGCAGCGCCTGCCGAGGGCGTCCACGACGAGGGCGTCGTCCTTCTCTTCGGTCACATCCGTGGAGACGGGTGCCCCCATCTTCTCCCGCACCGAGGCCACCGCCCCCGGCAGCACGGAGAGGAACCGCTCGACGTCCTCCTCCACCGTCCCCACCGGCAGTGACACCCGGACGTTCCCCTCGCTCAGTACGCCCATGGCCCGCAGCACATGGCTGGGGGTCAGCGTGCTGCTGGTACAGGAGGAGCCCGAGGAGACGGAGAACCCCTCGCGGTCCAGTTCGTGCAGCAATGTCTCCCCGTCGACATAGAGACAGGAGAAGGTGACGACCCCCGGCAGTCGGCGCTCCGGGTGTCCTACCACCTCCACGTCCGGCACCAGCGACGGCACCCGCGCCCGGAGCCGCTCCGTCAACTCCCGCAGCCGTACGGCCTCCGCGGCCGCCTCTGCCCGTACAGCCCGCAGTGAGGCGGCGGCCGCCACGATCGCGGGGATGTTCTCGAAGCCGGCGGCCCGCCCCGACTCCCGTTCGTCGGCGGGCCCCTGGGCCGCGAACCGCACACCCTTCCGTACGACGAGAAGGCCAACTCCGGACGGACCACCCCATTTATGGGCGCTCCCGGTCAATACTGACCAGCTGCCGTCCACCCGACCCCACCCGAGCGACTGTGCCGCGTCCACCAGCAACGGCACCCCGGCCTCCCGGCACACCTCCGCCACCCGGGCCACCGGCTGCTCCGTCCCCACCTCGTGGTTGGCGGACTGGAGACAGGCGAGCGCGGTGTCGGGGCGCAGGGCCTCGGCGTACGAGGACGCGGAGACCGCACCCGACCGATCCACCACCACCTGGGTGACCGTCCCGCCCTCGGCCTCATGCACCTCCGCCGCGTGCAGTACCGAAGAGTGTTCGACCGCTGACACGATCAGGTGTCGCCCGACCCGCCGCCGTCCGGCCGTCACCCCCGCGATCGCGGCGTGCACGGCCCGCGTCCCCGACGAGGTGAAGACCAGTTCGTCCGCCCGGCACCCCACGGCCTCGGCGGCGGCCTCCCGAGCCGCGTCCAACAGCATCCGGGCCCGCCGTCCTTCCCGGTACAGGCGGGCGGGGTCGGCCCACCCCTCGTCCAGGGACGCCAGCAACGCCTGCCGGGCGACGGGATGAAGAGGAGCGGAGGAAGCGGAGTCGAAGTAGGCCACAGGTCAACGCTAAAGCCTCGGGGTGAGCGAAACGGGGCGCGGGGAACCGCGCGAACCGACACAACCGGCCCGCACCCGCCAAACCACCCGAACTCCCGAGCTATTAGGCGCCCGGCGCGACCCACGGAGTGTTGGGCCCCCCTCCCCGCGCGACCCCAAATCGCGTCCAGTAGGGTTTGGTCCGCATAAACATCCAAACCCCTGCCCGTCGCAGGGCGGCGACCGACCAGCGAGAAGGCCGCAGCCACCACCGCGCGGGCGAGACTCTCGGGAAGGCGCTACGTGAGTCCCAACGGCTCCGACCTCCCCCGCTGCCTCAAGAGCGCGGGTGGTACCCCCATGCCGCGGCGCCCGATGCGGCGGAAGCTGCTGCAGGCACTGACTGCGGGCCTGGTCCTGGCGACCGCCACCGGTTGCACATACAAGGACTTCCCCCGCCTTGGTATGCCCACCCCGACCACGGAAGAGGCTCCGCGGATCCTCTCCCTGTGGCAGGGGTCGTGGGCGGCCGCGCTCGCCACGGGCGTACTGGTCTGGGGCCTGATCTTGTGGAGTGCTTTCTTCCACCGGCGCAGCCGCACCAAGGTCGAAGTTCCCCCACAGACCCGGTACAACATGCCCATCGAGGCGCTGTACACGGTCGTTCCGCTGATCATCGTCTCGGTGCTGTTCTACTTCACCGCCCGCGACGAGTCGAAGCTCCTCGACACGTCGAAGAAGCCCGACCTCACGGTCAACGTGGTCGGCTTCCAGTGGAGCTGGTGCTTCAACTACATCGAGAACGTCGAAGGCTCCACCGGCGACGCGGCCACAGACGAGAACCTGGCCGCGATCCCGGACCGGTACAAGAAGGACTTCCCGGCGAACGCCGGCGGCGTCTACACCTGCGGCATTCCTGGCGACAAGAACCCGCAGACCGGCAACCCCGGCCCGACCCTCTGGCTCCCCAAGGGCAAGACGGTCCGCTTCGTCCTCACCTCGCGTGACGTCATCCACTCCTTCTGGGTGGTGCCGTTCCTGATGAAGCAGGACGTCATCCCGGGCCACACCAACGCCTTCCAGGTGACCCCCAACCAGGAGGGCACCTTCCTGGGCAAGTGCGCCGAACTGTGCGGCGTGGACCACTCTCGGATGCTCTTCAACGTGAAGGTCGTCTCCCAGGAGCGCTACGAGGAGCACCTCAAGTCGCTCGTGGAGAAGGGGCAGACCGGTTACGTCCCGGCCGGCATCGAGCAGACGAAGCACGAGAAGAACCGGGAGACGAACGTACTGTGAGCATCCTCAACGAACCACAGGGTGCCGAGGAGGCGGGCTCCCACTACCAGGACGAGCTGCCGGTCCGGCGCCAGCGCCGTGGCGAGGTGATCGTCAAGTGGCTGACGACCACCGACCACAAGACGATCGGCACGCTGTACCTGGTCACGTCGTTCGCGTTCTTCTGCATCGGCGGCGTCATGGCGCTCCTCATGCGCGCCGAACTCGCCCGCCCGGGTACGCAGATCATGTCGAACGAGCAGTTCAACCAGGCGTTCACGATGCACGGCACGATCATGCTGCTGATGTTCGCGACGCCGCTGTTCGCCGGATTCGCCAACTGGATCATGCCGCTGCAGATCGGCGCGCCCGACGTGGCGTTCCCGCGGCTGAACATGTTCGCGTACTGGCTGTACCTCTTCGGCTCGCTCATCGCCGTCGGTGGCTTCCTCACCCCGCAGGGCGCGGCCGACTTCGGCTGGTTCGCCTACAGCCCGCTGTCGGACGCGATCCGCAGCCCCGGCGTCGGCGCCGACATGTGGATCATGGGTCTGGCCTTCTCCGGCTTCGGCACGATCCTCGGTTCGGTCAACTTCATCACCACGATCATCTGCATGCGCGCGCCCGGCATGACCATGTTCCGCATGCCGGTGTTCACCTGGAACGTGCTGCTGACCGGTGTTCTGGTCCTGCTCGCGTTCCCGGTCCTCGCGGCGGCGCTGTTCGCCCTGGAAGCCGACCGCAAGTTCGGTGCCCACGTCTTCGACGCGGCCAACGGCGGAGCGCTGCTCTGGCAACACCTCTTCTGGTTCTTCGGACACCCAGAGGTGTACATCATCGCCCTGCCGTTCTTCGGCATCATCTCCGAGGTCATCCCGGTCTTCTCCCGCCGGCCGATCTTCGGCTACATGAACCTCATCGCCGCCACGATCGCGATCGCGGGTCTGTCGGTGACGGTGTGGGCGCACCACATGTACGTCACCGGAGGGGTACTGCTGCCGTTCTTCTCCTTCATGACGTTCCTGATCGCGGTGCCCACCGGTGTGAAGATCTTCAACTGGATCGCCACCATGTGGAAGGGCAGCCTCTCCTTCGAGACACCCATGCTGTGGGCCACCGGCTTCCTGATCACCTTCACCTTCGGCGGCCTGACCGGTGTCATCCTGGCCTCGCCGCCGCTGGACTTCCACGTCTCCGACTCGTACTTCGTGGTGGCGCACTTCCACTACGTCGTCTTCGGCACCGTGGTCTTCGCGATGTTCTCCGGCTTCCACTTCTGGTGGCCGAAGATCACGGGCAAGATGCTCGACGAACGCCTCGGCAAGATCACTTTCTGGACGCTGTTCGCCGGCTTCCACGGCACGTTCCTCGTCCAGCACTGGCTGGGCGCCGAGGGCATGCCGCGCCGGTACGCGGACTATCTCGCGGCCGACGGTTTCACCGCCCTGAACACGGTCTCGACGATCGCCTCGTTCGTGCTCGGTCTGTCGATCCTTCCGTTCCTCTACAACGTGTGGAAGACAGCCAAGTACGGCAAGAAGGTCGAGGTCGACGACCCGTGGGGCTACGGCCGCTCCCTGGAGTGGGCGACCTCCTGCCCGCCGCCGCGGCACAACTTCCTCACCCTGCCGCGGATCCGCAGTGAATCCCCGGCGTTCGACCTGCACCACCCGGAGATCGCCGCGCTCGAACAGCTCGCGCACGGCGGCCCCGCGGCCAATGAGCTCGCGACCAGCGGCAAGGAGGCCGGCAAGTGAAGATCCAGGGCAAGATGTTCATCTGGCTGAGCGTCTTCGTCCTCGCCATGGCGATCGTCTATGGCGTGTGGTCGAAGGAGCCGGCCGGTACCACGGCGCTCTTCCTGGCCTTCGGCCTGTGCATCATGATCGGCTACTACCTGGCCTTCACGGCCCGGCGGGTCGACGTGGGCGCACAGGACAACAAGGAGGCCGACGTCGCGGACGACGCCGGTGAGCTGGGCTTCTTCAGCCCGCACAGCTGGCAGCCCCTCGCCCTGGGCGTGGGCGGCGCGCTCGCCTTCATGGGCGTCGTCTTCGGCTGGTGGCTGCTGTACTTCTCGACCCCGATCATCCTGATCGGTCTGTGGGGCTGGGTCTTCGAGTACTACCGCGGAGAGAACCAGAACCAGTAACACGCGCCGAGCGCACGGAAGCCCGGACACTCCGACAGGAGGTCCGGGCTTCCCCCTTTCGCCACGCCGGACGTAGCCCACTCGGCCCACCCGGCGCGCCGGGGACAGGCGGCGTTCCTACGTTGAACCCATGAGCACTACAGAATCTTTCAGGGGCGCCACAGCCGGTGTCGAGAGCCCGCACCGAAACAGCACGGCCGTCCGTTGCGCCATGCTGGTGGTCTGCCTGGGAGCAGGCGTCACCGCCTGCGGTTCCGGCGGCCACCCGCTCGCGGGCAAACCGTACGACGCCGCCGAGCAGATCTCCTTCAACACCCCCTCCGGGGCGGGCGCGAAGGCCGACCCGGACAAGCCCCTGGAAGTCACCGCCGACGACGGGCGCATCACCGACGTCACCGCCGTGGACGCCGCAGGACGGTATGTGGCGGGCGAACTCTCCGCCGACGGCGCCCGCTGGCACTCCACCTCACCGCTCGCCGCCAACGCCCGCTACACGGTCCGGGTGAGCACCGAGGACGGCGACGGCGCCCCCGGCCGCGAGACCCTCGCCTTCGACACCGGCCGTCCCCTCACCAAGAAGCGCGTCGACGTCACCTTCGGCCCCGAGGCGGGCAGGTACGGCGTCGGTCAGCCCGTCACCGCCGAACTCAGCAGACCGGTCAAGGACAAGGCCGCCCGGTCCGTCGTCGAACGCGCCCTCAAGGTGGAGTCCACGCCCGCCGTGGAAGGCACCTGGCACTGGGTGGACGACAAGAAGCTCCACTACCGCCCCCAGGACTACTGGCCCGCGAACGCCACCATCAGGGTCCGCAGCAACCTGGAGGGCCTCAAGGTGGGCGACCGCCTCTGGGGCGGGAAGGCCGCGCCGCTGGAGCTGACCACCGGCGACAAGATAGTCGCCATCACGGACGCCGCGGCACACCGTATGACCGTCTACAAGAACGACGCGGTGATCAAGGAGATACCGGTCACCACGGGGATGCCCGGCTACGACACCCGCAACGGCGTCAAGGTCGTACTGGCCAAGGAAGGTACCGTTCGTATGACCAGCGCCAGCATAGGCGCGTCCGACTTCTACGACCTGACCGTCCACCACTCCGTACGCGTCACCAACAGCGGTGAGTACGTCCACGCCGCCCCCTGGTCCACCGGCTCGCAGGGCTACGCCAACGTCAGCCACGGCTGCACCGGCATGAGCAACGACAACGCGCAGTGGTTCTACGACACCATCAACGAGGGCGACCTCGTCAAGGTCGTCAACTCGGCCGGCGACACCATGGCCCCCTTCGGCAACGGCTACGGCGACTGGAACCTCGACTGGCAGAAGTGGCGCGAGGGCAGCGCCCTGGTCGGAGGCACGAAGGAAACCCCGAACCCCCAACAGCAGGCGCGCCTACGTCCCGAGTCCGCCTGAGGAGCGGGCCCGTCCCCGTGAGCCCCCCAGGCGCTCACGGCTAGGCGCTCACGGCCCTCTTCCTCCGCAACAAGGACGCCAACGCCGCGGCGAACTCCACCGGCTCCACCGGCAGCGCCACCGCGCCCTCGGCCCGACTCCAGGTGGCGAGCCAGGCGTCCTGGGGCCGGGCGATCAGCACGAGGACCGGCGGAGCGTTGAACACCTCGTCCTTGATCTGCCGGCACAACCCCATGCCTCCCATCGGCACGGCCTCACCGTCGAAGACACATACATCGATCCCACCCCTGTCCAGCTCCTTCACGACAGCGGCAGGGGTGGCGCACTCCAGGAACTCCACCGGCGGCACATCAGGAGCCGGTCGCCGGCCGGAGGCCAGCCGCACCTGTTCGCGGGTGTTGGAGTCGTCGCTGTAGACCAGCACCGTGGCGGTCGGCTGCATTGTTCCTCCGTGACGTCAGCGTCGTAAGGACAGGCCCGATGCGCGGATGCTACTCCCTCGAAGACCACGTCAGCACCGGTTCGGGAGGGAGCAACACTCCGAACGGCACCCCCCGGGGTCAGGGCGAGATAAGCGACCGACATAATGTCGGTCGTGGCGACAGCAACGACAGTAGATACCGGGCACGCGCACCCGTCGGTCAACCGGCCGAACCTCACCAGCGTCGGAACCATCATCTGGCTGAGTTCCGAGCTGATGTTCTTCGCGGCCCTCTTCGCGATGTACTTCACCCTGCGATCGGTGACCGGTCAGGACTTCTGGTCGGAGAAGGCCGACACCCTGAACTTCCCGTTCTCGGCGACGAACACCACGATCCTGGTGCTCTCCTCCCTCACCTGCCAGCTCGGCGTGTTCGCCGCCGAGCGCGGGGACGTGAAGAAGCTCCGGATGTGGTTCATCGTCACGTTCGTGATGGGTGCGATCTTCATCGGCGGTCAGGTCTTCGAGTACACCGAGCTGGTCAAGCACGAGGGCCTGTCGCTCTCGTCCGACCCGTACGGCTCGGTCTTCTACCTGACCACCGGCTTCCACGGACTGCATGTGACGGGCGGTCTCATCGCCTTCCTGCTGGTCCTCGGGCGCACCTACGCGGCCAAGAGGTTCACCCACGAGCAGGCGACCGCGGCCATCGTCGTGTCCTACTACTGGCACTTCGTCGATGTCGTCTGGATCGGCCTCTTCGCCACGATCTACATGATCAAGTGATCGGCGGCGAGCCGGGCGGACCGTACGCCCGCCTCGATCCGAGAACGACCTATCCAGAAGCACCGACGCAGAAGATCCTGACACCGGGGTAATCCGTGAAAAAGCTCTCCGCACGACGACGCCATCCGCTGGCGGCGGTCGTCGTCCTATTCATCGCGCTGGCGGCCTGCGCGGGGCTGTACACCACCTTCGCCCCAGCGGCGCCGGCCAAGGCCGATGAGACCGCCCAGACCCTCACCATCGAGGAGGGCAAGAAGCTCTACGCCGTCGGCTGCGCGAGCTGCCACGGCACCGGCGGTAAGGGCACCACCGACGGGCCGTCCCTGGTGGGTGTGGGCGCTGCGGCCGTGGACTTCCAGGTCGCGACCGGCCGTATGCCGGCCCAGCAGCCGGGCGCGCAGGTCCCGAAGAAGAGGAACATCTACTCGCAGGCCCAGATCGACCAGCTCGCCGCGTACATCGCCTCGCTGGGTGCCGGTCCGGAGATCCCGACCGAGAACGAGTACAACCCCGAGGGCGCGGACATCGCCGAGGGCGGTGAACTGTTCCGTACCAACTGCGCTCAGTGCCACAACTTCACCGGCAAGGGTGGTGCGCTGTCCGAGGGCAAGTACGCGCCGTCCCTCGAGGGCGTGGACCCGAAGCACATCTACGAGGCCATGCAGACGGGCCCGCAGAACATGCCGTCCTTCCCCGACACCACGCTGTCGGAGGAGAACAAGAAGGACATCATCGCGTACCTCGAAGCGGTCAACAGTGACGACACCGTGGAGCCCGGTGGCCTCGGCCTCGGCGGACTCGGTCCGGTCAGCGAGGGCCTGTTCGGCTGGGTCTTCGGTCTCGGCTCACTGATCGCCGTCGCCGTGTGGGTCGCCGCTCGGACCGCAAAGGCCAAGAAGTCATGAGTAGCCAAGAGATTTCAAAAGAGAACCTGCCGGCGCAGCAGTCCGCAGGACACGACGATCACGCCCATGTCGTGGTGAAGGCCGCGGACGAGGAGAACCCCTTCGCCGACCCCGGCCTCCCGCCCCACGAGCACCGTATCCAGGACCTCGACGAGCGGGCCGCCAAGCGGTCCGAGCGCACGGTCGCCCTGCTGTTCACGGTGTCGATGCTCTCCACGATCGCGTTCATCGCCGCGTACGTGGCGATCCCCGTGGACAAGGCGGTCTACGTCTGGCCGATCGGGCACGTCAGCGCGCTGAACTTCGCGCTGGGCTGCACCCTCGGTCTGGCCCTGTTCTGCATCGGCGCGGGCGCGGTCCACTGGGCCCGCACCCTGATGTCCGACGTGGAGTCCGCCGACGAGCGCCACCCGATCGCGGCCTCGCCCGAGGTCCGCGCGCAGGTTCACGCGGACTTCAGGCAGGGGGCCACGGAGTCGGCGCTCGGCCGTCGCAAGCTGATCCGGAACACCATGTTCGGCGCGCTGGCCATGGTCCCGCTCTCCGGTGTCGTCCTGCTGCGCGACCTCGGTCCGCTGCCCGGCACCTCGCTGCGGCACACCACCTGGGCCAAGGGCAAGAAGCTCGTCAACATGAACACCATGGAGCCGCTGCGTCCCGCGGACGTCGCGGTCGGGTCGCTGACCTTCGCCATGCCGGACGGCCTGGACGAGCACGACCACGACTTCCAGAAGAACATCGCCAAGGACGCCCTGATGATCGTTCGGATCCAGCCGAACGACATCAAGGACAAGCGCGAGCTGGAGTGGTCCCACGAGGGCATCGTCGCGTTCTCGAAGATCTGCACCCACGTGGGATGCCCGATCTCCCTGTACGAGCAGCAGACGCACCACGTTCTCTGCCCCTGCCACCAGTCCACCTTCGACCTCGCCGACGGCGGCCGGGTCATCTTCGGCCCCGCGGGTCACGCTCTTCCGCAGCTGAGGATCACCGTCGGTGAAGACGGCTACCTCGAAGCGGTCAGCGACTTCGAAGAGCCCGTCGGTCCTGCCTTCTGGGAGCGCGGATGAGTACTGCATCGACCACCGAGACGCGCGACAAGCGCGGCAAGGCACCGGCCGGCGAGCGTGTCGCCGACTGGGCCGACGGCCGGCTCGGGATCTACTCCCTGGCCAAGGCCAACATGCGCAAGATCTTCCCCGACCACTGGTCGTTCATGCTGGGCGAGATCTGCATGTACAGCTTCATCATCATCATCCTCACGGGTGTGTACCTGACGCTGTTCTTCCACCCGTCGATGAACGAGGTGGAGTACACCGGCCCGTACGTCCCGCTGCAGGGCCAGTTGATGTCCGAGGCGTTCAACTCGACCATGCACATCTCGTTCGAGGTGCGCGGTGGTCTGCTGATCCGGCAGATCCACCACTGGGCCGCGTTGGTCTTCCTCGCCGGCATGTTCGTGCACATGATGCGTGTGTTCTTCACCGGCGCGTTCCGCAAGCCGCGTGAGGTCAACTGGCTGTTCGGCTTCCTGCTGTTCGTCCTCGGCATGTTCACCGGCTTCACCGGTTACTCGCTCCCGGACGACCTGCTCTCCGGCACCGGTGTCCGCTTCATGGAGGGCGCTGTCCTGTCCATGCCGATCGTCGGCACGTACCTGTCGTTCTTCCTCTTCGGCGGGGAGTTCCCGGGCGGCGACTTCGTGGCCCGCTTCTACTCGGTCCACGTACTGCTGCTGCCGGGCATCATGCTCGGCCTGATGGTGGCCCACCTGATCCTGGTCTTCTACCACAAGCACACGCAGTTCGCGGGCCCCGGCAAGACGAACAACAACGTCGTCGGCATGCCGCTGCTGCCGGTGTACATGGCGAAGGCCGGAGGCTTCTTCTTCCTGGTCTTCGGTGTCATCGCGATCATCTCGGCGATCGCGACGATCAACCCGATCTGGACCATGGGTCCCTACCGTCCGGACCAGGTGTCGACCGGCGCCCAGCCCGACTGGTACATGGGCTTCTCCGAGGGTCTGATCCGTGTCATGCCCGGCTGGGAGATCGACTTCTGGGGCCACACGCTCGTCCTGGGCGTGTTCATCCCGCTGATGGTCTTCCCGCTGGTCCTGGTCGCGATCGCGGTCTACCCGTTCATCGAGTCCTGGGTCACCGGTGACAAGCGCGAGCACCACATCCTGGACCGCCCGCGCAACGCCCCGACCCGTACGGCCTTCGGTGTCGCGTGGATCACCTGGTACATGGTCATGCTGATCGGTGGTGGAAACGACCTCTGGGCGACCCACTTCCACCTGTCGATCAACGCCATCACCTGGTTCGTCCGGATCGCGTTCTTCGTGGCCCCGGTCATCGCGTTCGTCGTCACCAAGCGCATCTGCCTCGGTCTCCAGCGCCGGGACCGGGACAAGATCCTGCACGGTCGCGAGACCGGCATCATCAAGCGCCTGCCGCACGGTGAGTTCATCGAGGTCCACGAGCCCCTCAGCCAGGAGCAGCTGCACACGCTCACGGCGCACGAGCAGTACGTGCCGGCCCAGATCGGTCCGGCGGTCGACGAGAACGGTGTCGCCCGCAAGATCACGCGTCGCGAGAAGCTCCGCGCCAAGCTGAGCAAGGGCTACTACGGCGAGGAGAGCCAGATCGCCAAGCCGACCGTCGAGGAGTACAAGGAGATCACGAGCGGCCACGGCCACCACTGATCGCTTCGCTTCGCCACACCACGGTCGAAGGGCCCCCGTCCGATCTTCGGACGGGGGCCCTTCGCCGTGCTCCGACCTGGATAGGGTGAGAGCGCAGAATTGATTTCACGTCCGCGCGGCATCGCCCGCACGCGGCCAGGAAACCCAGGAGCGGCTATGAGCGCTGTGACCCCCGCTGGAGGCGACACCGCGGCGGGCCGTTCCTGGCCCTCGGTGCTGAACTCGCTGCTGTACGGGCGCGACCAGGACGCCGCTGCCACGTTCTGGGCGATGGACCAGATCATGCGTGGCGAGGCGACGGACGCGCAGATCGCCGGGTTCGTGGTGGCGCTGAGGGCCAAGGGCGAGACCGTGGAGGAGATCACCGGCCTCGTGCAGGCGCTGTACGAGCACGCCAAGGTGATCGAGGTGTCCGGGAAGACCGTCGACATCGTCGGTACGGGCGGGGACGGCGCCAAGACGGTCAACATCTCCACGATGTCGTCGATCGTCGTCGCCGGTACGGGCGCGAAGGTGGTCAAGCACGGCAACCGGGCCGCGTCGTCGGCGTCGGGCGCGTCCGACGTGCTGGCAAAGCTGGGCGTCAATCTGGAGCTGACGCCGCAGCGTGTCGCCGAGGTCGCCGAGGAGGCCGGGATCACCTTCTGCTTCGCGGTGAAGTTCCATCCGGCGCTGCGCCATGTGGCCGCCGCGCGCGGGCAGTTGGGGATCCGGACCGTTTTCAACGCGCTGGGGCCGCTGGCCAACCCGGCGAAGGTGCGCGCCCAGGCGGTCGGGGTCGCCGACCCCCGTATGGCGCCGATCATGGCCGGTGTCTTCGCCGAGCGCGGCAACTCCTCGCTGGTCTTCCGGGGCGACGACGGGCTGGACGAGCTGACGACGACGGCGACCTCACGGGTGTGGGTCGTACGGGACGGCAAGGTCACCGAGGAAGCCTTCGATCCGCGTGATGTGGGGCTGGAACTGGTGCCGGTGGAGGCGCTGCGGGGGGCCGACGCGTCCTACAACGCCGATGTCGCGCGGCGGTTGCTGGGTGGGGAGACGGGGCCGGTGCGGGATGCGGTGCTGTTGAACTCGGCGGCGGCGCTTGTGGCGCTGGAACCGACGTCCGCGTCGCTGGCGGAGCAGTTGCGAGGTGGGATGGCCAAGGCCGCCGAGTCGATCGATTCCGGGGCGGCGCGGGGAGTTCTTGAGCGGTGGGTCGCGGCGACGAACAGGTAGTCCGGTCGGGTGCGGGTGGGGTGGGGCTTCTCGCGCAGTTCCCCGCGCCCCTCAGAAAGCAGGGGCTGCGCCCCATGCTTTTTGCCTTTAGGGGCGCGGGAACTGCGCGAACAACCCCCACCCCACCCGCACCGCCGTACAACCGCACCCTCCGACCCATCCCGCGCCCATCCCGCCATCCCGTCATCCCGCCATCCGGACACAGGTTGCGGCGCGGCGATCACTTCACGTACGTTCCTGTTCAGGTCATGAGTGACAGCCCCAAGCCCCGGCTGGCTGTCCGGCAACCCTCCTTCCGTGGCGGGGTGCCCCGGGTGAAGACCGGGTCGTAGGCAGTGAGGTCTACGACAAGCGCGGTTTCCATGGGAGTCTTCCGTGAGCAAGCGAATGCGATAGGGCCGCCGAGCCCCGCCTCCGCGTACCCTTCGTTCCTTCTTCAGCATGCCTGCCTCGGCATGCTCTTCACGGGAGTTCGCCATGTCTGTCTCCACCCTTGCCGCCGCCCGGTCCGTCTGCTCCCCGCTGCTCGTTCTGGGACGGGATGTCACCGTCCCGCTCGTCACCGGCGGTGAGGTCACCTACGCCGCGCTCGACTACGCCGCCAGCGCCCCCGCGTTGCAGCGGGTGTGGGACGACGTGGCGGCGTACGCCCCCTACTACGGGAGCGTGCACCGGGGCGCCGGGTATCTGTCGCAGCTGTCCACCGACCTCTTCGAGAACGCCCGGAAGACCGTCGCCGAATTCCTCGACTGCCGTGGCGACGACCAGGTGGTGTTCACCCGGTCGACCACCGACTCACTGAACCTGCTGGCCGCCGCGCTGCCCGCCGACTGCCAGGTCTTCGTCTTCGAGACGGAGCACCACGCGTCTCTGCTGCCGTGGCGGAACGCGCGGGTGACGTACCTGGACGCCCCGCGCACCCCGGAGGAGGCCGTGGCCACGCTGGAGGGTGCCCTCGCCGGCCGCGGCCCGCAGGGGCCCGCGTTGGTCTGCGTCACCGGTGCCTCCAACGTCACCGGAGAGATCTGGCCGGTGCGCGAGCTGGCGGCCGCCGCGCATGCGCACGGCGCGCGGATCGTGCTCGACGCGGCCCAGCTGGCACCCCACCACCCCGTGTCGGTACAGGAGTTGGACGTCGACTGGGTCGCCTTCTCGGGGCACAAGCTGTACGCGCCGTTCGGCTCCGGCGTGCTCGCCGGGCGCGCCGACTGGCTGCGCGAGGCGGACCCGTACCTCGCGGGCGGCGGCGCCAGCCGGAAGGTGACGCGGCGCACGGACGGCGGCGTGGACGTCGAGTGGCACGAGAGCGCCGCCCGTCACGAGGCCGGCTCGCCCAACGTCATCGGCGCCTACTCCATCGCCTCCGCCTGCAAGGCCCTCACCGAGGCCGGGTTCGAGTCACTGGTCGCCCGTGAGCGGTATCTGATCGACACCGTACGGGCCGGTCTCGCCGAGGTTCCCGAAGTCCGGGTCCTCTCCCTCTTCGGGGACGACGCCCCGCGCGTCGGCGTCCTCTCCTTCGTCGTCGAGGGCTGGAACAGCTCCCACTTCGCCGCCGCCCTCTCCGCCGAGTACGGCATCGGTGTCCGCGACGGCCTCTTCTGCGCCCACCCCCTCGTCCGCACCCTCCTCGGCAGCGACCCGCAGACCCAGGGCGAGTGCGGCGCCCCCGAGGCCGCGCCCGGCGAGCGGTCTCTCAACGCCATCCGGGTCAGCTTCGGGGCCGGCACGCCCGACGAGCACGTGGAGCGGTTCGTCGACGCGGTCAAGGAACTGGTCCGGGACGGCGCGAAGTGGAACTACCGCACGGAGGACGGGCGTTGCGTCCCCGCCGTGTGATCTCCGCGGTTTGATCCCAGCATGTGCCGGCGGGCTCCGCTTCCGGTGCCCGCCGTCACCCGCGCACCCAGGACGATCATCCGCAACGCTCGTTCCGTGGCGTCCGTGAGGAGCTCGCTCGCGCGGACCAGGGCTTCGGCGAGGGCCATAGGAGCGGGCAGGATGCCGCTGCAGGCGTCCACGCCCGGTACCTCGTGCGCCCCCTCACCCAGGGTGCCCGCGAGGGCGAGGACCGGGCGGCCGTCCAGCTTGGCACGGCGGGCCACCTCGGCGGGAACCTTCCCGCGAGGGGTCTGGTGGTCGAGCGCGCCCTCCGCCGTGATGACCAGGTCGGCGCGGGCGAGCCGGGCGTCGAGGTCCAGATGGCTCAGCAGGACCTCGAAGCGGGGGAGCAGCCGGGCCCCCAGGGCGGCCAGCCCCGCACCGAGACCACCGGAGGCGCCGGTACCGGGGCCGGCGTGGAGGTCCGTCCCGGTGGGGGCGAAGTCGCACAGGTCCCGTGTGAGGACGTGTGCCCAGTTCTCCAGGCCGGCCGACAGTTCCTCGACCTGTGCCGGTGTCGCCCCCTTCTGCGGGCCGAAGACCCGTGCGACGCCCCGTTCGCCGCAGAGCACGTTGAACGGGTTGCAGGCGACCAGCAGTTCCACGTCCTTGAGGCGGGGGTCCAGGCCGGACGGGTCGATGCGGTCGAGTCGCGTCAACTCCTGTCCGCCCGGCGGAAGTTCGATGCCCTTCGCGTCCAGGAGCCGCGCGCCGAGCGCCTGGAGGGCGCCGGCCCCGCCGTCCGACGTGCCTGAGTCGCCGCAGCCGATCAGGACACGGCGTACTCCGGTGTCGAGCGCGGCCCCGATCAGTTCGCCGACGCCGTACGTCGTCGTGGCGCCGGGGTCGCGGAGGGCGCGCGGGACGAGGGAGAGGCCCGCGACCGCGGCCATCTCGACGACGGCCGTCTCCGCCCTGGCCGGGTCGGGGGAGCGGTCGGGGGAGCCGAGGAGGGCGAAGTGGGTGTCGACCGGTTCGCCGACCGGGCCCGTGGCGAGCAGGGAGACCAGGCGGCCCCCGGTGGAGGCGGCCAGGGCGGCGGCCGTGCCCTCGCCGCCGTCCACCAGGGGGATGAGGTCCACCTCCGCGTCGGGCACGACCCGGCGGACGCCCTCCGCGATGGCGTCGGCGGCGGCCTCGGCGGACAGGGACTCCTTGAAGCCACTGGGGGCTACGGCGACTCGGTTCAGCATGGTGCTTCAGGGCTCCTGGGTGGTCGTGGTGTCGATGGGGGAGGAGGCGTGGGCCGATGGGGCTCAGGGGGTCAGCGGTACGCCCAGCAGTGGCCATACGGCCAGCGCGAAGAGGACGACCAGGGCGGCGGTCAGCGGGGCCAGGACGGCCGAGAGGCGCAGCAGGTCGCGTGGGGTGTAGGTGGGGGTGCCGGGGAGGTCGGCGAAGAGGGCGACCGGCTTCGCGGAGGCGGGGAGGGTGTGGCAGAAGCCCGCGGCCGCGGTGGAGGCCAGCGCGGCGGCGACCGGGTTGACCCCGGCGCCCACGGCCGCCGCGACGACCAGCGGCACGAGCACCGAGGAGCGCGCCGACCGGGACTGCAGGACGAGATGGGCGGCCGTGCTGACCACCACGACCACAGCCAGGAACACCAGGGGTGTCACCCCCGTGGGCAGCCCGGAGACCAGCCATTTCGCCGCTCCCGAGTCGCTGAGCGCGACGCCCATCGCCATCGTCGCGGCCATGAAGAGCAGCATCGACCAGGGCACGGTCTTCAACGCGTCCTTCAGCCGTACGGTGCCCAGGGCCGGGGAGGAGGCGACGACCGCGCCGATCAGCGCGACCACGGCCGGGGAGACCCGGTGGAGCGGCTCGCTGCACCACAGGACCACGACCGTGGCCAGCAGCAGGGCGCAGCGCGACTCGGCGGGGGACCAGGGGCCGGTCACCGGCTGCTCGCTGTGCGACTGGATCTCCTCGGCCGTGATCCTGACGGGGCCGCGACGGTCCTCGCGTCGGGTCGTCGTCAACAGGACGGCCTCGGCGGCCAGATGGGACGACACGATCGCCAGCGGCAGGCCCAGCAGCAGCCACTCCGTGAATCCGATCCGGTCGCCGGTCGCCTCCCACAGCACCGACACGGTGATCAGATGCGCTCCCGCTCCGATCAGGGTCGCCACCGCCGACAGAAGGATCACGGTGGGAAACAGCAGCGCCAGCATCACGACGAGTCGTTTCCGGTCGGCCAGGGCCTTGGCGAGCGCCAGGAACACCGGCAGCGCGAGCGCCGCGCGGCCCGAGGTGGCGGGCACGGCGAAAGCCGTCACCACCAGTGCGGCCGTCGTCAGGTGAGTGAGCTGTCGTACCGTCCGCGCCCCGGTCACCAGGAACGCCGCCGCCCGCCCGGCGAGACCCGTCCTGGTCACCGCCGCCGCCAGGACGAACGCGCAGATCAGCAGCCAGACGGTGGAGTCGCCGAGGGTGCCGAACAGGGTGTCGTTGCTGATCACCCCGGTGACGGTGAGGGCGAGGCCGGCGCCCAGGGCGATGTAGGTGTCGTCGATGGGGGTGCCGATCCAGGCGGCGGTCGCCAGCGCGAAGACGGCGAGGGTGAGGCGTGCCTCGCCGCCCAGGCCGGCGAGGTTGCCGGGCACCGCGAGGAGCGCGCAGAGGGACAGGGCCATGCAGAGGGAGGCGGCGAGACGGAAGTTCAGGGTCACGTCATCAAGGGTTCAGAGGACGGGTGAGCCCTTGATGAGACCTCTATGAAGGAAACTTCACGTCGACGGCAACCGGTAGCCCATGCCCCTCACCGTTTCCAGTTGCGCGGCCCCCAGTTTCTTCCTCAGCGCCCGCACATACACATCCACGATGTTCGACCCCGGATCGAAGTCGTAACCCCACACATGCGACAGGATCTGTTCCCGCGACAGCACCTGCCCCGGGTGCCGCAGGAACAGTTCCAGCAGGACGAACTCCCTCGCGGTCAGGTCCACCAGGCGCTCCCCCGCCCTCGCCCGCCGCGTCCGCAGGTCGAGGGTGAGCTCGCCGCTCCTCAGCATCGTCACCTCGGGGGCCCTCGCCGCCGTACGCAACCGCAGCCGGACCCTCGCCAGCAGTTCCTCGAAGCGGAACGGCTTGGTCATCCAGTCGTCGGCGCCGCCCTCCAGTCCGGCCACGGTGTCGCGTACGGAGTCCCGAGCGGTCAGCACGATGACCGGGACGGTCACCCGGGCCTCGCGCAACTCGCGCAGGACGGTGAAGCCGTCGCGGCCGGGCAGGCCTAT
The DNA here is from genome assembly GCF_042955065.1 of Streptomyces sp. NPDC012510. Classification (NCBI taxonomy): domain Bacteria; kingdom Bacillati; phylum Actinomycetota; class Actinomycetes; order Kitasatosporales; family Streptomycetaceae; genus Streptomyces; species Streptomyces sp. NPDC012510. Next base: position 121,153 of record NZ_JBIBEN010000017.1, read on the forward strand.
GTCGAGGACGACGAGGTCGAAGCCGCCGGTGAGGGCGTACTCGTAGGCCGTGTCGCCGTCTCCCACGACGGTGGTGGTGAAGCCACCGGCACGCAGGCCCTTCTCCACGAAGGACGCGATGCGTTCCTCGTCCTCGACGATGAGAATGCGGTTCACGGAAGTGCCCCTTCGCCGTCGTTCCGTTTCACGTGCGTGCCTCTTCCAGGGTGAGGACGAAGGTCGCGCCGCCGCCCTCGGTGTCACGCAGCCGTACCCGGCCGCCGTGGGCCTCGGCGATCGCGCGGACGATCGACAGGCCGAGCCCCGCACCGGAGCCACGGGCGCCACGCCGGGCCGTACCGCGCCGGAACCGCTCGAAGATCACCTCGGCGTCCTGCGGCTGCACCCCGGGCCCGGAGTCGACGACGTACAGCTCGATCGACGAGCCCTCGGCGCGGGAGCCGATGCGGATGGTCTGGCCGGTGGTGGTGTGCTGCACGGCGTTCTGGGCCAGCTGGACCATCGCCTGGGTGATCCGCTGGGAGTCCAACTCGGCCTCCACATCAGCGACTTCGGCGAGCTGCCAGTCGCGCTCGCCCAGGGTGCGGGCCTTGACGTAGACATCGGCGGTGAGTTCGGCGAGCTGGACCGGCTCGGGGCTGACGAAGTCGGGCCGCTCGGCCTTGGCCAGCAGCAGCAGGTCCTCGACGATCCGGCTCATCCGGTCCAGCTCGTCGGTGACCAGCCGGACCGTCTCCTCCCGCTCCGCGGGCTCGTCGCCCATCAGCTCCAGATGGCCCCGCACGATGGTGATGGGCGTCCGCAGCTCGTGCCCGGCGTCGTCGACGAACTCCCGCTGCGCGGCGAAGGCCCGCTCCAGCCGGTCGAGCATCGCGTTGAACGTCTCGGCGAGCGCGGCCACGTCGTCCCGCCCGTGCACCGGGATGCGCCGGGTGAGGTCCTGCTCGGTGAGCTGTGCCGCGGCGGACCGCACGACCCGTACCGGCTTGAGGATCCGCCCGGCGACCACCCACGCGATCCCGGTCGTCATCAGCAGGGCGACCCCGGAGATGGCGAGCAGCACCCGGAACACCTCGTCGGCGCGGTCCTTCTCGCTCGCCGGATGGAAGGCGACGACGAACGCCGCGTCCGCCTCGTCCCCGTACCGGGCCACCTCCACCTTCGCCCAGCGGATCTCCCCGGCCGCCCGATCCAGCGTCCCCGTGGAATCGGGCGAGTCGAATATCTTCCGCTGTGCGTCGGCGTCCTTGTACAGCGGCAGCGCGACGGGGATCTCCCGCTGCTGGATGAGCCAGGTGAGGTCGCCGTCGGCCCGGCCCACGAGCCCGATCAGCTCCTCGTCGAGGTCGGCGTTCTGCCGTTGCAGAAAGACCCGCAGCAGCCGCGACGGCTCGGTGAAGGGCCGTCCGGTCTCGGGATCGACCCCCTGCGCCTGGAGGTTGGTGAACTCCCCGGCCTCCTGCGCCAGCAGCTCGTTGATCCGCTGGTCCACGTCCCGCAACAGGATCGACCGCGTCGTCGTCGCCACCGAGGCGAGCGCCACCGCCATCACCAGCAGCAGCCACAGCAGGATCCGGACCCGGGCCGAGACCCGGCGGGCCGACGGCGCCTCAGCCGTCGTCACCGGGTCCGTCGTCGTCGGCGTCCTGTCCGTCCCGCCCGTCCTGCCCACGGTCGTCGTCATCGTCATCACCCGCCGGGCTGTCGGTCACCGGAGGCCGCGACACGACCTCGTCACTGGGCGTCGCCTTCGGCCGCGAAGGCGTAGGACTGGGCGACCCGCTCTCCAACTCCACCTTCGGCGGCACCTTCGGCGCCTCGGGGTTGTCGGTCAGGGCGAAACTGGTCGCGGCGATCCCCAGCGGAATCGCCACGACGGCGGCGAGAGCCGCGATCCGGCGAGAGAAAACCATGCCGACGATCCTGAGGACAGCAACGGCGACCGAGGATGAGCACAAGATGAGGACTTCTTCATCCTCGGCTCATGACAGCGCCTCAGCCGTCCAGCCCGATGGCGAACGCGGCCTCCAGGTCGTGCTGGGAGTAGGTCCGGAACGCCACATGCGTGTCCGTCCCCAACACCCCGGGAATCCTGCTGATCCCGCCCGGGATGACGTCGGCCAGATCGTCGTGCGCCTTCACCCGCACCATGGCGACCAGATCGTACGTACCGGTCACCGAGAACACCTCGCTCACGGAATCGAGCGAGGCGATCGACTCCGCGATCTCCGGAATTCGGTCCACGCTGGTCTTGATGAGCACGATCGCGGTGATCACGGCTGTTTCTCTCCCTCGGGGGCCGGAGCTGGGGCGTTCGCTGGAACATCCACGGGCGCTTTCACTCTAGTCCCACGCCCGTAACGCCCCCACGCGTAGAGGAACCCCAGCGCGAACCCCACCAGATGCGCCAGGTAGGCGACCCCCGGCCCCGAGGTCTGCCGCCCCGCGGCCAGCCACTGCAGGCACACCCAGAACGGCAGCGTCACCCACGCCGGGAACCGCAGCGGAAGGAAGAAGAGGAACGGCAGGAGGCTCGTCACCCGCGCCCGGGGGAACAGGAAGAGGAACGCGCCGAGGACCGCCGAGATCGCCCCGGACGCGCCGACCAGCGACTGCGGCGACCCGGCGTGGGCCGCCGCGTACGCCACCAGCGCGACATAGCCGCAGCCCACGTAGAAGAGGGCGAACTCCACATGACCCATGCGTTCCTCGGTCATCGCCCCGAAGACGAAGAGGAAGAGCATGTTGCCGAGGAGGTGCAGCCAGCCACCGTGGACGAAGAGCGCCGTGAGCGGGGTGAGCGCCGCGCGAGCGGTGCCGTCGAAGAGTTCGGCCGGGACCACGCCCCAGCGGCGGAAGTACGCGCGCTGCGCGACGAGCAACTCGTCGCCGGTGCCGTACGACGGATTGAGGCCGGCGGCCGGTCCGACCAGGAAGATCGCACAGCAGACGGCCATCAGCCCGTACGTCACGGAGGCCGACTCGTTCCGTACGGCCCGTTCGACCGCGGTGCTCCACTTGCCGATCATGAACAGAGCATGACGTAACGGGACCCACCCGCACAGACCGCCTCGCCGCCGGTGGCGATCGGCCTCGCCGGAGCCGCTCCGCCCCGCCGCCGGAGGCGATGGGTACCGGTCAGGCCGTAGGGTTACGAGCCACACGCACCGGGACGCCGGCGCATCACGGAGACTGGAAGAAGGAAGAGCAGCCACGATGACGGTTCCCCTGCCGACGGACACGACCCGCTGGCGCTGCACGCTCTGTGGCAATCTCACGCGGTTCGATGTGACCCGCTCGTCGAAGGTCGTCGAGTACGTTCACCTCGACCTCGCCGGTGAGCCCAAGGTCGAGGAGCGCGACGTGGTCAGTGAGACCATCGAGTCGGTCCGCTGCCGCTGGTGCAACGCCGTGGACCAGGTGGAACTCGTGGACAGGCCGGGCGCCGACTCCTGAGGGAGCCGGCCTCGCACGAACATTTTTTGGGGTGACGGATGGTGGAGACCGAGGGCGGGGGGCCGGGCGACGGCGCCGCTGAGGTGCTCGACCGTCCGCTGCCCGAGGGCGTGCGCAGACGCGTCGTGCAGATCGTCTCCGACGGCTTCGGCGGACTGACCGTCGCCGAACTGCCCGCACAGCTCAGGCAGTACGCCCGGTTCACCCCGAGTCGCCGGGTGAAGTTCGCGGGCAACGCGATGGCCGCCGCCGTGGAGGGCGACACGCTCTTCAGGCAGCGGATCGGGGAGCGGTTCCGGGAGGCTCACCCGGAGCTCTCCGGAGCCCTCGACACGGGCGCGCCGCCCCCGGCCGCGGATCCGCTGGACGTGGCGGCCGCGGCCTATGTGCTGCGCCCCACGGGCTGGGTGAAGCTGGTCGCCGCCGCCGGTGAGGAAGCCCTGCGGGCGGACGCCGAGCGGGCCGACGAGGAGAGCCGGGCCGAGCTGGAGCGGCTGCGCGAGCAGCTCGCCGAGGCCCGCGGCCACACGAAGGCCGAGACGGAACGGCTGCGCGCGGAGCTGGAGTCGGCGAAGCGGGAGGCCGACGCGCTGCACCGCAAGCTCCGGGCGGCCCTCAGCGACGTCAAGCGCGGCGAGGCCGCCCTGCGCAAGCTGCACGCCGAGATGGAGACCGTACGCGCCGAGGGCCACGCCCAGGTGTCCGCCGCTGAGAGCGAGTCACGGCGCCTCAAGGCCCGGCTCGGTGAGGCGGAGGCCGCCCTGGAGGCCGCCCGGCGGGCCGCCCGCGAGGGGCGCAGCGTCGAGGACATGCGCGTACGGCTGCTGCTGGACACCGTGCTGGACGCCGCCCAGGGACTCAGGCGGGAGCTGGCGCTGCCGCCGGTGTCCGTACGGCCCGCCGAGACGGTGGACGCGGTCGAGCCGGGGCGGATGACCCCGAAGGACATCGCCGCCCGCGCGCTGTCCGAGAACGACCCGGCGATCCTGGACCAGTTGCTGGCGCTGCCGCAGGCGCACCTCGTCGTCGACGGCTACAACGTCACCAAGACCGGCTATCCGCAGATGCCGCTGGAGAAGCAGCGGCTCAGGCTCCTCGGTCAGCTCTCGCAGCTCGCCGCGCAGACCGGCGCCGAGGTGACCTGTGTCTTCGACGGGGCGGAGCTGGCCGCGCCGGTGCTGCTGGCGCCGCCGCGCGGGGTGCGGGTGCTGTTCTCCAAGGCCGGCGTCACCGCCGATGAGTTGATCCGCCAGTTGGTGCGCGCCGAGCCGCCCGGCAGGCCGGTCATCGTGGCCTCCACCGACCGCGAGGTGGCCGACGGCATCGCCAAGGCGGGGGCCCGCCCGGTGGCTTCGGCGGTGCTCCTCAAGCGGCTTTCCTGACCCTTCGATCCGGTACGCCCCACCAGCAACAAACGGGCTCTATGTCCGAATTGGATTGAACTGTTGCGCAATGTTGCGTCAACCGAGCGTTACCGCATGTGCGTTGCGTGTAAATTGTGCGCCGTGGGACGGGATTTTTCCTGTGGGGGATTTGAAGTGATCACCGTTCGGTCACTAGGGTCTGGGCTTAAACCTCTGAACGGGTGATCGTCGCCGGAGTCCTCGCCGGCTGGTCGCTCACATGAAGGAGTTCACCTACCGTGGCGTCCCACCGTCGACCTAAGCAGCCCAGCCGTGCGCGTGTGACCGTGCTCACCACTGCCGCCGCCGCTGCCGTGGCCCTGACCTCTCAGGCCGCCAACGCCGCGCCCAGCGAGAAGCCGACCAAGGACGAGGTCAAGGCCAAGGTCGACAAGCTCTACGAAGACGTCGAGCGGGCCACCGACAAGGCCAACGGCGCCCAGGCGAAGCAGGAGAAGCTCGAGAAGGAGATCTCCACGATCCAGGACAACGTCGCCCGGGGTCAGGAAGACCTCAACGAGCTGCGTGAGGGCATAGGCCTCGCGGCCAGCGCCCAGTACCGCTCGGGTGGCATCGACTCCTCGATCCAGCTCTTCCTCTCCGCCGACCCGGACGACTATCTGGACAAGGCCGCCACGCTCGACCAGCTGTCCAGCCAGCAGGTCGAGGCGCTGAAGAAGATCCAGGAGAAGCAGCGCACGCTGGCGCAGCAGCGTCAGGAGGCCTCCGAGAAGCTGGAGGACCTCGCCGACACCCGCGAGACCCTGGCCGAGAAGAAGAAGGAAGTCCAGTCCAAGCTGGCCGCGGCGCAGAAGCTCCTCAACACCCTGACGGCCGAGGAGAAGGCCGCCCTGGACGAGCAGGAGACGCGCGCCAGCCGTGACGCCGGGGACCGCGTCGACCTCGGCAAGGAGGTGCCGGCCTCCGAGCGCGGCGCCGCAGCCCTCGCCGCCGCCGACAGCCAGCAGGGCAAGCCCTATGTCTCCGGTGGCAGCGGCCCCAACTCCTACGACTGCTCCGGGCTGACCCAGTGGGCCTACGCCCAGGCCGGTGTGTCGATCAGCCGGACCACGTACACGCAGCAGAACGACGGCACGAAGATCGGTCGCAGCGAGCTCATGCCGGGCGACCTGGTCTTCTTCAACAACCTCGGGCACGTCGGCCTCTACGCGGGCAACGACACCGTCATCCACGCCCCCTACCCGGGCAAGGTCGTCCGCTACGAGTCGATGAGCACCATCGGTTCCTTCCAGTTCGGTGTCCGGATCTGACGCCCATAACGGCTTGAACACAAGGCCGACCGATCACACTCCGTGACGGTCGGCCGTTTTCTTGTTCAAGATCAGGACACAGAGCCGCCCGAACGGGCGAATTCCCGCACATCGAGCTGACCCCTTCACCCGCTGGTGACCTGGGCTCCGGTCCGGGCGTCACGCTGTGTGCCCGCCGAGGTCTTTGGCTGAGACACGGTCGCGCGGCTACTGTCGGCCGCGCTTCCCTCACTCGCCGTGAGGGCGACCCCGCATCGGGGTCGCCACTCCGGCCCTCGAGGGAGGGCCCTGTCCAGCGTCGAAGGGAGTGCGGCTTCCCGTGGTGTCCCACAGTCGCCTTGTACCGTCCGGGTTCGACCGGGGCGCGGCCGCCGCCCTCGGTGTGCTGTCCGCCGCGGCCGCGGCCTTCGGCGCCGTTCCCGTCCAGCAGGCCGCCGCCGCGCCGCACGACACCACCAGGGCCGAGGTGGACCGGCTGTACGAGGAGGCCGAGCGGGCCACTGAGGCGTACAACAAGGCCGACGAGCGCGCGGACAAGCTGCGCGACAAGATCGGCATCGCACAGGACTCGATCGCCCGGCAGCAGGACCGTGTCAACACCATGCGGGAGTCGCTGGGTTCGCTCGCCGGCGCCCAGTACCGCTCCGGCGCCGTCGACCCGTCGATCGCCCTGCTGTTCTCCGACGACCCCGACGACTACCTGGACACCGCCGCCGCCCTGGACCGCATCAGCGCGCACCAGGCGGGCCAACTCCACGACCTCCAGCAGGCCCTGCGCGACCTCTCCCAGAAGCGCCAGGAGGCCACCGGAAAGCTCACCGAGCTGGAGAAGAGCCGCAAGGCCGTCGCCGCACACAAGCGGATCGTCGAGGGGAAGCTCGCCAAAGCCCGGCGGCTGCTCAACTCCCTCCCGGTCGAGGAGCGCGCCGAGTACGACCGCGCCTCCCGTTCCACCGGCTCCGGCCGTACCGACATGCCCGACCTCTCCGTCGCCGCCGCCCCGCGCGGCCGCGCGGCCGCCGCCGTCGCCGCCGCCCGCTCCGCCCTCGGCAAGCCGTACGTGTGGGGCTCCACCGGCCCCGACGGCTTCGACTGCTCGGGCCTGATGGTCTGGTCGTACGGGCAGGCCGGCGTCGGTCTGCCCCGCACCTCGCAGGCCCAGCGGTACGCGGGCACCCAGGTCCCGCTCTCCCAGGCCCAGCCCGGGGACCTGGTCACCTATCGGGCCGACGCCAGCCACGTCGGCATGTACGTCGGCAACGGCCAGGTCATCCACGCCCCCTATCCCGGCGCCCCCGTCCGCTACGACCCCGTCGGCATGATGCCCGTCACCTCGGTCACCCGGCCCTGACCGCCGTCCGGGCCCCTGCCGTACGCCGGCCGGGCCCGGACGCACTGCCGTACGGCTGCCGGGTCACCGTACGATCGGGAACGTGGCTGGCCCAAGGCGCACGACGCGTTCCCGGTCCGGGTCGGGGGTCCGGCGCGGGCTCCCGGGACGCGGAGCGGTCCCCTCGACGGTCGCTCTCTCCCTCACCCTCCTGGTCGGCTGTGGCGGCGACGCGGTGGGCGACCGGGCCCGCGCCGACGTCGAGCGGATGCTCGACCGGCGGGCCACGGCGGTCCTGGGCAGGGACGAGAGGGCATACCGCTCCACCGAGGCGACGACGGCCACCGTGCCCGGCCAACTGGCCACCGGGACGGCCGAGTTCGTCAACCTTCGCGCCCTGCCCCTGGCCTCCTGGTCGTACGATCTCACCGACTTCCGGCGCTCCGGCGACCGGGCCACCGCCGAGGCGGCCCTGCGCTACCGGATCCGCGGCTACGACAAGGCGCCGGTCACCGCCGTACGGACCCTGACCCTGGTGCGGGACGGCGAGGGCGCCTGGCAGGTCGCCGCCGACGAGCCTTCGCGCAAGGGCACCGAACAGCTCTGGGAGCAGGGGCGGATACGCGCGGTCCGGGGGGAGCGGAGCCTCGTGCTGGGAGTCGGGCGGTCCGAGCGGGCGCTGCGGACGTACGCCGGGCTCGCGGACCGGGCCGTGCCTGCCGTGACCGAGGCGTGGGGCGGGGACTGGGCGCGGCGGGTCGTCGTCCTCGTCCCCGAGTCGCTGGAGGAGATGGCAGGACTGCTGGGGGCGCCCGCGTCCGGGTACCGGGGGATCGCCGCCGTCACGACCGGGGAGGCCGGAGGCCCGGCCAAGGCCCCCGCCGACCGGATCATCGTCAACCCCGACGCGTACGCCGTCCTCGGGGACTTCGGCCAACAGGCCGTCCTCACCCACGAGACGACCCATGTCGCCACCCGCGCCCACACCAACGCCGCCACCCCCCTCTGGCTCTCCGAGGGCTACGCCGACTGGGTCGGCTACCGGGGAACCGGCCGTACGGCGCCCGAGGTGGCCCCGGAGTTGCAGCGGGCCGTGGCGGAGGGGCAGCTGCCTGCCGCTCTGCCCGAGGACTCCGACTTCGGTTTCTCCGGCGACTCCGGCAAGCTCGCCCAGGCCTACGAGGGCGGCTGGCTGGCCTGCCGTCTGATCGCGGACCGCTGGGGCGAGGACCGGCTCGACGCGTTCTACCGGGCCGTCGGAGCCCACGGGGAGCGGGCCGGGGCGGTGGAGGGCGCCCTGAAGAAGGTCCTCGGCACGACCGTCGAGGACTTCACCGAGCGGTGGCGGGCGTACGTGCGGGCCCAGCTCGGCTGATCGGCCTCGGACCGGCATCCGGTCCCCGGCGACACCCGCCCCCTGTGGCTCGCCCTGCTCGCGAACGCGGTGATCCTCGTCCGAGACCCGTTCCACCTCCACCGGTCGGCATCGAAGGTGCGTCCGGCAGACCGTGCTGTGCGGAACTGCGGAACTGCGGAACTGCAGAACTGCAGCACTGGCGTGCAGTTCTGCAGTTCTGCCGCTGTGTCGCCTGCGGCCGGGCCGCAGGCCCCGCCGGGGGCCTCACGGCAGGCGGTGGCACTCCACTCCGCGCGCACGGGCGGGGAGTGCCGGCACGAGCGGTGGGCCGTCGGGTGGCAGGCGGTCGTGGACTCGGCTGGTGTGCCTCGCGGCCGCCGTGCTGCCGACGTCGCCCGCACCGCTGGTGACGCACGCGTTCCGAGCCGGGCCGGCCGTACGGGGCCGACTGCCCCCGGGTACAGCCTGTCGGGGCCCGGGCTGCCCGGGGGCCGTCTGGCGCTCGCGGTGTCCTGGGCGGTGCGGGGCGCGGTCCTCGTGCCGGTGGGCTCAGGAACCCAGCGGCTCCTTGGCGCGGGTCGGCTGACCCGGCAGCGGTGCGGGAGCGGGCCGGGAGACCGTGCCCTGCCACAGCTCGAAGGCGGCGAGGAGGGCGGCGAGGACGAGGAGGCCGTTACGGACGAGGAGGAGGGTGAGGCCCAGCCCGTCGCTGGCCACCACATGGGCGAACCAGATCGGGAACTCCAGGACGGTCACGAAGGACGCGACCAGGACCAGGAGGGCGGGCGGACCCATGCGGCCGGCCCGGAAGCAGAGGCACACGGCGGCGAGACCGACCAGCCACACCATGTACTGGGGGCTGATCACCCGGCTGGTGGCCGTGAACATCAGCACCGCCACAAAGGCGGCGTCCGCGAGGGTGTGCGGGGCGAACCGCCGGGCCCGCACCCGCCACCACAGCAGCCAGGCGAAGGCCACCCCGCTCAGCAGCAGGGCCGCGTCGCTCACGGTGTCGACATGATCGCCGAGGAACTCCACCGAGCCGTAGTTGAGCCGTACCTCGCCGTCCCAGCCGAACTGCCGGGCCACATGGAAGACGAGGGCGCCCAGCGATTCCACCTCGGTGCCCCGGTCGCGCTGGAAGGTCAGAAAGGCGAAGGCGCCGGGCATGGAGACGGCGAACAGGGCGGCCACGGCCAGACCGGTGCCCGCCGCCCACGCCCAGGCCGCCCGCTTGCGGACGCCCAGGAGCAGCAGCGCAGGCCACACCTTCAGCAGGGCGGCGAACGCCGTCAGCGCCCCCATCGCGCGCGGGTGGCGGCTGCCGGCCAGAAGGGCCGCGACCGCCACCGCCGTCACCATCACGTCGTACCGGGCGTACACCGTCGGGCCCAGCAGCGGCAGACCCACCACCCACACCCAGGCCCCTCGCCACGACCTGCCGGGCCGGGCGCCCGCGTGGAGGAGCAGCGCGAGGACGGCCAGGTCGGCGAGGAAGGCGAGGACGAAGAACGCCGACGCGTAGTCCAGGAAGGGCAGCAGCGCGGGAGAGAGGATCGCGAGGGCGGCGGCGGGCGGGTACTGCCAGGTGACGTCGTCCAGGGGATACGTTCCCGCACGCAGGGTCTCGTACCAGCCCCGGTAGATCACCGAGACGTCGGTGGTGACGTCCGGGCCCGGGAAGACGTACACCTTGAAGACGAACAGCAGCAGGAGCAGTCGGGTCGCGCCCCAGAGGGTCAGCAACCCGAACGGGAGCCGTCGAGATCCCGTCATGTCCGTATGAGCCACGTGAGTCCCTGTCCGTCCGCACTCTGCTTCCCGTCTGTGAGGGACATGATCCCCCGTCGGCCTGTGAAGCGGCCGTGAAGCATGGCCGGACCTCGTGCGGATGTGCCTGGCGGCGGTGGGCACACGCCGGTTCGGTAGGGTCGGCGGCGATGCACAAGACCCTGATCGTGACCAACGACTTCCCGCCCCGGCCCGGCGGTATCCAGGCGTTTCTGCACAACATGGCGCTACGGCTGGACCCCGAGCGGATCGTCGTCTACGCCTCCACCTGGAAGCGGAGCCGGGAGGGCGTCGAAGCGACGGCCGCCTTCGACGCCGAGCAGCCCTTCACCGTCGTACGCGACCGCACGACCATGCTGCTGCCGACGCCGGGAGCCACCCGTACGGCCGTGGGGCTGCTGCGGGAGCACGGCTGCACCTCGGTGTGGTTCGGCGCGGCGGCCCCGCTCGGCCTGATGGCACCAGCGCTGCGCAGGGCGGGCGCGGAGCGGCTGGTGGCCACCACGCACGGCCACGAGGCGGGCTGGGCCCAACTGCCCGCCGCCCGGCAGCTGCTGAGGCGGATCGGCGAGGGCACGGACACGATCACGTACCTGGGCGAGTACACACGCTCCCGGATCGCCACGGCACTCACCCCGCGGGCCGCAGGACGCATGGTCCAGCTACCGCCCGGCGTGGACGAGAAGACCTTCCATCCGGGCTCCGGCGGCGCCGAGGTCCGCGCCCGGCTCGGGCTCACCGACCGCCCGGTCGTCGTCTGCGTCTCCCGGCTCGTCCCGCGCAAGGGCCAGGACACGCTGATCCAGGCCATGCCCGCCATCCTCGCCGAGCAGCCCGACGCGGTGCTGCTGATCGTCGGCGGCGGGCCCTACGAGAAGGATCTGCGCCGGCTCGCCCAGGAGACCGGCGTCGCCGGCTCCGTCCGCTTCACCGGCTCCGTCCCCTGGTCCGAGCTGCCCGCCCACTACGGCGCCGGCGACGTCTTCGCCATGCCGTGCCGCACCCGCCGGGGAGGCCTGGACGTCGAGGGGCTGGGGATCGTCTACCTGGAGGCCTCCGCCACCGGCCTGCCCGTCGTCGCGGGCGACTCCGGCGGGGCCCCCGACGCCGTCCTGGACGGCGAGACGGGCTGGGTCGTACGGGGCGGCTCCCCGACGGAGGCCGCCGACCGCATCACCACCCTCCTCGGCGACCGAGAGCTGCGGGAGCGCATGGGGCAGCGGGGCCGCGAGTGGGTCGAGGAGAAGTGGCGCTGGGATTTGCTGGCGGAACATCTCAGGGCACTGCTGTAGGGCAGCCGACCCAAGGGCGCGGGAAACTGCGCGACCAGCCACCGACCAGCCACCGACCAGCCACCACCGCCCGCAGCCGCCCATGACGTACGCATGACACCCCGGACGGCGTCCCAAAACCGGCCGAACCCCTAGCCGGAGCCCCGAAATCCGCACATGCTGCGCACATGACAGCAAAACTGATGCAGCGTCAGCTGACGAGACGTCACATCCTTGGTATGGCCGCGCTCCAGACCGCGGCCACCCTCGGCCTCACCCGCATCAACCTCCAGTCCGCCCACGCCGCCGAGCCCGACGCGGTCGCATCCGCCCCCGCGATCGTCATCGGCTCCGGCTACGGCGCCGCCGTGGCCGCCCTCCGCCTCGGCCAGGCCGGCATCCGCACCCTCGTCCTGGAGATGGGCCGCGCCTGGAACACCCCCGGCTCCGACGGCAAGGTCTTCTGTTCGACCAGGGAGCCGGACGAGCGGTCCATGTGGTTCAAGACCCGGACGGAGGCCCCGCTCGCCACGTTCCTCTGGCTGGACGTCGTCAACAAGGACATCAGCCCCTACCCCGGCGTGCTGGACCGGGTCCGCTACGCCAACATGTCGGTCTTCCTCGGCCGGGGTGTCGGCGGCGGCTCCCTCGTCAACGGCAGCATGGCCGTCACTCCCCTCCGGTCGTACTTCGCCGAGCAGTTCCCGACCGTCGACACCGCCGAGATGTACGCGACGTACTTCCCCCGCGCCCGCTCCATGCTGGGTGTCAACACCATCGACCCCGCCTGGTTCGAGTCCACCGAGTGGTACCGCTTCAGCCGGATCTCCCGCGCCCACGCCGAGAAGACCGGCCTGAGGACCACCTTCGTCCCCAGCGTCTACGACTTCGGCCACATGCAGCGCGAGGCCGCCGGTACGGCGACGAAGTCGGCCCTCGCCGGTGAGGTCATCTACGGCAACAACCACGGCAAGAAGAGCCTCGACAAGACGTACCTGGCCGCCGCCCTCGGCACCGGCAACGTCACCATCCACACCATGGAACGGGCCAGGGGCATCCGCCGGCTGAGCGACGGCACGTACGTCGTCACCGCCGACCGTATCGACGGCACGGGCACGGTCGTCGAGACCAAGGAGTACGGCTGCACCTACCTGTTCCTCGGCGCCGGCAGCGTCGGCACCACCGAACTCCTCGTCCGCGCACGGGCGAAGGGCACCCTGCCCGCGCTGGACGCCGGTGTCGGCGCGGGCTGGGGCACCAACGGCAACGTGATGCTCGGCCGCGCCAACCACCTCTGGGACACCGTCGGTGCCAACCAGTCGACCATGCCGGTCCTGGGCATCGACGACTGGGCCAACACCTCCAACCCCGTCTTCGCGGAGATCGCCCCGCTGCCCACCGGTCTCGAACACTGGGTCAGCCTCTACCTGGCGATCACCAAGAACCCGGAGCGCGCCGCCTTCACGTACGACGCCGCGACCGACTCGGCGAAACTCGGCTGGAGCGCCGCCCAGAGCGCGGTCTCCGTGTCCATGGCCAAGAAGCTCTTCGACCGGATCAACTCCGCCAACGGCACGATCTACCGGTACGACCTGTTCGGCTCGTCCAACAAGGTGTTCGCCGACGACTTCACGTACCACCCGCTCGGCGGCTGTGTGCTGGGGAAGGCGACCGACGACTACGGGAGGGTCAAGGGGTATTCGAAGCTGTATGTCACCGACGGCTCGCTGGTGCCCGGCTCGATCGGCGTGAACCCCTTCGTCACGATCACCGCGCTCGCCGAACGCACGATGGCGCGGGTCCTCGCCGAGGACACCGCGCCATGAGCCGTGCGACCGTCGGCCGCCGGGTGACGGCCGACTACCGTGTGACCACTGGTTACTTCTGGTAGATCGCCTCGATCTCGTCCGCGAAGTCCTTCGCCACCACGTTCCGCTTGAGTTTCAGTGACGGCGTCAGGTGGCCCGAGTCCTCCGTGAACTGGGAGGAGAGAATGCGGAACTTCCGCACCGATTCCGCCTTCGACACCGCGGCGTTGCCGTCGTCGATCGCGGCCTGAACGGCCGCGTTCAGATCGGCGTCCGCGCTCAGCGACGCCGCGGTGGACCCCGCGGGCTTGCCGTGCTCGGCGGCCCAACGGCCCAGGAACTCCTCGTCGATGGTGACCAGCGCGCCCACGAAGGGCCGCCCGTCGCCCACCACCATGCACTCCGCGACCAGGGCGTGCGCCCGGATGCGGTCCTCGATCACGGCCGGGGCGACGTTCTTCCCGCCCGCGGTGACGATGATCTCCTTCTTGCGGCCGGTGATGCTGAGGTAGCCGTCCTCGTCGAGGGTGCCGATGTCACCGGTGTGGAACCAGCCGTCGGCCAGCGCCTCCTCGGTCGCGCGCGGGTTGTTCCAGTACCCCTGGAACAGGTGGTCGCCGTGCAGCAGCACCTCCCCGTCGTCCGCGATCCGGATCACGGACCCCGGCAGCGGCTGCCCGACCGTACCGATCTTCTGGCGGTCCCACGGGTTGAACGCGGTCGCCGCACAGGACTCCGTGAGGCCGTAGCCCTCCAGGACCGTGAAGCCGATGCCGCGGAAGAAGTGGCCGAGGCGCTCGCCCAGCGGGGCACCGCCCGAGATCGCGAACTCGCCCTTGCCGCCGAGCACCGCCCGCAGCTTGCTGTAGACGAGCTTGTCGAACACCTTGTGCCTGATCTTCAGGCCGAGGGTCGGGCCCGAGGGGCTGTCCAGCGCCTTGCTGTACGCGATCGCGGTGTCCGCGGCCTTGTCGAAGATCTTGCCCTTGCCGTCGGCCTGCGCCTTGGCCCGTGCCGAGTTGTAGACCTTCTCGAAGACGCGCGGCACCCCGAGGATCAGCGTCGGCCGGAAGGAGGCGAGCTCCTCGGTGAGGTTCTTGATGTCCGGCACGGTGCCCAGCTTGATCGGCGCCATCATCGGCGCGACCTGCACCAGCCGCCCGAAGACGTGCGCGAGCGGCAGGAACAGCAGCACACTGCACTCACCGGTACGGAACAACGGCCGCAGCCGCTCGACCACGTTGCCGCACTCGGCGAAGAAGCTGCGGTGGGTGAGCACACAGCCCTTGGGCTTGCCGGTCGTCCCGGAGGTGTAGACGATCGTCGCCGGGTCGTCGGCCTTCGCCAGCGAGCTGCGCTCCTCCACGGCCGCGTCGGTGACGTCCTGGCCGAGGCGCCCCAGTTCCTCCACACCGCCGCCCTCGATCTGCCAGACGTGCTTCAGCGCCGGCAGCCCGTCACGGACGGACTCTACGGCGGCCGTGTGCGTGTCCAGCTCCACGATCATGGCCGTCGCGCCCGAGTCGGCGAGGATCCACTGCACCTGCTCAGGCGAGCTGGTCTCGTACACCGGCACCGTGACCGCGCCCGCCGACCAGATCGCGAAGTCCAGCAGGGTCCATTCGTACCGCGTACGGGACATCAGTCCCACCCGGTCGCCCGGCTGGACCCCGGCGGCGATGAGCCCCTTCGCGGCCGTCCGCACCTCGGTGAGGAACTGGACCGCGTCGACGTCCTGCCAGGCACCGCCCACCTTGCGGGCGATGACGGCGACATCGGGATGCTGCGCGGCGTTTCTACGGACGATGTCGGTCAGATTGCCGTCCGTCGGGACCTCGTACAAAGCCGGAAGGCTGAACTCGCGCAAGACTGCTGCTCCTCATAGGGCGCCGGCGCCACGACTCTGTGTGTGCTGCGACGGTGCGGTCCATGGCTGGGACGAGCGCTCAGGCCTCACGGGGTTCCTCACTGGTTGAAAACCTGAGCACAACTGGACTGCCCGGACGTTACCCGCCGGTACGGGTTCTCCGCGAGGGGGGTCCGGCGAGATGTTCTCCGCGTCACACGTCGGGTTCTCCCCGGAAACAATAATCCCCTCACTTACTGACTGGCCAGTAACCGCACGTGCGAACGGCTCTGTTCACCTGAGCCGCACACGCCTACCCTTGATCGCCATGGCACCCACACCAGGCGGCAGTAACAGGACGCGCGTACACGTGGTCAGCGACGTGCACGGCAACACCCGCGACCTGGCCAGAGCGGGCGAGGGCGCCGACGCCCTGGTGTGCCTGGGCGACCTGGTCCTCTTCCTCGACTACGCCGACCACTCCCGCGGCATCTTCCCCGACCTCTTCGGCGCAGAGAACGCCACCCGGCTCGTCGAACTGCGCACCGCCAGGCGCTTCGAGGAGGCGCGTGAACTCGGTGCCCGGCTCTGGGCGGGCGTGGGGGAGGAGCGGTCCGCCGTGATCGAGAAGGCCGTCCGCAAGCAGTACGCCGGTATGTTCGCCGCCTTCCCCACGCCGACGTACGCCACCTACGGCAATGTCGATATACCGAGGCTGTGGCCGGAGTACGCGGGCGAGGGGACGACGGTGCTGGACGGCGAGCGGGTGGAGATCGGCGGACGGGTCTTCGGCTTCGTGGGCGGCGGGCTGCGCACGCCCATGCGGACGCCGTACGAGATCAGCGACGAGGAGTACGCGGCGAAGATCGAGGCGGTGGGAGAGGTGGACGTGCTGTGCACGCACATCCCGCCGGAGGTCCCCGAGCTGGTGTACGACACGGTCGCGCGCCGTTTCGAGCGGGGGAGCCGGGCGCTGCTGGAGGCGATCCGCCGGACGCGTCCCCGCTACTCGCTGTTCGGGCACGTCCACCAGCCCTTGGTGCGGCGGATGCGGATCGGGGCGACGGAGTGTGTGAACGTGGGGCACTTCGCGGGGAACGGGAAGCCGTGGGCGTTGGAGTGGTGAGTCCCTCCGCGCGGTAGCCTTCACGCTGCACATACGTGCGCACCCACCTCCCTCACCGGAACGTCTCTGGAGGAGCCACGGCGATGGCGGAATTCACCAGTTCGAGCATCACGATCGAGGCTGCGGCGGCCGACGTCATGGCAGTGATCGCCGACTTCGCCCGCTACCCGGACTGGACGGGCGAGGTGAAGGAGGCCGAGGTGCTGGAGACCGACGGTCAGGGCCGCGCCGAGCAGGTCCGGCTCGTCATGGACGCGGGCGCGATCAAGGACGACCAGACGCTGGCGTACACCTGGACCGGGGCGAACGAGGTGTCCTGGACGCTGGTCAAGTCCCAGATGCTGCGGTCGCTCGACGGGTCGTACATCCTCAAGCCGGTGAGTGACTCGGTGACCGAGGTGACGTACCAGCTGACCGTCGACGTGAAGATCCCGATGCTCGGGATGATCAAGCGCAAGGCGGAGAAGGTCATCATCGATCGGGCGTTGGCGGGGCTGAAGAAGCGGGTCGAGTCCGGGGCGTAGCCGTCGCCAGCGCGACGGGCTTGCACACCCACCCTCCCGACTCGCCGTGGTGGTGAGGGCGCCCGTGCGCCCAACAGCCCGGCGGGTTGTGTCGGATCGCGGCTGCAGGTCGTTCGTGGCCGGTAGCGCGAGCCCCCGCGTTCCCGGCGGGGCCGCGCCCCCCGACGGCGCGGCGTCGGTGGGGGCCGCACTGGGTTACCGTTCAGCCTCATGCGCACCATCCTGATCACCGGGCAAGGCGGCAGTGGCCGTACGACGGTCGCGGCCGCCACCGCGCTCGACGCGGCACGCGCGGGGGCGCGGACGCTCGTGCTGAGCGCGGACCGGATCGACGGCCTGCGGACGGTGCTGGGGGTGGCGACCGGAGCGGAGCCCGTCCGGGCCGCGCCGCGTCTCACTGCCTGGCGGCCCGATGCCGCGGCCGGCTTCCGCGAGGATCTCGTCGCCTTCCAGGACCGGGCCGCGTCCGTGCTGGATCTGCTGGGGGCCGGTCGGCTGGACGCCGAAGAACTCACGCCCCTGCCCGGCGCCGAGGAGCTCGCCCTGCTGCGGGCGCTGCGCGACGCCGCGCTCTCGGAGGCGTACGACCTGCTGGTCGTCGATCTGCCGCCCGCCCCGCAGGCGCTCGCCCTGCTGGGCCTGCCGGAGGAGCTGCGGAGGTATCTGCGCAGGCTGCTCCCGCCCGAGCGACAGGCGGCCCGTGCGCTGCGGCCGGTGCTGGGGCGGCTCGCCGGTGTGCCGATGCCCGCCGAGTGGCTGTACGAGACGGCCGCCCGGTGGGACGTGGAGCTGGCCGCCGTCGCGGCGGTCGTCGAGGACCCCGGGACGAGCGTGCGGCTGGTCGTGGAACCGGGTCCGGCGGGAGCCGATCACCTGCGTGTCGCGAGCGTGGGCCTGGCGCTGCGGGGCCTGCCCGTGGACGGGCTGATCGCCAACCGGGTGCTGCCGGACGGCATACAGGACAGCCGGCTCGCCGGCCTCGTCGCCCAGCAGCGCAAGGCGTTGGAGGAGTGGGAAGAGAGGGAGGGCGGCCGTTCCGTACGGCGCGTCGCCCACCTCGGGCACGATCCCCGCGGTGTCGACGACCTCACCGCTCTCCGCGTCCCCGGTACGGGTGACGCTCCCGCCCGCGTCGAGTGGGCCGTCACCGACAACCTCGCGGAGGAGGGCGTGCTCGTCTGGCGCATCCCGCTGCCCGGCGCGATACGCGAGGAGCTGGACCTCATCCGGCGCGGTGACGAGCTGGTCGTCACGGCGGGGCAGTTCCGCCGTATCGTTCCGCTGCCGTCGGCACTGCGCCGCTGCACGGTCGACGGCGCGGCCCTGCGCGACGGCTGCTTGAGGATCCGTTTCGCGCCGGACCCGCGGTTGTGGCCCCGGACCCGGTGAACCCCCTACGCCCGTTCGGGTAACGTCGAAGGTACGAACCGTAGGCAGGAGCCCGCCATGAGCGAAGAGCGCCCCACGTCCGACGCCGCTGGGAAGGACGCGGCCGAGGAGGCGCGGACGGCCGAGGAGGTGCGCGCGAGCGACCGGACCAGTGCGACCGACGCCGACGCCTGGGCCACCGCGTGCGAGGAGGACCTCGCCGCGGAGAAGGCCCGACGCCGGGCGCAGTACGGGCCACCGCCGGGCTCGGCCGCCGAGGAACTGCGCAAGCTCGTCGACACCGTCGCGGACAAGCTGTCCGGGCTGCAGTCGCCGTTGCTCGGCGCGGTCGCCGGGGGCGCGGCCCAGCAGATGGTCAACCAGGTCGTCCGGCAGGCCAAGGCCGCCGTCGAACCCGTCATCGAACGCAACCCGGACGTCTTCGACCACCTGGCCGCCGCCGGAGGCGAACTGCTCGCCGCGTACCGCTCCGCCGTCGAGGCCCAGGAGCGCCGCTGGACCCACCGGGACGCCGCTCACCGGGAAGGGCGCGACCAGGGCGACGATCCGGGCCCCGGAGAACGCATCGACCTGGACTGACGCCGGACCGTCCGCCCGGCGGACGCCGGGAGTCCTGGGGCAGGGCCTCGGGTACGGTTGGCCGTAGCGGGGCTCGACCGAAACTGAGGGATTCATGGGACTCACCATCGGCGTCGACATCGGCGGTACCAAGATCGCGGCCGGTGTGGTCGACGAGGAAGGCAACATCCTCTCGACCCACAAGGTGCCGACCCCGGGCACCCCCGAGGGGATCGTGGACGCCATCGCCGCCGCCGTCGAGGGCGCGCGAGCCGGACACGAGATCGTCGGTGTCGGCATCGGCGCGGCCGGTTACGTCAACCGTCAGCGGTCGACGGTCTACTTCGCCCCCAACATCGACTGGCGCAACGAGCCGCTCAAGGAGAAGGTCGAGGCCCGCGTGGGCCTGCCGGTCGTGGTGGAGAACGACGCCAACGCGGCCGCCTGGGGCGAGTACAAGTTCGGCGCCGGCAAGGGCCACCGCAACGTCATCTGCATCACCCTCGGCACCGGCCTGGGCGGCGGCATCATCATAGGCAACAAGCTGCGCCGCGGGCACTACGGAGTGGCGGCCGAGTTCGGCCACATCCGCATGGTCCCGGACGGGCTGCTGTGCGGCTGCGGCTCGCAGGGTTGCTGGGAGCAGTACGCGTCGGGCCGCGCCCTCGTCCGGTACGCCAAGCAGCGCGCCAACGCCACCCCGGAGAACGCGGAACTCCTCCTCGGCCTCGGCGACGGCACCCCCGACGGCATCGAGGGCAAGCACATCTCCATGGCCGCCCGCCAGGGCGACCCCGTCGCCGTCGACTCCTACCGCGAACTCGCCCGTTGGGCCGGCGCCGGCCTCGCCGACCTCGCCTCGCTCTTCGACCCGTCCGCCTTCATCGTCGGCGGAGGCCTCTCCGACGAGGGCGAACTGGTTCTCGACCCCATCCGCAAGTCCTACAAGCGCTGGCTCGTGGGCGGAAACTGGCGCCCGGTGGCCGAGGTCATCGCCGCCGAACTGGGCAACGAGGCAGGCCTGGTGGGCGCGGCGGACCTGGCGAGAGAACCCGACCCGATCATGTAGACACCGGCCAGCGGCACCCCCGCGCCCCGCTTCAGGGGCACCCCCGCGCCCGCTTCAGCGGCGCGGGGGACTGCGCGACCAGCCCTCGCCAGCGGTCGGCCGAACGAACGACCCGTGGTTTCCCGGCTCTCCCGGCGGAGCGCTGCCGCGTACATTGATCCACATGACGCCGCTCCCCAACTCCCGCACGAACTCCGACGGTTCGGCAACCATCCGCGTCCTCAGCTACAACATCCGCTCCATGCGGGACGACACCACCGCCCTCGCCCGAGTGATCACCGCCTGCGCCCCCGACCTGGTCCTCGTCCAGGAAGCCCCTCGTTTCTTCCGCTGGCAGAAGAAGCTCGCGAGGCTCGCCGCCGCCTCCGGCCTGGTCACCCTCTCCGGCGGCGCCACCGCCTCCGGGCCGGCACTGCTGTGCAACCTCCGGGCCACCGTCGAGCGCACCGAGGACATCCTGCTCCCCCTCACCCCCGGCCTGCACAGACGCGGCTTCGCCACGGCGGTGGTCCGCTTCGGCCGGGCCCGCCTCGGCGTCCTGTCCTGCCACCTCTCCCTGCAGAAGGACGAGCGGTACGCGCAGGGCGGCATGCTCCTCGACCGGCTGGCCGACCTGGGCGTGACGCACGCCGTCGCCGGCGGCGACCTCAACGAACGCCCCGACGGCCGTACGTTCCGCCGCCTGGCCGGCGAACTCCAGGACTGCTGGACCACCACCCCCTGGGGCGGCGAGTACACCTCCACCCCCGCCGACCCCCACCAGCGCATCGACGCGATCCTGGCCACCCCCGGCATCGAGGTCCTCGGCTGCGGGGTCCCCCTCGACCACCCCGGCATCACCGAGCACGACCTGAGGGCGGCCACGGACCACCTGCCGGTCCTGGCCGCCCTCCGGGTGCCCGCCGAGTCCTAGCAGGGCAGGCCGTTGCATGGCCTTGCCGTGCGCGGTGTCGGCGTACCGGTCGTAGAGGACGGCGAACAGCTCGGGCTCGTCCCGGGACCGCTCGATCACGCAGCATCACTGGCCTTGCGATCCTCGTCGCGGGTGCCGAAGCCCGGTGGTCCGACCGAGGTCACCGGGGCTCCTCTCCTTCGTCCGAACGCCTCGAAGGCTCGGGGCCGGCCCGGGTCGTCCAGCCGTACTTCGCCGTTCGCCGGGATCGAGTTCCGTTCCGCCCTACCGCTCCGCGAGAGCGCGGTCGTGCCGGCCGACCGTCGCCGCCAACAGCGAGGGCCCGCCCGGAACGCTCCCGGACGGGCCCTCGTACGGTGGCGGATCGGTCAGACGACCGCGCCCCGACCGGGATCGTCGTCGTCCTCGTCGTCGCTCTTCATCCGCATCACCAGAGTGGCGAAGCCGCCGAGGAAGCCGCCGATGCTGAGGGTGGTGAGCCACCAGGTCATGTCCCAGCCGAGCAGCACGGCGAGCAGCAGCAGCACGGGGCCGCCGACCATGCCGAGCCAGGCGAACTTGGCGGTGGCGTCGGCCTCCGGCAGCGGGGGAGGCTCGGGCGGCACGAAGTGGCCCTCGTCGTCCTCGTCGTCGGAGTCCTCGTCGCCCTTGTCCGGGTCCTCGCCGACCGGGTCCGGCACGCTGTAGTCACGCGGCCCCGAGCCGACGCCCGGGGCGAACGCGACCGAGCTGCCCAGTGGCCTCGGGGCGGCGGGGCCGGCCGCGTCGGGGGCCTTGTCCGTGGACTCCTCCGGCTCGGTCTCCAGCAGGGCCAGATCCTCCACCGACCGGAACGGCTTGGCGCCCGGCGGATCCGGCGGCTCCTGGCCGAACCCGGCCACGATCGCCCGCCACGCGGCGTCCTCGTCGAACGGCACCTGCTGCCTCTCACCCGTGGGCTGCTCCCCGCCCACGGGCTGTTCCTCACCGGTCGCCTCCTTGGACGAGGCGCCCGAAGAACCGCCCGTAGCGCCCGAGGACGTGCCCGTGGAGTCCGGGGAACTGCCCGTAGCGCCCGGGGAACTGCCCGTGGAGCCGGTGGGACTGCCCGTGGAACCTGCGGGGCCGCTGCCCGGGGAGTCGCCCCGCGAGTCGCCGTGGCGCTCGCCGAGGGGCGCTCCCGTCTCCTCCGGCTCACGCTCGGAGTCGTGCTCAGCCACCAGTGGCCGTCCCTTCCCTCTGCTCCAAGGACCCCGGACCGATCCGCTCCCCGGACCCCGAATCAGACTCCTGTACGGATTCCGCGTCGGACTCCCTCACGTGCGCCTCGTCCGACTCCGTCAGGTGCGCCGCGTCGGACTCTGTCACCAGCCGGGTGACGAACGCGTGGCTCTCTTCGAAGATCCGGTCCGCGTCGTGGTCCAACGTCGCGACATGGTGGCTCTGTTCCAGCAGGATCTCCGTGACGTCCGTCGATGACACCCGGCCGAGGACGCGCTCGGAGTCCACGGGCGGCACCACATGGTCCCGTGCGCTGTGCAACAGCAGCAACGGCTGGGTGACCTGGGGCAGTTCACCGTCGACGAGGCGGAGGAAGGTGCGCAGGGAGTGCGCCGCGTGCAGCGGCACATGGCTGTACCCCACCTCCTCGACGCCCTCCTTCGCGATGTCGCTGGTGATGCCCTTCGTGGTGGGAACGAAGTGACGGAGCAAGGGGAGGGCGTGCGCGGCCGGGCCGTGCACCTTGTTGGCGGGGTTGACGACCATCACGCCGTCGACCGCGTCCCCGTGCTTGGCGGCCAGCCGCAGCGCCAGCGCGCCGCCCATGGACAGCCCCGCCACGAAGACGTGCGTACAGCGCTCGCGCAGGGCCCGCAGCTCGCGGTCCACCTCCGCGTACCAGTCCTGCCAGCCGGTCGGCCGGAGGTCCTCCCAGCGGGTGCCGTGTCCCGGCAGCAGGGGCAGCGCGACGGTCAGACCCCGCGCGGCGAGGTACTCCGCCCAGGGGCGCAGCGACTGCGGGGACCCGGTGAATCCGTGGCAGAGGAGGACACCGACCTCCCCGCCTTCGTGGTGGAACGGCTCGGCGCCAGGAAGGACCGGCACGGTTCGGTCTCCTGTTCATGAGAAGGGTGTGAATGAGTCCGGATGTGGTTCACCGTACGCGACCGCACTGACACCGACCAGGGGCTTCGCTCGGTGGAGGGCCGGTGAAGGAGCCGGTGGGAAGACGCCCGAGGGAGCGGGTGGGGACCATCGGGGGTACCCGACGCCCGCCGGACCTGTCGGAGTCCCGCTCGGACGTCCGGGTTAAGGTCTGATCCACAGAACACAGAGAGGCACTCGGTTGTTGTACGGCGCGATGAAGGTCGCTATCGGGGGACCGCTCAAGGTCACCTTCAGGCCCTGGGTGGAGGGCCTGGAGAACATTCCGGCCGAGGGCGCCGCGGTGCTCGCGAGCAACCACCTCTCCTTCTCGGACTCGTTCTTCCTGCCCGCGGTCCTCGACCGCAAGGTCACGTTCATCGCGAAGGCCGAGTACTTCACCACCCCCGGCATCAAGGGCAAGCTGACGGCCGCCTTCTTCAAGGGCGTCGGCCAGCTCCCGGTGGACCGCTCCGGCGCGCGCGGCGCGGGCGAGGCCGCCGTCAAGAGCGGCATACAGGTGATCGAGAGCGGCGAGCTGTTCGGCATCTACCCCGAGGGCACCCGCTCGCCCGACGGCAGGCTCTACCGGGGCAAGCCCGGCGGCCTGGCCCGGGTGGCCCTCGCCACCGGCGCCCCCGTCATCCCCGTAGCGATGATCGACACGGAGAAGATCCAGCCCCCGGGCAAGGTCCTGCCCAAGGTCATGCGCCCCGGCATCCGGATCGGCAAGCCCCTCGACTTCAGCCGCTACCAGGGCATGGAGCACGACCGCTTCGTCCTGCGGGCGCTGACCGACGAGGTCATGTACGAGATCATGAAGCTCTCCGGCCAGGAGTACGTCGACATGTACGCGACCGCGGCCAAGCGGCAGATCGCGGACGCGGCCAAGGCGGAGAAGGGGGCCGAGAAGGCCGCCAAGGCCGCTCTGGCCAAGGCCGAGAGGGAACAGGCGGCCAAGGACCGGCAGGGTTCGTAACGGCCGCGTTCACGGGTACGGTCGCGTTCCCGGGCGCGACCGTCGTGGGCCGGGGCGGGGTGGGGGACATGCCGAAGCGCGAGAGAGTCATGAGAATGTCGGTCGAGCAGCCGCTGTGGCGCGCGCTCACCGGCTACCGGGTCCTGACGATGGTCTACGTCGTGGGCCTCTTCGTCAGCGCGTGCGGCAAGTTCGAGCGTCCCTGGCTGGCCGTCGCCTACCTCGCGGTGCTGGCCGGCTGGACGCTGATCACCCTGCCCAGGGTCGCGACCGCGGCCAACTGCACCAAGCGGTTCCTCGCCGCCGACCTCACCATCGCGATCGTCGGCATCCTGCTCACCCGGGTCGCCGACTCGGCCGCGCGGGTGGAGGCCGGGGGCCCGACGCTGCCGTCGATATGGACCGCCGGTGCCGTGCTGGCCTTCGCCATCAAGGGCGGCTGGCGGTGGGCCGCCTTCGCCTCCACGCTCGTCGGCGTCGCCAACCTGATCCACCGCGGAGCCCCCACCCGCGACACCATCCACAACGTGCTGCTGGTCTGGGTCGCGTCCATCGCCATCGGGTACGTGGTCGAGGTCGCCCGCGCCTCCGAGCGCACCCTCGCCCGCGCCCTGGAGATCGAGGCGGCCACCCGTGAGCGAGTACGCCTCGCCCGCGACATCCACGACAGCGTTCTGCAGGTTCTCGCCATGGTCCAGCGGCGCGGCACCGCGCTCGGCGGCGAGGCCGCCGAGCTGGGCCGGATGGCGGGCGAGCAGGAGGTCGCCCTGCGCACCCTGGTCTCCGGCGGCCTGGTCCCCGTCTCCCGGATCTCCGAGGACGCGGCCCACGGAGCGCTCGTACGGGCGGTCGACGAACCGGACGCAGCGGCGGCGGACGACCCCTCGACGGGCCCGGTGGACCTGCGCTCCCTCCTCGCCCCGTACGCCGGCGCGAAGATCACCCTTTCCGAGCCCGGCGCCCCGGTCCCGCTCGCCCCGCCGGTCGCGCGCGAGCTGGCAGGCGCCGTCGGTGCCGCCCTGGACAATGTGCGCGAGCACGCCGGAGACGGGGCCCGCGCCTGGATCCTGGTCGAGGACTGGCCGGAGGAGATCATCGTGACCGTACGGGACGATGGCCCCGGCATCCCCGAGGGCCGGCTCGCCCAGGCCGAGGGCGAGGGCCGGCTCGGAGTGGCCCTCTCCATCCGGGGTCGGCTGCGCGACATCGGCGGCACCGCCGAACTGATCTCGGTGCCGGGGCAGGGTACGGAAGTCGAACTGAAGGTGCCCAAGGCCGTGGAAGGGCCGAAGGGCGTACGGGGGAAGGCGGAGAAACGGTGACGGAGAGCGTGGAGAACGGCAGGCCGGCGTACGGCGGGTCGAGGGACGGCGGGACGGCGGACGGGCAGGCGCAGTCCGGCGGGCGCGGCCCGATCAGGGTCATGGTGGTCGACGACCACCCCATGTGGCGCGACGCCGTCGCCCGCGACCTCGCCGAGTCCGGCTTCGAGGTCGTCGCCACGGCGGGCGACGGCGAGCAGGCGGTGCGCCGCGCCCGGGCCGCCACGCCCGACGTCCTCGTCCTGGACCTGAACCTGCCCGCGAAGCCGGGGGTGCGGGTCTGCAAGGAACTGGTCGGCGCGAACCCCGCCCTGCGCGTCCTCGTCCTCTCGGCGAGCGGTGAGCACGCGGACGTGCTGGAGGCGGTGAAGTCCGGCGCGACGGGCTATCTGCTCAAATCGGCCTCGACGGAGGAACTGATCGACGCCGTACGCCGCACCGCCGTCGGCGACCCCGTCTTCACCCCCGGCCTCGCGGGCCTGGTCCTCGGCGAGTACCGCCGCCTCGCCTCGGAGCCCGCCCCCGCGCCGGGCGCCGACGAGCCCAAGGCCCCGCAGCTCACCGACCGTGAGACCGAGGTGCTGCGTCTGGTCGCCAAGGGCCTGAGCTACAAGCAGATCGCCGAGCGCCTCGTCATCTCCCACCGCACGGTCCAGAACCACGTCCAGAACACCCTCGGCAAGCTCCAACTCCACAACCGGGTGGAGCTGGTCCGCTATGCCATAGAGCGCGGTCTCGACGACGAGTAAACGTCGCGAATCACCCCATAGAGTGAAGGTAATTTGATCAACTTCAGCCAACTCCCCCTCAATCGGCCGTAATTCGCCGGAATTGACCTCCCGTTCATGCCGAAGTGACGTGGATCACTATTAGCGTGGCCCTCACCAGGCAACCGCGGCGAAGGGACATTTCCATGCGCGTCGGAGTACTGACCGGAGGCGGCGACTGCCCCGGACTCAACGCCGTCATCCGTGGCGTCGTCCGCAAGGGCGTGCAGGAGTACGGCTACGAGTTCGTCGGCTTCCGGGACGGCTGGCGGGGACCGCTGGAGAACGACACCGTCCGCCTCGACATCCCCGCCGTACGCGGCATCCTGCCCCGTGGCGGCACCATCCTCGGCTCCTCGCGCACCAACCCCCTCAAGCAGGAGAACGGCATCCGCCGCATCAAGGACAATCTCGCCAAACAGGAGGTGGAGGCGCTCGTCGCGGTCGGCGGCGAGGACACGCTGGGAGTGGCCGCGCGCCTGTCGGACGAGTACGGCGTCCCCTGCGTGGGCGTCCCCAAGACCATCGACAACGACCTCTCCGCCACGGACTACACCTTCGGCTTCGACACCGCCGTGGGCATCGCGACGGAGGCGATCGACCGTCTGCACACCACGGCCGAGTCCCATATGCGCGTCCTCGTCGTCGAGGTGATGGGCCGTCACGCCGGCTGGATCGCCATCCACTCCGGCCTCGCCGGCGGCGCGAACGCCATCCTCATCCCCGAACAGCGCTTCGACGTCGACAAGGTGTGCGCCTGGGTGACGTCCCGCTTCAAGGCCTCGTACGCGCCGATCGTGGTGGTGGCGGAGGGGGCCATGCCGAAGGACGGCGAGATGGTCCTGAAGGACGAGTCGCTGGACTCCTTCGGTCATGTCCGCCTCTCCGGCGTGGGTGAATGGCTGGCGAAAGAGATCGAGAAGCGGACGGGCAAGGAGGCCCGTACGACGGTGCTGGGCCATGTCCAACGCGGCGGTACGCCCTCCGCGTTCGACCGCTGGCTCGCCACCCGGTTCGGCCTCCACGCGATCGACGCCGTCCACGACCGCGACTTCGGCAAGATGGTCGCGCTGCGGGGCACGGACATCGTCCGCGTCCCCATCGCCGACGCCACGGCCAGGCTGAAGACCGTCGACCCCAAGCTGTACGAGGAGGTCGGAGTCTTCTTCGGCTGACCCGGGGGAGGGGCGCGGAAGAACTCGGGGGTTGCGGGTTCGTCGGCGGGTGCGGGTGGTTCGTGGTTGCTCGCGCAGTTCCCCGCGCCCCTGAAATGCAGGGGCTGCGGCCCCGTGCCTTTCGCCCTGAGTGGCCGCAGGCCCTCAAGGGGCGCGGGGAACTGCGCGACCAGCCCCCACCCACCCGCACCCGAAGAACGCACACCCGACGCCCCCAAGGGGGTCGAAGGGGCGCAGCCCCTGGGGACGGGACGGGTAGGGGCGGCGGGGGCGAAGAACCCTACAGCGCCCGCAGCGACCGAACCCCCGCCACCAACTCCCGCACCACACCCAGGCCATCCAACGTCAACACGGACTCAGGATGGAACTGAACCCCCGCGAACCCGGGCCCCCGCAACGCGTGCACCTCTCCACCCCCACGCCCACCACGACTGACCTCCACCCCACGCGCCACCAGCCCACCCGCAGCCTCGTCGTCGCAGTACGCCACGAAACTGTTGTAGAACCCGACCGTCTCCCTCCTCCCGAACAGATCGATCGAGACCTGAGCCCCCTGGTACGGCACCTCCTTCCGCACGATCCCCAGCCCCAACTCCGCCGCGATGAGTTCGTGCCCGAGACACACCCCGAGCACCCCGTACCGGTGCCCCCGCACCACCTCCGCGGTCAGCCCTCGCAGAAACCGCATCCTGGGATCCCGCAGGTCCCCCGGATCCCCTGGCCCGGGCCCCAGCACCACGACCCCCTCGTGCGCGAGCACACCCTCCCGCAGCCCCGGCTCGTCGTACCGCCGCACCGTCACCTCGAGCCCCGAGGACCGCAGCAGATGCGCGAGCATCGCGGTGAACGTGTCCTCGGCGTCCACGACGAGCGCGTGCCCGGCCGGCTCGGCCGTCCGCTCCCGCATCCGCAGCCAGAACGGCGCCAACGACTCGCGGCGCCCGTCCAACGCCGCCCGCACCCGGGGATCGTCGGCCAGCCCCGCCCGCACCCGCTCCCGAGCCGGCCGCCCCGGCCGTACCCCCAGCGCCGCCAGCACGCCCGCGGCCTTGGCATGCGTCTCCGCGACCTCGCCCGTCGGATCGGACCCCCGCACCAGCGTCGCCCCCACCGGCACCTTCAGCCGCCCGTCCGCGGCGATGTCGGCCGTACGGATCAGAATCGGCGAGTCCAGGGTCTGCGCACCCCCCGAGTCCCGCCCCAGCAGGGCCAGGGCCCCGGCGTAGTACCCGCGCCCACCCACCTCGTGCCGCTCGATCACCCGGCACGCGTTCTGCACCGGGGACCCGGTGACCGTCGCGGCGAACATCGTCTCCTTCAGCACCTCCCGCACATCCAGCGACGACCGCCCGCGCAGCTCGTACTCGGTGTGCGCGAGGTGCGCCATCTCCTTCAGCCGGGGCCCGATCACGACCCCGCCCATGTCGCCGACCGTGCACATCATCTTGAGCTCCTCGTCGACGACCATCGAGAGCTCCTCGATCTCCTTGCCGTCGGCGAGGAAGGTCAACAGGTCCTCCGGCGTGGGCCCCTCGGCCGGGTAGCGGTAGGTCCCGCTGATCGGGTTCATCACGACCGTCCCGCCGGACATCCGGACATGCACCTCGGGCGAGGCGCCCACCAGCGTGCGCTCACCGGTGTGGACCACGAACGTCCAGTAGGCGCCCCGCTCGCCCTCCAGCAGCCGCCGGAACAGTGCGAGCGCGTCGGCGCGCCCGAACCCGGGGATCGCGCCCTCGTACGTCCGCCGGATCACGAAGTTCGCGCCCTCGCCCCGCCCGATCTCCTCGCGCAGCACCCGTCCGACGATCTCCGCGTACTCCTCGTCGTCCACGTCGAAGCCACCGCCCCCGACCCGGACGTCGTGCCCGGGCAGCTCGGCGAGGACCCGGTCCAGCGGCAGCTCGTAGCGCTCCTGCGGCACCATGACCGCCAGGGGCGTCCCGTCGTCGCGGACGTCGAAGCCGCGTTCGCGGATCTGCCGGAAGGGCACGAGCGCCAGCCCCTCGTCGGGAAGGTCGGCGAGCCGTTCGCACGTGGTCACCGGGCCGATCAGCAGCTCCACCGTGTCGTGGTCGATGCCGGGTGTGCGGCGGCGGAGCAGGGCGAACGGGCGGTCGTCGTACGGGAGCCTGGTCAGGTCCATGGGTTCCTCTTCCCTGGGAGATCACGGTCGTCGCGGTGATCGGGGAGGAACGGCCGGGCCCTGGAAACACCGAAGGCCGCCCCTCGGGCGGCCTTCGCGAAGTTGTGCGTACGCGCAGTCAGTGGGCCGCCGGATGAGCGGTCCACCACCAGTTCTGGGTCGGATGCGCGAACATGCGCCGCACCTTACCGGACGACTGCCGGAAACTCACACGATCGACACCCCACAGTCGGCTTGCACCCGGGTCGGTGACACCCGGGCCCCGAGGCCGTGCGACACGACCGTCGACGGAGAGTTCGAGGCCGTCGAGGCAGCCGACGAGCGACGCAACGCCTGTGACGGCTGCGCGGGCGGGGCCAACCTCTCGCTGCGCACGGTCTTCGCCGTCGGCTTCACCGACCCGGTGGTCATGGACCTGCACTGACGCCCGCACCCACTCCGTCCACGGACCCCCGCTCCGATCGAGCGGGGTTCGTCTCACTTGATGAGCAGGGGGATGGACGCCCGACACGACCCCGTAATGTGGACGTCGTGACCGTGAACGCTAAGTCCAGCGCGAGCGCTGGCAACACCTGGCGAGACCTGCCCGCGGCGCAGCAGCCCGAGTACCCCGACACCGAGGCTCTGCGCGCAGTCGTTGCGGAGCTCGAGTCGTATCCGCCGCTCGTCTTCGCGGGCGAGTGCGACCAGCTGCGCGCCCGGATGGCGTCCGTCGCCAAGGGAGAGGCGTTCCTCCTCCAGGGCGGCGACTGCGCCGAGGCCTTCGACGCCGTATCGGCCGACCACATCCGCAACAAGCTGAAGACGCTGCTCCAGATGGGTGCGGTCCTCACGTACGCGGCCTCCGTGCCGGTCGTGAAGGTCGGCCGTATCGCCGGGCAGTACTCCAAGCCCCGCTCCAAGCCGACCGAGACCCGTGACGGCGTGACGCTCCCGACCTACCGGGGCGACTCCGTCAACGGCTTCGACTTCACCGAAGAGGCCCGTGTCCCGGACCCCGAGCGGCTGAAGCGGATGTACCACGCCTCCGCCTCCACGCTCAACCTGGTCCGCGCCTTCACCACCGGCGGTTACGCCGACCTGCGCCAGGTGCACGCCTGGAATCAGGACTTCGTGAAGTCGTCCCCGTCCGGCCAGCGCTACGAGCAGCTCGCCCGCGAGATCGACAACGCGCTGAACTTCATGCACGCCTGCGGGGCCGACCCGGAGGAGTTCCGCACCGTCGAGTTCTTCTCCTCGCACGAGGCGCTGCTGCTCGACTACGAGTCGGCGCTGACCCGCGTGGACTCGCGCACGGGCCGGCTGTACGACGTCTCCGCGCACATGGTGTGGATCGGTGAGCGCACCCGTCAGCTCGACCACGCGCACATCGAGTTCGCCTCGAAGATCCGCAACCCGATCGGGATCAAGCTCGGCCCGACGACCACGGCCGAGGACGCGCTGCAGTACATCGAGCGCCTCGACCCCGACCGTGAGCCGGGCCGGCTGACCTTCATCGTCCGCATGGGCGCCGACAAGGTCCGCGACAAGCTGCCCGAGCTGGTCGAGAAGGTCACCGCCTCCGGCGCGACCGTGGCCTGGGTGACCGACCCGATGCACGGCAACACCTTCGAGGCGGCCTCCGGCCACAAGACCCGCCGCTTCGACGACGTGCTCGACGAGGTCAAGGGCTTCTTCGAGGTCCACAAGGGTCTGGGCACCCACCCGGGCGGCATCCACGTGGAGCTCACCGGTGACGACGTCACCGAGTGCGTGGGCGGCGGCGACGAGATCTTCGTCGACGACCTGCACCAGCGCTACGAGACCGCCTGCGACCCCCGGCTCAACCGCAGCCAGTCCCTGGACCTGGCGTTCCTCGTCGCCGAGCTGTACCGGGACTAGTAGGAGATCAACAGTGGATGCGCCTGTTACAGGGGCATGAGGTGGGGCGCGGATCACATGAGATCCGCGCCCCGCTCCACTTTTGCGGCTCTTATGCGCCGGGTAAGGTTAGGTTAGCCTCACCGATCATCGGGACGGCCTCACTCATCGATCCCGGCGGGAGGTGGACCGCGTGTTCGTCTGCAGTTGCTTCGGCGTCACCGAGCAGCAGGTCAAGAAGCACGCGGCGGACGGCGCCTGCACCCCGCGCCAGATCGCGTCCGCCTGCAAGGCGGGCACGGACTGCGGTTCGTGCGTACGGCGCATCCAGGCGATCCTGGGCAGGGGCGCCTGCCCGCGCCCCGAGTCGGCCGACCGGCGCGTGCCGGTCCTCACCGGGCTCGAGGAAGCGGCGTAGCTCAGCTCTCCGGCTGCTCGATGAGCTGCGCGATGTAGAGCGCCTCGCCGAGCTTCTCCAGCAGCTCCAGCTGTGTGTCGAGGTAGTCGATGTGGTGCTCCTCGTCCGCGAGGATCGACTCGAAGATGTTGGCGGACGTGATGTCGCCCTTGTTGCGCATCACCTCGATGCCGCGCTTGAGGCGGTCGATCGCCTCGACCTCGATCTGCCGGTCGGCCTCGAACATCTCCTTGACCGTCTGGCCCACGCGGACGTGGAAGAGGCGCTGGTAGTTCGGCAGGCCCTCCAGGAAGAGGATCCGGTCGGTGAGCACCTCCGCGTGCTTCATCTCGTCGAACGACTCGTGCCGCGTGTACTTCGCGAGCTTGGTCCAGCCGAAGTTCTCCTGCATCTTCGCGTGCAGGAAGTACTGGTTGATCGCGGTCAGCTCAGCGGTCAGCTGCTCGTTGAGGAATTCGATGACCTCGGGGTCGCCCTGCATCGCAGAGGCTCCTTCCAAGCGGGGGACTGGGAGGTTGCGCCGCGATGATTGCACCGCCGTCGAAGATCGTCCAGTAAGTGCAAGCTTAGTAAGTAAGTGCAGCCTTAGTCCGAAATGCCCGGGTCGAGTCGACCCTGGTCATGTGCACCACTCGCGGTCTGTCAGGATGGAGTCATGGGTCAGCCGGCGGAACGCGCATCAGGAGATCGCGCAACGGAGAACGCGGTGTCGCCGCAGCTCCCGCCGGGACAGCGGCTCCAGCGCGGCTGGCCGGTCACGCACTACGGCCCCGTCCCCAAGTTCCGTCCCGAGCGCTGGGACTTCCGGGTCTTCGGCGCCACCGCCGACGGCGAGAAACACAGCTGGACCCATGACGAGTTCACCGCCCTGCCGTACGACTCGGTCGTGGCCGATCTGCACTGCGTGACGAAGTTCAGCATGGTCGGCGCCGAGTGGGGTGGCATCCCGGCCCGCACGATCCTGCGGGCCGCGCCGCCCGCCCCCGAGGTCACCCATGTGATGGTCTGGGCCGAGTACGGGTTCAGCTCCAACCTCCGCCTGGCCGACTTCGCCGACGACCGCACGATCTTCGCCACCCACAAGGACGGCGAACTCCTCACCGCCGAGCACGGCTTCCCCCTCCGCCTCGTCGTCCCCCGCCTCTACGCCTGGAAGGGCCCCAAATGGGTCCGCGGTGTCGAGTACATGACCGCCGACCGCCGCGGCTTCTGGGAGGAACGCGGCTATCACAACATCGGCGACCCGTGGCAGGAACAGCGGTACTCGTACCAGGAGGAGCCGGGGGACGGGCCCGAGCTCTGACCGGGCCGGTAGGCTCGGTGGTCGTTACTCCACCGAACGTGCGGGGAGCCCCTGATGGCAGTGTTCAACGTGATCTTCTCGGAGGCTGCGGCGCGTGTGCGCGACAGCCTCCCGGACGACCGCCGTGAGCTGCTCCAGCGTGGCCTCGCCATACTGGCCACAGACCCCCGTAACAAGATCTCGTCGCCTCTCTCCGGTGATGAGAACACTCGCTCCCTCGCACTGACTCACACGATGGCCATCGAGTATGTCGTCAGCGACGGACTGCTGATCGTGCTCGTGGTGCACCTCGTCGACACGACCCACGTACTGTTCGAAGACGAGGACTGACCGCCCGGCGCCTCAGCCGTCCCTGAGCTTCTTCAGCCGCTCCACGTCCGCCGCGTGGCCCTCCTTGCCGCCGGGCGTCTCGATGATCAGCGGGACGCCCGCCGTGGCGGGGTGTGTCATGAGCGCGCGGAACGGGTCCTCTCCGATGTGACCGGCGCCGATGTTCTCGTGGCGGTCCTTGTGCGCGCCGACCACGTCCTTGGAGTCATTGGCGTGGATCAGCTTCAGCCGGCCCTCGCCGACGGTGTCCACCAGCAGGTCGAGGGTCTGGTGCATACCGTTCGGGCCGGTCAGGTCGTGTCCCGCCGCGAAGATGTGGCAGGTGTCCAGGCAGACGCCCAGCTTGGGGTGGGCGTCCAGCGCCTCGAAGTAGGGGCCGAAGTCCCAGGTGCGTGAGCACAGCGAGGCCCCCTGGCCCGCCGTCGACTCCAGGAGCAGACACGGGTCGTCGTCGTGTGTCAGCTCGTCCAACAGCGGCAGCAGATACTCCCGCACCTGCTTCAGCGCCACCGACCGGTCCCGCCCGCCGGTCGCGCTTCCGGTGTGCACGACCACCCCCAGCGCACCGATCTCCCGGCCCCTGCGCAGCGAATGCCGCAGCGACTCCACGGACTTCTCCACAGTCGCCTCGGTGTGCGACCCGAAGTTGATCAGGTACGGCGCGTGCACGTACGCGGGAATCGACTCCTCGGCACACGCCGCCCGGAACTCCTCGTCCTGCCGGGGATTCCCGACGGGCGTCGCCCAGCCCCGTGGATTGGCCACGAAGACCTGTACCGTCTCGGCCTTGAGATCACGGGCGTACGCCAGTCCGACGGAGTTCAGCCCTCCGGCCACGGGCACATGACCACCGACGGGGTTGCGGGAGGGACCGGGCCGGGCCGCGGCGGGCCGGCCCGGCTGAGTGGCGGTGGGGGTGGGGGAGGGCCGGTCGGCGGAGGGGGCGGGGACGCGACCCCGGGACTGCTGAGTGCTCACGGGCCCAAGGGTGTCATGCGGCTCGGCGAGCCCGGGCGGCAGCTACGGCGTCGTGCGGCCCGGGGTACCGGAAGGATGCGGCTCAGGGTCCCGGCGGCATGCGCCTCAGGGGGCCGTGGTCGGCAACCACGGCGTCTGCGGGCCGGGCGCTCGTTGCCGTAGGCGCTTTTCGTCGTTGGCTTTCGTCCGCCGACGGGGGGCGCGCGGCGCGGCACGGCACTGCTGGAGACCGTCCTCGGCCGCTCGCGAGCGGCCGAGGACGGTCCGACGCTCTCGGTCAGCCGATCTCGATCGTGATCGTGGACCCCTTGGGGGCCGTGTCGCCGCCGTCCACCGACTGGCCCTTGACCTCGTCGCCGAAGAGTCCCAGGAAGCCCCGGTCCTCCTCGACCTCGAAACCGGCGGCCTTGAGCCTCTGGGTCGCCTCGTCGACGCTGTCGCCGACGACGTCCGGGACCTCGACCATCACGGGCCCCTTGGAGATCGTCAGGGTGACGGTGTCGCCCTCGCCGACCTGCTTGCCCTGGTCCGGGGAGGTCTTGGCCACGAGCCCCTTGTCGAACTCGGAGTTGACCCGGGTCGAGGCGGTCTTCACCTTGAGACCCGCCTCCTCCAACTCGGCGGTGGCGTCCTCGACCGAGGACCCGGACACCTCGGGCACCGTCACCGGGGCGCCCCGGCTCACCACGATCCTGACGGCCGTGCCCGCGGAGACCTCGGTGCCGGAGGCCGGCTCGGTGCTGATCACCTGACCCTTGACGACCTCTTCGCTGAACTCCCGCGTCACCACGCCCGGTTCCAGCCCGTCGTTGTTCAGCCGGGTCTTCGCCAGGTCCAGCCGGTCACCCTGCAGATCGGGTACCTCCACGATCTCCGGACCCAGGGAGATCCTCACCATGACGGTGTCGTTGTCCCGGATCCGCTCGCCCGGCGCCGGGTCGGTGCTGATCACCTTCCCACGCTCGACGGTGTCGCTGAACTCGCGCTCGACATCGACGTCCAGCCCGGCGCCTTGGAGCCGCTTCGTCGCGTCCGCCTGGCTCTGCTGCAGCACCGCCGGGACCCGGGTGAACTGGCCCGAGGTGATGTACCAGACGGCGCCGCCCACACCGAACACCAGCAGCACGGCCACCATGACCGCGAGCAGCCCACGCCGGGGCGCTCGGCCGTCACGGGCACGCCGGGGCGGCGGCGGGGGCGACTCCAGCCGGCTCGTCCGGTTCAGCGGCTGGTCGGGTTCGGCCGGAGCCGACCGCGGCAGGGACAGGGAGCGAGGGATCACGCTCGTCCGGTCCTCCGCGTTGTCGTGCCCGCCCGCTGTCGCCTGGGGCGGCACCGCGTCCAGTTGCTCGGCGCTCAGCCCGGCCCGTGCGTCCAGCGTCTGCCCGAGCAGGGCCACGGCGTCGTACGGCCGCAGCTCGGGATTGCGGGCGGTCGCCGAGGCGACCAGTTCGTCCAGCTCGTACGGCAGCCCCGGAACGACGGCCGACGGCGGGGGCACGTCGACGTGCAGTGCGTGGTAGAGCACCTGTGCGGGGGAGTCCCCGGCGTGCGGCTTGCCGCCGGTGAGCATCTCGTAGAGCATCACGCCGCACGCGTACACATCGACCCGGGTGTCGGTCGTGCCGTGCTCCAACTGCTCCGGAGCGAGGTAGGAGACGGTGCCGAGGACGGTGCCGGTGGTGCTGGTGACCGTGTCCACGGCCCGTACGAGCCCGAAGTCGGCGACCTTGACCCGGCCGTCGTCCCCTATCAGCACGTTCTCCGGCTTCATGTCCCGGTGCACGAACCCGGCGCGGTGCGCGGCGCCCAGCGCGGCGAGCACGGGCTCCAGGATGTCCAGCGCCGCCCGGGGCTGCAGCGCGCCGCGCTCACGCAGCACGTCGCGGAGGGTGCAGCCGGCCACGTACTCCATCGCGAGGTAGACGTACGGGCCGTCGGTGCCCTGGTCGTAGACCCCCACCACGTTCGGGTGCGACAGCCTCGCCACCGACTTGGCCTCACGGATGAACCGCTCGACGAACATCCGGTCCGCGGCCAGCGTCGGATGCATCACCTTGAGCGCGAGCACGCGGTCGAGGCGGGTGTCCACGGTCCGGTAGACCGTGGCCATCCCGCCGACCGCGATCCGCGCCTCGACTCGATACCGGCCGTCGAGCACCCGGCCGACAAGCGGGTCCTGAAGGGTCGTGTCCACGCAGCGAGTCTACGAGCCGCCACCGACCCCCGGATCACGTCCGGTGCGGACTGCAGCAGAGCTGTGACCGGTCGGGGACGGTCGGGCGTCTCAAGGCTCAGGGGCGCGGGGGCCGTGTCCTGCGAGCCATGAGGCGCCGCTCAGAACGCCGGCCGCTCCGGGTCCAGCCGTGCCATCCCCTCCTCCGGCGACGACGCCTCCGCGAAGTACCGTCGGGGAATCCGGCCCGCCCGCCACGCCAGCCGTCCCGCCTCCACCGCGTGCCGCATCCCCTCGGCCATCAGCACCGGCTCCTGCGCCCGGGTGACGGCCGAGGCGAGCATCACCCCCGCACACCCCAGCTCCATCGCGAGCGCGACGTCCGACGCCGTTCCCGCCCCCGCGTCGAGGATCACCGGCACGCGCGCGTGCTCGACGATCAACCGGAAGTTGTGCGGATTGCGGATCCCGAGCCCCGACCCGATCGGCGACCCGAGCGGCATGATCGCCGCACAGCCCACGTCCTCCAGCTTCCGCGCGAGCACGGGATCGTCATTCGTGTACGGCAGCACGGTGAAACCGTCGTCGACCAGCGTCTCGGCGGCGTCGAGCAGCTCGATCGGATCGGGCAGCAGCGTCCGCTCGTCGGCGATGACCTCCAACTTGACCAGCGAGGTGCCGAGCGCCTCGCGCGCGAGACGGGCGGTCAGCACGGCCTCGCCCGCCGTGAAGCAGCCGGCCGTGTTGGGCAGTACACGGATGCCCAGCCTGTCGAGCACGGACAGGACCGAGCCGTGCACGGAGGCGTTCACCCGGCGCATCGCGACCGTCGTCAGCTCCGTGCCGGAGGCCACCAGCGCACGCTCCAGGACGTCCAGGCCGGCCGCGCCACCGGTGCCCATGATCAGCCGGGACGAATAGGTCGTACCGCCGAGGACGAAGGGGTCGTCTGCCATGGATCAGCCTCCTTGGACGGCGGTGAGGACCTCGACGCGGTCCCCCTCGCAGAGGGCGGTGGACGTCCATCGCGCGCGAGGGACGACGGTTTCGTTGAGGGCGGCGGCGACCCCGGACGGGGACGCGGTGAGAGCGCGTACGACCGCGTCGAGCGCCGTACCGGGAGCGATCTCCCGCCGCTCCCCGTTGACGAGGATGCTCAGGGTCTCGGTGGCGCTCACGCGGGCTGCTCCATGAGTGCGCGGGCCACACCGGCGCGGAACCGCAGCGGCGTGAAGTCCCTGGCCTCCTCCGGCAGTTCACCGGCGGTCAGCACATGGGCCATGACATCGCCGGTGACCGGGGTGAGGAGCACCCCGTTGCGGTGGTGGCCCGTCGCGAGGAGCAGACCGTCGAGTGCGGTGGGGCCGAGGAGCGGCGCGTTGTCGGGGGAGGCGGGGCGCAGGCCCGCACGGGTCTCGGTGAGCGGGAGTTCGGTGATCCCGGGGACGAGTTCATGGGCGTCGCGCAGCAGTTCGTAGACCCCGCCGGCCGTCACCGTGGTGTCCCAGCCCAGCTCCTCGCTGGTCGCGCCGACGACGAGTTCGCCGTTCTCGCGCGGCACCAGGTAGACGTGACCGCCGCGGACCACGGCCCGCACGGTCCGGCTCAGGAAGGGCGCACAGGGCTTCGGCACGGTCAGCCGCAGCACCTGCCCCTTCACCGGCCGCACCGGCGGCAGCACCTCCTCCGGGACCCCCGCGAGCCGCGCGCTGAGGCTGCCCGCGGCGAGGACGACCTGCCCGGCGGCCAACCGGTCACCGTCACCGGTCCGGACCCCGGCGGCCCGCGCCCGTACCACCGACAGTTCCTCAGCCCATGTCCGGTGGAACACCACCCCGGCGCGCTCGCAGGCCGCGACGAGGGCCCTGGACAGCCGCCTCGGGTCGATCTGGTGGTCCCCGTCGACGCGCAGCCCACCGCGCACGCCGGGGGCCAGCATCGGCTCCAGACGGCGGCAGTCACGGCCGCTCAGCCACTCCGACTCAAGGCCCGACCGCCGCTGCAGAGTGTGCAGTTCCCGCAGGTGGGCGCGGTCGTCGGCGTCGAGTGCCACGGCGAGCGTGCCGGAGCGGCGGTAGCCGAGGTCGAGGCCCGTCTCCTCGGTCAGCTCGGCCGCGAAGTCGGGGTAGCGGCGTGCGGACTCCAGGTTGAGCCCCAGCAGTGTCTGCTCGCCGTAGTGCAGTTCCGTCACGGCGGCGAGCATCCCGGCCGCCACCTGCGCGGCCCCGCCGCCGGGCTCGGGATCGACCACGGCCGTGGCCAACCCGCGCCGGGCGGCCCGCCACGCCGTGACCAGCCCGATGATTCCGCCCCCC
The DNA here is from genome assembly GCF_042955065.1 of Streptomyces sp. NPDC012510. Lineage (NCBI taxonomy): Bacteria > Bacillati > Actinomycetota > Actinomycetes > Kitasatosporales > Streptomycetaceae > Streptomyces > Streptomyces sp. NPDC012510. Next base: position 160,158 of record NZ_JBIBEN010000017.1, read on the forward strand.
ACGACGAGGACGTCTGACGTGTGTGTACGCGACATGGGCGTCCAGCCCCTCCCTTCGCCGGCATGACCCGGATCAGGTTCGTACGGTCGGAGGCCGCCAGCCTCCCTCTCAGCCCGGTACGTCCGGGCTCCCGCGAGTGCTCTACGTTGGCCACCCTAGCCCGCCGCCGTAAGTCTCAGTAAGGGAGCCTCCACCCGTGGCACGTTCGCTCGACGGTCTCGTCCTCGCCCCCGTGGCCGACCAGGCCCCAGGTCAGGTGGGCACCCGCACCCGGTTCACCTACCACGAGAAGGACGGTGAGATCTGGGCGGAGTACACGGGCGGCGACGTCGTGCGCGGGCATCTGGTGGGCACCAGGGACGGCGACCGGCTGGACTTCCGGTACGTGCAGCTGAAGCGGGACGGGACGACGTCCTCGGGGCACTGCGTGTCGACGGTGGTCGAGCTCCCCGACGGGCGGGTGCGCCTGGAGGAGACCTGGGAGTGGGAGTCACAGGAAGGTGCCGGGAGCAGCGTTGTGGAGCAGGTCACCGAGCATGCCCCCTGACTGATGAACAGTCAGTTGTCTATGGTGATCAGGTGAGCGAGCAGACGCAACAACGGGGCACGTCACCGGCACGCCGCGTGGTCGTCGTGGGCGCGGGCATGGCCGGTGTGCAGACCGCGGTCGCCCTGCGCGAACAGGGCTTCGCCGGCACCGTCACACTGATCGGCGCCGAGCCCCACCAGCCGTACGACCGGCCACCGCTGTCCAAGGCCGTGCTGCTCGGCAAGGCCGAGGGCTCCGCCTTCGACGTCGACTTCGAGGCGCTCGGCATCGAACTCCAGCTGGGCCGTGAGGTGTCGGGCCTGCGCCCCGCCGACCATGAACTCGACACGGCCACCGGACCCGTCCCGTACGACGTCCTCGTCATCGCCACCGGCGCGGAACCGATCCGGCTGCCGGGGGCCGAGGGCGTGCCCGGAGTGCATCTGCTGCGGACGCTGGACGACGCGGAGCGGCTGCGGCCGGTGCTGGCGCAGCAGCACGACATCGTGGTGGTGGGCGCGGGCTGGATCGGCGCCGAGTTCGCGACGGCCGCGCGGGAGGCGGGGTGCGCGGTGACGGTCGTCGAGGCGGCCGACCGGCCCCTGGCGGGCGCGCTGCCGGCGGAGGTGGCCGCGCCGATGACCGCCTGGTACGCCGACAGCGGCACCACGCTGCGCACGCACGCGCGCGTGGAGCGTGTGGAGCCCGGGACGGTGGTCCTGGACGACGGCACCGAGATCCCGGCCGGGGCCGTCGTGGTCGGCATCGGCGCGCGCCCCGCCACGGCCTGGCTGCAGGGCTCAGGCATCGAGCTCGGCGCGCAGCACGGCGAGGTGGTGGCCGACGATCACCTGCGCGCCTCCGCGCCCGACGTCTACGCCGTCGGCGACTGCGCGTCCTTCCCTTCGGGCAGGTACGGCCAGCGCCTCCTCGTCCACCACTGGGACAACGCGCTCCAGGGCCCCCGCACGGTCGCCGCGAACATCCTCGGCGAGGCCCCCGAGCGCTACGATCCCGTTCCCTACTTCTGGTCGGAGCAGTTCGGCCGCTTCGTCCAGTACGCCGGTGACCACGCCTTCGCCGACACCACCCTCTGGCGCGGCGACCCCGCCGGTGCCGCCTGGTCCGTGTGCTGGCTCCGCGACAGCCGTCTCATCGCGCTCCTCGCCGTGGGCCGCCCCCGCGACCTGGCCCAGGGCCGCCGCCTGATCGACGCCGGCACCCCCATGGACCCGGCCCTCCTGCGGGATCCGTCGAGGCCCCTGAAGGCCGCCACGGCATAGCCCGGTGCCGGGAAGCGGGGCCTGCGGTGTCGCCGCAGGCGTACGCCCCGTCGGCCTCGCCGGAGGCGGCTCGGCTACCCAGTGTCAGTCGCAGATGGCAGTCTTGGAGACGTGACCGAGATTGACGCAAAGATCGATGCTCTCGTCCCCGCGTGGCTGACCCTCCCCGACATCGCCGAGATGCTCGACGTCGAGGTGACGCGCGTACGGCAACTGGTGAAGGAAGGCCAGCTCATCGCCGTACGCCGTGGTGAGAACCGCGCACTGCACGTCCCCGCCGCCTTCATCGACGGGGACAGGGTGGTCAAGGGCCTGTCCGGCACCCTGACCCTCCTGAGGGACGACGGCTTCACCGACGAAGAGATGCTGGAGTGGCTCTTCACTCCGGACCCCAGCCTGCCCGGCACCCCGGCCCAGGCCCTCAGCGAGAATCGCGGCACGGAGGTGAAGCGCCGGGCCCAGGCGCTCGCCGTCTGACCGGAACCACCTGAGAGAACCGCGACACCGCCAGCCGTACGGCGTACGGGAGCCCGCCCCGAGGAGCGCGATCCCGTACGCCGCACCGACGATCCACCACCAACGGGGGACCCACGCATGTCCGACGCCGACGCCCGGCTCGCCGACGCCCGGCTCTACCTCTGCACGGACGCCCGTACCCGTCAGGGCGACCTACCGGAGTTCCTGGACGCGGTCCTGGGCTCAGGCGTGGACATCGTGCAGCTGCGCGACAAGGGCATGGAGGCCGCCGAGGAGCTGGAGCACCTCCAGGTCTTCGCGGACGCGTGCCGTCGGCACGGCACGCTGCTCGCGGTCAACGACCGCGCGGACGTCGCCCACGCCATCGGCGCGGACGTCCTGCACCTCGGCCAGGGAGACCTCCCGGTCCCCGCCGCCCGCGCGATCCTCGGCGACGGCGTTCTCATGGGCCGCTCCACCCACTCCGAGTCCGAGGCCGCGGCGGCCGCCGTCCAGGAGGGCGTGGACTACTTCTGCACGGGCCCCTGCTGGCCCACCCCCACCAAGCCCGGCCGCCACGCCCCTGGCCTGGACCTCGTCCGGTACACCGCCGGCCTCGGCACCGACCGCCCCTGGTTCGCCATCGGTGGCATCGACCTCGGCAACCTGGATGAGGTGGTCGAGGCGGGCGCCCGCCGGGCCGTCGTCGTCCGGGCGATCACCGAGGCCGACGACCCGGGAGCCGCCGCGGCCGAGTTCGCCGGGCGGCTGCGCGCCCTCTAGGGCCTCCATGGCCCCTCAGGCCCCCTCATGGCCCCTCATGGCCCTCCACCGCTGTCCAAGGCGTGGACAACAGCTCGGCAAAACGGGCAAATGGCCTTGCTCTGGTTGGGGGACGGCCCCGATCTGACTAATCTGCCGATATGGCCCTAGGAACCGCCTCCACCAGGACGGATCGCGCGCGTACCGTGCGCGACATGCTCGCCACGGGCAAGACCACGTACTCCTTCGAGTTCTGGGCGCCCAAGACGGAGAAGGGTGAGCGGAACCTGTGGAACGCCCTCCGCAGGATCGAGGCGGTCGCCCCCAGCTTCGTCTCCGTGACTTACGGCGCCGGAGGCTCCACCCGGGCCGGCACGGTGAAGGCCACCGAGCAGATCGCCGCCGACACCACCCTCACCCCGGTCGCCCACCTCACCGCGGTCAGCCACTCCATCGCCGAACTGCGCAACATCATCGGCCAGTACGCGGACGCCGGGATCCGCAACATGCTCGCGGTGCGCGGCGACCCGCCCGGCGACCCCATGGCCGAGTGGGTACCGCATCCGCAAGGCCTGACGTACGCCGCCGAACTCGTCCAACTCATCAAGGAGTCCGGGGACTTCTGTGTGGGCGTGGCGGCCTTCCCGGAGATGCACCCGCGCTCCCCGAACTGGGACAGCGACGTGGCGCACTTCGTCGACAAGTGCCGGGCAGGCGCCGACTACGCCATCACCCAGATGTTCTTCCACCCGGACTCGTACCTGCGTCTGAGGGACGCCGTCGCGAAGGCGGGCTGTGAGACCCCGGTCATTCCCGAGGTCATGCCCGTCACCAGCGTGAAGATGCTGGAACGGTTGCCCCAACTCAGCAACGCCGCAATCCCGAACGCCCTGAAAGAGCGGATCGTCACAGCCAAAGAGGATCCGGCCGCTGTACGCTCCATTGGCATCGAGTTCGCCACGGAGTTCTGCGCGAGGCTGCTGGACGAGGGAGTCCCCGGGCTTCACTTCATCACCCTGAACAACTCCACCGCGACTCTGGAAATCTACGAGAACCTGGGCCTGCACCATCCACCACGGGCCTAGACCGGTCGCACTCGCGTACGACACACTGCGTAGCGGCCACAGGGAGAGGGGCGTACATGGGCTGGACGGTCCTCTACATCGCGTTCGGCATCGTCGCGTTGTGGCTGCTGGGTGAGGTGCTGCTGCAGTACAAGGCGCGCTTGCGCTGGCGGCTGCTCGCCTTCGTCGGTTTCCTCGGTGTCGTCCTCGGCGTACTGATGCCCAACGTGATCGTCATCGCGCTGGGCGCGATCGGGTTCGCGACCGGGCAGACCTATGTGACGCTGTCGTTCCGCCGCGGCTTCGAGGCCGGCTGGGCCGTCCGCCCGCGGTCCGGTGAGGGCGAGGACGGCGACAGGCCCGGCAAGCTCGCCAAGGCCGGCAAGAAGCGGCGACGCGGCGAACCGGAGAGCCAGGACCCGAGCCCGGAGGTCACCGACCTGGAGTCCACGCCCGGCGGGACGTACCACCGGGCCGACGATCCGCTGGACCACGACGACCGCGACGACGACGTGTTCGTCCGCCGCCGGTCCACGCCCGCCGCGGCGGAGACGACCACCGTCTACTCCCCGGAGCCCATGCCCGACGACACCAGCACCTACGGCGTCTACGGAGACGGCAACCACTACGCGGGCGCCCCCGGACAGCCCCACGAGACCGCCGACCGGTCCACGCAGGACGAGGCCTTCGCCTACTACGGCTACGACCAGCAGAGTTACGGCTACGACCAGGCCCAGCAGCAGTACGCGGCCTACTCCGACCCGTACATCGGCACACAGACGTACGACGCCACCGCCTCCTACGACCAGTCCTACGGCCAGCAGGGATACGGTCAACAGGGCTACGGGCAGGACCAGTACGGCAACGGGGGTTACGGCGGGGATACCCCGCCCGGCGGCGTCTGGGTCCCGCAGCAGCGCAACACCGACGACACCTTCGACCCGTTCGGCAACGGACTTCCGTCGGAGCAGTCGTACCCGCAGCAGGAGAACGGCAACGGCCAGAACGGCAACGGCCAGAACGGCAACGGCCAGAACAGCAACGGCCAGAACGGCTACGACGAGCAGCAGTACCGTTTCTGAACCGCCGTCGGCGGCGGCTCACCGCTCACTGTGAGCCGCGGAAGTCCGGACCTTCCACGATCAGTCCCGCCACCAGCGCCCCCGACATCCCCGCGTGCGGGAGGCCGCCGCCCGGATGGGACCAGCCGCCGACCAGATGGAGCCCGGGCACGCGGGACGCGTTGGACGGGTGCAGGAAACGGCCGTCGGCCGCGGCCAGCGCCGGCGCGGGGACGGCCCCGCCGTCGGCACCCGTCTCCCTGGCCGTGTCCGCGGGCGTGCGCACCTCGCGCCACAGCAGCCGCTCCCGCAGGCCGGGCACGGCTGCCTCGGCGGCGCCGACCAGCGACCGCGCGCACCGCTCGGCGATGTCGCCCGCCGACCAGTCGATGTGGGTCGGCACCGCCGCCGAGACGACCACCGACTCGTGCTCCTCGTCCGGGCGCAGCGCGGGGTCGTCCGGGCGCAGCACCGTCACGGTGAGAGCCACGGGGTCGTCGGTCTCGCGCAGGTGGCTCAGGAAGTCCAACTCCGCCTCCCGGTCCGGCGCGTGCACGACCGTCCGGTGCGCCGCGCCGGCCTCGCGGGCGCCGCGCAGGGCCAGCAGCACGGTCAGCCGGCCGGAGCGCGGTGACCCCGGGTCCGGCCGCACGTCCCCGTCGCCCTGGACGGCTGTCTCCGTCAGGCCGCCCAGCCTCACCGGATCGATGCCCGCGACGACGTGGTCCGCCTCCGTCACCGCGCGGTCCCCGGTGTCCACCTCGGCCGCGAGCTCCACACCGGCCGCCCGGCCGTCTCTTTCGACGATCCCCGTGACCTCGGCGCCGAAGACGAACTCGACCTTCCGGGCCAGGCACCGCTCGTACAGCGCCCGCGCCAACTCCCTGAGCCCGCCCCGCACGTACCAGGTCCCGAAGGCGTGCTCCATGTACGGCAGGACCGCCGCGCTCGCCGGGATGTTCCTGGGATCCAGCCCGTACGCGAGGGCGTAACTCTCCAGCAGGGCCGTGAGCCGGGGGTCGCGCAGCTCCCAGGCGCCGACCTCGGCGAGGGTGCGGGCGCGGCGGGTGCGCAGCAGCCGCTTGTGCGGCACCGAGGGGTAGGGCTCGCGCTCGGCGAGGACCTTCCAGTCGGGCCACAGCGGCTCTTCCAGGAGGGGACGCCGGGTGCGGTCCCAGGCCTCGCGGGCGCGCACCAGGAAGTCGCCCCAGCGGTCGCCCGCGCCCGAGCCGAGCGCGGTGTTCAGGGCGGCGACCACGCCGGCGCGTGAGGCGTTCGGCAGCGACAGGTCCGTACCGTCGGCGAAGACATGGCGGGCCGCCGGGTCGACCTGGACCAGGTCGACGCACTTCTCCAGCGGCTCCTTGCCGGTCTTGAGGAACAGATCGCGGTAGACGGCGGGCAGCGGGAGCAGGGCGGGGCCCGTGTCGAACACGAAGCCGTCGCGCTCGAAGCGACCCACGGCTCCGCCGTAGGTCGCCGTGCTCTCGTACACCACCACGCGGTGGCCCGCCACGGCCAGCCGGGCGGCGGCTGCCATGGCGCCGAGGCCGGCACCGATCACCGCGATTCTCGCCATGGCAGCGACCTTATCGGCCGCCGCTTCCCCGCGCCCCGTGCGGTGGCCGTGCCCGCCTTGCGGGGAGTCCGAGCGGCGCGCCGCCTTGCGGGGCGTGGGAGCGGCGTGCCGCCTTGCGGGGAGTACGTGCGCGGACGCGATCGTCACCAGTCGGCAACAACGTGTCCTGGGGCTGAGTGCGCAGTGCTGAGTATCCGTACTCAGCCGATGAGATGAGTACGCGCGCGGATGGGCTGCGACCTGCGCGAACGAGAGGGTGGAGGCACGGGAAGGGGGCACGGCTCCGGTACCGCCGACACGGGGCGGCGGAACGGTTCGCGCCCCGCACCGCTCCTTCCGTCGACGAGAGTCGGCGGGAGCGAGGCACGGGGGAACGGGGGGAACGGGGAAGCGCCGGTTCGAGGTGGCCCGCGGGGGACGCGGCCAGTTCGGACCGGCGCTCTTGTCCGTGTACGTGTGCCGGCCCCGTCAGCGGTGTCCGCTCACCCGCCCTTGCAGCAGTCGGGAGAGCGCCGCGTGGACGTCGTCGAGGGAGCGCTCGGGCTGGAAGGCCTTCCAGTCCAGGGCGGCCACCAGGACCATGCCGACCAGGGCCGCCGCCGTCAGACCGACGTCGATCTCCTCGCTCAGCTCACCCCGCTCGACGCCCTCGCGGAGCACGTCCTCGACGACCGCGACCGCCTCCTGCCGGACCACCATCAGCGTGGACTGCCAAGCGCGGTTGGTGCGCCACAGCTCGGCGACGTAGAGCTGGGTGAAGGACGGGTAGCGGTCGATGAAGACGAGTCCGGCCCGGATCATCGCGTCCAGGGAGTCGACCCGGGAGCCGCCCTCCCCGGCGGTCCGCTCGGCCGCCTCGCGGAGGGAGGCGGTGAGGAGTCCCACGCCGTGCCGCAGCAGCTCCTCGAAGAGGACCGACTTGCTCGCGAAGTTGTAGTAGACCGTGCCCTTGGCGACACCGGCGCGCTCGGCGATCTCGTCCACCGTGGTGGCGGAGAACCCCTGCTCCGCGATGAGGGTGACGGCCGCTTCGTAGAGTTTCTGCCGGGTCGCCTCGCGGCGGCCCCCGCCTGCGCCGCCGGGGGCGTTGCTGCTTTCCATGGCCCTGATTGTCACAGGAACCTCGCGGTGTGCGGGCACTGTTGCTCGCTCGCTCACAGACTCAGCTCCGGGTGCAGCCGGTCCAGGGTCCACACCTGCTTGCGGCGGGCGGACAGGGCGGTCAGCGCGAGCGCGCCGGCAGTGAAGGCCACCAGCACCGCGCACGCCTGCCACACCGGACCGAGGCCGCCGCCGGTGATGAGCCTGCGCAGGGCGTCGACGACGTGGCTCATCGGCAGGAAGGGATGGACAGCGTTGAAGAAGTCCGGGCTGGTCTGCACGGGATAGGTGCCGCCCGCGGACGTCAACTGAAGCATCAGGAAGGCGAGGACGAGGATCCGGCCCGCCGCCCCGAAGCGCGCGTTGAGCCACTGGACGATCGCCGCGAAGCACGCCGACACCAGGAACAGGAAGCCCACCGTCCCGGCCGCCCGCACCATCTCCAGCCCGACCGCCCAGTGCAGGACCGCCATCAGAGCCGCCGTCTGAAGCACGCCCAGGACGGCCACCGGCAGCCATCCCGCCAGCGCGATCCGCCACGCCGACCCACCCGTCGCGAGAGCACGCCGGTTGAGCGGCTGGATCAGCATGTACGCCACCATCGCGCCCACCCACAGGGACAGCGGGATGAAGTACGGGGCGAACCCGGTGCCGTAGTTGGGCGCCTTGTGCAGGTCCCGGCTGGCCAACTGGACGGGATCGGCCATCACTTCGGTGCGCCGGTCACGGTCCCGCCGGTCGTAGTCGGGGATCCGCTCGGCCCCGTCGTGCAGCCCGCCCGCGAGCTTCCCGGAGCCGTCGGCCAGCTTGAACATGCCGCCCTTGAGGCTGTTCGCGCCCGTCTTCAGGTCGCCGACGCCCGTGTCGAGGGTCTCCGCGCCCGTCTTGGCCGTGCCGAGGCCGGTGTGCAGGGTCTTGGCTCCCTTGGCGACCTGTGCGGCGCCCTTGTCGAGCGCGTTCACCTTGGCGACGGCGTCGTCGAGGTCCCCGGAGAGGGTGGGGGCCGCCTTCGCGAGGGCGCGGGCCTGCTTCTCCAGGGTCTCCAGGTCCTTGTCGAACGCCTTCATGTCACCGTCGTAGTTCTTCACCACGGTGTCGACGTCCTCGGCGAGCACCGCCGCCTCCGCCGCCGCGTCCTTTGCCTTCTTCAGGTCCGCGCAGGCCGCGTCCGGCAGTTCGGCCTTCTCGCAGCGCCGTTCGTACACCTCGTCCAGGGTGTCGGAGGCGGCGCGGGTGCCGGTCGCGGCGGCCGGCGCCGTCGTGACGAACGCGTCGAGGTGTGCGCGGATCGTGGCCGCCGAGTCGGCGACCAGGGTGGCGGTGTCGGCGATCGTGTCGCCGTTCTCGTCGAGGAAGGGCCGCACCCGGTCCGCCGCGCCGCCGACCTTGTCGGCGAGCTTGCCGGTGCCGTCCGCGACCTGCTGGGCCCCGTCCTCCAGATCGCCCGCGCCCTCGTCCAGGTCCTTGAGGCCACCGGACAGCTTCCCGCTGCCCTCCTTGGCCTCCTTCAGCCCGTCCGCGAGGTCCTTGGAGCCCTTCTCCGCCTTGTCGATGCCGCCCTTGAGGTCGTCGGCGCCGTCCGCCGCCTTCTGGGTCTCGTCGTGGATGCCGGAGAACGAGATGAAGATCCGGTCCAGGAACGACCGCGAGGCCTTCGTCGACGCCGCCGTCCGCACCTCCGAGAACACCGTCCGGGAGATCTGCCCGACGATGTAGTTGTTCGCGTCGTTCGTCCGCACCTGGAGGGCGCCCGCCTCCGGTACGTCCCCGGAGCTGGACGCGATCCGCTCGCTGAAGTCCTTCGGCATCGTCAGCGACAGATAGTACGTACCGTCCTCGACACCCTTCCGGGCCTCGGCGGCGCTCACCCGGTGCCACTCGAAGGTGTCGCTGTCCCGCAGCCCCTTCGCTATGTCCTCACCGGCCGTCAGCCTCTCCTCGCCGACCGACGCGCCCTTGTCGTCGTTGACCAACGCCACGGGGATACGGTCGAGACGGCCGTACGGGTCCCAGAACGACCACAGGTACAGGGCGCCGTAGAGCAACGGCAGCAGCAGGAGCGAGACCAGCGCGGCCCGGGGCAGCTTCCCCCGGCCGAACCGCCTGAGCTCAAGCGCGGCGAGCCTGGGCGAGCGCATCGGCCGTCTCCTTGTCCTTGTCCTTGTCGACGACTGCCTTGTCGTTGACGTCCTCGTCGCTGTCACCCTCGTCGCCGTGGGGGGCGCGGTCGGGGTCGGCGTCGGGGCCACTGTCGGGGTCGCTGTCGGGCTCAGGGGCTTCGTGCGCGTCCTCACGCGCGCGTGGTGCTCCGGCCGGCGCAGTCGACACGACGACGGCCCCCTCCGGGGCCTCGCTGCACACCGCCACGATCGTGATCCCGGACCCGGTGAGGGATTTCAACAGGGCCCACACCTCGGCCCGTTCGGCGTCGGAGAGCTTGAGGTCGATGTCGTCGACGCCGAGCAGTCGGGGCCGGCCGACGAGGGCCAGGGCGACGGACAGCCGCACGGCCTCCAGCCGGTCCAGGTCCCGTACGGCGGTCCTGGCTCCCTTGGGCAGCGCCTCGAGGTCGAGCCCGGCGGCGCTCAAGGCGGCCTCGACCCGGTCCTCGGCCTCGGCGGCGCGCTCGGCCCGGGGCCGCAGCAGCCCGCGCAGGGAACCGTCGAAACGCCGCCGCAGCAGCGCCCGTTCGCGTAGGTGCTCCCCGACGGTCAGAGCCGGGTCGAGGTCGGTCACCCCGGGGACGTGGGCGAGGGCGCTGATCCTGCGGACGGCCGCCATCCGTTTCGGCAGCCGGAGAGAGCCGACCGTGGCGTGGCCCTCGCTCGGCCTCATCCGGCCGGTGAGGGCGAGCAGCAGGCAGGTCCGGCCCGACCCGGACGGCCCCTCGACCGCCACCAGCGAACCGGCCTCAGCGCCGAACCCGACACCCCGGAACGCCCAGCCGCGCGGTCCCTTGAGCCCGAAGTCCTCGGCGCCGACGGGTACGCCGACGGCCACCCCCTGCCCGGCGTCCGGCTCCGCTGGCTCTCCCATGCCACGAGACCTCTCCACAGAATTGAACTGACTGGTCAGTGCAAAAACTACTCCGAACCTCTGATTGAAGCAAAGGCCCAGGTCAGAACGGATTGTCAGTGGCATACCGCACGATGAGCACATACGGGCACCTCGTGTCAGGGCGTGCCGTCACGAAGACGACAGGAGGTTCGTCATGGCCAGCCACCACGCAGCAGCCGCCCATCGGCGCCGTGTCCCCGGCCCTGCCCCCTCACTGACCGGCCCGGCGAGCGACGTGCACCCCGTGCTGCGCCGGGCGACGGCCCCGCCCGCCGCCCTCGACCTGCTCGCCCAGGCCCGCGCCGGCCTCGACGAGGCGTCCGGATTCCATACGCCCAACGAGCGGTACGCCACCGCCCACCTGGCCGCCCTGCGCACCGCCGCCGCCGTCCTCGCCGCCCGGGGTCGCCCCGAACCGACCCCGAAGCGACGGGCCCGGATCCGGAGCGCCTGGGAAGTGCTCCCCGAGATAGCTCCCGAACTCGCCGAGTGGAGCGCGCTGTTCGCCTCCGGCGCCGCCCGCCGGGCACGCGCCGAGGCAGGCATCCAGGGCGCGGCGAGCCCGCGTGACGCCGACGACCTCATACGCGACGTGGCGATGTTCCTGCGCCTCGTGGAGCGGATGCTGGTGCTCCAGCCGGTACTGCCACAGCCCCGGCAGGACGGCGGGCCAGGGGTCCCGGACGCCGGCTGACCGACCGCCCCGGCGGCGCCCATTAGGGTTGGGGACATCAGCACCCTCCGCCGTGGCCACCGGCCCGGCGGAGACGCAAGCCCATCGCTCCGCCGCACACCAGGCGGTGCCGCGCCGAGGAGTCAACTGCCGTGTCGGACCCGATGCGCCCGCCCGTCTCCCATCAGCACGCCCAGGCCACGTCGCTGCGCTCCGATCCCTCCCGCCCTCGTGCCTCCCTGCGTACCGCCGTGGTCTGGGAGGTCCTGCGGGACGCCCTGGACCACCGGGTGAAGGCCGCGGGGCGTGAGTCGCTCGACGTGCTGGACACCGGCGGCGGCAGCGGCAAGTTCGCGGTGCCCGTGGCCCGCCTCGGCCACCGCGTCACCGTCGTCGACCCCAGCCCCAACGCCCTGTTCGCGCTGGAGCGCCGGGCCGCCGAAGCCGGGGTCGCCGACCGCGTGCGGGGCGTCCAGGGCGACGCGCACGGCCTCTTCGACGTCGCGGAGCGCGGCGGCTACGACGCGGTGCTCTGCCACGGCGTGCTGGAGTACGTGGACGACCCGGCCGAGGGCCTCGGCAACGCGGTCGCCGCGCTGCGCCCCGACGGTGTGCTCAGCCTGCTCGCCGCCGGACTGGGCGGCGCGGTGCTCGCACGGGCCCTCGCCGGGCACTTCAAGGAGGCCAGGCAGGCGCTCGACGACCCGAACGGACGCTGGGGCGAGGGTGATCCGGTTCCCCACCGCTTCACCGCCGAGCAGCTCACCGCCCTCGTCGAGGGCGCGGGCCTCCGAGTCGCCGCCGTGCACGGCGTCCGGGTCTTCGCCGACCTGGTCCCCGGTGTCCTCGTCGACACCGAACCCGGCGCTCTGGACGCCCTGCTCCAGCTCGAGGCGGCCGCTGCCGAGCTGCCCGCCTTCCACTCCGTGGCCACACAACTCCATGTGCTGGGGGAGACGCGAGGGACCGCCGAGTCCTGAGCCGTCTCCCGCGGTGGACGGGGTGACCCGCTGATCAGGGGCGCGGCGGCGGATGGAGTACGCCACAGGCCCCCCGATCGGGCGCTCGGAGCCGTATGATCGAGGGAGGCCGTTCCGGCATGACGGGCCGTTCGCTGGGGAATTCACACCTCAGCGAGTCGGGGTGCCATGGCGGGTTCCGGTTGGCGAATTGGCGTAGAGGGGCGGGTTTCAAGGGGGCGATTCCCTGCCTATCCTGAAGAGGACCCCCCGGGTCGCCCTGGCGACCGCACGATGAGGAGGACTCCGTGCCGCTCTCAGAGCACGAGCAGCGCATGCTCGAGCAGATGGAGCGAGCGCTGTACGCCGAAGATCCCAAGTTCGCGTCAGCGCTTGAGGGAAGCGGGCTGCGTACGTACACCCGGCGGCGGGTCTACCAGGCGGTCGCGGGCTTTCTGGTGGGTATCGCGCTCCTCATGGCCGGAATGGTCGCACAGCAGATCTGGGTCAGCGTGGTGGGGTTCCTCGTCATGCTGGGCTGCGCGGTGCTCGCCGTCACCGGTTGGCGCAAGGCCCCCAAGCCGGGTGAGCAGCCCGCCGGAGCCACTGGCTCCGCCGGTGCGCGTCGTCAGTCACGACAGCGCCGCTCCATGATGGACCGAATCGAACAGCGCTGGCAGCGCCGTCGTGACGAGCAGGGACACTGAGCCCGCCGGATCGCCGACCCTACAGCCACATCTGAAGACGGACGAAGGGTGATCGCCCGAGGGCGGTCACCCTTCACGCACGCCCGAAAATCGAACGCCCGGTGGCCGCGTCAATGGCCCCTCCTGCCTTCCGCCAAGCGTTGTCCGGCTGCACCCACCCACGGCGCGGTGGCCGCCGAGGCTGGCGCGCCACAGAGCCATGCCCGACTGGGACGAACCGACAGGCACAGCCCCGTCTGCCCTCACCCGAGCCGGGCGTTGTCACAGACACGCTTGCCCTCGCAGCGCGAGCTGGGCCCTCTCGCTGTCGTGTCTGTCCTTACGGTGCGGAGCTGGGCCCTCTCGCTGTCGTGTCTGTCCTCGCGGTGCGAGCTGGGCCTTTCCCCTGCTGTGTCCGCCCTCGCGGTGCGAGCCGGGCCCTCCCACTGATGCGTCTGCCCCCGCCAAGTGAACCCGGCGGGGGCAGACGCGTGCGGAGCTCAGCCGTTCTGGCTCGTTGAGGGACGTCGCCAGGGCGGTCGCCAGGTCGGGATACGGGCCAGCAGGTTGTCGCTGGTCGCCGCCCAGCGGGCGGAGAGGGCCCAGACGACACGGACGGTCGAACGGGGCAACAGCAGTGCCCTGAGCTTCGTCCGGCGGCCGGCGTGCGCCCGCAGACCGACCCCGACCTGCTGCGCGTCCCGGGCGAGACCCGACGGAACCTGCGGACGCGGAGCGAACAGAACCTGCTCCACCGCCGCCGCGACGCGGTGCACCGCCTCCGCGGCCGACGGCTCCAGCTCCCCGAGCCGTACGATCCGCGCGGCGGCCTTACGGGGCGTCTGCGACTCGTCCGGCGCGATGCCGTAGTCCCACGCCGTGTCGGTCACCTCCTGCCAGGCGGCCAGCGCATGGGCAGCCGCCGCCTCCGTACGCCCGTACGCGGTGGCCCTACCCGGGGACCCCTGGGCACCGCCCGTCCGGCCACCTTCGTCGGCCACCTCCCTGGCGGACGCCGACCCCAGGGCCGGTTTCGGCAGCGCACCCTCGTGCGCGCCGAGCCGCTTGGACCGGACCCGCAGCCGCCACAGCATCGGCAGCAACGGAATCAGTACCGCGAGCAGTGCCCCCGGAAGGATCAACAGGGTCCACGGCGAGAAGAACAGCAGCCCCCAGAACGAGCCGTCGTCATCGTCGGAACCCGCCACGGCCGCCGCGGACTCGGTCCCACAGGCCCCCAGCTTCGCCTCCTGCGGCGTGCAGCTCTCGCTCGCCGACGGCTCGGCCGACGGCGCCGTGGACGCCGACTGCGAGGGCCGGGGCACATCGGGCAGGCCGCTGGTGCCGGACTCCTCCGGCACCGTGTACGGAGGAGTCGTGCCCCGGTTGGGGGTCGGCTCGAAGCGGGTCCAGCCCACGCCCTCGAAGTACAGCTCCGGCCAGGCGTGCGCGTCCCGCAGGCCCACCGACATCGTGCCGTTCGTCTGCGGGGTGCCCGGGGTGAAGCCCACGGCCACCCGGGCCGGTATGCCCAGCGTGCGGGCCATCGCCGCCATCGAGAAGGAGAAGTGGACGCAGAAGCCCTCCTTCTCCCGGAGGAACCGGGCTATCGCCTCGGCACCCGTGCCGGCCCGTACCTCGGTGTCATAGGTGAACTCGCCGCTGAACGCGAACCAGTCCTGGAGCTTCACAGCCCGTTCGTAGTCGTTCGTCGCGCCCTTGGTGACCTCCAGCGCGGTCCGCGCCACCACCGACGGCAGCGACGAGGGCACCTTGGTGTACTCCCGCCGCAGCGACGGCGGCGGTTCCGGCGCCTCGGAGAGCTGCTTCGCCGTGGGCCGCACGATCAGGCTCTCGACCGTGTACTGGGCACCCTTGGTGTCCTGCTCGTGGTCGCCGACGAGGGTGCGCCCCACCGGCTCGTACCGCCAGTCGCCGTCGATGTCCACCTTGGTCACCGGGTACGGCATCGGCAGCCAGTCCTGCTCGTAGTCCTCGGCCGCGACGATCCGGGTGGTGATCGTGGACCGCTTGACGTCCGAGCCGAGGCCGGTCGGGGTGCCGAACTCGTCCGGCACCTCCGTGATGGAGCGCTCGGTCGGCTTCCAGGAGGTGCCGTCGAAGTCGTCCAGTGAGACGATGCGCAGATACATCTCCTGCACGTTGTCCGTGTTGGTGCGGTAGGACAGGACCTGGCGGTCCTCGTCCACGTTCAGGCTGTCGCGCAGCGACACCACCGGGTTCACCGCGGAGATCGTGCCACCACCACCGGAGCCCCTGCCCAGACCGCCGCCCGCGCCGGCCAGCAGCCCGCCGTCGAGAGAGGGCATCCCCAGCGGTACCACCAGGGCGATGCCCAGCGCGACCGCGCCGATGCGCCGCCCGGTACGCACCGGGGCGACGGCGCCGCTCGTGGACTCCGCGTGCGGGCCGTGGGGCGCGCCGCCGAAGACCCGGCCCCACTGCGAGAGCCGGTCGCGGCTCTCGGTCAGGAGCAGTAGCAGATAGCCGGCGGACGCCAGCACGAACCAGAGCCACGCGGCGCCGTCGGATAGTCCCGCGGCGACCGAGTACAGCGCGAGCAGCGGCAGACCGGCCGGGGCAGCGCTGCGGAAGGTCACCGCGAGCGCGTCCACCAGGAGGCCGATCACCAGCACACCGCCGATGATCATCAGCTGGATGCCGTCGCTCAGCGGCGCCGGGATCGCGTACCGCCCGACGTCCTCGGCGCCCGTCTGCAGCAGGGTCGCGAAGCGCTGGAACGCCTCCGGGCC
The DNA here is from genome assembly GCF_042955065.1 of Streptomyces sp. NPDC012510. Lineage (NCBI taxonomy): Bacteria > Bacillati > Actinomycetota > Actinomycetes > Kitasatosporales > Streptomycetaceae > Streptomyces > Streptomyces sp. NPDC012510. Next base: position 176,142 of record NZ_JBIBEN010000017.1, read on the forward strand.
GGGCACGATGCCGGCCACCGCCTGCTGCCGGGCGAATATCAGCGTCAGCATCATCAGCGTGACCAGCGCCTGCGCGGCCACGGTCAGCGGCCGTGCCAGGGGGACCCTACGGGTGAGCGCTCCCACGACGGTCTGCACACCCAGCAGGAAGGCCGCCTGGACGATCCAGGTCGCCGGATCGACCAGCGGCAGCAGGGCGCACGCCGCCATGACGGTGGCGGCCCAGGCGCACAGGGCCAGTCTCGCCCGACCGCTCATGACCATCCCTCCCCACCGCTCCCGGACAGCACGCCGGTGCGCTGCCGGTCCGCCTGGCGCCACAGCTCCGCCAGCGAGGCGCCGCGCGGTACGGTCAGCGCCGTCCAGCCCGCCTCGTGCAGCAGCCGCAGCGACTCCTCGCTCGCGCCGCCGGCCCCGGGCACCTCGCCCGGCTCGGTCGTCCACGTCTCGCTGTCCAGCAGGAAGGCGACCGCCCCGCCGCTGCGCTGACGCATCTTGCCGATCACCGTCGCCTGCTCCTCGTCGAGGTCGCCGAGGAAGGCGACCAGCAGACCCTCGTTGCCGCCTCGCAGCACGTCGTACGCGGGCGACAGGCCCGTGCCGTCGGAGTGGTCGATCACCGCGAGGGTGTCCATCATCAGCCCGGCCGCGTCGGCGGACTCCTGACTGGCGCCCGCGAAGCCGTCGGCGCCCTCGCCGGGCACCGAGCTGCCGGTGTCCGTCAGCAGTCGTACGGAGAAGCCACGCTCGAGCATGTGGACCAGCATGGACGCGGCGCCGGAGACGGCCCACTCGAAGGCCGAGTCCGGGCCCGCGCCCAGATACGCCTCGCCCCGCGTGTCCAGCAGGACCGTGCAGCGGGCGCGCTGGGGCTGTTCCTCACGGCGCACCATCAGCTCGCCGTAGCGCGCGGTCGAACGCCAGTGCACCCGGCGCAGGTCGTCGCCGTGGCGGTACCCGCGCGGGATCACGTCGTCCTCGCCGGCCAGCGCCAGCGAGCGCTGCCTGCCGTCGCCGTACCCCTTCGCCTCACCGCTCAGCCGCACCGGCGGCAGCGCCTCCACACGCGGGACGACCGTCAGGGTGTCGTAGGTCGAGAAGGAGCGGGTCAGCTCGCACATGCCGAACGGGTCGGTCAGACGTAGCTGCAGCGGGCCCAGGGGATAGCGGCCGCGCAGATCGGAGCGGACGCGGTAGGACACCTCGCGGCGTCCGCCCGCCTCCACCCGGTCCAGGACGAACCGGGGGCGCGGACCGAGCACGTACGGCACCCGGTCCTGGAGCATCAGCAGGCCGGTGGGCAGCCGCGAGACGTTGTCCATCCGTAGATGGACGCGGGCCTCGCTGCCGGCCGGCACGCGCGCGGGGGAGAGACGACGGCTGCCCGCGACCCGGTAACGGGTGCGGTACAGCACGGTCGCGCAGACCAGCGGCAGCACGGCGAGCAGCAGTCCGACCCGGAGCAGATCGCTCTGCCCGAGGACGTACGCGCAGATGGCGGCCGCCACGCCGGCGGCCAGGAAGGAACGCCCGCGCGTGGTGAGGCCGGCGAGGGCCGTGCGCAGCCCGCCCTTGTCCTGCTCCGGTGTGGGCGCCGGCCCGGCGGTGCTCATCCAAGCCTCCGCGGTGGCTGCTTCGGATACGCGGGCGTGGCGTGGACCGAGCCGAAGCCGCTCTGTGCCTGGGGAGCCTGCGGCACGGGTGTGCGCTGCAGGATCTCCTGGACGACCTGCTCCGGCGTACGGCGGTTGAGCTGGGCCTGGGCGGTGGGCAGCAGCCGGTGGGCGAGGATGGACACGGCCAGTGACTGGATGTCGTCCGGCAGTGCGTACTCCCGGCCGTTCAGGGCGGCGGTGGCCCTCGCCGCACGCAGCAGGTGCAGCGTGGCGCGCGGCGAGGCGCCCAGTCTGAGGTCTGGGTGGGTGCGGGTGGCACCGACCAGGTCCACCGCGTAGCGCCGGACCGTTTCGGCGACGTGCACGCCCCGGACGGCCTCGATCAGCTTCACGATCTCGTGAGCGTGCGCCACCGGCTGCATGTCCTCCAGCGGCGAGACCCCGCCGTGAACGTCAAGCATCTGCAGCTCGGCCTCCGGACTGGGGTAGCCGACGGAGACGCGGGCCATGAAGCGGTCGCGCTGTGCCTCCGGCAGCGGGTAGGTGCCCTCCATCTCCACCGGGTTCTGCGTGGCCACCACCATGAAGGGGCTCGGCAGCTCGTACGTCGTGCCGTCGATCGTGACCTGGCGCTCCTCCAGGGACTCCAGAAGCGCGGACTGGGTCTTCGGCGAGGCGCGGTTGATCTCGTCGCCGATCACGATCTGAGAGAAGATCGCGCCCGGCTTGAACTCGAACTCCTTGCGCTGCTGATCCCAGATGGACACACCCGTGATGTCCGACGGCAGCAGGTCCGGCGTGAACTGGATACGCCGTACCGAGCAGTCGATGGACCGCGCCAGTGCCTTGGCCAGCATGGTCTTGCCGACGCCGGGTACGTCTTCGATCAGAAGATGTCCCTCGGCGAGCAGCACTGTCAACGAAAGCCGTACGACCTCAGGCTTGCCCTCGATCACTCCTTCGACCGAACTGCGGACTCGCTCCACAGTGCTGGTCAGATCAGTGAGGCTCGCTCGATCGTCATAGGTCGTCACCCGGCCCTCCTCGGCCCGTTCTTTCTCCGGGCCGTCGCTCTGCGATGCGGACCGGCCCACCCCGAAACACGGACACCACGCGTGAACTGCTCAGCGTGACGCCACACCCGCATTCTTGCTGCCGTTACCAATCCGTGTCACTCGCCTGTGGATAACTGGCCGCGATATGTCAGGTTTGCGGCCCTTTGAAGGGCGAGATGCCAGCAGATTGACAGGAAACCGAAGCTGCGCCGGACCGCCCTCGGGGGGTAGGAGGGCGGTTCCGAGGGTCCGCATGACGGGGGTCAGGCCGGGTCGACCTCCCGGAGCAGGCCCGTCTTCACGTCGAACACGAAGCCGCGCACGTCGTCGGAGTGCAGCAGGAACGGATTGGTGCGTACTCGCTGCATGGACTGCCGTACGTCCTGGTCGACGTCCCGGAAGGACTCCACCGCCCAGGCCGGGCGCTGGCCGACCTCCACCTCCAGCTCGGTGCGGAAGTCCTCCGTGAGGGACTCCAGGCCGCAGCCGGTGTGGTGGATGAGGACCACGCTGCGGGTGCCGAGCTTGCGCTGGCTGATGGTGAGGGAGCGGATCACGTCGTCGGTGACCACACCGCCGGCGTTGCGGATGGTGTGGCAGTCGCCGAGCTCCAGGCCGAGTGCGTCGTGCAGGTCGAGGCGGGCGTCCATACAGGCCACGACCGCGACCCGGAGGACGGGGCGGGCGTCCATCCCGGGGTCGGTGAACGCGGCGGCGTACCGCTGGTTCGCCTCGACGAGACGGTCGGTGACGGTGCCGTTGGATATGGCGCCTTCGGGGCCGGTGGGAACTGCTGCGGAGGTCGTCATAGCCAAGACGGTACTGGTCACCCCCACTGTGGGCGCTCTGTGAGAGGGGACAAAGAACGTCATTGAGGCTTGTTGTGAGGTAACCCACAGGAGTGGCGGGATCGCCGCCGTACGAGTGATTCCTCCTTGTTCGTGGCATCACGGGGGAGATGTCCCGACGCGCAGGCCGGTTGATTGACCGCGAAGGGCCGTGGACTAAAGTGACGCCGAGCGGGAGGCGGAACCTTCCGCTGGACCGAAACCCCAAGGAGAACCGGTGACAGCCCGGTGTCTCCCCGCGTGCGCGGCGCGTACGTGCGGCTCGCGCCGGACCTGAGAGGGCCCCTTGAGCAACAGCCGCCACGTCCCCGTCATGCTCCAGCGGTGCCTGGACATGCTGGCCCCGGCCCTCACGGAGCCCGGCGCGGTGGTGGTCGACTGCACGCTTGGCCTCGGCGGTCACAGCGAAGCGCTCCTCACCCGCTTCCCCGGGGCCCGGCTCGTCGCCCTCGACCGCGACAAGGAGGCCCTGCGCCTCTCCGGTGAACGGCTCGCCCCCTTCGGTGAGCGCGCCACCCTGGTGCACGCCGTCTACGACGAACTCCCCGACGTCCTCGACCGTCTGGACCTCCCCCGCGTCCAGGGCGTCCTGTTCGACCTCGGCGTCTCCTCCATGCAACTCGACGAGGCCGACCGGGGCTTCGCGTACGCCCAGGACGCCCCCCTCGACATGCGGATGGACCAGACGACCGGCATCAGCGCAGCCGAGGTCCTCAACACCTATCCGGCGGGCGAACTCGTCCGCATCCTCCGGGCGTACGGCGAGGAGAAGCAGGCCAAGCGGATCGTCTCCGCCATCGTGCGCGAGCGAGACAGGGAGCCCTTCAGTAACAGCGCGCGCCTCGTCGAACTGATCCGCGACTCCCTGCCCCAGGCCGCCAAGCGCACCGGCGGCAACCCCGCCAAGCGCACCTTCCAGGCCCTGCGCATCGAGGTCAACGGCGAACTCACCGTCCTGGAACGGGCGATCCCCGCCGCCGTGCGGGCCCTCGCGGTCGGCGGCCGGATCGCCGTGCTGTCGTACCACTCGCTCGAAGACCGTCTGGTGAAGCAGGTGTTCGCGGCGGGCGCCGCCACCACCGCGCCCCCCGGACTGCCCGTCGTCCCCGAGCGCTATCAGCCGAGGCTCAAGCTCCTCACCCGTGGTGCCGAACTTCCCACCGAGGAAGAAGTCGCCGAGAACCGGCGCGCCGCCCCCGCACGCCTGCGCGGGGCGGAACGCGTACGGGAGGACGTCGCATGAAGCGCATGAAGCGCATGAAGCGCATGAGGTCTATGAGGCGTACGAGGCGACCGCACACGGTGCGTGAAGGGGACGGTGAGTGAGGCCGACAAGCGAACTCGCGGGGACGGTGAGTGAGTCCGGAGAACGAATTCGCAGGGAGGGCGCGTGAGCGGGAAACCCGAACTGAGGGGCCGCGCCGCCCGTCTCGCGCGGCTCCTGCCCGCGAGGTCCAAGGGAGCGGCCCGCACCCCCTTCGTCCTCCTCGTCGTTCTGCTGCTGGGGGGCGGCCTCATCGGCCTCCTCGTGCTGAACTCCGCGCTCAGCGAAGGGTCGTTCAGGCTCGACGACCTCCAGGACGACGTGAAGAGCTACACCGACGAGGAGCAGGCGCTCCAGCGGGACGTGGACGCCTACTCCGCGCCCGACGCACTCCTGCGCCGCGCCCGTGAACTGGGCATGGTTCCAGGCGGCGACCCGGCCTTCCTGAACCCGGACGGCACCGTCATGGGTGTGCCCAGGCCCGCCGTCCAGCAGTCCCCGGCCCGTATGCCGCTCGTCCTCGCGCCCGAGGTTCTCGACCCCGGCCTCCCCGAGAGCCCACCCCCCGCCCCGACACCGCCCGCGCCCTCGGTGTCCCCGACGCGAACGCCGCTCCCGGTGTCGGCCCCGGCCCGGCCGCGGCCCCAGCTCCGGACGCCGGCACCCGCGGCCACTCCTACCGCGATCCCCACCCCCACCACCCCGTCCGTGCAGTCCCCCCAGCTCCCGACGACCCCCGGCAGGTGACGGAAGTGGCCGATTCAGGCAGGCAGCCCCCGCGCCGCCGCGTACCCGGACCCGCCCGGCCCGTGCGCCAGGGCGGCAGGCAGCGCCGACCGGGCCCCGGCGCCCGCCCCACCGCACAGCGTCGCCCGGCCATGCCCCGGCAGCCGGCCGCGCGCACCATCCACCTCGGCAGCCCGCGTCCGCGCCTGCGTCTGGTGAGCCTCGCGCTGACCCTGGTGATGATCGCCTTCGTCGTACGGCTCCTCCAGGTGCAGGCCGTCGACGCGAGCGAGTACGCGGCCAAGGCCGACCGGAACCGGTACGTCGGCCGGGTGCTGGCCGCCGAGCGCGGCGGGATCACCGACCGCAACGGCGTCGACCTCGCCATCAGCACGGACGCCAACGACATCACGGCCGACCCCACCATGTTCACGCGCAAGGAGCTCAAGGTCGACGACGGACCCGAGCAGGCGGCCGCGCTCCTCGCACCGATCCTCGGCGCTGACCAGCAGACCATCACCGAGAAACTGCGCACCCCGAACACGCGTTACGTGCTGCTCGCCCGCCGTCAGACCCCCCAGGTCTGGAACCAGATCACCGACCTGAAGACCGCGCTCGTCAAAAAGGCCAGGGAGGACAAGAGCACGGTCAACGTGCTGGCCGGCGTCTTCCAGGAGCCCAGCAGCAAGCGCGTGTACCCCAACGGCGACCTGGCCGCCGGGATACTGGGCTGGGTCAACGCCGAGGGCAAGGGCGGCGGTGGTGTCGAGCAGTTGCTGAACAAGCAGTTGTCGGGCAAGAACGGCAAGATCCGCTACGCCCAGTCCGGGGGCCGCCTCGTCCCCACCGCGGGCTCCGCCGAGACGCCCGCGGTGGCCGGCTCCGACGTCGAGCTGACCATCGACCGCGACATCCAGTGGGCCGCGCAGAACGCCATCACCGAGCAGGTGAGGAAGTCCAAGGCGGATCGCGGCTATGTGATCGTCCAGGACACCCGCACCGGCGAGATCCTCGCCATGGCCAACTCGCCCGGCTTCGACCCCAACGACCTCACCGAGGCGAACCCGGACGCCCTGGGCAACGCGGCCCTCCAGGACGCCTACGAGCCCGGCTCCACCGCCAAGGTCATGTCGATGGCCGCCGTGTTGGAGGAGAACGTCGCCACCCCGGGTACGCACGTCACCGTGCCCAACCGGCTGCACCGGGGCGACCGGCTCTTCAAGGACGACATCGACCACCGGACCTGGTACCTGACGCTCAACGGCGTCCTCGCCAAGTCGAGCAACATCGGCACCATCCTCGCCACCGGCGAACTCGGCAGGAACCAGCGGGAGTCCAACCAGATCCTCCACTCGTACCTGCGCAAGTTCGGCATCGGCAGCCCCACCGGCCTCGGTTTCCCCGGAGAGACCAAGGGCATCCTCGCCGCGCCCGGCGACTGGTCCACCTCGCAGCAGTACACGATTCCTTTCGGCCAGGGCATGTCGTTGAACGCGATGCAGGCTGCCTCCGTCTACTCGACGGTCGCCAACGGCGGCGTACGCGTCGAGCCCACCCTCGTACGAGGCACCAAGGGCCCGGACGGCCGCTTCACCCCGGCTCCGACACCCCAGAAAACACGGGTCGTGAGCGAGAAGACGGCGAAGACCCTCGCCCGGATGCTGGAGTCCGTGGTGGACGACCGGGAGGGCACGGGCACCAAGGCACGCATCCCCGGCTACCGGGTCGCGGGCAAGACGGGTACGGCCAACCGTGTGGATCCGGCCACCGGCAGGTACCGGGGCTACACCTCGTCGTTCGCCGGGTTCGCGCCCGCGGACAAGCCGCGGATCACCGTCTACTGCGCGATCCAGAACGCCACCCGGGGCAGCTACTTCGGCGGCCAGATCTGCGGGCCCATCTACAAGGAGGTCATGGAGTTCGCTCTGAAGACCCTCCAGGTCCCGCCCACCGGGGCGAAGCCCGCGAACCTGCCCGTCACCTTCAGACCCTGACCGCCTCCGAACCCCGCTCCTGACCACATCCTGATCCCTTCACCGATCAGTGCGACCAGCCAGGAACCGACTCGTGACCATGATCACCCCTGGCCCCGGGAACCACGCGTCCCAGGGCCGCTCGCACAAACCCTCGCCCACCCGTCACCCATCACCACCCTTGCCGGACCGCGCTTCGCGCGGGCTCCCCTTTAGCTCCGGCAGGGGTGGGCCCGGTACGCTCACCGCCGTGCCACACGCTGATCAGTCCCAAACCACCCAGAAGGACGTTCCCGTGACCTATCCGGGACCGCCCCGGCCGGCCCATGTCTCCGCCGCATCCCTCGCGGAACTCGCCGGTCAGCTGGGTGCCGAGCAGCCGGCGAGCGCGGCAGTCGTCGAGGTCACGGGCATCACCCACGACTCGCGCGCCGTCCGCCCCGGCGACCTGTACGCCGCCCTGCCCGGTGCCCGACTGCACGGCGCCGACTTCGTCGACCAGGCCGTCGGCCTCGGCGCCGTCGCCGTGCTCACCGACCCCGGCGGCGCCGAACGCGCCGCCGCCGCAGGGCTTCCCGCCCTCGTCGTCGACAACCCACGCGGGCGGATGGGCGAGCTGGCGGCCACGATCTACGGCCGCCCGGGAGGCGACCTGCTCCAGATCGGCATCACCGGCACCTCGGGCAAGACCACCACCGCGTACCTCGTCGAGGGCGGCCTGAAGAGCGTCCGCTCCACCGGCCTCATCGGCACGGTCGAGATGCGCATCGGCGACGAACGCATCAAGTCCGAGCGAACCACCCCCGAGGCCACCGACCTCCAGGCCCTCTTCGCGGTCATGCGCGAACGAGGCGTCGACTCGGTCGTCATGGAGGTCTCCAGCCACGCCCTGGTCCTCGGCCGGGTCGACGGCTGCGTCTTCGACGTCGCCGTCTTCAACAACCTCAGCCCGGAACACATGGAGTTCCACTCCGACATGGAGGACTACTTCCAGGCGAAGGCCCGGCTGTTCACACCGGAACGCAGCAGGCTCGGCGTCGTCAACCTCGACGACGAGTACGGCCGCAGGCTCGTCGAGGAAGCCACGGTCCCGATCGTCACCTTCTCCGCCGAGGGACACCCCGACGCCGACTGGAGGGCCGAGGACGCCCGGGTCGGGCCGCTGGACTCGACGTTCACGGTGGTCGGGCCCAAGGGCGAGCGGATCGCCGCCAGGTCGCCGCTGCCGGGCACCTTCAACGTCGCCAACACCCTGGCGGCCGTCGCCGCGCTGGCCGTCGCCGGGATCGACCCGCAGACCGCGGCCGACGGCATCGCCGCCGTACCGGGCGTGCCGGGCCGCCTGGAGCGCGTGGACGCCGGGCAGCCGTACCTCGCGGTCGTCGACTACGCCCACAAGACCGACGCCGTCGAGTCGGTCCTCAAGGCGCTGCGCAAGGTCACCGAGGGCAGGCTGCACGTCGTCCTCGGCTGCGGCGGCGACCGGGACACGACCAAGCGCGGACCGATGGGCGCCGCCATGGCACGGCTCTCCGACACCGCCGTACTGACCTCCGACAACCCCCGCTCCGAGGATCCCCTCGCGATCCTCGCCACCATGCTCGAAGGCGCGGCGTCCGTGCCGGCGCACGAGCGCGGCGACGTCCTCCTCTTCGAGGACCGGGCCGCCGCGATCGCCGCGGCCGTGGCCCGCGCACAGCCGGGCGACACCGTGCTGGTCGCGGGCAAGGGCCACGAGCAGGGCCAGGACATCGCCGGCGTGGTACGTCCCTTCGACGACCGCCAGGTGCTCCGCGAAGCAATCCAGCAGACCCAGGGATGAACTTGTGATCGCCCTCTCCCTCGCCGAGATCGCAGAAGTCGTCGGCGGGCAGACGCACGACATACCGGATCCGTCGGTGCGCGTCACCGGACCGGTCGTCCGGGACTCCCGTGAGGTGGAACCCGGCAGCCTCTTCGTCGCCTTCGTCGGCGAGCGCGTGGACGGCCACGACTACGCGGCCGCGGTCGTCGAGGCGGGCGCGGCAGCGGTGCTGGCGTCCCGTCCCGTCGGTGTGCCCGCGATCGTCGTGGCCGATGTGCAGAGCGCCCTCGGTGCCCTCGCCCGGCACGTCGTCCACAAGCTCGGCACGACCCTCGTGGCCCTCACCGGCTCCGCGGGCAAGACCAGCACCAAGGACCTGATCGCCCAGGTGCTCCGGCGCAAGGCGCCGACGGTGTTCACACCCGGCTCCCTCAACAACGAGATCGGGCTGCCCCTCACCGCGCTCAGCGCCACCGAGGAGACCCGTTTCCTCGTCCTGGAGATGGGCGCCCGAGGCATCGGTCACATCAAGTACCTCACCGAGCTGACACCGCCGAGGATCGGCCTCGTGCTCAACGTCGGCACCGCCCACATCGGCGAGTTCGGCGGCCGCGAGCAGATCGCGCAGGCCAAGGGCGAGCTGGTGGAGGCCTTGCCCGCCGCGGAGGACGGCGGCGCCGCGATCCTCAACGCCGACGACCCCCTCGTACGCGCCATGGCGTCCCGGACGAAGGCCCGTGTGATTCTTTTCGGAGAGTCAGACGAAGCGGACGTACGCGCCGAGAACGTGACGCTCACGGACGCCGGACAGCCCGCGTTCAGGCTTCACACACCCTCCGGTGCAAGCGATGTGACCATGCGCCTGTACGGTGAGCACCACGTGTCGAACGCGCTCGCCGCGGCCGCCGTCGCCCATGAGCTGGGCATGTCCGCAGACGAGATCGCCACCGCGCTCTCCGAAGCGGGCTCCCTCTCCCGCTGGCGGATGGAGGTCACCGAGCGCCCGGACGGCGTGACGGTCGTCAACGACGCCTACAACGCGAACCCCGAGTCCATGCGAGCCGCTCTGCGCGCGCTCGCGGCGATGGGCAAGGGGCGGCGGACCTGGGCGGTGCTCGGCAAGATGGCCGAGCTCGGGGACGAATCGCTCGCCGAGCACGACGCGGTCGGACGGCTCGCCGTCCGGCTCAATGTCGGCAAGCTCGTCGCGGTGGGGGGCAGGGAAGCGTCCTGGCTCCAACTGGGCGCATATAACGAGGGTTCGTGGGGTGAGGAGTCGGTGCACGTGTCCGACGCACAGGCGGCGGTCGACCTGTTGCGCAGTCAGTTGCGCCCGGGAGACGTCGTACTCGTGAAGGCGTCCCGGTCGGTCGGGCTCGAGAGCGTGGCGCAGGCGCTGCTCGACAGCGGCAACGAGGGTGAGGTTGCCGCGCGATGATGAATCAGATCCTGTTCGCAGGAGTCATCGGTCTCTTCCTGACCCTGGTCGGCACCCCGCTGCTGATCAAACTGCTGGCCCGCAAGGGCTACGGCCAGTACATCCGGGACGACGGCCCGCGCGAGCACGCCAGCAAGCGCGGCACCCCGACCATGGGTGGCATCGCCTTCATACTGGCGACGATCATCGCGTACTTCCTGGCCAAGGTGATCACGGGCCAGACGCCCGCCTTCTCGGGTCTGCTGGTGCTGGGCCTGATGGGCGGCATGGGCCTCGTCGGCTTCCTCGACGACTACATCAAGATCGTCAAGCGTCGTTCGCTGGGTCTGAGGGCCAAGGCGAAGATGGCCGGCCAGCTGATCGTCGGCATCGGATTCGCGGTCCTCGCGCTGCAGTTCCCGGACGCCCGGGACCAGACGCCGGCCTCCACGAAGATCTCCTTCGTCCAGGACTTCGGCTGGACCATCGGCCCGGTGCTGTTCGTCATCTGGGCGCTGTTCATGATCCTCGCCATGTCGAACGGCGTGAACCTGACCGACGGTCTGGACGGTCTCGCCACCGGCGCCTCGGTGCTCGTCTTCGGCGCCTACACCTTCATCGGCGTCTGGCAGTTCCAGGAGTCCTGCGCCAACACGCAGACGCTGACCAACCCGGCCGCCTGTTACGAGGTACGAGATCCACTGGACCTCGCCATCGTGGCGTCCGCGCTGATGGGTGCCTGCCTCGGCTTCCTGTGGTGGAACACCTCGCCGGCCAAGATCTTCATGGGTGACACCGGTTCGCTTGCCCTCGGCGGCGCGCTCGCCGGTCTCGCGATCTGCTCCCGCACCGAGCTGCTCCTCGCGCTCCTCGGCGGTCTGTTCGTCCTCATCACGATGTCGGTCGTCATCCAGGTCGGCTCGTTCAAGCTGACCGGCAAGCGCGTCTTCCGCATGGCCCCGCTCCAGCACCACTTCGAGCTCAAGGGCTGGTCCGAGGTTCTTGTCGTGGTCCGCTTCTGGATCATCCAGGGCATCTGTGTGATCGTCGGACTGGGCCTCTTCTACGCGGGATGGGCGGCCGACAAGTGACCGACTGGCAGGGCAAGCACGTCACCGTCGCCGGACTCGGCGTCTCCGGCATCCCGGCGGCCAAGGTCCTGCACGGCCTCGGCGCCGTCGTCACGGTCGTCAACGACGGCGACGACGAGCGCGCCCGCGCGCAGGCCGCCGACCTGGAGGCGCTCGGCATCGCCGTGCGCCTCGGCGACGGCGCGACCCTGCCGGTAGGCACCGAGCTGATCGTCACCACCCCGGGCTGGAAACCCGACAAGCCGCTCTTCACCGCCGCCCGTGAGGCCGGCCTGGAGATCTGGGGCGACGTCGAGCTGGCCTGGCGCCTGCGCGGTCCCGACGCGGCGCCCTGGCTGGCCGTCACGGGCACCAACGGCAAGACCACGACCGTCCAGATGCTCGCCTCGATCCTGGCGGCCGCGGGGCTGCGGACGGCCGCCGTCGGAAACATCGGGGTCTCGCTGCTGGATGTCGTCCTCGGCGACGAGCAGTACGACGTACTGGCAGTGGAGCTGTCCAGCTACCAGCTCCACTGGGCGCCTTCCCTGCGCGCCCACTCCGCCGCCGTCCTCAACCTCGCCCCCGACCACCTCGACTGGCACGGCTCTATGGAGGCGTACGCCAAGGACAAGGGCCGCGTCTACGAGGGCAACCGCGTCGCCTGCGTCTACAACATGGCCGACAAGGCCACCGAGGACCTGGTGCGCGAGGCGGACGTCGAGGAGGGCTGCCGGGCCGTCGGGTTCACACTCGGAACGCCGGGGCCGTCCCAACTCGGTGTCGTGGACGGCATCCTGGTCGACCGCGCCTTCGTCGAGAACCGGCAGAAGAACGCCCAGGAGCTCGCCGAGATCTCGGACGTGAACCCGCCGGCACCGCACAACATCGCCAACGCCCTCGCGGCGGCCGCCCTCGCGCGCGCCTTCGGAGTGCCCGCGGCGGCCGTCCGGGACGGGCTGCGGGCCTTCACGCCGGACGCGCACCGCATCGCGCACGTGGCCGAGGTGGACGGCGTCGCGTACATCGACGACTCCAAGGCCACCAACACCCATGCCGCGCAGGCCTCGTTGGCCGCTTACGAGTCGATCGTGTGGATCGCCGGCGGCCTCGCCAAGGGCGCGACCTTCGACGAACTCGTCGCCGGCGCGGCGAAGCGGCTGCGGGGGGTCGTGCTGATCGGCGCGGATCGCGCGCTGATCCGCGAAGCGCTCGCGCGACACGCCCCCGAAGTGCCGGTCGTCGACCTCGAACGGACCGACACTGGGGCGATGCTCGCCGCCGTCCGCGAGGCGCGGACACTGGCGCGGGCGGGCGACACCGTGCTGCTGGCGCCGGCCTGTGCGTCGATGGACATGTTCGTCAACTACAACAAGCGTGGGGACGCGTTCGCGGAGGCCGTCCGTGAACTCGCCGCCGCTGACGGCTGACCCGGCCCGCCCTTGCCTGGCGGCGCTGGGCAGGACAGGGAGGGAACGCCCATGACACGGATCTGGTCGGTGAGTCGTGGGCGGCTGACCGCCGGTGGCACGGCTCCGGGCCCGGCGTCCGCAGGCAGTGGGCCGGAGGGGCTCCGCGATGCCCGGTAGCCGTACCGGCCGTCCCCCCGTCCAGCGCCTCACCAGACGGCCCCCCATCCCCAGGCAGCCGCGGGAGAACCCCGTGCGGCGGCTCCACACCCGGGCGCGCAAGGCCTGGGACCGGCCGCTGACCGCCTACTACCTGATCCTCGGCGGCAGTCTGCTGATCACCGTGCTGGGTCTGGTGATGGTGTACTCGGCCTCGCAGATCAAGGCCCTGCAGATGTCGCTGCCTGGGACCTTCTTCTTCCGCAAGCAGTTCCTCGCGGCGGCGATCGGCACCGTGCTGCTGCTCCTGGCCTCGCGGATGCCGGTCAAGCTGCACCGGGCGCTCGCGTACCCCATCCTGGCCGGCTGTGTCTTCCTGATGGCCCTGGTGCAGGTGATAGGGGAGTCGATCAACGGCAACCAGAACTGGATCGCCATCGGAGGCTCGTTCCAGATCCAGCCCAGCGAGTTCGGCAAGCTGGCGCTGGTGCTGTGGGGCGCGGACCTGCTGGCCCGCAAGGAGGACAAGCGGCTCCTCGCGCAGTGGAAGCACATGTTGGTACCGCTCGTTCCGGTGGCGTTCCTGCTGCTCGGGTTGATCATGCTCGGCGGCGACATGGGCACCGCGATCATTCTCACGGCGATCCTGTTCGGTCTGCTGTGGCTGGCGGGCGCCCCGACCCGGCTCTTCGGGGGCGTGCTGTCCGTCGCCGGACTCATCGGGTTCGCCCTGATCACCACCAGCGACAACCGGATGGCCCGCCTGGCCTGTATCGGAGCCACCGAACCCCGCACGGACGGCGCCGACTGCTGGCAGGCCGTGCACGGCATCTACGCCCTCGCCTCGGGCGGAATCTTCGGCTCCGGACTCGGCGCCAGTGTGGAAAAATGGGGTCAACTCCCGGAAGCGCACACCGACTTCATCTTCGCCGTCACCGGTGAGGAACTGGGCCTCGCGGGGACGCTGTCGGTGCTCGCCCTCTTCGCGGCTCTAGGCTATGCGGGTATCCGCGTGGCCGGACGCACGGAGGACCCCTTCGTCAGGTATGCCGCGGGAGGCGTGACCACCTGGATCACCGCTCAGGCGGTGATCAACATCGGTGCGGTGCTCGGTCTGCTGCCGATCGCCGGAGTCCCGCTCCCGCTGTTCTCCTACGGAGGTTCCGCCCTGCTGCCGACCATGTTCGCCATCGGGTTGCTGATCGCGTTCGCGCGCGACGAACCCGCTGCGAGGGCGGCGCTTGCCATGCGGCAACCCCGCTTTGGTAGAAAGCGTGGCGGCGGCCCTACGGGGCCGGGGAGATGGAACACGATGCGACGACGTGCCTCGGCACGTTCGTCCGGAGAGCGGTGAATTTCGGTGCATGTCGTACTCGCCGGTGGCGGAACCGCCGGTCACATCGAGCCCGCGCTCGCCCTCGCGGACGCCCTGCGCAGGCAGGACCCGACCGTGGGCATCACGGCCCTGGGCACGGAGCGCGGTCTGGAGACACGCCTCGTCCCCGAGCGCGGCTACGAACTCGCGCTGATCCCCGCCGTACCCCTGCCGCGCAAGCCCACCCCCGAGCTGATCACCGTGCCCGGCCGGCTGCGCGGCACGATCAAGGCGACCGAGCAGATCCTGGAGCGCACCAAGGCGGACGCCGTCGTCGGCTTCGGCGGCTACGTCGCCCTGCCCGGCTACCTCGCCGCCAAGCGCCTCGGCGTGCCGATCATCGTCCACGAGGCCAACGCCCGCCCCGGCCTCGCCAACAAGATCGGCTCCCGGTACGCCGCCAAGGTCGCCGTCTCCACCCCGGACAGCAAGCTCCGCGACGCCCGCTACATCGGCATCCCGCTGCGCCGCGCCATCGCCACCCTCGACCGTGCCGCCGCACGCCCCGAGGCCCGCGCGATGTTCGGACTCGACCCCAACCTGCCGACGCTGCTGGTCTCCGGCGGCTCCCAGGGCGCCCGCCGCCTCAACGAGGTCGTCCAGCAGGTAGCGCCCTACCTCCAGCAGGCCGGGATCCAGATCCTGCACGCGGTCGGCCCGAAGAACGAACTGCCGCAGGTCCACCAGATGCCGGGGATGCCCCCGTACATCCCGGTACCGTACGTGGACCGGATGGACCTCGCGTACGCCGCTGCCGACATGATGCTCTGCCGCGCGGGCGCGATGACCGTCGCCGAACTCTCCGCCGTCGGGCTCCCGGCCGCCTATGTCCCGCTGCCCATCGGCAACGGCGAGCAGCGGCTCAACGCCCAGCCGGTGGTCAAGGCCGGCGGCGGACTGCTGGTCGACGACGCGGAACTGACCCCCCAGTGGGTGCAGCAGAACGTCCTGCCCGTCCTCGCCGACCCGCACCGGCTGTACGAGATGTCCCGTGCCGCCGGTGAGTTCGGCCGCCGGGACGCCGACGACCTGCTCGTCGGGATGGTGTACGAGGCGATCGCGTCGCGCCGTTAGGCGGCGGCCTGACACGGGAGGCAGGGGAGCGTGGCCGGACCGACCACCGCCGAACGCGGTGCAGAAGAGGATCTGGACTCCGGCCCGCCGCCGCGGCGGCGGCTCCCCGGCCCCCGGGCACTGATCGCCGTCGCGGCCGCCCTGGTGCTGATGGCCGGCGTCTCGCTCTGGGTTCTGTACGGCTCCTCGTGGCTGCGGGCCGAGCGGGTGTCGGTGTCGGGCGTCCAGGTGCTGACCGAGGCCCAGGTCCGCGAGGCGGCCGACGTGCCGCTCGGCGAACCCCTCATTTCCGTCGACACCGAGGCGATCGAGTCGCGACTGCTGCGGACATTGCCCCGGATCGACTCGGTGGAGGTCATCCGCTCCTGGCCCCATGGAATCGGGCTGAAAGTGAGCGAACGTACTCCGGTTCTGATTGTCGAGGCAGTCGGAAATTCGGGCAAGTACGTCGAAGTAGACGCGAAAGGTGTGCGTTTTGCCACGGTTTCGCGTGCCCCGAAGGGCGTTCCCACACTGGAATTGGCGCTGTCCCGCTCAGGTTCCTCAGCCGCCAGTCTGCGGCGATTCGGAGAGGACCGGCTCGTGCGGGAGGCCGTGCGCGTCGCCCGTGCCATTCCGGCCGCGATCACGCCCGAGACCCTGGTCGTCAAGGTCCGTTCCTATGACTCGATCTCGCTGGAGTTGAGCGGAGACCGTACGGTCTTGTGGGGGAGCGCGGAGAAGGGGCGTGCGAAGGGTCGTGCGCTCACCGCCCTGATGAAAGCCGCCCCGAACGCGGGGCACTTCGACGTGAGTGTCCCCACCGCGCCCGCGTCAGCAGGGAGTTGACGCACATCCGCGCAGGCCAGCACCCTGGTTGGGCAGCGCTATGGCTGATCACATAGGGTGAAAAGAAAAACGGGAGGTTCGGCGTGTTCGTTGAACGTGCGCCACTTGTCGACTTAGTGTCCTGTTCGGAAGAGTCCAAGGAACAGTCACACTGGTAACCCTAAACTTCAGCGTTAGGGTTCGGGTCGGCGTTCGGACCGTCCCACTTCGGCATCAGTCGTCGGATCGCGGGTCCCTCGCGAGGCGGCGACACGTAACTCGAGGCGAGAGGCCTTCGACGTGGCAGCACCGCAGAACTACCTCGCAGTCATCAAAGTCATCGGTGTCGGCGGCGGTGGTGTCAATGCCATCAACCGGATGATCGAGGTCGGTCTCAAGGGCGTCGAGTTCATCGCCATCAACACCGACGCGCAAGCTCTGTTGATGAGCGACGCCGACGTCAAGCTCGACGTCGGCCGCGAACTCACCCGCGGACTCGGCGCCGGCGCCAACCCGGCCGTCGGCCGCAAGGCCGCCGAGGACCACCGCGAGGAGATCGAGGAGGTCCTCAAGGGAGCCGACATGGTCTTCGTGACGGCCGGCGAGGGCGGCGGCACCGGCACCGGCGGCGCGCCCGTCGTGGCCAACATCGCCCGCTCGCTGGGCGCCCTCACCATCGGCGTGGTCACCCGCCCCTTCACCTTCGAGGGCCGTCGCCGCGCCAACCAGGCCGAGGACGGCATCGCCGAGCTCCGTGAAGAGGTCGACACCCTCATCGTCATCCCGAACGACCGGCTGCTGTCCATCTCGGACCGCCAGGTCTCGGTCCTCGACGCCTTCAAGTCGGCCGACCAGGTCCTGCTCTCCGGTGTCCAGGGCATCACCGACCTCATCACCACGCCCGGTCTGATCAACCTCGACTTCGCCGACGTCAAGTCCGTGATGTCCGAGGCCGGTTCGGCCCTCATGGGCATCGGCTCGGCCCGCGGCGACGACCGCGCCGTGGCCGCCGCCGAGATGGCGATCTCCTCCCCGCTGCTGGAGGCCTCCATCGACGGCGCCCGGGGCGTGCTGCTCTCCATCTCCGGCGGCTCCGACCTCGGTCTCTTCGAGATCAACGAGGCCGCCCAGCTTGTCAGCGAGGCCGCCCATCCCGAGGCCAACATCATCTTCGGCGCGGTCATCGACGACGCGCTCGGCGACGAGGTCCGCGTCACCGTGATCGCCGCCGGGTTCGACGGCGGCCAGCCCCCGGCCAAGCGGGACAACATCCTCGGCTCGGCCTCGGCCAAGCGCGAGGAGCCCGCGCCGGTACGGCCCGCCGAGACCCGCCCCTCCTTCGGCTCGCTCGGCAGCGTCAAGCCGAAGGAGGAGCCCGAGCCCGCCCCCGAGCCGGTGAACGAGCTGCCGGTCACCCCGCCGGTCCCGCCGTCCCGGTCCTACACGGACAGCGCGGCGGAGGAGCTGGACGTGCCGGACTTCCTCAAGTGATAGGACGGCGCGAGAACGTGAGCGGCGCGCACTTCGCCTTCACCGACAGGTGGGGCGGGGTGAGCGCCGCTCCGTATGACGAGCTCAATCTCGGCGGGGCGGTCGGGGACGACGCCGAAGCCGTACGCACCAACCGGGAGCTGGCGGCCAAGTCACTGGGCCTGGAGCCGGACCGGGTGGTCTGGATGAACCAGGTGCACGGCGCGGACGTGGCCGTGGTCGACCGGCCGTGGGGTACCGGCGACGTCCCGTCCGTCGACGCGCTCGTCACCACCCGGCGCGGACTCGCGCTCGCCGTCCTCACCGCGGACTGCGTACCCGTTCTGCTGACCGACCCCGTCGCCGGGGTCGCGGCCGCCGCACACGCGGGCCGGCCCGGCATGGTCGCCGGGGTCGTCCCCGCCGCCGTACGGGCCATGATCGACCTCGGCGCCGACCCCGCGCGGATCGTCGCCCGCACCGGCCCCACCGTCTGTGGCCGGTGTTACGAAGTGCCCGACACGATGCGCGCGGAGGTGGCCTCCGTCGAGCCGGCGGCGTACGCCGAGACCAGTTGGGGCACGCCCTCGGTGGATGTGTGCGCCGGAGTGCACGCACAACTGGAGCGCCTCGGGGTGCACGACCGGGAGCAGTCGCCCGTGTGCACGCTGGAGTCGCGCGACCACTTCTCGTACCGTCGCGACCGCGCCACAGGGCGACTCGCGGGATATGTCTGGCTGGGCTGATGGGCATGACGGACCGTAGGGCAGAACTCGCCGCGAACCTGGCGAAGGTGGAGGAGCGGATCGCCGCCGCGTGTGTGGCCGCCGGTCGCAAGCGGGAGGAGGTGACCCTGATCGTGGTCACCAAGACCTACCCGGCGAGCGATGTGCGCATCCTGTCGGAACTCGGTGTGCGCCACGTCGCCGAGAACAAGGACCAGGACGCCGCGCCCAAGGCGGCCGAATGCTCGGATCTGTCCCTTGTGTGGCACTTCGTGGGGCAACTGCAGACCAACAAAGTCCGTTCCGTGGTGCGTTATGCGGATCTCGTGCAGTCCGTCGATCGTTCCAGGCTTGTCACGACTCTGTCGAAAGAGGCCGTCCGGGCCGGGCGTGAGGTGGGATGTCTCATCCAGGTCGCGCTCGACGCCGACGAGAGCGGCCGGGGCGAGCGAGGAGGTGTCGGGCCGGACGGGATCGAAGAGTTGGCCGACCTCCTGGCTCGGTCGCCGGGGGTGCGGGTCGATGGTCTGATGACCGTCGCGCCGCTCACCGGGGAGTACGCCGGACGCCAACGGGCCGCGTTCGAGCGGTTGGTGGATTTGTCGACCGACCTGCGCCGAACCCATCCGGCTGCCAACATGGTCTCCGCAGGGATGAGTGCGGACCTCGAGGACGCCGTGGCGGCCGGAGCGACACATGTACGCGTCGGCACTGCGGTACTCGGAGTCCGTCCCAGGCTCGGGTAACGTCGCCAAGAAGTCGGACCACAGCAGAAAATATGGTCATTCCGTCGAGAGGCGGGCGCAACGACCTCGTGGATCGCGGGCACTTGGGAAGTCGTCAGTCGATCCACCACAGAGCGGAGGACTCAGAGCATGGCCGGCGCGATGCGCAAGATGGCGGTCTACCTCGGCCTCGTGGAGGACGATGGGTACGACGGCAGGGGATTCGACCCCGATGACGACTTCGAGCCCGAGCTCGACCCGGAGCCCGAGCGGGACCACCGCCGGCATGAACCGGTGCATCAGGCACACCAGTCACATCAGCCCCAAAGGGATGAATCGGTGCGAGTGGTGCAGCCCCCCGTGCAGCGCGAGCCCGTGTCGCACGCCACTTCGCTTCCCGCGGAATCGGCGCGACCCGCCCGGATCGCGCCCGTGGCGTCCATCACACAAGAACGTTCGAG
Source organism: Streptomyces sp. NPDC012510 (assembly GCF_042955065.1). NCBI lineage: Bacteria > Bacillati > Actinomycetota > Actinomycetes > Kitasatosporales > Streptomycetaceae > Streptomyces > Streptomyces sp. NPDC012510. Next base: position 196,120 of record NZ_JBIBEN010000017.1, read on the forward strand.
TCTGGAGAAGAACGCACCGGTGATCATGCCCAAGGTCGTGTCCGAACGAGAGCCTTACCGGATCACCACGTTGCACCCGCGGACCTACAACGAGGCCCGTACCATCGGGGAACACTTCCGTGAGGGCACTCCGGTGATCATGAATCTGACTGAGATGGATGACACAGATGCGAAGCGACTTGTCGACTTTGCGGCCGGTTTGGTGTTTGGTCTTCACGGCAGCATCGAGCGGGTGACGCAGAAGGTGTTCCTGTTGTCGCCTGCTAACGTCGATGTCACGGCGGAGGACAAGGCCCGTATCGCAGAGGGCGGGTTCTTCAACCAGAGCTGAGACGCACCACCGGAACGAACAGCACGGAACAGGAAACAGGGGAGAGGGAAGCACAGGTCATGAGCGTGGTTCTGGATGTCATCTACATCGCGCTGATGTGCTTCCTCATCGTGCTCATCTTCCGGTTGGTCATGGACTACGTCTTCCAGTTCGCCCGCTCGTGGCAACCCGGCAAGGCGATGGTGGTCGTTCTGGAAGCCACCTACACTGTCACTGATCCACCGCTCAAGCTTCTGCGGCGGTTCATTCCGCCGCTGCGTCTCGGGGGCGTGGCGCTCGACCTGTCCTTCTTCGTTCTGATGATCATCGTCTACATCCTGATCACGCTCGTGCGGAACGCGATGTGAGCGATGTGACAGATACGGTCTTGCCGACTGCCGACGACTACGTTGAGGTGAAGAGATGCCGTTGACCCCCGAGGACGTGCGGAACAAGCAGTTCACGACCGTCCGCCTCCGAGAAGGCTATGACGAGGACGAGGTCGATGCCTTCCTCGATGAGGTCGAAGCCGAACTGACGCGACTACTCCGCGAAAACGAGGACCTGCGCGCCAAACTGGCCGCGGCCACGCGTGCTGCTGCCCAGAACCAGCAGAACATGCGCAAGCCGCCGGAGCCTCAGGACCAGCAGCAGGGTGGCATGCAGCAAGGTGGCATGCAGCAGGGTGGCATGCAGCAACAAGGCGGCATGCAGCAGCAGGGTATGCGCGGTCCCGGTGGACCCGTACCCGCTGGGATATCGGGCCCGCCGCAGCAGATGGGGGGCCCCATGGGTGGCCCGCCCCAGCTGCCGAGCGGTGCTCCGCAGCTGCCCGCCGGCCCTGGTGGCCAGGGCGGACAGCAGGGTCCCGGCCCGATGGGTCAGGGACCGATGGGCCAGGGCCCGATGGGTCAGGGCCAGATGCAGCCGCAGATGGGCCAGGGCCAGATGGGCCAGGGTCCCATGGGCGGCCAGCCTCCCATGCAGCAGATGGGGGGCCCGATGGGCGGCCCCATGGGTGGTCCGATGGGCGGCCCCGGTCAGGGTCCCGGCGGCGACAGCGCCGCGCGGGTGCTCTCGCTGGCCCAGCAGACCGCCGACCAGGCGATCGCCGAGGCCCGTTCCGAGGCCAACAAGATCGTCGGCGAGGCCCGTAGCCGCGCCGAGGGTCTGGAGCGGGACGCCCGTGCCAAGGCCGACGCCCTGGAGCGGGACGCGCAGGAGAAGCACCGTGTCGCGATGGGCTCTCTGGAGTCCGCCCGCGCCACGCTGGAGCGCAAGGTCGAGGACCTGCGGGGCTTCGAGCGCGAGTACCGCACGCGTCTGAAGTCCTACCTGGAGTCGCAGCTGCGTCAGTTGGAGACCCAGGCGGACGACTCGCTCGCCCCGCCGCGCACTCCGGCGACCGCGTCGCTGCCGCCGTCCCCGGCGCCCTCCATGGCTCCGGCCGGCGCGAGCGCCCCGTCGTACGGCGGCAACCAGGGCATGGGTGGGGGCATGGGCGGCGCTCCTGCTCCGGCGGCGCCCTCCTACGGCGGCCAGCAGCAGATGTCGCCGGCCATGACCCAGCCGATGGCTCCGGTGCGGCCGCAGGGTCCCTCTCCGATGGGGCAGGCTCCCTCGCCGATGCGTGGGTTCCTCATCGACGAGGACGACAACTGACGATTACTGGTACGCCGTAGGCGTCGGCAGCGTTCAGGGCGGGGCCCCGGATTTTTGATCCGGGGCCCCGCCCTTGTGCTGTGCGCGGTCGGGTTCTGGTGGGTGTTTGTTCGGGGGCGGGGGGCGGATGTCCTACGTACGCAACGCCGAAGGCCTGGGGCGCCGAGAATTTCGGTGCCCCAGGCCTTCGGGGTACCCGGCGGCTGTTGCCGGGCGGGGGTAGGAGGTGCTTGCCGGCGCTGGCAGGGTGCCGCTGCGCCCACCCGTGCCGCCCCAGCGGCACGATTGCCCGCAGTCAGGGACAGCTAGAGACAGCTGGGACAGCCACGGAGCGGCTAGGGAGCGGCCAGGGAGGTGGGGCCGCTGAGCCCGCGCCCCTGCAGGGGCGCGGGGGACTGCACGATCAGCCACATCTCGGCCGCAGTGCGAGGACCGGCTTACGGGGCAGGACGTGGCCCTGCCCCCGCAAGGGTGGCCCTGGCCGACAGGGCGTGCCTCGGCCCGGCGCGGGCGTTACGCCTTGCGGAGGCGGAACGTCAGCGTCAGGGCCTCGTCCGTGAACGGGCTGCCGAACGTGTCGTCGGCCTCGCCGGAGGCGAAGTCCGTCGCGAGGACCTCGTCCGCGATCAGGGCCGAGTGCTCGGTCAGCGCCGCGGCCACCGCCGGGTCCGTCGCCGTCCAGCGCAGTGCGATCCGGTCGGCCACGTCGAGGCCGCTGTTCTTGCGGGCCTCCTGGATGAGGCGGATGGCGTCTCGGGCGAGACCGGCCCGGCGGAGTTCTTCCGAGATCTCCAGGTCGAGGGCGACCGTCGCGCCGGAGTCGGAGGCCACCGACCAGCCCTCGCGGGGGGTCTCCGTGATGATGACCTCATCGGGGGCGAGGGTGATCGTCTCGCCGTCGACCTCGACCGTCGCCGTGCCCTCGCGCAGGGCCAGGGACAGGGCGGCCGCGTCGGCGTTCGCCACGGCCTTGGCCACGTCCTGGACGCGCTTGCCGAAGCGCTTGCCCAGCGCCCGGAAGTTGGCCTTGGCGGTGGTGTCCACCAAGGAGCCGCCGACCTCGGAGAGCGAGGCCAGTGAGCTGACGTTCAGCTCCTCCGTGATCTGTGCGTGCAGTTCGGGGTTCAGTGCGTCGAAGCCCGTCGCCGCGACCAGGGCGCGGGAGAGGGGCTGACGGGTCTTGACGCCGGACTCCGCGCGCGTGGCCCGGCCCAGCTCGACCAGGCGGCGGACCAGGACCATCTGCTTCGACAGCTCGGGGTCGATCGCCGAGAGGTCCGCCTCCGGCCAGGAGGCCAGGTGCACGGACTCGGGGGCTCCGGGGGAGACCGGCACGATCAGGTCCTGCCAGACCCGCTCGGTGATGAACGGGGTCAGCGGGGCCATCAGCTTGGTGACCGTCTCGACGACCTCGTGCAGGGTGCGCAGCGCGGCCTTGTCACCCTGCCAGAAACGGCGGCGCGACCGGCGTACGTACCAGTTGGACAGATCGTCGACGAACGCCGAGAGCAGCTTGCCGGCGCGCTGGGTGTCGTAGGCCTCCAGGGCCCCGGTCACCTGGTCGGTGAGGGCGTGGAGCTCGGAGAGCAGCCAGCGGTCCAGGACCGGGCGGTCTGCCGGGGCAGGGTCCGCCGGGCTGGGCGCCCAGTTCGACGTGCGGGCGTACAGGGCCTGGAAGGCGACCGTGTTCCAGTACGTGAGGAGGGTCTTCCTCACCACTTCCTGGATCGTGCCGTGGCCGACGCGGCGGGCCGCCCAGGGGGAGCCGCCGGCCGCCATGAACCAGCGGACGGCGTCGGCGCCGTGCTGGTCCATGAGCGGGATCGGCTGGAGGATGTTGCCCAGGTGCTTGGACATCTTGCGGCCGTCCTCGGCGAGGATGTGGCCGAGGCAGACGACGTTCTCGTACGACGACTTGTCGAAGACCAGGGTGCCGACGGCCATCAGCGTGTAGAACCAGCCGCGGGTCTGGTCGATGGCCTCGCTGATGAACTGGGCCGGGTAGCGGGACTCGAAGAGGTCCTTGTTCTTGTACGGGTAGCCCCACTGCGCGAACGGCATCGAGCCCGAGTCGTACCAGGCGTCGATGACCTCCGGGACGCGCGTGGCGGTGCTGCCGCAGCCAGCCTGGGGGCAGGGGAAGGTGACCGCGTCGATGAACGGGCGGTGCGGGTCCAGCTCCGACTGGTCGGTGCCGGAGAGCTGGGTCAGCTCCTCGCGGGAGCCGACGCAGGTCAGGTGGTTCTCCTCGCAGCGCCAGATCGGCAGCGGGGTGCCCCAGTAGCGGCTGCGGGAGAGCGCCCAGTCGATGTTGTTGTTCAGCCAGTCGCCGAAGCGGCCGTGCTTGACCGAGTCGGGGAACCAGTTGGTCTTCTCGTTCTCCTGGAGGAGACGGTCCTTGACGGCGGTGGTGCGGATGTACCAGGACGGCTGCGCGTAGTAGAGGAGCGCGGTGTGGCAGCGCCAGCAGTGCGGGTAGCTGTGCTCGTACGGGGTGTGCTTGAAGAGCAGGCCGCGCTGCTGGAGGTCCTCGGTGAGCTTTTCGTCCGCCTTCTTGAAGAAGACGCCGCCGACGAGGGGGACGTCCTCCTCGAAGGTGCCGTCGGGGCGGACCGGGTTCACCACGGGCAGGCCGTACGAGCGGCAGACCTTGAGGTCGTCCTCACCGAAGGCGGGGGACTGGTGGACCAGGCCAGTACCGTCCTCGGTCGTGACGTACTCGGCGTTCACGACGTAGTGGGCCGCGGCCGGGAACTCCACGAGCTCGAAGGGACGTTGAAACGTCCAGCGCTCCATCTCGGCGCCGGTGAAGGTCTGGCCGGTGGTCTCCCAGCCCTCGCCGAGCGCCTTGGCGACGAGCGGCTCGGCGACGACGAGCTTTTCCTCGCCGTCCGTGGCGACCACGTAGGTGACCTCGGGGTGGGCGGCGACCGCGGTGTTGGACACCAGCGTCCAGGGCGTGGTCGTCCACACCAGGAGCGCGGCCTCACCGGCGAGCGGACCGGAGGTGAGCGGGAACCGGACGTACACCGAGGGGTCGACGACCGTCTCGTAGCCCTGCGCCAGCTCGTGGTCCGACAGGCCGGTGCCGCAGCGGGGGCACCAGGGGGCGACGCGGTGGTCCTGGACCAGCAGGCCCTTGTTGAAGATCTCCTTGAGCGACCACCAGACCGATTCGATGTACTCGGGGTCCATGGTGCGGTAGGGGTCGTTCAGGTCGGTCCAGTAACCCATGCGGGTCGTGAGCTCTTCGAAGGCATCGGTGTGCCGGGTCACGGACTCGCGGCACTTGGCGTTGAACTCGGCGATGCCGTACGCCTCGATGTCCTTCTTGCCGTTGAAGCCGAGCTCCTTCTCGACCGCCAGCTCCACGGGCAGGCCGTGGCAGTCCCAGCCGGCCTTGCGGGCCACGTGGTAGCCGCGCATGGTGCGGAAGCGGGGGAAGACGTCCTTGAAGACGCGCGCCTCGATGTGGTGGGCGCCCGGCATGCCGTTGGCGGTGGGCGGACCCTCGTAGAACACCCACTCGGGGCGGCCCTCGGACTGCTCCAGGCTCTTGGTGAAGATCTTCTGCTCGCGCCAGAAGTCGAGCACCGCGTGCTCGAGCGCGGGCAGATCGACCTGGGCGGGCACCTGGCGGTACGTCGGCTCTGTCATGAGCGGGCTTCCTCCAACGGACTTGCTGCCTTCCGTCGGAGGGACGAGAGCTTCGATCCTTCGTACGCCGTGTGCGGCGCGCTCCCGCGGTACCACCCTCCTTGGCTCCCCCGCCGCGCCGTACGCGCCGGTGAGCCCCCTCATTGAGGTCGCGAAACCGGGTCTACTCGCCATGTCGCTCGGACTGCGGCTTTCTTCCGGCGGCTCCGGGGTGATCTTCACATCGCGCTCGCCCCCGGGCTTCCACCGTCCCCGGGTCGCTCTGGGCTGCGTACGACGCTACTCGTCCCCATCCACGCTTCTCGCTCCGCCCAGTGTACGGCGCCGCACGGACAGCGGCCGACCGGTTTTCCGGCGGCCGGAGGAGGGGCGCGGCGGGGTTCGTGGCGGACTCGGCGGCCGGAGTGCGATGACCTGCGGGGGTGACCCGAATGGAGTGGATCGAACGTCCGGATCCTGGGACGTCCGGCCAGGCGGAATACCCGGCGGGGAGCTGGGCACAACGCTTGCAGGCTCGCCGCGCGACGGTCGCGGGGAGGGTGGAACGCGTGGTCTGCCCCGTTGCCGCGGGACTCGGGTCGATTTATCGTCCCAGCACGATTCGCGTGCAAGATCACGATATGTGAAGGGGCCGCGGCCATGGTGGCGAAGAAGACCGCCGTACAGCAGTCGGCGTCAGGCAGATCCACGGTGGCCTCCGGCGGCGACGCGGGAGAGAGGGCCGTGGCTGACAAGGCCGCGGCGGTGAAGTCGGGCGGCAGGAAGTCGGTCGTCGAGAAGACGGTGACGAAGAAGGCGGCGGCCAGGAAGGCCGCTGCCGCGAAGCCGGTCGCGAAGAAGGCGATGGCGGAGAAGGCGGTGGCGGAGGAGGCCGTCGCCGGGACGGGCGGTGCCGTGCGCGGGAGCGGGAGCGGCGGTAAGGGCGCTTCCGCGAAGGGCGCGGTCGGCAGGAGCACGAAGAGCACGTCGGCGAAGAAGAGCACGTCGGCGAAGAAGAGCACGGCCAAGAAGGCGGGCGCGGCCGAGGCCGCCGAGACGACGGGAGCCACGACGGTGGTTGCGAAGAACACTCCTGGTACGGCTACGGCGGCGAAGAAGCCCTCCGCCGTTCCCAAGGCACGGCCCGCCGCGGTGGAGCCCGGCGAGCTCGCGGTACGCCCCGGTGAGGACCCCTGGAGCCCGGCCGAGGTCGCGGAGGCCCGGACGGAGCTGCAGTCCGAGGCGGTGCGGCTACGGGCCGAGCTGGAGGCCTCCGAGCGGGCCCTCACGGGCCTGATGCGGGACTCCGGGGACGGTGCCGGCGACGACCAGGCCGACACCGGGGCGAAGAACATCACACGCGAGCATGAGTTGTCGCTCGCCCACAACGCGCGCGAGATGCTCGACCAGACCGAGCGTGCCCTGGACCGGCTCGACTCGGGTACGTACGGGCTGTGCGAGAACTGCGGCAATCCCATCGGAAAGGCGCGAATGCAGGCCTTCCCCCGGGCCACACTGTGCGTGGAGTGCAAGCAGAAGCAGGAACGGCGCTAGCGATCGGCGCCTGAAGCCCTGGTCCGCGAGGGTCGTGTCGTACCTTTGTCCTCAGTCAGGAACCTAGGTTGAGGGACTCACGTGGCAGAGGCGGAGCGCATCATCGGTACGCCGGACATTCCAGAGGCGGCGGGGGCCGACCCTGAGCAGTCGGACGGTGGGAACGGCGCCGCGACTGAGGCCGACGCGGCCGCGCGGCCGCGCGGCAAGCGCCGGATCGCCGTGCTGTTCGGCGTCGCCGCGCTGGCGTACGCGCTCGACCTGGTCAGCAAGATGATCGTGGTCGCGAAGCTGGAGCACCACGAGCCCATCGAGATCATCGGGGACTGGCTGAAGTTCGAGGCGATCCGCAACGCGGGCGCGGCCTTCGGCTTCGGCGAGGCATTCACGATCATCTTCACCATGATCGCGACGATCGTGATCGTGGTGATCGCCCGGCTCGCCCGCAAGCTCTACAGCCTGCCGTGGGCGATCGCGCTCGGCCTGCTGCTCGGCGGTGCGCTGGGCAACCTCACCGACCGGATCTTCCGGTCGCCGGGTGTCTTCGAGGGTGCGGTCGTCGACTTCATCGCGCCCAAGGGCTTCGCGGTGTTCAACCTCGCGGACTCGGCCATCGTGTGCGGCGGGATCCTGATCGTGCTGCTGTCGTTCCGGGGACTCGACCCGGACGGGACCGTCCACAAGGACTGAGCCCGCGGGGTCCTGTCGAGGAGGGTTGTCCACAGGCACGGTCGGGGGTGCGTCACCCGTCCGGCATACTCGACGGGTGAGCACGATTCCCGAGATCCGTACCCTGCCCGTGCCGGACGGCCTGGAGGGTGAGCGTGTCGACGCCGCCATCTCCCGCATGTTCGGCTTCTCCCGCACCAAGGCCGCCGAGCTCGCCGCCGCGGGGAAGGTCACGGTCGACGGGTCGGTGGTCGGCAAGTCGGAGCGGGTGCACGGCGGGGCCTGGCTGGAGGTCGAGATGCCGCAGGCGCCCGCGCCGGTGCGGGTCGTCGCCGAGCCGGTCGAGGGCATGGAGATCGTGCACGACGACGATGACGTGGTCGTGATCGTCAAGCCCGTCGGCGTGGCCGCTCACCCCAGCCCCGGCTGGTCCGGACCGACCGTCATCGGCGGGCTCGCCGCCGCCGGGTACCGGATCTCGACGTCCGGAGCCGCCGAGCGCCAGGGCATCGTGCACCGGCTCGACGTGGGCACGTCCGGCCTGATGGTGGTGGCCAAGTCGGAGTACGCGTACACGTTCCTCAAGCGCCAGTTCAAGGAGCGGACCGTCGACAAGCGGTACCACACGCTGGTCCAGGGCCACCCCGACCCGACGAGCGGCACCATCGACGCGCCGATCGGGCGGCACCCGAACCACGACTACAAGTGGGCGGTCGTCGCCGAGGGTAAACCGTCGGTCACGCACTACGACCTGGTCGAGGCATTCCGGGCCGCCTCGCTGCTCGACATCAAGCTGGAGACCGGGCGGACCCACCAGATCCGCGTCCACATGTCCGCGCACCGGCACCCGTGCGTGGGCGACCTGACGTACGGCGCCGACCCGACGCTCGCCAAGCGGCTAGGCGTGACCCGCCAGTGGCTGCACGCCGTACGGCTCGGCTTCGAGCACCCCGGGGACGGGAGCTGGGTCGAGTTCGAGAGCGACTACCCGGCGGACCTGACCGAGGCCCTCGACAAGGTCCGGGAGGAGACGTACGCGTGAGTGACGGACGCGTGAGTGACGGACGCGTGAGTTCCAGGGCGGTGTCCTATGTGGTGCGCGTCGCCGATGACCCCGGCGATCGTGAAGCCTGCTTCGCGGTGCGCAAGGAGGTCTTCGTCGTCGAGCAGGGGGTGCCGGAGGACCTGGAGTACGACGCGTACGACGCCGTGGCCGTGCATGTGCTCGCGGTTCGGGACGACGGCGTGCCGCTCGGGGCCGGACGGCTGCTGTACGGGGAGGCCGCCGTCGGCAAGACCGGTGAGGCCTGTGGTGTTGGCTCCCTGGGGAGACTCGCGGTCGTGCGGGCGGCTCGGGGGCTGGGTGTCGGGGTCGCGCTGGTGCGGGCCGTCGAGGAGACGGCGCGGGAGCGGGGGCTGACCGCGGTGGACCTGGGGGCGCAGACCCATGCGCTGGGTTTCTACGAGCGGCTGGGGTACGAGGCGTACGGAGCGGAGTTCCTGGACGCGGGGATACCTCATCGGGCCATGCGGCGGACGCTTTAGCTTGCGGCGGCGCCGGTGGGGCACTCTGGGGCTCTGGTCGGTCTTGATCGTCTAGCACCAGCGGAGCGCCTTCATGGATCAGTTGGCCCTGTACTTCGTGTTGTTGCTCGGGGCCGTGATCAGCGTGCCGGTGGGGGAGCGGCTGAAGCTGCCGGCGCCGGTGCTGATGACCTTGCTCGGGATATCGCTCGCCGTGCCGGGGTTCGTGCCCAACGTGGAGATCCCGCCGGAGTTCATCCTGCCGCTGCTGCTGCCGCCGTTGCTGTACGCGGCGGTGCGGCGGACCTCCTGGCGGCAGTTCGCCGCGAACCTGCGCCCCATCCTCCTGCTGGCCGTGGCGCTGGTGTTCGTGACCACCGCCGCGGTGGCCGCCGTGGCGCAGGCGATCGTGCCGGGGCTGCCGATCGTGGCGGCCGTGGCGCTCGGCGCCCTCGTCGCGCCGCCTGACCCGGTCGCGGCGACGGCCGTGGCGGGACAGCTCGGGCTGCCGCGCCGGCTGGTGTCGATACTGGAGGGCGAGGGCCTCTTCAACGACGTCACGGCCATCGTGCTCTACCACGTGGCTATCGCGGCCGCCGTGAGCGGATCCTTCTCCTGGCCCCGTGCCGCCCTCCAGCTCGTGCTCTCCGCGGTCGTCGCCGTCGCCGTGGGGCTCGCGCTCGGCTGGGCCGCCAACAAGCTGATGGACTTCCTCGAGGACGCCACGCTGCAGATCGGGCTGACCCTGCTCGTGCCGTACGCGTCGTATGTGCTGGCCGAGGAACTGCACGGGTCCGGGGTGCTCGCGGTGCTCACGACCGCGCTGTTCCTCGCTGAGTACGCCCTCGGTGCCGACGACGTTCTGACGCGGCTCGCCGGGCACACCGTCTGGGACGTCGTGGACACGCTGGTCACCGGGGTCGCCTTCGGGTTGATCGGGCTGGAGTTGCACAACGCGATCCGGACGGCGTCCGGGCGGTGGGGCGAGATGCTCGGCTGGGCGGCGGCGGTCGTGGCCGTCGTCGTGCTCGTACGGCTGGTGTGGTTGCTGCCGGCGACGTGGCTCGCGCGGCGGTTGCACGCGAAGCGGGACTACGACGAGGAGATCCCGGTCTCGTGGCGCGAGACCGTGGTGATGTGGTGGTCGGGGATGCGGGGGGTGGCGTCCGTGGCGCTGGCGCTGGCGATCCCGTTGGAGACGGACAGTGGGGCGCCGTTTCCCGACCGGGACGAAATCGTGTTCATCGCGTTCGGGGTGATCATGGCGACGTTGGTGCTTCAGGGGCTCACGCTGCCGTTTCTCGTGCGGAGGTTGGGGGTGCGGGCGGACGAAGGGGTGGAGAAGGAGTTCGAGAAGGCGTTGGCCGTGCGGGCGGCGAAGGCGGCGAAGCGGCGGCTGAAGGAGATCGAGGAGGTGGAGGAGCTGCCGGAGGAACTGTCCGAGCGGTTGTTGCGGCGGGCCTTCGAGATCGGGGTGAGGATCAGTCCGGAGGTGGGGGAGGAGGAGCGGCGGGAGGGGCATGAGCAGCGGGTGCGGCGGCTGCGGAGGATGCGGCGGATTCAGGGGGAGATGTTGAGCGCGGCTCGGCATGAGGTGTTGGCCGCGCGGAATGAACCTGGGGCCGATCCTGAGGTGGTGGATCGGGTGCTGCGGCATTTGGACGTCCGTAGTCTGCGGTGACGGGGGGTTTGCCCACCCACGCACCGCCGTTACTCCTTGGCGGTGGAGAGGTGCGGGTCTCCTGTGGGGGTTGATCGCCGTTGGCGGTTGGCGGTTGGCCGTTGGCGGTTGGTGGCGGATGCCAGCCGCTGACGCACGCGATTGGCAGCGCGGTGTTGGCCGTCCGCGCACGGGGTTGGGCGGCGGCGTGGGCGGTTGGTAGGGGGTGGCCGGCGGCGTGGGTGGTTGGCCTGGTGTTGGTGTTCGGCGCGGGGGGTGTGGAGTGGCTGGGCCGGGGTTTGGGTGTTTGCTTCGTGACCTGTTCGTGCGGAGTGCGTGATGGGGGCAAAAGGGCCGAGGGGAAGGCGAGTTGGGGTTTTGTAGGGTTGCGGTATGGCACGTAATGTGGTGATCAGTGGTGGTGGTACGGGGATCGGGCGCGCGGCGGCGGAGGTGTTCGCGGCAGGCGGGGACCGGGTGTTGCTGGTCGGGCGGCGGGTGGAGGTGTTGGAGAAGGCGGGGGTGCCCGGAGCGTTGACGCACGCGGCCGATCTCACCGACGTGAGGAGTGCGCGGGGGGTCGCCGAGTTCGTGGCGGCGGAGTTGGGGACCGTGGATGTGTTGATCCACAGTGCCGGGGGGAACGGCGGGCTGGAGCCCGCGGCGGCGGGCGAGGACGATCCGCTCGGTGCCGTCGCCCACACCTGGGAGGTCAACTTCCGGCAGAACACCTTGACCGCCGTGCTGCTCACCGAGGCGCTGAAGGAACGGTTGGCCTCGCCTGGTGGGCGTGTGCTCTTCCTGTCCTCGATCGCGGCGTACCGGGGGTCGGGGAGCGGGGCGTACGCGGCGTCGAAGGCGGCGCTGCATCCGTACGCCTTCGACCTGGCGCGGGAGTTCGGGCCGCGCGGGATCACGGTGAATGTCGTGGCGCCCGGCTATGTGGAGGACACCGAGTTCTTCGGCGAGTCCATGGAGGAGACGCGGCGGGCGCGGCTCGTCGCGGAGACCTCGACGGGGCGCGCCGGTACACCGGCCGACGTGGCCGACACGCTCCACTGGCTCGCCTCGCCCGGCGCCGGGCACGTGACCGCGCAGATCGTTCAGGTCAACGGGGGCGCTGAGCGCGGGCACTGAGGGCGGGGGAGAAGAAGGGGGGAGGGCTCGTCCGGGCCGGGGGCGCTTTCGGCTGACGGCGGCGGCTGGGCCCGACCCTCGAACCAGGGTGGCGGACGCGGACAGCCCTTTCACCGTTCTCCAGGGCACCGTGAGCCGGGCCGAGTGCCGGCCCGGCTCAGGGACGCCCTCGGTGACAAGCCCTCGGTGACACGAGGGGGGAGACCGTACTCACCCGGTCACCGTACGCAGAGAACAACCGGCGAATCGGTGACCCTCGCGCTCATCCGTTCTGGGGCGGCCCCCTGCTCGGGGGGCCGCCCCAGGCCGCACCGGTTCTCGCTCACGCCGGTTCTCTCGCCTCTCCGCTCACTCGCGTGCCTCCTCGCACAACCGACTCCTCCGTACTCATGCCCGGTCCGTCGAACGCGGCGGCTCGTGGACGCGGCCCCGCGCGGTGCGGGGGAGCACGCCGTCGGTGTGGGCGTGGGGATGGGTCGGCGGCAGGACCGCGTCGGCGGTGTTGACGCGGGGGAGCGCGTAGGGGTGGGTCTCGGTGAGCCAGTTGATCAGTTGTTCGCGGACGGTGACTCGGACCGTCCAGAGGTCGTCGGGATCCTTGGCGGTGACAAGGGCGCGGACCTCCATCGTGGACGGGGTCGAATCGGTGACGGTCAGGTCGTAGTGACGGCCGTCCCAGGCGGGGCAGCCGCGCAGGATGTCGCGGAGCCGCTCACGCATCTCGGGCATGGGTGCGGCGTGGTCGACGTGGAGGAAGACCGTGCCGGTCATCTGGGCGCCGCCCCGGGACCAGTTCTCGAAGGGCTTCGAGGTGAAGTACGAGACGGGCATCGTGATGCGGCGCTCGTCCCAGGTGCGGACCGTCAGGAAGGTGAGGGTGATCTCGTCGACCGTGCCCCACTCACCCTCCACCACGACCACGTCACCGAGGCGGACCATGTCACCGAAGGCGATCTGCAGCCCGGCGAAGAGATTGCTCAGCGTGGACTGCGCGGCGATACCGGCGACGATGCCCAGGAGACCGGCCGAGGCCAGCAGCGAGGCGCCGGCCGCGCGCATCGCAGGGAAGGTCAGCAGCATCGCGGCCACGGCCACCACACCGACGATCGCCGAGACGACCCGCATGATCAGCGTCACCTGGGTCCGCACCCGGCGCACCCGCGCCGCATCGCGGTGGGCGCGGGCGTAACGGCTGTACGTCGTCTCCACTATCGCCGCCGCGATCCGGATCACCAGCCAGGCCGTCGCGCCGATCAGGACCAGCGTCAGGGCGCGCCCGATGGCGGTCCGGTGCTGCTCCAGCAGCTGCGCCTCGTCGTACGACGCTCTGAGGAAGGCCGCGCACAGGACCAGTTGGTAGGGGATGCGGCCGCGGCGCAGCAGGCCCCACAGAGGTGTCTCGTGGTGCCGCTGGTCCGCTTTGCGCAGCAGCAGATCGGTCGTCCAGCCGATGAGCAGCGTGAGGACGACCGAGCCACCGATGACGATCAATGGGCGGAGTAGGTTCTCCATGCCTTCGAACGTAACCGGCCGCACGGGGTGATGAACATGTGACTTCGGCCGCCCTCTGGGTATGTGCGCGCGGACGCGTTGTCGTACCCGGCTGGCACCATGGGCCTCATGAACATCGTGCTCTTCCACTCGACCTACGGTCTGCGGCCGGCCGTGCGCCAGGCCGCGGACCGGCTGCGCGCCGCCGGACACGAGGTGTGGACCCCGGACCTCTTCGGCGGACGGACGTTCGACACGGTCGAGGAGGGCATGGCCTTCAACGAGGAGCTGGGGAGGGAGGAGCTGCTCAAGCGGGCGGTGCTGGCTGCCGCTCCCTACTCCGAGCGAGGGCTCGTCTACGCCGGGTTCTCGTTCGGCGCGGCTACGGCGCAGACCCTCGCCCTGGGTGACAAGAACGCCCGTGGGCTGCTGCTTCTGCACGGCACGTCGGACATCGCCGCCAGTGCCTCCGTGGACGACCTGCCCGTCCAGTTGCACGTCGCCGAGCCCGACCCCTTCGAGCCGGACGACTGGCTGAGCGCCTGGTACCTCCAGATGCGCAGGGCCGGCGCGGACGTAGAGGTCTACCGCTACGCCGGCGCCGGGCACCTCTACACCGACCCCGAGCTGCCCGACTACGACGAGGAGGCCGCCGAGGCCACCTGGCGGGTGGCCCTCGGCTTCCTCGACTCCCTCTGAGACCTACGAGGAGCTCCGCACCGGGGACCTACACCGGGTCGTACGTGCGCTCCACCTTCTGCGTCCCGCTCCGCGTCCGGTACGAGCGCGCCCAGGTCGACCTCGCGTCGGCCTTCGTACGGTCGGAGAGGACGTAGAAGTCCATCTGCGCCCGTGCGGCGGTGATGTCCAGGACGCCGTAGCCGTGCCGGTCGGTGTCGACCCAGTGGACGTGCCGGTTGGCGGCGCGGATCAGCGGGGAGGCCACCGCTGAGACGGTGCCCTCGGGGACCTTGACGAGGTCGTCGAGGTTGTCTGAGGTGACCGAGGTGACGACGAACTCCGTGGCGGCGGAGGCCGAGAGTGGGTACGTACCGGCGTTGACCGGCACGTCGTTGGCCCAGGCCATGTGGATGTCGCCGGTGAGGAACACGGTGTTGGTGATCGCGTTGGTCCGCAGATGGGCCAGGAGTTCGCGGCGGTCGTCGGTGTAGCCGTCCCACTGGTCGGGGTTGAGGGCGAGGCCCTCCCTCGGCAGGCCGAGCAGTTCGGCGAGGGGCTCGAAGAGGTCGGCCGTGAGGTTGCCCAGGGCGAAGGGGGCCATCATCACCGGGTTGCCCACCAGCCGCCAGGTCGTGTCGGAGGACTTCAACCCCGCCTTCAGCCAGTCGAGCTGGGCCCGGCCGGTCAGCGTGCGCTCCGGGTCGTCGACCTCGCCGTCGCCTACCCCCACCTGCTGCGAACGGAAGGAGCGCAGGTCGAGCAGGGAGAGGTCGGCGAGCTTGCCGAAGCGCAGCCGGCGGTAGGTGGTGCCCGCGATCGCCGGGCGCACCGGCATCCACTCGAAGTACGCCTGCTTGGCGGCCGACTGACGGGCCGCCCAGGTGCCCTCCGTGCCCTCGGTGTGGTTCTCGGCGCCGCCCGACCAGGCGTCGTTG
Organism: Streptomyces sp. NPDC012510; assembly: GCF_042955065.1. Taxonomy (NCBI): domain Bacteria; kingdom Bacillati; phylum Actinomycetota; class Actinomycetes; order Kitasatosporales; family Streptomycetaceae; genus Streptomyces; species Streptomyces sp. NPDC012510. The sequence goes on from NZ_JBIBEN010000017.1 coordinate 211,379, forward strand.
GCGATCTCGTGGTCGTCCCAGATCGCGACGCACGGCGCCGCCGCGTGCAGGGCCTGAAGGTCCAGGTCGGTCTTGTATCGGCCGTGCCGGACGCGGTAGTCGGCGAGGGAGACGATCTCGTGGGTGGGCGCGTGCGGTCGTACGACCTTGTCGCGGGTGCCGTACTCGCCGGTGCCGTACTCGTAGATGTAGTCGCCGAGGTGCAGCCAGGCGTCCAGGTCGCCGCGGGCGGCGAGATGGCGGTAGGCGGCGAAGTGGCCGCCTTCCCAGTTGGCGCACGAGACCACACCGAAGCGCAGGTGGGCCGTGCCGGCGTCGGCGGCCGGGGCGGTACGGGTGCGGGCGACGGGCGAGTCGGTGCCGCCGGCGGAGAAGCGGAACCAGTGGTCGGTGGCGGGCGCGAGGCCGCGTACGTCCGCCTTGACGGTGTGGTCGGAGGCTGCGGTCGCGGTGATCGAGCCCTTGGCCACGATGTTGGTGAACGCCTTGTCCAGGGCGACGGTCCAGCCGACCTCGATGTCCGGGCCGAGCCCGGAACCGGGTATCGCCGCGGGGGTGGGTGTCACGCGGGTCCACAGCAGGACACCGTCGGGCAGCGGGTCTCCCGAGGCGACGCCGTGCAGGAAGGCGGGGGCGTCGGCGGCGCTCGCCGGGAGCGCGGCGGTCAGCGGGGCCGCGAGGACGGCTCCGGCCGCGGCGGCCTTGACGACCGTACGGCGGCTCGGGGCGGGGGAGTTGGGGCTGGAGTGAGATCTGCGACTGGTCACGGGCGATCAGATTACTGATGGGTAAGGCGGGAGGTAAGACAGGAGACGCGAGATACGCCCAATGTTCAGGCGGCCGTGCGCTGTTGGTATGCCCGTGCACCTGGGGGGCTCGACCAGGGGAGCGGTGGGCGATGCTCGACCATGGGACTGGTCGGCGGTGCTCGCCCCTGGGAGTGGTGGGCGATGCTCGTCCTTCGTGCACCGGGCGGGGCTCGGCCTTTGTGCACCGGCCGGGCTCGCCCGCTCCGGCCACCGGCTCAGTGGTGCGGTGGCCGGAGCGGGCGGCGACCGAGGTGTCGTCAGCCGCCCGTCGTCAGTCGTCGCAGGAGAACTCCCGGTCGCCGACATCGCTCACGCAGACGTCCCTGCCGAGGTCTCCGTCGGAGTAGTCGTTGCCGCCCAGGCCGTCCTGGGCGGTGATGCGGTCGTTGCCGGCGCCGCCCACCATGGTGTCGTTGCCCGTGCCCCCGACGATGTCGTCGTCGGCGGATCCGCCGTAGAGACTGTCGTCCCCCTCCGCGCCGCTCAGGACGGCGCGCTGGCCGGTGCCCAGGGCGTGGAGCTGGTCGTTGCCGGTCTGGCCGTAGATCGAGGCCCGCAGACTGGCCTGCAGCAGCACCGAGTCGTTCAGGTCCCCGGTCTGGATGATCAGCGTCCGGGTACCGGCCGGGCAGGTCACGGAGTTCGCGGTCCGCTGTGTGCAGCCCGCGCCGGCGGTGACCGTGTCACCGGTGTCGGTGATGACGACGTTGGTGCCCGAAGCGGTGACGGTGATCCGGTTGGCCTTGCCCGCGGCGGCGTTGACATTGATGAAGGCCGAGTTCGCGGTGACGCCGGTCGCGGCGTGCGCCTGCCCGGCGGACAACAGAACCGCCGCCCCCATCGCCGTCGCCGTCACTGCCGCCTTTAACCCCTTGCGGGTGGTGAGTCCCATGCTGCTCCTGTGGTTGAACGGGCCGATGCCGACCGCCTTTCGAGGCGGCCGACGAGCGGGTTCAGCATGTCCCGGCGGGGGAGGGGGGGACATGGGGGGACAGCCCCCAAATACGGTGCGGCGGGCCTCAGTGGCCGTCGGCGTACCGCTTGGCCAGGGTGATCAGGGCGGCTCGGTCGGGGCTGTCGGTGCGGTGGCGCAGGCTGGCGAGGTGCTTCTCCACGGTGCGCGGGGAGAGGAAGAGATGGTCGGCGATCTCCTGGTTGCCGAGTCGGCCGCCGAGCAGGCGCAGGACCTCGTACTCCCGGGCGGTCACACCGGCGCGCCGCAGTTCCCGGGGGACGGTGTCGTGTCCCTGGCGGCGGCGGGGAACGGGGGAGCCGGCCTCGCGGAGCAGGGCACGGCACGCGGCCGACACCCGCGTCGTGCCCCGCTCGTGGAAGAACTGCTCGGCGGTGCGCAGCCATTCGACGGGCCGGCCCCAGCCGTCGGCGAGCGCGGCCTGGGCGCCCAGACGCAGACAGAGGTGGGCGGCCAAGGGGATGACGGCGGTCCCGGTCAGGGATTCCTCCGCCGTCTTGGCGGCTTCGGCGGCTCGGCCCTCGCGGCCCAGCAGGACGGCCCGGGACCAGCCGGCGAAGGGACGGTCCCAGTGGACCTGGGTGAGCCGGGCGGTGCCGGGGCCGTCCAGTTCGGTCCAGTCGGTCGCGCCGCGCAGGGTGCGCAGCAGGAGGTACGGGCCGAGGAACCCGGTGACACCACGGGTGCTCGGCAGGGCCCGCATGACCCGGTCCGCCTCGGCGAACTCTGCCAGCGCGCGGTCGGGTTCCTCCCGCAGCAGTGAGCAGATGCCCTGGGCCCAGCCCCACACGGAGGTGTCGGCGTAACCCCACACGGCGCCCGCGCCCTGCCCGGCCAGCGCGCGCTCCAGGGCACGAACGGTGGCTTCGAGCTTCTCCCGGTCGCCGAGCGAGGCGGCGATGATGCCGTCCACGCCGACGCCGATCAACTCCACCTCGCGCAGCCGTAGTCTGCGGGCCGTCGCCCCGAGCCGCCGGGCGCACTCCGTCGCCCGGTCGTGTTCGTCACGCAGCACATGCGCGAGCGTCAGATGCATGTCGGCCCAGGCCGTCATGAGCACAGCGCCGGTCTCCTCGGCGGCCCCGCGCGCCGCCAGGAGCCGGTCCGTGCCGGTGAACCGGACCCGGTCGAGCACGCCCAGTTCCAGCAGGCCCCGGATGCGCCACACCGGCATCGTGTGGGCCTCGGCGGTGCCGACCAGCCGGGTGAACGCGTCCTCGGCCGCACCGAGGCTGTGGGGCCTCAGGCAGTATCCGAGCATGTTCAGCGCCTTGCAGGCCACCTCCGGCAACCCCACCTCCTCGGCGGTGGCGACCGCCCCCTCGGCGAGTGCTCGGGCGCTCTCCAGCCGGTCGGGGCGCTGTGAGTTGAGCACCAGGTGGGCGGCGACGGCGTCCAGGGCGGCGCGGGAGGCCGGGGCGGGTGTGTCGCCGAGCAGCTCCCTGGCCCGCCGTACGGCGGTCAGGCCCTCCTCCCACCGCTGGGCGGTCGCCGCGGCCCTGGCCCGCGTCAGGAATCCCGCCGCCCGCCGGCCGGCCGGCGCGCCCCAGGCCGTCAGGACCCGCTCCAGCCGGTCCCCGAGTTCGGGAACCCGCCGTACGTCACCGGTGAGGACCAGCGTGGCGAGCAGCTCCTCCAGCAGCCGGGCCACGGCCTCGGGTGGCGTGTCCGGGGTGTCGGCGGTCAACTGCAGGCCCCGGTCGAGGAGTTCCACAGCCGTCAGCAGAGCGCCCCGCGCGACCGCCTGTCGCCCGGCCCGGGTGAGCAGCACGGCCGCCCGTGCCCGCCGGCCACCGGCCACGCACAGCTCGGCGGCGAGGCGGGACAGGTCGTCGTCGACGTCTCCTGTGGGGAGGGTGAGGCGGGTGGCGGGGTCTGCGGATGTGGGGAGGGTGAGGTGGGTGCCGTCATCCGCGGACGTGGGGAGGGCAAGGAGGTTGCCGGTCTCTGCCGACGGGGGCCATGCGAGACGGCTGCCGGGCTCTGCGGATGGAGGGGTGGGAGGTACGTCCGTCTCGGGGCCAGGGGCGCTCCGCGCGGCCGGCGTGCTCGTAGTGGCCGACGTGCTCGGCGCGCCCGGCGTGCCCGGGCGTGTCGAGTTGTCCCCGGCGGCGTTCATCCCCGCGTGGCTCGCCCCTCGCGCTCCTGTCGCCGCCTCGATAGCGTCCGCCGCGGCCAGACAGAGGGCCGCTCGCTCCGGCGGGAGCAGCCGCCCGGCGATGGCGTCGGCGGTCAGGGCGTGGCGGAAGGTGTGCCAGCCGGGTTCCGACGGGGCGGCGGCGCCGGAGACCAGGTGGGCGCGGGCGGCGTGGCGGAGCTGGGCGAGGGCCGTGGCGTGGTCCAGGCCCGCGGCGCGGGCGGCGATGTCCACGGGGAAGCGTCTGCCGAGGACCGCCGCCGCCTCCAGCAGGGCGACACCCGGCGGCGGCAACTGGTCCACACGCTGCAGAACCGCGGCGGCGACGGTCGCGGGGACCCCGGCCTCGAGCGAACCGGCCACCGCCCAGCGGGAGTCCCCCTCCCGCACGAGACCGCCGCCGTCGACCATGGCCCGCAGCAGTTCCTCCACCACGAAGGGGACGCCCTCGGAGACGGCGTGCAGTCGGTCCAACACCGCCGCCGGAACGTCCTCGGCGCCCTCGTGCCCCAGACAGCGGGCGGCCAACTCGGCGGTGCCGACGGGCCCGAGGCGTTCGAGGCGGAGCGTACGGGCCGTACGCCGGGACGCGGCGGCCTCGGCGAGGTCGAGCGCCGGGCCGGACTCCCCGCGCAGGGTGGCCAGCAGAACGGCCCGCTGACCGGAGAGGTTGTCCGTCAGATAGTCCACGACGGCGAGCGTGTCGGCGTCCGCGTCATGCAGGTCCTCCAGGACGAGGACGCAGCCGCCGTCCCGGCCGAGGACGTGCAGGAGTCGCAGGACCGCCTCGGCGTACCCGACGAGCGGCGCGCCGTCCTGGGGTGCCAGTCCGCACAGCCGGGACAGCAACGGCTCGTAGAGGCCCAGCTCGACGCCCGAGGGCGCCCCCTCGCCGCGCAACCCCGAGAACACCGCCTCCGCCAGGGGGCGCAACGGCACCGCACGCCCCGCGGAGGCGGCCCGCCCGCGCAACACCCGTGCCCCGTCGGACGCGGCGGCGGACGCGGCTTCCTCGACGAGCCGGGACTTGCCTATGCCCGGCTCGCCCAGCACGAACACCGACGAACCCCGCCCGTCCCTGGCCGCCCCGACGGCGTCGGCCAGCAGGTCGCGCTCCGCCTCCCTGCCGACCAGGGCGGGTGACGACAACGACGACAACGACGGCAACGACGAGAACGACGACAACTCCAGGCTCCCTGCGCCCTGTTGGGACGGTCGAATGCGCCTTCGAGGCGTACAGGTTAGCCCCCGCTCTCACAGCGGCCGCACACCTACATGGGGGATCTTCCCCGATACCCGGGGGCACGGCGTCCGGCACGCTGCTGTCTCGGCAGGGCAGGGGGGACAGGGCATGGCCCGGGGGACATGCCCTGCCTGCTTCTCGTTCTTTCGGCAGGGAGGTCGTCAATGCAGCGTGCCCGGATGTGGGTCACCGCCGGAGTGCTGGGCATGGTCCTGTGCGGGTGTTCGTCACCCTCCGGGACCTCCGGGACCTCCGGGGGAGGGAGCGGCGGGTCGTCGGCGGCCGGGGCCGCCGGTGCCGCCGAGGACGAACCGGAGGTGCCGGTGACCACCCAGGACCTGGAGCGGGTCTGCACGGACGGGCTCGGCTTCGCTGGGCTGCCGGCCTATGACCCCAAGAAGAAGACCGTGCACCCGGCACAGCTCATGAACAGCACCGGTGACGGCTGGACGAGCGGTGTGCCCGCCGACGGCGACTTTCCCAAGGGCTGGTTCCTCGACTACGGGGACAAGCCCGCCCAGGCGGAGCTGGTCGTCTGCGTCGAGCGCACCAAGGCCACCGCGACCGGCAAGGTCTGCGACATGGAGGCCGACGGCAAGCCGCTCAAGATCCGGACGTACAACACCGCGTACCGGCTGCGCGTGGTCGAGGCGCGCACCGGCAAGGAACGGTACGAGCACACCGGCAAGGTCGAGTCCGACGAGTGCCCGTACTACATCTTCACCTCGGAGGGCGAGGACGCGGACAAGTACTACAACGAGGTCGAACCAAAGGACTACCGCAAGCGGGTCAAGCCCTTCATCGCGCCGTAGCCGGGCATGAGTGCGGGCGCCCCCGAGGGAATCCTCAGAGGGTGCCCGCACTCAGGGGGGCGAACGGCGTAAACCGGCGGCGCAAACCGGCGGCGAAAACCCGCGGCGCAAGCGCACGGCGCGGGCACCGGCGTGCAGGCGTTACTTGGTGATCCCCGCGTTCTTCAGCGCCGTCTCCCACTCGGCGGGTGAGGACGGGTTGGTGATCTTCTTGTTGTTGATCTTGATGGTCGGGGTCGACCGGACGCCCTCGGCGTCGTCGAAGGACTTGCTCATCCTCATCGCCCAGGCGTCGTAGGTGCCCTTCTCCACGGCGTCCTGGAACTCCTTGTTGTTCTTCAGGGCGTCGACCGTGTTCGCCACCTTGATCAGATAGCCGTCCTTGGCGAACTCGTCGGTCGACTCCGAGGGGTGGTACTTGGCGGAGTACAGGGCGGCCTTGTAGTCGAGGAACGCCTCGGGGCTGACGTTCAGGGCGGCGCCGAGCGCGCTGAGGGCGTTCTTCGAACCCTCGCCCATGAGGCTGCCGTCGAGGAAGGTGCCGAGCGTGAAGGAGAGCTTGTAGTCGCCGTCCTCCATGCCCTTGTCGACCGTCTCGCCGACCGTCTGTTCGAAGCTGGCGCAGGCCGGGCAGCGCGGGTCCTCGTACAGGTGGACCACGTTGTCGGACTTGGAGTCGCCGATCAGCACGGTGGTGCCGTTCTTGCCCGAGGTGTTGGCGGGGGCGACCACCTTGGCGTCGGCGGCCTCCTCCCACTTCGTGGGCTTGCCGTTCTGGACGACGGCGTAGCCGATGCCGCCGGCTATCGCGAGGACCGCGACGATCGAGGACGCCACGATCGCCTGCCGCCTGACCTTGGCCCGCTTGGCCTGACGCTCGCGCTCCAGGCGCAGCCGCTCACGGGCCGCCGACTTCGCCGCGTTGCTGTTCCGCTTGCTCATGTGGGTGAACTCCCTGGGGACGCGCACGCGTGGTGCGCGGAAACGTGTGTACGTGTGGTCGGGGACCTGCTCCTGCTCAGGAGGTGGTCACGCGAAGGTGACCAGAAGCGGTCACGCGAAGGTGACCAGAAGCGGTCACGCGAAGGTGACCGAAAGTGGTCACGCGAAGGTGACCGAGCACGGCGGTCCACGCCGTCCCAGGGAGTGGGTGTGGAGGAGGGTGCGGGCGGTGGCCGGGCGGTGCGCGGTGCGCGTCGGCCGGTGCTCCGCCCGGGCGGGCAGTACCGCGACCACCGCGACCGCGATCAGCAGCGGCCGGAACCCGGCGGCGACCGCGGCGTCCAGCAGTTGGGCCAGCGCCCGCTCGCCGCGCCGCAGCCAGGCGGCGGCCAACAGCCCCACGCCGATGTGCGCGGCGAGCAGCAGCCAGGCGGCGGCCGGGCCGGCACCGGCCAGCAGCGTGGACGCCCGCTCGGAACCTCCGGTGACCCGCGCCAGCGGTGCTCCGACGCTGCCGCCGCACAACACATCGAGCCCGAGCTGGCGCAGCGGACCCGTGACCGGGCCGCCCGCCTCGCCGTAACAGGCGTGCTGACCGGCGGTGAACACGGTGTCGGCGGCCAGTTCCAGCGGAACCAGCACACCGGCGATCCGGCCGAAGCCGCGCTCTCGGCCCGCCAGCGCGTACGAGACGGCGAAGACGGCGCCGGCGATCACGGCGACGGTCGTCAGCGGCAGCGGGACCCCGGACAGCAACACGTGCGACGCGGTGCCGAGCGTCACGACGACCGTCGCGAACAGCGCCGCGCGTACGGCTCTGAGAGGGGTCCCGGATATGTCCATGGCGTTGGAAAGTCTCCCATGCGCTCACGTAAGGGACCGCTAAAGGCCCCTCGCCGCTAAGGCCCCTTGCCGCCGACGGTGGACGACGGACGTCTACAGGCCGGGGATCCGGCCGTTGCGGAACAGGTCGACGAAGATCTGGTGGTCCGCACGCGCGCGTGCCCCGTAGGAGTGCGCGAAGTCCACCAGGAGCGGCGCCAAGCCCTCCTCGTCGGCCGCGATGGCCGCGTCGATGGCCCGCTCCGTGGAGAACGGCACCAGGGACTGCCCCGTCAGGTCGTCCGCCGCCGCGTGCATGGTGGCCGTGGCCCGGCCGAGGTCGGCGACGACCGCCGCGATCTCCTCCGGGTCGTCGATGTCGCTCCAGTCCAGGTCCACCGCGTACGGCGACACCTCGGCGACCAGCTGCCCGGCGCCGTCCAGCTCGGTCCAGCCCAGCCACGGGTCGGCGTGCGCCTGAAGGGCCCGCTGCGAGATCACCGTGCGGTGGCCCTCGTGCTCGAAGTACTCCCGGATCCGCTGGTCGGTGATGTGCCGGGAGACGGCCGGGGTCTGGGCCTGCTTGATGTAGATCACGACGTCGTTCTCCAACGCGTCGCTGTTGCCCTCCAGCAGGATGTTGTACGACGGCAGCCCCGCCGAGCCGATGCCGATGCCCCGGCGGCCGACGACGTCCTTCACCCGGTACGAGTCCGGGCGGGTCAGCGAGGACTCGGGGAGCGTCTCCAGATAGCCGTCGAAGGCGGCCAGCACCTTGTAGCGCGTGGCCGCGTCCAGCTCGATGGAGCCGCCGCCCGGCGCGAAGCGGCGCTCGAAGTCACGGATCTCCGTCATCGAGTCCAGCAGGCCGAAGCGGGTCAGCGAGCGGGCGTCCCGCAGCGCGTCCAGGAGCGGGCCCTCGGCGGTGTCCAGCGTGAACGGCGGCACCTCGTCCCGCTTGGCGCCCGCCGCCACGGCGTGGATGCGCTCGCGGTAGGCGGCCGCGTAGATCTCCACCAGCTCCGTGATCTGCTCGTCGCTGAGCGCCTTCGCGTACCCGATGAGCGCCACGGAGGCCGCGAAGCGCTTCAGGTCCCAGGTGAAGGGGCCGACGTACGCCTCGTCGAAGTCGTTCACGTTGAAGATCAGACGGCCCGTGGCGTCCATGTACGTGCCGAAGTTCTCCGCGTGCAGGTCGCCGTGGATCCACACGCGCGAGGTCCGCTCGTCCAGGTAGGGCCCGCCCGTCTTCTCCTGGTCCAGGTCCTTGTAGAACAGGCACGCCGTGCCCCGGTAGAACGCGAAGGCCGAGGCCGCCATCTTCCGGAACTTCACGCGGAACGCGGCCGGGTCGGCGGCCAGGAGCCGGCCGAAGGCGGTGTCGAAGACGGCGAGGATCTCCTCGCCGCGTCGCTCGTCGTCGAGCTGCGGAACCGACATCGCTGGGTGCCTCCTGGGGGATCACGGGTGGGTCGGCTTCTCAACGTCCGAGGAGTCGCGGGAGTGCCCACGACTCCTCCCCGAAAGGTACGGGGGAGCCCCCTCCTCGTGTCAGTCCCGAGGCATAGACTTCGACGCTGTCCCCCAGACTGTCCGCAGCCCGTGGGGAAGTCGTTCACGCCCGTTTTCCACGCCTGTTTTCCCCGTGTCCCCTGGAGGCCGAAGCCGTGTCAAAGCCGCCGTTCACGCACCTGCACGTCCACACCCAGTACTCGCTGCTGGACGGTGCCGCGCGGCTCAAGGACATGTTCAACGCGTGCAACGAGATGGGCATGACCCACATCGCCATGTCCGACCACGGCAACCTGCACGGGGCGTACGACTTCTTCCACTCCGCGAAGAAGGCCGGCGTCACCCCGATCATCGGCATCGAGGCGTACGTCGCCCCCGAGTCCCGGCGCAACAAGCGCAAGATCCAGTGGGGCCAGCCGCACCAGAAGCGTGACGACGTGTCCGGTTCCGGTGGTTACACCCACAAGACGATCTGGGCGGCGAACAAGACGGGCCTGCACAACCTCTTCAAGCTCTCCTCGGACGCGTACGCCGAGGGCTGGCTGCAGAAGTGGCCCCGGATGGACAAGGAGACCATCTCCCAGTGGTCCGAGGGCCTCATCGCCTCCACCGGCTGCCCCTCCGGCGAGCTGCAGACCCGGCTGCGCCTCGGCCAGTTCGACGAGGCACTGAAGTCGGCGGCGGAGTACCAGGACATCTTCGGCAAGGACCGGTACTTCCTGGAGCTGATGGACCACGGCATCGAGATCGAGCACCGGGTCCGCGACGGCCTGCTGGAGATCGGCAAGAAGCTCGGCATCCCCCCGCTGGTCACCAATGACTCGCACTACACATACGCGCACGAGGCGACCGCGCACGACGCCCTGCTGTGCATCCAGACCGGCAAGAACCTCTCCGACCCGGACCGCTTCAAATTCGACGGCACCGGCTACTACCTGAAGTCCACGGACGAGATGTACGCCATCGACTCCTCGGACGCCTGGCAGGAGGGCTGCGCCAACACCCTCCTCGTGGCCGAGCAGATCGACACCACCGGCATGTTCGAGGCCCGGAACCTGATGCCGAAGTTCGACATCCCCGAGGGCTACACGGAGGTCAGCTGGTTCCGCGAGGAGACCATGCGCGGAATGCACCGCCGCTTCCCGGACGGCATCCCGGACGACCGCATGAAGCAGGTCGAGTACGAGATGGACACCATCATCTCGATGGGCTTCCCGGGCTACTTCCTCGTGGTCGCCGACTTCATCATGTGGGCCAAGAAGCAGGGCATCGCGGTCGGCCCCGGCCGAGGTTCCGCGGCCGGCTCGATCGTCGCGTACGCCATGGGCATCACCGACCTCGACCCGATCCCGCACGGTCTGATCTTCGAGCGGTTCCTCAACCCCGAGCGCATCTCCATGCCCGATGTCGACATCGACTTCGACGAGCGCCGGCGCGTCGAGGTGATCCGGTACGTGACCGAGAAGTACGGCGCCGACAAGGTCGCCATGATCGGCACCTACGGCAAGATCAAGGCGAAGAACGCCATCAAGGACTCCGCGCGCGTGCTGGGCTACCCGTACGCGATGGGCGACCGGCTCACCAAGGCCATGCCCGCCGACGTCCTCGGCAAGGGCATCGACCTCAACGGCATCACCGACCCCTCCCACCCGCGCTACAGCGAGGCGGGCGAGATCCGGTCGATGTACGAGAACGAACCGGACGTGAAGAAGGTCATCGACACCGCCAAGGGCGTCGAGGGCCTGGTCCGGCAGATGGGTGTGCACGCGGCCGGCGTGATCATGTCCAGCGAGCCCATCGTCGACCACGCCCCGATCTGGGTGCGGCACACCGACGGCGTGACCATCACCCAGTGGGACTACCCGCAGTGCGAGTCGCTCGGCCTGCTGAAGATGGACTTCCTCGGCCTGCGCAACCTCACGATCATGGACGACGCCATCAAGATGGTGAAGGCCAACAAGGGCATCGACCTGGAGATGCTCGCCCTCCCGCTGGACGACCCCAAGACCTTCGAACTGCTCTGCCGCGGCGACACCCTCGGCGTCTTCCAGTTCGACGGCGGCCCCATGCGCTCCCTGCTGCGCCAGATGCAGCCCGACAACTTCGAGGACATCTCCGCCGTCTCGGCCCTCTACCGGCCGGGCCCGATGGGCATGAACTCGCACATCAACTACGCGGAGCGCAAGAACAAGCGCCAGGAGATCACGCCGATCCACAAGGAACTGGAGGAGCCGCTCGAAGAGGTCCTCGCGGTCACCTACGGCCTGATCGTCTACCAGGAGCAGGTGCAGAAGGCCGCCCAGATCATCGCCGGGTACTCGCTCGGTGAGGCCGACATCCTCCGCCGTGTGATGGGCAAGAAGAAGCCCGAGGAACTGGCGAAGAACTTCACCATCTTCCAGGCCGGCGCCCAGAAGAACGGCTACAGCGACGAGGCCATCCAGGCCCTGTGGGACGTCCTGGTCCCCTTCGCCGGCTACGCCTTCAACAAGGCACACTCCGCCGCGTACGGACTCGTCTCCTACTGGACCGCCTACCTCAAGGCCAACTACCCGGCCGAGTACATGGCCGCGCTGCTCACCTCGGTCAAGGACGACAAGGACAAGTCGGCGGTCTACCTCAACGAGTGCCGGCGCATGCGCATCAAGGTGCTCCCGCCGAACGTCAACGAGTCCGAGCACAACTTCGCCGCCCAGGGCGACGACGTGATCCTCTTCGGCCTCGAAGCCGTGCGCAACGTCGGCACGAACGTGGTCGAGTCGATCATCCGCAGCCGCAAGGCCAAGGGGAAGTACGCCTCCTTCCCCGACTACCTCGACAAGGTCGAGGCGGTCGCCTGCAACAAGCGCACCACGGAGTCGCTGATCAAGGCGGGCGCGTTCGACACGATGGGGCACACCCGCAAGGGCCTCACCGCGCACTTCGACTCGATGATCGACAACGTGGTCGCGGTCAAGCGCAAGGAGGCCGAGGGCCAGTTCGACCTCTTCGGCGGCATGGGCGAGGAGGAGAGCAGCGAGCCGGGCTTCGGGCTTGACGTGGAGTTCACCACCGAGGAGTGGGACAAGACCTATCTGCTCGCCCAGGAGCGGGAGATGCTCGGTCTCTATGTCTCCGACCACCCGCTCTTCGGGCTGGAGCACGTGCTGTCGGACAAGGCCGACGCGGGCATCGCCCAGCTCACCGGCGGCGAGCACGCGGACGGCGCGGTCGTCACCATCGGCGGCATCATCTCGGGCCTCCAGCGCAAGATGACCAAGCAGGGCAACGCCTGGGCGATCGCCACGGTGGAGGACCTCGCCGGTTCCATCGAGTGCATGTTCTTCCCGGCGACCTACCAACTGGTCTCGACCCAACTCGTCGAGGACGCGGTCGTCTTCGTCAAGGGCCGTCTGGACAAGCGCGAGGATGTGCCGCGGCTGGTCGCGATGGAGATGCAGGTCCCCGACCTGTCGAACGCGGGCACCAACGCCCCGGTGATCCTCACCATCCCGGCCACCCGGGTCACCCCGCCCATGGTCAGCCGGCTCGGCGAGATCCTCACCCACCACAAGGGCGACAGCGAGGTCCGCATCCGACTCCAGGGCCCGACCAAGACGACCGTCCTCCGCCTCGACCGGCACCGGGTGAAGCCCGACCCTGCCCTGTTCGGTGACCTGAAGGTGCTGCTCGGCCCGTCCTGCCTGGCCGGCTGAGCGGGCCCCGGCGGGCCGACGGGCGCACACGCGCGAGGGGCGCATCCGGATCACCGGATGCGCCCCTCGGTGTACCCGGGCTGCAACAGCCCGTGCACGCAGATCAGTTGTGACCGAAGCGCTTGTGCCGCCCCTTGCGGGCCATGTCGCCGGGCGTCATCGGGGTCGCGTGCTGCTCGGACTGCGGCTCCACCGGGGAGCGCTGCGTCTCCTGCCGTGCGCGCTCGGACTGCGGCTGCTTGCGGTCCTGCTTCTTGTTCTTGGCCATGGTGATCTGCCTCCTGTGGGGGATCTAGGGGCCAGGGCCGCGACCAGACTCACATGACACGACAAGGCGCGCATGTTGGAAAATCACCGTCCGTGACGAGAGTGGTCGAAGCGAGTGCCACGACGACGGGCCCCATCGGCGAATCGCCACGCCGAAGATCGAGTTCCGGCCGTTAACCTCCGCGTGGTCGGGCAGACTCGAAGGAAGCCCGAAGCAAACCTCCCGGAAAGAGGGTGGATCGCGTGGACCGCTGCATCGTCCTGGTGGACGCCGGGTATCTGCTCGGCGCGGCTGCCAGCCTCCTCGCCGGGGAACCCTCCCGCTCCCGCATCTCCGTCGATCACGCCGCCCTCATCCAGGGGTTGCGTGAGCGCGCCGAGGCCGACACCGAGCGGCCGCTGCTGCGCATCTACTGGTTCGACGGCGCCCCCGACCGCGTCCCGCAGCCCGAGCACCGCAGGCTGCGCGTGATGCCCCGGGTGACCGTACGGCTCGGCGCCCTGACCCGCAGCGACGGGCGGTGGGCACAGAAGGGCGTGGACGCCGCCATGCACGCCGAGCTGACCGAGCTGGCCCGCAACCGCGCCTGTTCCGACGTGGTCCTGGTGACCGGCGACGGGGACCTGCTGCCGGGCATGATGGCCGCCAAGGAGCACGGCGTCGCCGTGCACCTGTGGGCGGTGCAGGCCGCCGACGGTGACTACAACCAGTCCGAGGACCTGGTCGCCGAGGCGGACGAGCGGCGCGTGCTCGACCGGATGTGGATCACCAAGGCCGTACGGGCCAAGGACCTCGGCGGGGCCTGCGCGCCGCGGCCGGTGCCGGAGATCGCCGCGATCCTCTCGGCGCCGCTGCCGGAGTCGGCCCACGCCGCCGCCGAGCGGGCGCCCGTGGAGCCCGAGCACGCCTCGGCGGCCGACGCCTCGCCGAACGGGACGGAGGAGCGGACGGCCACACCCAAGGGCGTACCGACACCGAAGGATCTGGCGGCGATGCGGGGGCCGGGGGCGCACGCCGTGCAGCACCCGGCCACCGCGACGCTGCGGTGGTCGTCCGACAAGGGGTGGGTCGACCGGCCCGGCGGCGCGGCGGAGCCGCCGGAGGCGGCCGCGATGCCGACGCTGGCGCAGCTCACGAGTGCGGAGCAGCGGTGGGCCGACCGGGAGGAGGACATCACGACCGTCGGGGGCGACCCCTTCGAGGTCGGACAGGTGTTCGCGCGACGGTGGATGGCACGGCTGACCGACCAGTCCCATCTGCAGAAGCTGTCGGGGATGTATCCGCGGGTTCCGCACCGGGTGGACGGGGAGTTGCTGCGGTACGCGGCCCGGTTCGGGTTGCTGGCACACAAGGACGACCAGATCGACGAGCACGACCGGTACGCGATTCGCGCCGGGTTCTGGCGGGAGATCGATGCGCGGACGGGGGCCGAGCACGCGCCGGCGGGAGAGCGCTGAAGGCGCCCAGCGGCTCGGGGCCGACTGTTGGGGGCGGCTGCGCATGTGTCGTGGCTGGTAGTGCGGTGTCCCCGCCCCTTGGGGGCTCGGCTGGGCGACCCAGAGGAAATGCGGCACCCAGGACCCCGTAGGCTCGTCCCTCGTGAGTACGCGTACGGCACAGTCGGTCCGGCAGGGTGGGGGCGTCGTGTGTGCTGTGCGGGGACTGACCAAGACGTACCCGGCGACGCGCGGGCGGCGCGGGGCACCGGGGACTCCCGAGGTGCGGGCCAATGACGCGGTCGCGCTGGAGGTCCGGCGCGGGGAGATCTTCGGGCTGCTCGGTCCCAACGGGGCGGGCAAGACCACGCTCGTTCGGCAGCTCACCGGGCTGATGCGGCCCGATGACGGCACCGTGGAGATCCTGGGCCATGACATCGTGCGGCACCCGGAGCGGGCCGCGCGGATCCTCGCGTATCTGGGGCAGGAGTCGACCGCCCTCGACGAGCTGACCGTGGCGCTCGCCGCCGAGACCACCGGGCGGCTGCGGGGACTCGACGTACGGCGGGCGCGGGCCGAGCGGGACGCCGTGCTGGCGGAGCTGGGGCTGACCGAGCTCGCCGCCCGGCCCCTGAAGAAGCTGTCCGGCGGGCAGCGGCGGCTCGCCTGCTTCGCGACCGCGCTCGTCGGTGAGCGGCCGTTGCTGGTCCTCGACGAGCCGACCAGCGGTATGGACCCGGTGGCCCGGCGCGCGGTGTGGGCCGCCGTCGACCGGCGCCGCGCCGAGTCGGGCACCACCGTGCTGCTGGTCACCCACAACGTCATCGAGGCGGAGACCGTGCTCGACCGGGTAGCGGTCCTCGACAAAGGGCGTGTCATCGCCTGCGACACGCCGACCGGACTGAAAGAGCGGGTCGCGGGCGAGGTCCGTGTCGAACTGGTCTGGCGCGAGAAGGCCCCGCTGGACGTGCCCGAGGTCGCCGCGCTCCGCCCGCGCGCAGTGGAGTCCGGGAGCCGCTGGACACTCCGGCTGGCCCCGGAGGAAGCCCGCGCCGTGGTGGCCACCGTGACCGGGGGCGCCGCCTTCGTCGCGCTCGACGACTTCACGCTCGCCACACCGAGCCTGGAGGACGTCTACCTGGCGCTCGGCGGCAGCGCGGGCAGCGCACAGGGGCTGGTCAAGGGGTGAGGGACGCGGGCGTGATCCGGAGAACAGCCGGTGCGGATGTGAACGGCAGGGCTGCCGCGGCCGTACGAGAATGGGCGACAGCCGAAGCGAAGAGGAGCAGCTCGACGTGAGTGTCGTACCCGCCGAGATCCTGCCGGGCAGCGCCCTGGCCGTCGAGGAGCACGCGGAGCGCGGAGCCGCCGAGCTCGGGCCCCGCGCGCGGCTGTGGCCGTCGCTCTGCGCGGTGTACCGGGCGCAGCTCTCCCGTGCACGGGTCGCGCGGATCCCGCTGCTGTTCGTGGCCACCTTCCAGTCGATCGGGATCATGATCCTGATGCGCGGTGTGGTGGACGGCGGAGCCGAGGCGCATGCGGTGGTCGCCGGTTCGTCGGTGCTCGTCGTGGCCTTCGTCGCGCTGAACCTGCTGGCCCAGTACTTCGGGCAGCTACGGTCCAGCGGTGGCCTCGACCACTACGCGACCCTGCCCGTGCCACCGGCGGCCGTGGTGCTGGGCGCGGCCGGCGCGTACGCCTCCTTCACCGTCCCCGGCACCCTGGTGACCGCCGTCTTCGGATGCGTGCTCTTCGGCCTGCCGATGGTCCACCTCTGGGTGCTCGTCGCCGTGATCCCGCTCGCCGGGGCCGCGCTCGCCGGACTGGGCGCCGCGCTGGGACTGCTCGCCCCGCGCCCGGAACTCGCCACCGTGCTCGGGCAGCTCGGCATGTCGGCGGCGCTGCTGCTGGGTGTGCTGCCGGCCGACCGGATGCCGGGCTTCATTCAGTTCGCACGGGATCTCCTGCCTTCGACGTACGGCGTGGAGGCCTTCGCGCGGACGTTCGCGCCGAATCCCGACTGGGCGTTCGTCCTGGGTGACCTCGCCGTGTGCGCGGGCGTCGGTGTCGTCTCGCTCGCGGTCGCCACCTGGGCGTATCGTCGGGCCGCCGTCCGGTGACGCGGCGCACAGCCCGGCCTGGCACGATGGCAGAGTGACCGCACCGTTGACTCCTCCTCCGCACAACCAGCCGCCGAACGACCCCTGGGCTCCGCCGCCCACCAGCGGTGGGGGCGAGGGGCATCTCTGGTACGAGCCGGAGAAGCCGGCCGGCCCCGGGCTGAAGACCGAGCTGATCGAGGCCGTCGTCGTCACCGTGGTCATGGCCCTGCTCGGGGGTGCGCTGCTCGGAGTGCTGTGGTGGTGGCTGGCGCCGCATGTGCCGCTCGTCTCCGACGGGTCGGCGGTCTACTTCAAGGACACCGAGGGCGAGCAGGCCGTCGGTGTCGACGGCACGTTCACGTTGCTGGCGCTGGCCATGGGCGCGGTGAGCGGACTCGTGGTCTTCCTGCTGCGGCGGCGTGGCGGTGTGCCGCTCGTCGTGGCGCTCATGGTCGGTGGGCTGCTGGGGGCCGTGCTGGCCTGGCGGCTCGGAGTGTGGCTGGGTCCCGGGATGGATGTCGCCGCGCGGGCGAAGGAGGTCGGGCAGGGCGTGACGTTCTCCGCGCCGCTGAAGCTCGCGGCGAAGGGGGCGTTGCTGGCGTGGCCGTTGGCGGGGTTGCTCGTCCAACTGGGGCTGACGGCTCTGTTCGGGCCTCGGGATCCCGAGGCCTTCGAGGACGAGCAGCCGAAGGACGGGTACGGCGCGCCGGTCGTCTGACGGGCGCGGGTGCGGGGGGGTGCCTCTATGTCCTTCGTCAAGGCCCGGCTGGTCATGCGGTGGCTGCTTCGGGGAGCCGTGATTCGTAGAAGGTGCCGTCGCGGAGCAT